>NZ_PJZH01000019.1 GCF_002858715.1 Chimaeribacter coloradensis | reverse complement strand
CAGCCCGGAGGACGCTGGAGGGAACCCGCGGAGCGGGCAATAATTCTGCCGGGGCACCGAATGCGCGCGGGTGCAGGGCCGGCGCGCCGGCAGGCCCTGCTCGGTTGAGGCAATGAGAGTCGGGTAGGCAAATACACATGAACAACCGAAACATGCCCCCCTACCCATAATATCGGCAGCGGAGCCGCAGAAAGACACCGGGCGTATGCCAACGCAACAAACCTCGATCCCAATTAAAAAGACCGCGTATGCCAACGGCCAACGCAACAAACCTCGCTCCCAATTAAAAAGGCCGCATATGCCAATACGCTCACCGGCACGCCCAAAAAACCACCAAAAAAGTGATCAACCAGCGGCCGCTGCCGCCTCCTTAACCCATCCATCAAATAACGCCTGGTGCGCCGCAATCCAGCCATCCGTCTGCTGCTCAATCTCCGCCTCACTATTTTTCCCCGCGTGCATCGCGGAGTTCTGCGCGTTAATGTCCTTCAGCGGCAGCTTCATGATGGCGAACAGCTTCGCGGCGGCCGGGTTCTTCTCCGCCCAGGCGCGGTTGGCGACGATGTGCATGGTATTCACCTTGAACCCGTAATTCTTGCCGTTCGGCAATTCGGTGGTGCCGTTCTTCTCACCCGGCACCACCGAGAACGGCACCTGCAACCACACCACGTCGCGGCCCGGCACCAGCACATCACTCACCCAGTAAGGCGTCCAGGTGTAGTAAAAGATTGGCTTGCCCTCTTTATACCGGGTGATGGTGTCGGCAATCATCGCCGCGTAATTGCCCTGGTTATTATCCACCGTCGCGTTCAGGCCGTACGCCTCCAGTTGCGCATTCAGCGCCGCCTCACAGCCCCAGCCCGGTGTGCAGCCGGTCATGTCCGCTTTGCCGTTACCGTTGGCATCAAACAATCTGGCGATCTTCGGGTCTTTCATCTGCTCAACGTTGGTGATGTGGTACTGCTCCGCGGTCTTGCGGTCGATCAGGTAACCCTGCGCCGCGCCGGTCACATAGGCCCCTTCGCGGTAGAACACCTTATCGCCCCCGGCGGCGCGGTACATATCATCGTGCAGCGGTGCCCAGTTCACGGCGGTAAAGGTCGCGTCACCGGCGGCGAGAGAGGTATAGGCGACGTTGTAATCCACCTCGCGCGTCTCTTGTACGTCATACCCCAGCTTCTCCAGCGCTTTATTCACCAGCAGGGTCTGGAACGTCTCTTCACTGATGGTGCTCTGGATCGGCTGCACCGTCACGCCTTTGCCCGGCAGATCGGCGGCAAACGCGCCGGATGCCAGAACGCTGGTGCTCAGGGCCGCGGCCCACAGGCGGCAATAGTTCATGTGCTCTCCTTCATTATGGGATTTTACCGGCGGGGAACGCCCGCCGGGGAGGGAAACAATCAGGCGTTGCGGATAAACGGGCGGGTCAGCAGGCCTGCCGGGCCGGTGGTGTACCAACGGCGTGCGCCTTTGCTGCGGCGATCGCGCCCCAGCGACTGCGTCAGGCGATCCAGGATGATTGCCAGGATCACGATCCCCAGCCCGCCCACGGAGGCCAGCCCCATATCGAGGCGGCCGATGCCGCGCAGCACCATCTGGCCCAGCCCGCCGACGGCGATCATCGAGGCGATCACCACCATCGACAGCGCCAGCATCAGCGTCTGGTTAATCCCCGCCATGATGGTCGGCATCGCCAGCGGCAACTGCACTTTGAACAGCATCTGGCGCGGGCTGGCACCAAAGGACTCCGCCGCCTCCACCAGATCGGCCGGCACCTGATGAATGCCGAGGATCGTCAGCCGCACCACCGGCGGCAGGGCGAAGATAATGGTCACCACCACGCCCGGCACATTACCGATGCCGAACAGCATCACAATCGGCACCAGGTAGACAAACGCCGGGGTGGTCTGCATCGCGTCCAGCAGCGGGCGGATCACCTTCGAGGCGCGCGGGCTGCGGGCGAGGAAGATGCCGAGCGGCAGGCCAATCAGCACACAGAAGAACAGCGACGTCAGCACCAGCGCCAGGGTCACCATCGCCTGTGACCAGGCCCCGATAGCCCCAATCAGCACCAGTGACACCAGCGTCGCGATCCCCATACCGGCCCCGGCAAACTGCCAGGCGATCAGCGCGAAAATCAGAATCGCCACCGGCGCGGGCAGCCCCTGCAACAGCAGCTGGAAATGGCTGAGAATAAAGTCCACCGGCACCCGGATGCCCTGGAACAGCGGGCGGAAATGCAGCACCAGCCAGTCGATCGCCACCGTGACCCAGTGGTCAAGCGGCAGCCAGGCCTGATGGAACGGGTCCATCAGCGAGAAGTGTTCCGGCGCGGCCTGCGTCCCGGCGTTCAGCCAGTCCGTGCCGCCTGCCGCCTGCGAAGCCGCGTCGGTGGCCGCGTGGCTGCCGGAGGCGTTGTCAGCTGACCAGGGGTCGATGCCTGGATCCAGCAGCGTGTCACTGCCCTGCGGGGCGGCGTCGGCCTGGGATGACGCTGCCCACGGGTCAGCGGTATCCTGCGCAGCCTGGGCGTGATGGGTGATGTCAGAATGAGGGGCGTTACGCATTGGCATTGCTCTCCTTGTCGAGTGCCTGCAACAGCATGGCTTTGGAAATAATGCCGACGTACTGATTATCCTCAGCCACCACCGGCACCGCGCACGGGGCGGCCGCCACCGTGGAGATCAGCTCACCGAGCGGCATCTCCGCCGGCACCGGGGCCGGGTCGGTGAGCAGGGCGCTCTCCAGCGGCAGGTTGGCTTTCAGCGCCTGCTTCAGTGAGTCTGACGACACCACGCCAACGAAGCGCTGGCCGCGCTCCAGCACATAGCCGTAGTCGCGGTCTTCTTCTTCCAGCAGTTTCAGCGCAGAACGCGGGCCGAAGCCGGGGGTTTTACGGATCAGCGTCACGGCACGGCGGCGGGCAATATCTTTGGCACTGAACACGTTACTGATGTCCACGCCGCGGAAGAAGGTGCGCACATAGTCGTTGGCCGGATTATTCAGGATCTCATCCGGGGTGCCGACCTGCACCACCACGCCACCCTGCATAATCGCGATCCGGTCGCCAATACGCATCGCCTCATCCAGATCGTGGGAAATAAAGACGATGGTGCGCTGGTGGCGGGCCTGTAATTTCACCAGCTCATCCTGCATCTCGGTGCGGATTAACGGGTCAAGGGCGGAGAAGGCCTCATCCATCAATAAAATATCGGGATTATTGGCCAGCGCCCGCGCCAAACCCACGCGCTGGCGCATCCCGCCGGAGAGTTCATCCGGGTAGGAGTGGGCATAATTTTCCAGCCCGACCTGGCGCAGTGCGTCCAGCGCTTTTTCATTGCGCTCAGCCACCGGCACACCGGCCAATTCCAGGCCAAAGGCGGTATTATTCAGCACCGTCAGGTGCGGCATCAGCGCGAAAGACTGAAATACCATACTGATCTTATTCCGGCGCACGGCGCGCAGGGCGCTGTCCGATATTTTGGCAATATCTTCGCCGTCAATCAGCACTTCGCCGCGGGTCGGTTCTATCAGACGATTGAGAAGGCGCACCATGGTGGACTTGCCGGAGCCGGAGAGGCCCATAATGACAAAGATTTCGCCTTCTTCAATGGCCAGACTGGCGTTTTTGA
Organism: Chimaeribacter coloradensis; assembly: GCF_002858715.1. Classification (GTDB taxonomy): domain Bacteria; phylum Pseudomonadota; class Gammaproteobacteria; order Enterobacterales; family Enterobacteriaceae; genus Chimaeribacter; species Chimaeribacter coloradensis. The sequence continues at coordinate 63,513 of NZ_PJZH01000019.1, read as the reverse complement.
CGCCCAGTGTCAGCCCGGTTTTCTCAAATATCTGCTCCTTGGTGTGGCCGGCTTCAATCATTTTAAACGCCCGTTCCGGGTGTTCGCCAAATACTTTATAGAGATTTTTGACTTCCAGTTTTATTGCCATGCGATAGGGAATTCCTCGCGGGTGGAAATAGTGAGTCGGCGCTAAACATTTCGCGGAATCGCTAATTATCCGCGGCTTAGCCTGAAAATTAACGCCCTATACCCTAGCACAATAAGAATCCCTGACAACCCTGAATCCCGGCCGGGAAAATAGGCAGAGAGTACGCACAGGATATTATTCTGTGACGGAAATGAAAGATATTTCCCCTTATCACCGTGCGCATAACGGGCGAATTTCCGCCCTCCGGGTACGTAAAAAGCCAGAGGCAGCAACGGCTAAACGATGAAGGTTGACAAAGAGGTATTTCCGGGAGTGCACCGGCTATTTCCCGGCAGGGGGCAGCCACATTTTACGGCAAATAGCCCGGTGAATCCGGCGCAGACAGAATATATCACTGTTTGCGCCGGGCATATTATTGGGCCGCGACCCCGGTTTTCCGGTATAAACGGCGCGGGTGGCCGATTTTGCCGTACTGCATTTCAATCTGCACAAAGCCGGTTTCCACGCAAAATTCCAGGTAACGGCGGGCCGTGGTTTTGCTGATGCCGCTCTCCGCGACAATCTCATCCACCGACCAGGCGATCTCCGGCCGGTCGGCGAACAGCCCCTTCACCAGCGCCAGGGTATTCGGCTCAATCCCTTTTGCGCCTGCGTCGTCCGCTGGGCGGCGCGCCTGCAAATTATAGAGTGCATCAACGTTGCTCTGGTCGAGCACTTTGAAGCTGCGCTGGGTATGGATGAACTGCATAAAGCGCTCCAGCGAATTGCGCAGCCGCTTATAGGAGATCGGCTTGATCAGGTAGTCAAAAGCCCCGGCACGGATCGCCTGGCTACAGGTGTGCATGTCGCTGGCGGCGGTGATGAAAATCACCGTGCATTCACTGTTTTTCAGCTGCGGGGTCTCCAGCAGCGCGATGCCCTGGCCATCCGGCAGGAAGTTGTCCAGCAGCAGCAGGCGCGGGCGGTGCGCGGCAATCAGCCGCCGCGCCTCGGCCAGCGTGGCGGCGATGCCCGCCACCCGCAGGGCGAAATGTTGCTCTATAAAATCAGCATGGAGCCGCGCCAGCGCTGGCTCATCTTCCACGATCACCACATCCAGCGGGGCAAAACCGGCCGGGCTGAGGGCATCCATCGGGTTAAGATCGTCCATCATCGGTTTCTCTTCAGGTTATCGCCACCGGTGGCGGATTAGGAATAAACAGGGAAAACAGCGTGCCGCGCGGGCTGTTGTCGGCCACTTCAATCAGGCCGCCCGCCTGGCTCACGTAGCGCGACACCAGATAGAGGCCGATGCCGTGGTCGCCCTCCGGCTTGCTGGTGACGCCCGCCTCAAACAGTGACGCCCGCAGCGCCGGGGCGATGCCGCTGCCCTGATCCCCGACTTCAATCACCAGCTCATCATGGCTGTCGGCGAGGTAGAGCGTCACCTCGCGGCCGGGCGGGGTGGCGGTGAGGCTGGCGTCCACGGCGTTATCCAGCAGATTACCGAGGATCGACATCAGCTCGCTTTCGCCGATCCGGCTCAGCGGCTGGTGCAGGCGGCAGGCCGGGTCGAAGGTCAGCAGAACGCCTTTTTCATGGGCGGCGGCAAATTTGCCCAGCAGCAGGCCGCACAGGGCAGGGGAGGGGAAACGGGCTGACAGGAAATCCAGCAGCGCCTGTGACCCCGCCGACTGCGCCTCGATATAGCGCACCGCCTCGTCATAGCGTTTCATGTGCAGCATCCCGGCCAGCGTCGCCGTCCAGTTCAGCTGCTCATGGCGCATAATGCGCAGGCTGTCGGCGTAGCGCGTCACCTGGCTGAGCTGGCTGCTCAGGGTGTTGATGTCATTTTTATCGCGGAAGCTGATCACCCAGCCCTGCGGCACCTCGCCGTCGATCATGGTGACCCGGTTGGCGATCACCTGCCGCTGGTTGAAGCGGCAGATCTCGTCGTGGCGGTTATCCTCCTCGCGGGCGTGGAAAAAATCGGGCACCGCGTGGATCACCTCCTCGACCGGCCGCCCGATCAGCGTCGCCTCCGGCACCCGGATCGCCAGCATGTCGCGCGCCGCCTGGTTGATGGCGATGATGCGCCGCGCCGGGTCGAGGGCGATCACCCCCTCATAAATTGCCGCCAGCAGCGCCGTCTGCTGGCGCACCAACTGGCCGATCTGCTCCGGCTCCAGCCAGAACATCTGCCGCTTCAGCCGCCGCGAGAAGGCCCAGGAGAAGAGGAACAGCGCCAGCAGCAGCAGCGCCACCACGCCGATAATCTGCGACACCTGCCTGGCGTTAAGCTGCGCAATATGCGACGCCAGGTAGCCCACCGACACAATGCCGATCACCCTGCCATGCGCATCCCGCACCGGGGCCTTACTGCGCAGCGACAGCCCGATGCCGCCCTGGCGCACGGTAATCGTCGTCTGCCCCTGCAACACCTCGCGGTTGTCGCCGCCCACCATCGGCGTGCCGACGCGATCCGGGTGTTCCGAGTGGTAGAGGTGGCGCGCCTGGCTGTCCCCAAATACCAGGTAGCTCGCATCGCTCTGCGCCCGCAGCCGGTCGCCGATCTGCCGCAGCGCGGCGACGTCATGCCGCTGGAGGGCTTCCACCAGCGACGGGATCTGGGCGATCTCCCGCGCCTGTACCCGCGCGCGGGCGCCGAGGTCGCGGTGCAGTTGTTGATCAAGCGTATGGTAAAGGTAAAACCCTACCAGCCCGAGCAGCAAACAGGAGAATGCCACCAGGCTGAGGAACAGCCTGATCTGAAAGGAGAGTGTGGGCTTGTCAGCGGTCATGCAGGCCAGGATTTGCGGATTGAGACATTTGTTTAACCTACCATTAACAAGAGGGCGGCGTTATCCCCTTTTTGCTCTCGGGCCGGAAACCACCACAAACCCTGTAATCCTGCTGTAAAAATTTGCATTAACACCATAGAAACCATTATCCCCATTAACCCACCGATTTAATTTTGAACACTCTCACAACCGGGCGGGGGGCGCTTTCCCTATCCTTTCCCGACAATGACAAAAAGGGGAAACCGATGAGCACGAGCGATGATGCCTACCTGGCGCTGAAAGAGAAAAACGCCACCCAGATGAGCCGCAGTGAAAAGTGGTGGCAGATCATGGACACCTACAAAGTCGGCATCATCCCGTTGCCCCTGTTCCTGCTGGCCGGTGCCCTGATCCTGATCGACTGCCTGGCGGGCAAACTGCCGGGTGACATCGTGGTGATGGTGGCGACCCTGGCCTTTTTCGGTTTTGCCTGTGGCGAGTTCGGCAAACGGCTGCCGCTGGTGGGCAAACTGGGGGCCGCGGCAATCTGCGCCACCTTTATCCCGTCGGCGCTGGTGCATTACGGCCTGCTGCCGGACGTGGTGGTAAAAGCCACCGTCAGCTTTTATAAATCCACCAATATTCTCTACCTCTATATCTGCTGCATTATTGTCGGCAGCATCATGAGCATGAACCGCCAGGTGCTGATTCAGGGCTTCCTGCGTATTTTCGTGCCGATGTTGTGCGGTGAGCTGGTGGGTATGGTGACCGGCATGGCGGCCGGTTACCTGCTGGGGTTGGACCCGTTCCAGACCTTCTTCTTCCTGATTCTGCCAATCATGGCCGGTGGGGTAGGGGAGGGGGCGATTCCGCTCTCCATCGGTTACGCGGCAATTCTGCATATGGATCAAGGGGTGGCGCTGGGGCGCATCCTGCCGATTGTGATGCTCGGCGGCCTGACGGCGATTGTGCTCTCCGGGGTGCTGAACCAGCTCGGCAAGCGCTACCCGCACCTGACCGGCGAAGGCACGCTGATGCCGAGCCGCCGCGGGCGGATGGCGGACATGACCGAAGATGCCGGGCGGCCGGACGTCAACGCGCTGGCCTGCGGCGCGCTGCTGGCGGTGCTGCTCTATATGGTGGGGATGCTCGGTCACCGCTTTATCGGCCTGCCGGCCCCGGTCGGGATGCTGTTTGCGGCGGTGGCGGTGAAGCTGGCAAACGGCGTGTCGCCGCGTATCCAGCAGGGGTCGCAGATGGTGTATAAATTCTTCCGCAGCGCGGTGACCTACCCGATCCTGTTTGCAGTGGGCGTGGCGATCACCCCGTGGCAGGAGCTGGTAGACGCCTTCACGATCCAGAATTTGATTGTGATTGTCTGCACCGTCTGCGCGCTGGTGGGCACCGGTTTCCTGGTAGGCAAGAAGATCGGCATGCACCCGATCGATGTGGCGATCGTCTCCTGCTGCCAGAGCGGCCAGGGCGGCACCGGTGACGTGGCGATCCTCACGGCGGGTAACCGCATGGCGCTGATGCCGTTCGCGCAGATTGCTACCCGCATCGGCGGGGCGATTAATGTGTCTGTGGGGTTAATGGTATTGGCGCATTTTTTGACCTGAGCGGTGGGCTTTAATGGGGGAGCACATTGCATGTGGGCTTTTCGTTTAGGTCGAGGGTTGTTGTGTTGGCTTGGGCGGACTTTTTGATTGGGATCGGGGGTTGTTGCGTTGGCATACGCCCGCATTCATTCTGCGGCTCCGCTGCCGCCACCGCGCAAGGGGCGCGTAGGCGCGCACCCCTTGCATCCCCGCGCCTTGGGTGCCCCGGCTGAATCATTGCACGCTCCCGCGTGTCCCCTCATTGCGCCTCCGGGCTGATCGGGCCGCCGCTAATGACAGTCCCTGTCATGGGCGTCTCTCGCGGACATCCATGTCCGCTCGCCCGGCCCTGCGTCTCCATTCGGCAATGATTTTTACGCCCCCACCATTTCTGCAAACCTGCGGGTATGTAAGGAAAGAGTAGGGGGAGGGTATTGGTACGCCTTGCATGCTCGCCCGGCCCTGCGGCTCCATTCGGCAATGATTTTTACGCCCCCACCATTTTTGCAAACCTGCGGGTATGTAAGGAAAGAGTAGGGGAGGGGATTTTTATGCTCTGTGTGCTGGCTGGCCCTGTGGCTCTACTTGGCGATGATGTTTACGCCTCTGCCACCTCTGCTCGGCAATCATTCTTATTCCTGTAGCAAGCTGCACTTCTTTACCCGCTAAAATGCGCCGGCTCCTACCCCGGCAAACCGTCGCGAAACATGGCGATCAAGGTCGCGACCTCCTCGTCGGGGGGCGTGATGTCGCGCCGGACGATCAAATGCAGCGGGGTGGCGCGGCGCTCGCCGTGGCCGAGCGGAAGGATCTTCAGGCTGCCGTCGGCGAGCTGCGGGGCGATGCGCTCCTCCGGCAACCAGCCGTAGCCGACCTGATAGGTCACCGCCTCTATCGCCGCTTCTACCGTGGAAAATGTCCAGAACTCGGCGGGGGAGAGCGGGTCATCATGCGCGGCTTCGCGGTCGAGGATCCGGATCAGCGGGTAGCGCGCCAGATCCTCTTCGCTCAGCGGCGCAGGCAGCCGGTGCAGCGGGTGATCGGCGTGGGCCACCGCCACAAAATCGATATTCATCAGCCACTGCCCGCGCCCGGCCATATCCTGCCGCCGTGACAGCACCATCAGATCGGCCTGCCGCTCCCCGGCGCGCTCTGTTTCACTGTTCAGCACCTCGGTCAGGTGAACCTGCGTCAGCGGGTGTGCCTGCTGAAACGCCCGCAAAACCGGGAACAGCCTTGAACGCGGGAAAATCGTGTCCACCAGCAGATCGAGCCGCGCCCGGCGGCCGGTGCGCAAGGTGGCGGCGCGCGCTTCCACATACTCAAAGGCGCGCAGCAGCGGCCGCACCTGCGCCAGCAAAATCGCCCCGGCCGGGGTCAGCACCGCCCGCCGCCCCTCCGGTACCAGCAGATCCACCCCCAGCCGCTGCTGCAACAGCGAAATGTTATAGCTCACCGATGACTGGCTGCGGCAGGCCGCCTCCGCCGCATTGGCAAAGCTGCCGTGGTCAATGACGCTCTGTAACAGCGCCCACTGCTCCAGGGTGGTTTTATTCATAATTCATCCACTTTTTCGATAGGTATGGGCTAAAAATAGCGTTATTCATCGGCCTGATAAAGATCTAAGGTACGTTTATCAACCAAGGAGGCGTATATGAACACTTTTGATAAACAAGATCTGAGCGGGTTTGTCGGCAAACACCTGGTCTACACCTACGACAACGGCTGGAACTACGAGATCTACGTCAAGAATGCCACCACGCTGGATTACCGCATCCACAGCGGGATCGTCGGCAACCGTTGGGTGAAAGACCAGCACGCCTATATCGTCCGCGTTGCCCGTGACGTCTACAAAATCTCCTGGACAGAGCCCACCGGCACCGACGTCAGCCTGATCGTGAACCTGGGTGACAGGATATTCCACGGCACCATTTTCTTCCCGCGCTGGGTCATCAATAACCCGGAGAAAACCGTCTGCTTCCAGAACGAGCACATCCCGCAGATGGAAGCCTGCCGTGAGGCCGGCCCGGCGTACCCCACGGAGGTGATCGACGAGTTCGCCACCATCACCTTTGTGCGGGACTGCGGCGAGAATGACGACACGGTAATCAACTGCCCGGCCAGCGCGTTACCGGCAGATTTCCCGGCTAACCTGCGGGCATGATGTGGGCGTCCGGGGCGGCGTGTCTGATTTATGAGCTGCGTCACAAGGAAAGATTTGTGGTCGCCCCGGACTTCCGGCTACTGTTTTCCCCGGCCGGGCGAGCCTCGCCCGGCGTCTGATTTGCCACCAAGGAACGGTTATGACCCCCGAACTGACCCTGCGTTTTTCCCTGAACCTGACCGTCGGCGCGCCGACCATCGTCAGCCGCTCCCCTGAATTCGGCAAACGCCAGCTGATCCCGATCCTCTCCGGCACACTGTCGGGCGCAATCCGCGGCCGGGTGCTGCCGGGCGGGGTAGACAGCCAGATCATCGATGCCCACGGCCTCTGCCGCCTGTCAGCCCGTTACGCGATTGAAACCGAGGACGGTGACAGTTTTTACATCGAGAACAACGGCCTGCGCCGCATCCCGGCCGACTGGCGCGCCCGGCTGTTTGAGGACGATCTCAGCTTTTTCAGTGAGATCCCGCCCGGTGAGATCTATTTCCGCACCACGCCGCAGTTTGAGATCTACAGCGATCGCCTGCGCTGGCTGACGGAGAGCCTGTTTATCGCCAGCGGCACCCGCCGCCCGGCCGGGCTGGATATCGATTTTTATCAGGTAAACTGATTGTTGCCCGATGTAGATACATTGTTGATACATGGCAAGCCAGATGTTACGCTGTATCTACAATGTAGAGACATAAGCGGGCATGACAACAGATGAGACAGACGGTCAAACGCTGGGGCAACAGCCCGGCGGTGCGGATTCCGGCGGAATTAATGAAGGCGGCGCATTTGCGGCTGGAGGATGAGGTCGAGATGAGTCTGGACAACAAAGGGCGGATTCTCATCGAGCGGGCGGAGAAGACGCTGGCGCTGGCGGTGCTGTTGGAACAGGTGACGCCGGAGAACCTTCACCCTGAATTTAACCCGGGTGACACCGGCAAGGAGCGGGAATGATTGAATACGTACCGGACGCGGGTGACGTGGTGTGGTTACGCCTGGCGGCGGGGCACCAGGCAGTGCTGGTGATCAGTGCACAGGCCTACAACCGCCGCGTCGGCCGGATGCTCTGCTGCCCGGTCACAGCGGATCTCAAGGGTTACCCGTTTGAAGTCCCGCTCGGCGGCGACCCGGCCAGCGCGGCCCTGGCGGACCAGCTCACCACCCTGGACTGGCGCCCCCGCGACGCCCAACTCCGCGGCCGCGCCGAACCCCACGCCCTCAACGCCGTCCGCAAACTCGCCAAAGTCCTGATCGGCTGACGCCCCTCCAATCTCCCCACATCCCCACAGATTTGCAGAGGAAGTGGGGCATAAAACCCCCGCCGAATGCAGCCGCAGGGCTGGGCAAGCGCACAGTACTAACAAACTCCCCCACCTACCATTTCCCTACATCCCCACAGATTTACAGAAGAAGTGGAGCATAAAAACCCCGCCGAATGCAGCCGCAAGGCCGGGCAAGCGCACAGCATCTATAGAGATCCCCACCTGCACCTTCCTTACGTACCCGCAGGTTTGCAGAGGAAGTGGGGCATAAAAACCCCGCCGAATGCCGCCACAGGGCCGGGCAAGCGCACAGTACTAACAAACTCCCCCACCTACTATTTCCTTACATACCCGCAGGTTTGCAGAGGGGGTGGGGGCGTAAAAATCATTGCCGAGTGGAGACGCAGGGCCGGGTGAGCGGGCAGGACGCCCGCGAGAGGTACAGCCACGCTGGGAGCGTGTCTGTACCGGCCCGATCAGCCCGGAGGCGCAACGAGGGAAGCCGCGGGAGCGGCCAATGATTCAGCCAGATCACCCAAGGCGCGGGGATGCAAGGGGCGCGCGCCTACGCGCCCCTTGCGCGGTGGCGGCAGCGGGGCCGCGGAAAGATGCCGGGCGTATGCCAACGCAACCCCCGATCCCCATTAAAAAGCCCGCCTATACCAACGCCACACCCCCTCAATCTAAAAAAGCGGGGAAGCCCCGACGGGGCTGAAACCTCACCCCTCCATCACACTCACATGTGCCGCCACAATCCGCCACCCGCACGGCAACCTGACCCAGGTCTGCGTCTGGCGGCCGATCTTTGTGCTGCCCTCGCGGCGGAACTCGGTGCAGGCGATGCCCATATCCTCGCCGAAGGTGGTGAGGGTGGTGTTCTCCAGCGTCCGCATCAGCCCCTGTGACGGGCGGTGCAGGCGGAAATCCCGGATCGCCTCAATGCCATACAAATTTTCCCCGGCACCGTAGCGCACCGTGCGCGCGTCATGCCAGAACAGCTCATCCAGCACCGCGATGTCGTTGCCGATCAGCGCCTGCTCATAGCGATAGAAGGCGGCATTCAGCTCCGCCAGAATCGCCGGACGATCAATATGTTCACTCTTCATCACATCTCCCCGGTCAAAAAAATCACTCACCCAGCCGCTCCCCGGCGATGCCCGCCGTGGCCTGCACCACCCCTTGTTGCTCCAGCGCCCAGGCGGCACGCAGGCAGAGATCCTCACGCCACGGCGGGGCAATCAATTGCACGCCGATCGGCAACCCGTTTGCGGTGGTCAGCGGCACCGTCACCACCGGCAGGCCGAGGAAGGAGATCGGCTGCGTCAGCATCCCCATGCTGGCGCGGGTCGGCAGATCCCGCCCATTGATGCGGATGCTCTCCTGCCCGACCGGCGTGGCGCAGCAGGGCGTCGCCGGGGCGATCAGGATGTCCCACTGCGCAAACAGCGGCCGCACCTGCTGCTGGAGGTGTCGGCGGAAACGCTGCGCCTGCACATACCACGCCGCCGGGACCATCGCCCCGGCCAGCAACCGCTCGCGTGACAGCGGCTCAAACTGCTCCGGCATGGTGCGCAGCAGCGGCAAATACTGGTTGCCGCCCTCTGAGGCGGTGATGATAAAGGCGGCAGACCGCGCCAGTTCCGCGTGCGGCAGCGCAATCTCCGCCTGGGCTTCCAGCGCGTGCGCCACCCGGGCCACGGCGGCGCGGGCGTCGTCATCGCACTCGTCGGCGAAAAAGCCACCGAGCACCGCGGTGCGCAGGCCGTGCTGGCCGCGATCCAGCGTCGGTGCGGTCAGGCTCACCGGTTCATCCGCCTGAAACGCGTCCTGTGCATCCGGCCCCTGTAAGGCGTCATAGACCGCCGCCAGATCGGCGCTGCGGCGCGCCATCGGCCCGATGTGGTCGAGGCTGGCGACAAACGGCTGGCTGCCGTGGCGCGATAACCGGCCGAAGGTCGGTTTCAGGCCGAGGATGCCGCACAGCGAGGCGGGCACGCGGATCGAGCCGTTGGTGTCGCTGCCCAGGGCGAAATTCACCAGCCCGGCCGCCACCGCCGCACCGGAGCCGCCGGAGGAGCCGCCCGCAATGCGGCTCAGGTCGCGCGGATTACGGGTCGCGCCGTAGTGGCTGTTCTCGGTGGTAAAGCCGTAGGCGTAGGCGTCCATGTTCAGCATCCCGGCCAGCATGCCCCCGGCCTGCGCCAGCCGCTGCACGGCGGTGGCGTCCTGTTGCGCGGGCGGGCGCCGGCTGAAGAGCCGCCCGCCTGCCAGCGTCACCGCCCCGGCGACGTCAAACAGGTTTTTCACCGCATAAGGGATGGCAGCCAGCGGCGGCAGTTCAGCCCCCGTGGCGCGCCGGGCGTCGAGGGCGTCGGCCTCGCGCAGCAGCCGTTCCTCCGTGACCTGGGTAAAGGCGTTGATCGCCGGGTTCGCCCCGTCAATCTGCGCCAGCGTGGCGGCGGCAATCTCCCGCGCAGAGACCTCGCCCTGTTGCAGCGCGGTGCGTAACCCGGCGATCGGGCCAGTCAGCAGGGCATTCATGCGCGGTACACCCCCGCCATCTCCAGCCGCTGGTCGAGCGGCAGCGCCATCAGCGGTTCCGCCATCGCGGCGATGCGGGTGAACTGCACCCGCAATTCCTCACGGCGTGCGTCGTCCAGCGCCAGGCCCAGAATCGCTTCCATCTGTTGCAAATAAGCCGCCCAGTCGGGGGCGGCGGGGGGATCAGTACGCATTTTTTTCTCCTTGGTCAGAAACCGGCGGCGCTGCCGTTGCTGCGTGGGTCAAACGCCCCCTCAAACATGCCGTTGGTGTGGCGCACAATCGCGCCCGCGTGGCCCACGGCTTCGCTGTAGTCCGGCAACAGTTCCACCTCATGCCCGCGTTGGCGCAGGCTCTCCACGGTGGCGGCGTCAAACCGCCCTTCGAGTTTCAGCGAGTCGGAGCTGTCGCCCCAGGTGCGGCCGAGCAGCCAGCGCGGGGCGCTGATCGCCTGTTGCAGCGGCTTGCCCTGCACCACATGGCGCACAAACAGCGCCGCCTGCGTCTGCGGCTGGCCATCGCCGCCCATCGACCCATAGACCAGCGTGCGGCCATCAAAGAGCCGCGCCGCCGCCGGGTTAAGGGTGTGGAACGGCTGCTTGCCCGGCACCAGCGCCAGCAGGTGGCCGTGCTCCAGGCTGAACGACGCCCCGCGGTTCTGCCACAGGATGCCGCTGCCGGGCAGCAAAACGCCGCTGCCGAATTCATGGTAGATGCTCTGGATAAACGAGACCGCCAGCCCGCTGCTGTCCATCACGCCGAGCCACACGGTGTCGCCCGGCCCTTTGCCTTTGCCCCAGGCGGCCGCCTGCTGCGGGTCGATGCGGGCGGCCAGCGCATCCAGGCAGGCTGGGTCGAGCAGCGCCTGGGCGTCCTGCGTCATCTGGCGCGGGTCGGTAATAAACTGGTCACGCAGGCCAAACGCCAGCTTGGTGGCCTCGACGATGCCGTGGATCGTCTCCGCTTCCTCGCTGTGGGTGAGGTCCAGCCGGTCAGTCAGCCCAAGAATCGCCTGGGAAACCAGCCCCTGCGTCGGCGGCGTCAGGTTAAACACCTCGCCCTTGCTGTGTTGCAGCCGCAGCGGCACCCGGCGCACCGGGCGGTACGCCGCCAGATCCTCGCGCGTCACCGGCATCCCGCAGCTCGCCATCTCATCGGCCATTTGGTCAGCCAGCGTGCCGCGGTAGAAGCTCTCCAGCCCCTCTTCACACAGCATCGACAGGCTGCGCGCCAGCGCCGGTTGGGTGAAACGGCTGCCGCACAGCGGGATTTCACCGCCGGGCAGGAATACCTCCGCGAAGGGGGCGAAGTGCGCCAGCTCCGCGTATTTGCTGCGGGTGGCCGCCTCTTGTGAGGCCGTCACCGGGATGCCGTCCGCCGCGTAGCGGATCGCGTCCCGCAGCAGCCGGTCGAGCGGCTGCTGCTCGCCGCCGAGTTCGCGGCTCACCTGCAACGCCTCCTGCCAGCCGCCCACCGTCCCGGCCACCGTCAGCGCCGCGCCCGGCCCGCGGTGCGGGATGCGCGCCTGCCCGGCGTAGCGGTCCGGCGTGGCCAGGCTGCCGGCGGCACCGCTGGCGTCGATGGCGATCGGGTCGCCCTGCGGCGGCACAATCAGCCAGAAGCCGTCGCCGCCCAGCCCGTTCATATGCGGGTAGACCACCGCGATGCTGGCGGCGGCCGCGACCATCGCCTCAATGGCATTGCCGCCGTCGCGCAGCACCGCCAGCGCACTCTGGCTGGCGAGATGATGCGGGGTGACGGCCATACCGAGCGGGGCGCAGTTACTGTTTATCATGCCGGTTCCTCTGTTTGCCCCGGCAAGGGGCGGATTCATAACCCGAAATCAAGCAAGAGGCGTTCCACTTTGCCGGGTTGCCTGTTACCTTGCCTGCAACAGCGTGAAACAGAGGTTGCAGAGGTGCGATGAAACAGATTGATGAGCGGTTACGCAGCCACTATGCGGCACTGACCCCGCAGGAGCAGCGGGTGGCGGAGGTGATTTTCGCCCACCCTGACCACCTGATGAGCTACAACAGCGCCGAACTGGCGCGGCTCAGCGGCGTCTCCAAGGCCACCGTCAGCCGGTTGTTCAAACGGCTCGGCTACCCGAGTTACCGCGCAATGCGTGACGAAGTGCGGGCGCTGCGCCAGAGCGGCCTGCCGCTCACCGACACCCGCGACGCGGTGCAGGGCAACACGCTGCTGGCGCGCCACTATAAGCAGGAGATGGCCAACCTGACGCAGTGGGTTAACCAGATTGACGAGCGCCAATTCGGCGCGGTGATTGCGGCGCTGGGCGCGGCGCGGCGCGTCTGTTTGATCGGGTTCCGCAACAGCTACCCGGTGGCGCTGCACCTGCGCCAGCAGTTGTTGCAGATCCGCCCCGGCGTGCAGCTGGTGCCGCAGCCGGGGCAGACGCTCTCGGAGGAGCTGGTAGACCTCACGCCGGACGATGTGGTGATTTTTGTGGCGTTCCGCCGCCGCCCGCGGGCGGTGCGCACCCTGTTGGCGCAGCTCCAGGCGCAACAGGTGCCGGTGGTGCTGGTGTGCGAGCCGCAGGCGGCGTCGCTGTTGCCGCTGGCGCGCTGGCACCTGGCCGCGCCGCTGGACAGCGTCTCCGCCTTTGATGCCTACTCCGCCGCCATGAGCCTCGCCAACCTGCTGAGCAACGCGCTGCTGCACCACCTGCTGGCAGACGGCCGTCAGCGCATCCACCAGATCGCCGGCCTCTACGGCGACCTCGACGAACTGGAACAGCGCTGAGTTTTTGCACCCGCATGGTGCGGCTGCACCGCCACGCTGCACCTGATTAACGCGCCGCTGCCGTAGGGCAGCGCGCTGGCCCTCCCGCTTCTTTCCTGCTTTTTCCCTCCGCGGTTTGCTGCCAATCAGGGCGCTGCCGTGGGATCACGCCACCGCGTTACGCCGGGTGATTTCTGGCACATTCGTTGCAGGATAGGTTTCATAAGAATCTATTGTTTCATCTTTCGCACCCCGGAGATATGCTCATGACATTCAGAAAATCGTTTCTTGCCCTGGCAGGGGCCGCCCTGTTGGTGATGCAGGCGTCGGCCGCGCTGGCTGACCAGTTGCAGCAGATCCAGCAGCGCGGCGTATTGCGGGTTGCGGTGCCGCAGGACTTCCCGCCGTTCGGCTCAGTCGGCACCGACCTCCAGCCGCAGGGGTATGACATCGACATGGCGCACTATCTGGCCGACAAGATGAAACTGAAGTTGCAACTGGTGCCGGTGACCAGCGCCAACCGCGTGCCTTACCTGCAAACAGACAAAGTGGATCTGGTGATCTCCAGCCTGGGTAAAAATGCGGAGCGTGAAAAGGCGATCGATTTCAGCCGCGCTTACGCGCCGTTCTTCCTCGGCGTGTTCGGCCCGAAAGACGAAACCCTGAGTGATGCCAGGCAGCTCGCCGGGCAGAGCATCGGCGTGACGCGCGGTGCCGTAGAGGACATGGTGCTGAGCGGGGTGGCACCAAAAGAGGCGCAGCTCAAGCGGTATGAGGATAACAACACCACGCTCTCCGCCTACCTCTCCGGCCAGGTGAAATATGTGGCGACCGGCAACCTGGTGGTGGCAGCCATTGCCCGCCAGAACCCGGCGAAAGCGCCGGTGGCGAAATTCATGCTGAAAGACTCCCCGTGCTACATCGGGCTGCGCAAGGATGAACCGGCGCTGAAGGCGAAAGTGGATGCCTTGATCGGCGAGGCGCTGAAAGACCAGACGCTGAACACGCTGTCGGAAAAATGGCTGAAGGCACCGTTGCCGGCCGATCTGGGCGCGTAAGGAGCAGACATGACCTATCAGCTCCATTTCCCGGCCCTGCTGCCCTATCTGCCGGATCTGCTGGCGGGGCTGCTGACCACCCTTGAGCTGACAGTGCTGGCGACGGCTGGCGGGATCGCCCTCGGCATCTGCGGCGCGGCGATCCGCTGCGGCAACCGGCCGCTGCTGCGCGCCCTCTGGGGCGGGTATGTGGAGGTCATCCGCAATACGCCGTTCGTGGTGCAGCTGTTTTTTATTGTGTTCGGCCTGCCGGGCCTTGGCCTGAAACTCACCGCCGGGGAAGCGGCGCTGCTGGCGATGCTGATTAACCTGGGGGCCTACAGCACCGAGATTATCCGCGCCGGCATTCAGGCCACGCCGAAAGGGCAGTGGGAGGCCGGGCGGGTGCTGGGGCTGACGCGTGCGCAGACCTTCCTGCGGGTGGTGCTGCCGCCGTCGCTGAAGCGGATTTACCCGGCGCTGGTGAGCCAGTGCATTATCGTGATGCTCGGCAGTTCGGTGGTGTCGCAGGTCTCGTATGAAGAGCTGACCTTTGCCGCCAACCTGATTCAGTCGCGCACCTTCTTAAGTTTCGAGGTCTATCTGGTGACCACGCTCTGCTACCTGCTGCTGTCATTACTGATGCGGTATCTGCTGCTGGCGCTGGGCCGCCGCGTATTTGGGGGGCTGCCGGCATGATGACATTTACCGACTGGGACATCCTGCGCAACCTGCTGCTGGCCGCCCGCTGGACGCTGCTGCTGTCGCTGGTGGCGTTCCTCGGCGGCACGCTGGTGACGCTGCCGTTACTGCTGCTGCGCCTGAGCCGCCGGCGCTGGGCGGTGCGGCTGGTGCGCGGTTATACGGCGCTGTTTCAGGGCACACCGCTGCTGATGCAGCTCTTCCTGGCCTTCTTCGGCCTCGGCCTGTTCGGCATTGATGTCAGCCCGTGGACGGCGGCAACCCTGGCGCTGACGCTGTTCACCAGCGCCTTCCTGGTGGATATCTGGTTCGGCAGCATTGATGCGTTGCCGAAAGGGCAGTGGGAGGCGTCGCGCTGCCTCGGCCTGACCTTCGGCCAGACGCTGTGGCGGGTGGTTGCGCCGCAGGCCGTGCGCATTGCCATTGCGCCGACGGTGGGGTTTTCGGTGCAGGTGGTCAAGGGGACGGCGCTGGCATCCATTATCGGTTTCATCGAGCTGACCAAGGCGGGCACCATGCTGAACAACGTGACCTATCAGCCGTTTAAAGTCTTTGCGCTGGTGGCCCTGGGCTACTTCCTGATCTGTTACCCGCTTTCGCGTTACAGCCACTATCTGGAGAGAAAATTCCATGCCGCTGATCACCATTAATCAGGTTCAAAAATATTACGGCAAAAACCATGTGCTGAAGGGCGTGGATCTGGATATCGGCGCGGGCGAGGTGATTTCCATCATCGGCCGCAGCGGCTCCGGCAAAAGTACCCTGTTGCGCTGCATCAATGGGCTGGAGGGGTATCAGGAGGGCAGCATCAAGCTGGGCGGCATGACCATCACTGACAAGGCGTCGCAGGCGCGGGAAATCAGCCGCGCCATCGGCATGGTGTTCCAGAATTTCAACCTCTTCCCGCACATGACCGCGCTGGAGAATGTGATGCTGGCCCCGCGCCGGGTGCTGGGCAAAAGCGCCGCAGAGTGCCGGGCGCTGGGCGAGGAGATGCTGAACAAAGTCGGGCTGGGCGACCGGCTGCACTATGCGCCGGCCAGCCTCTCCGGCGGCCAGCAGCAGCGCGTGGCGATTGCGCGGGCGCTGGCGATGAACCCGAAAGTGCTGCTGTGTGATGAGATCACCTCCGCCCTTGACCCGGAACTGGTGGGCGAGGTGCTGAAGGTGCTGGAGCAGCTGGCAAAAGAGGGCATGACGCTGGTGCTGGTCACCCATGAGATGAACTTTGCCCGCGAGGTCGGTGACCGCGTGATCTTCATGCATCAGGGGAAAGTGTGGGAGCAGGGCGAAAGCCGGGCGCTGTTTGCCCACCCGCAAACGCCTGAACTGCAACAATTTATCGCATCGGTGCGCGGGCTGAAAGAGGCCTGAGGCGCGGCGGTGTGCCTGTTTGGTGATAACGCTTGTTTGGTGATAACGCTTGTTTGGTGATAACGACAGAAGGGAGCGAACCATGACCCACTACGGACAACTCAACCCGCCCGCCCGCCTGCTGATGGGGCCGGGGCCGATCAATGCCGACCCGCGCGTCCTGCGGGCGATGGCAAGCCAGCTGGTCGGGCAGTATGACCCGGCGATGACCGGCATGATGAACGAGGTGATGGCGCTCTACCGCGGCATCTACCGTACTGAAAACCGCTGGACGCTGCTGGTGGACGGCACCTCCCGCGCCGGGATCGAGGCGGTGCTGCTCTCCGGCATCCGCCCCGGTGACAAGGTGCTGGTGCCGGTGTTCGGCCGCTTCGGCCACCTGCTGTGTGAAATCGCCCGCCGCTGCCGCGCCGAAGTGCACACCATTGAGGTGCCGTGGGGCGAGGTGTTTGACCCGCAGCAGATCGAGGATGCGATCACGCGCGTGAAGCCGCGCTGGCTGCTGACGGTGCAGGGCGACACCTCCACCACCATGCTCCAGCCGCTGGATCAGCTGGGTGAGATCTGCCGCCGCCACGGCGTGCTGTTCTACACCGATGCCACCGCCTCGGTGGCCGGTAACGCCCTGGAGAGTGACGCCTGGGGGCTGGACGCCGTCTCCGCCGGGTTGCAGAAGTG
The DNA here is from genome assembly GCF_002858715.1 of Chimaeribacter coloradensis. Taxonomy (GTDB): domain Bacteria; phylum Pseudomonadota; class Gammaproteobacteria; order Enterobacterales; family Enterobacteriaceae; genus Chimaeribacter; species Chimaeribacter coloradensis. The sequence continues at coordinate 46,538 of NZ_PJZH01000019.1, read as the reverse complement.
CCTGGGCGGCCCCTCCGGCAGCTCGCCGGTGACCATCAGCCCGCGCTTTGAGGAGGCGATCCGCCGCCGTAAATGCGTGGAGGAGGGCATCCGCACCGCCGAGCACAGCGACGGCAGCGAAGAGATGATCTACTCCAACTATTTCGACCTCGGCATGATCATGGATTACTGGGGGCCGGAGCGGCTCAACCACCACACCGAAGCCACCAGCATGCTGTTCGCCGCGCGCGAATGCGCCCGGGTGATTCTGGAAGAGGGGCTGGACCAGACCATCGAACGCCACCGGCTGCACGGCGGCGCGCTGCTGGCCGGGATCCAGGGCATGGGGCTGGAGGTGTTCGGCGACCAGGCGCACCGCATGAACAACGTGCTCGGCGTGATGATCCCGGACGGCCTCCCCGGCGAGCAGGTGCGCCAGCTGCTGCTGAACGATTTCTCCATTGAGATCGGCACTTCGTTCGGCCCGCTGGCAGGCAAAATCTGGCGCATCGGCACCATGGGCTACAACGCCCGCAAAGACTGCGTGATGCAGACCCTGACGGCGCTGGAGGCGGTGCTGCACCGCCTCGGCTTCCGCGCCCCGCAGGGCGAGGCGCTCCAGTGTGCCTGGAACCATTACGATCGCCACGCTTCACACGCCGCCCCGGCAGGAGGCCGCTGATGCCTGACTATTCCGCTGCCGCCTTGCCGCTGGCCGCAGAACAGCGCCGCGCCGCCGCCCAGCGCATTATGGCGCGCTGTGCGGCGCTGGCGGAGATCAGTGAAACCCCCGGCGCGCTGACCCGCGTCTACCTCTCGCCGGAGCACCTGCGCGCCAACCAGTGCGTCGCAGCCTGGATGGCGGCGGCGGGGATGCGCGTCCGGCAGGACAGCGTCGGCAATGTCTGCGGGCGCTATGAGGCGCAGACGCCGGACGCCCCGGCGCTGCTGCTGGGGTCGCACCTCGACACGGTGCGCAACGCCGGGCACTACGACGGGATGCTGGGCGTGCTGGCGGCGATTGAGGTGGTGGCCGAGCTGCACCGTACCGGCCGCCGGTTGCCGGTGGCGCTGGAGGTGATCGGCTTTGCGGATGAGGAGGGGACGCGCTTCGGCATCACGCTGCTCGGCAGCCGCGGCCTCACCGGCACCTGGCCGCCGGAGTGGCTGGCGCGTACCGATGCCGACGGCATCAGCGTGGCGCGGGCGCTGGAAACCGCGGGGCTGGACCCGGCACGCATCGGCGAGGCGGCGCGGCCACCAGGCGCCTTCTGCGGCTATCTCGAACTCCATATCGAACAGGGGCCGTGCCTGGAGGCTGCTGACCTGCCGCTGGGCGTGGTCACGGCGATCAACGGCGCGCGGCGGCTTAACTGCGTATTCACCGGCGAGGCGAACCACGCCGGCACGGTGCCGATGGGGCAGCGCAAAGATGCGCTGGCGGCCGCCGCGGAATGGACGCTGGCCGTGGAGCAGATCACCACCGCCCGCGGGCAGCACCGGGTCGCCACCGTCGGCAGCCTCCACTGCCTGCCCGGCGCGGTCAACGTCATTCCCGGCGAAGTGCAATTGACGCTGGACATCCGCGGCCCGGAAGAGGCCCCGCTGGCGGCGCTGCTCGCGGAGCTGCTTTCGGAGGCGGAGCAGATTGCCGCCCGGCGCGGGCTGCGCTTCTCCGCTGAACAGTTCTACGCCATCCACGCCACCGCCTGTGACGCCGCCCTGCAAACCCACCTGCGGGAGAGCGTGGCGGCTGTGCAGGGGCGCAGCCTCAGCCTGCCGAGCGGCGCGGGGCATGACGCCATCGCCATCGCGGAGCGCTGGCCGGTGGGGATGCTGTTTGTGCGCTGCGACCGCGGCATCAGCCACCACCCGGATGAGTCCGTGGACGAGGCGGATGTGGCGCTGGCGGTGTCCGCCTATTTCGCTGCCGTGCTGGCAGTGGCTGACGCGCCGCCGGGCTGACCTTTCTACATTCCGGCACGCCTCTTGCAGCTTTTCACTGCGGAGGCATCAGGAGTCACCATGACCTTAAACGATTTTAATGCGCTTTCCCCGGAACGCGCCGAAGCCCTGCTGCGCCCCTGTGTGGCGATCCCGGCCTGGGCAGAACAGCTGGCCGCGGGGCGGCCTTACGCCTCCCCAGCCATGCTGCTGGCGGCCGCCCGGCAGGCTGCCGAAGGCTGGAACGGGGCGGATCTGGCGGCGGCGCTCAGCGCCCACCCGCGCATCGGCGAGCGGGCCGCCGGGCAGAATGCGGAAGCCGCGTTCTCCCGCCGCGAACAGGCGGGCGTCGCCCCGGACGATCAGACCGCCGACGCACTGCGGGCGGGCAACCTGGCCTATGAGCAGCGGTTTGGCCGGGTCTTTCTGGTGCGCGCCAAAGGGCGCAGCGCCGACGAGATGTTAGCTATCCTGCACCGCCGCCTGGCGAACAGCCCAGCGCAGGAGCAGCAGGAGAGCCTGGAACAGTTGCGGCAGATCACCCTGCTGCGCCTTGAGGAGCTGATTACGCCATGAGCACCATCACCACCCACATTCTGGATACTGCGCTCGGCCAACCGGCGGCGGGCGTCGCCGTCTGGCTGTCACAGGTGACCGGCGGGCAGGAGCAGGTTATCGCCCGCAGTGAGACAAACAGCGACGGCCGCGTCACCGGCCTGACGCCGGAGCCTCTGCCCGGCGGCCATTATCGCCTCTGTGCGGACATCGGCGGTTACTTTGCCCGGAGCGGGCGGGCCTCGCTCTACCTCACCGCCATCCTCGACGTGCAGATCGACGCGGCGCAGGCGCACTACCACCTGCCGCTGCTGATCGCCCCTTACGCCTATTCCACCTACCGCGGGAGCTGACCATGAACGACAACATCATTTTAGGGGTAAACCAGTACGGCAAAGCCGAGGTGCGGGTGGTGAAAGTGACCCGCGACAGCGCGCGCCATGAGATTGATGACCTGAACGTCACCTCCCAGCTGCGCGGCGATTTCCGCGCGGTGCATGAGGAGGGCGACAATGCCCACTGCCTGCCCACCGACACCCAGAAAAACACCGTCTACGCCTTTGCGCGGGACGGCATCCGCTCGCCGGAAGAGTTCCTGCTGCGCCTGGGCCGCCACTTCACCGGCAACTATGAGGTGGTGAGCGGCGGCCACTGGTCGGCCGAGCAGTATCAGTGGCAGCGCATCGCGGTCAACGGCACCGGGCATGACCACGCCTTTGTGCGCAGCGGCCAGGAGACGCGCACCGCCTGCGTCACCCTCGACGGCGACCAGACCTGGGTCGTGGCGGGGCTGACGGATCTGGTGGTGATGAAATCCACCGGCTCGGAGTTCCACGGCTTTATGGAGGATCGCTACACCACGCTGAAAGGCGCGACCGACCGCATCCTCGCCACGGCGGTCACCGCCCGCTGGCGCTATAACCGCCTCGACATCGACTTCAACGAGGTCTACGGCGAGGTAAAACGGCTGCTGCTGGAGACCTTCGCCAATACCCATTCGCTGGCGCTGCAACAGACGCTCTACGCGATGGGCAAGCGTGTGCTGGAAGCGCACCCGGAGATCGACGAGCTGAAGTTCTCGATGCCGAACAAGCACCACTTCACGGTGGATCTCTCGCCGTTCGGCCTCGACAACCCGAATGAAGTGTTCTTCGCGGCCGACCGCCCCTATGGGCTGATTGAGGCCAGCGTGCTGCGTGAGCAGAGCGCCCCGGCCGGAAAAGCCTGGGAGAACGTCACCGGCTTCTGTTAATCCGCTTTCTGAGGGTACGACCATGACACCAACCGCGCCACAGGCCTCACCATGCCCGGAAGACCAGCGGCTGCCGCTGGGCAGAACCTTTGCCTACGGTTTGCAGCATATTCTGACCATGTACGGCGGGATTATCGCCCCGCCGCTGATTATCGGCACCGCCGCCGGGCTGGGCACCGCAGAGATCGGGATGCTGATCTCCGCGGCGCTGTTCGTCAGCGGGCTGGCGACCCTGTTGCAGACGCTGGGGCTGCCGTTCTTCGGTTCGCGCCTGCCGCTGGTGCAGGGGGTGTCGTTTGCCGGGGTGGCGACCATGGTCACCATCGTCAACGGCGGCGGCGGGTTGCCGGCGGTGTTTGGCGCGGTGATGGTCTCGGCGGCGCTGGGGCTGCTGATTACGCCGTTTTTTGCGCAGATCATCCGCTTCTTCCCGCCGGTGGTGACCGGCACGGTGATCACGGTGATCGGCCTGTCGCTGATGCCGGTGGCGGTGCGCTGGGCGATGGGCGGCCGCGCCAACGCACCGGACTGGGGCTCGACCGGCAATATCGGGCTGGCGGCCTTTACGCTGGCGGTGGTGCTGCTGCTTAACAAAGTGGGCAGCCGGGCAGTGGCGCGGATGTCAGTGCTGCTGGCGATGGCAATCGGCACGCTGGCGGCGGTGCTGGCCGGGAAAGCCCATTTCAGCGCCCTGCCTGCGGGCGCACTGCTGGCGCTGCCGCAGCCCTTCGCCTTTGGCTGGCCGGTGTTCGAGCTGCCGGCGATCTTATCGATGCTGCTGATTGTGCTGGTGCTGCTGACGGAGACCACCGCCGGGCTGATGGCGGTAGGGGAGATAGTCGGCTCGCCGGTGGACAGCCGCCGCATCGCCAACGGCCTGCGCGCCGACATGCTGGCGAGCGCGCTGTCGCCGGTGTTCAACTCCTTCCCGCAGAGCAGCTTTGCCCAGAACATCGGGCTGGTGGCGCTGACCGGCATCAAGAGCCGCTTTGTGGTGAGCGCGGGCGGGCTGTTGCTGGTGCTGCTGGGGGTGATCCCGGCGCTGGGGGTGATTGTCGCCGCCATCCCGCTGCCGGTGCTGGGCGGGGCGGGCGTGGTACTGTTTGGGTCGGTGGCGGCCAGCGGCATCCGCACGCTGTCGAAAGTGGACTACAAAGACAACATGAATCTGGTGGTGGTCGCCACGGCCATCGCCTTCGGCATGATCCCGATTGTGATGCCGACCTTCTACGACCGCTTCCCCGGCTGGGTGAATACGTTGCTGCACTCCGGCATCAGCGCGTCCTGCCTGGCCGCGCTGTTGCTGAACCTGCTGTTCAACCCGGTAAGAAGTGCGGATGTGCCGGTTGCGCGGCCCTCTTCACTGCCGCGTGGCTGACCGCCTGCTGTTGCGCGTTCCGGCGCACCTGTTGCAGGAACGCCATCAGCAGCGGTTGCGGGCGCTCGCGGCGGGAAGCCAGCTCCGGCCGCCCGGCCAGGCCGGTAAAGAACGGATGATCGGCCAGCGTCACTGCCGCGCAGTCATGGTCGTCGAACGCGGCGGCCACCTGTAACCCGGCCGCCGACAGATCCTCAAGCAGTGCCGGGTTAAGCCGGTGGTGCTGGTGGTAACGCAGGGTGAGGGTACTGCCTGCCGCTGCCGCCAGTGCACTGCGGTGCAGCACCGTCATGCGGTGGTTGCCGAGGCGCGGTGCGGCCAGCGGCAGCGTGCAGGGCAGTGGGGCGGCGAGGCACTGCTGCGCCAGCGCCGCCACCATCCTGTTCATCCCGCTGCCGAGGCCGAGGATCGGCAGGTTTTGCTCCAGCGCCCAGTCGGCCGCCTCGCTGCCCGGCATCTCCCACACACCGGCGGGATCGTCCGGCAGCAGGATGCCGTCCGCACTGCGTAACAGCCGCACGCGCTGGCTGTGGCTGACGCCGGGCGGCAGGAACAGCAGTTCGATGGGCATCGCCAGGGCATCGGCGGCGTCACCGAGCGCCGCCATCACCGCCGGGTTGGCGTCATGGTGGTGCTGCGCGGAGCCTGCCAGCGCCACCCGCAGGGTCTGGCCGCTGCGCATCACCGGCTGCGCCACGCTGCCCACCGTCCAGCGGCCGACGCTGTCCTGCATCCAGCCGTTGCTGCGCACTTTGCCGCTCTCCCACTCCTCCAGCTGATAGCGCTGGTTCTGTTTCACCACCCGCAAACAGACCACCGCCACGCCGTGGGCCTGCGCATCGGCGATAAACCCCGGGAGGTGCGGCATCAGCGCCGGGTTCACCGGCACCACCAGATCCTCCCGCTGCGCCCGTTCCCGCACGCTTTCCCAGGGTGTTTCTGCCCCGGCATCGCGGCCGGTCAGCCGCTCGACCCACAGCAGCCCGCTGCTGACCCGCTGCCCCTGGGCGGTAATATGCTGCCGCCCGCCAGGGAACCGCGCCTCATCATGGCTCACCGGCAGGTGCAGCAACGGCAGCGCCCGCAGCTCCGCCAGCATTGCCGCCAGCGCGCCATACAGCGCCGGTTCCGGCGTCAGGTGTGCAACAAAGGTAATGGTCATCCGGCTCTCCCCCGTGAAAGTAAAAAAGAGAAGGGATGCAAGTTTTGTACCGGGATGGGGGGCGTGATGACGCTCCCCGGAACCCGCCCGCTTCTGCGGGTAGGGAATCCTCAGTCGTGGCGCAGGAAGCTGTCCTGATCCATCCAGGCGGGGAAGGCCTGGCGGTAGGCCTGGAGGGACTCCAGGGAGAGGGTGGCGTTAATGATTGCCGGAACCTCCGGTTCGGCGGCGGCGAGCACCGCGCCTTGCGGGTCGTGGATCACGCTGTCACCGCGGTAGTGCAGGCCGTTGCCGTCACTGCCGACACGGTTGCAGCCCGCGACGTAGCACTGGTTCTCAATCGCCCGGGCGGCCAGCAGGGTTTGCCAGTGGGCGGCGCGGGCGGCGGGCCAGTTGGCGACGTAGAGCGCCAGATCGTAATCCTGGTGGCAGCGTGACCAGACCGGGAAACGCAGGTCGTAACAGATCTGCGGCAGGATGCGCCAGCCGCGCCACTCGATGATCTCGCGCAGTTTGCCCGCCTGATAATGCATATGCTCGTTGGCCATGCGGAACAGGTGACGCTTGTCGTAGCGGTGCACCCGGCCGCCCGGCTCCACCAGCAGGAAGCGGTTCACTGCGCCTTCCGCTGTTTTCAGTGCCACGCTGCCGCCCACCAGCGCGTGGGTCTGCTGCGCCCAGTGGTGCAGCCAGGCGATCACCTCCGCCTCCGGCAGTGCGCTGGCGGGGGCCTGCATCGCAAAACCGGTGGTGAACATCTCCGGCAGGATGATCAGATCGCGCCCGTGCAGCGTGCCGAGCAGGGTGTCGAAATGGCGCAGGTTGGCCGCGCCGTCCAGCCACGTCAGCGGCTGTTGCAGTAAGGTCAGGTTCAGAGTTGACACAGGCGCTCCGCGGCGGCGTCCAGCGTGGCGTCCTGCTTGGCAAAGCAGAGCCGCACCAGTTTGTGGGGGAAGGCGTCGGCGCAGAATACCGACAGCGGGATCGTCGCCACGCCGACATGCTCAGTCAGCCAGCGGCTGAAGGCGACGTCATCCAGTTCCGAGACCGCGCTGTAGTCCACCAGCAGGAAGTAGGTGCCCTCGCACGGCAGCACCTCAAACCGGCTGGCCGCCAGCGCCTGCACCAGCCGGTCGCGCTTCGCCTGGTAAAACGCCGGCAGCGTCTGCCAGTGGGCCGGTTCGTGGCGCAGCATGTCCGCCAGCGCCAGCTGCACCGGCGTGGTGATGGAGAAGGTGAGGTACTGGTGGACTTTGCGCAATTCGGCGGTGATCGCCGCCGGGGCGATGCAGTACCCGACGCGCCAGCCGGTCATATGGTAGGTTTTGCCGAAGGAGAAGACCGCCACCGCCCGCTGGCGCAGTTGCGGGTGCGCCAGCACGCTGGCGTGGCCCTGTGCGGTGAAGCAGATATGCTCATAGACCTCATCGCTCAGCACGTAGATTTCACGCCCGCCGATCGCCTGCCACAGCGCCTCGAAATCCGCGGCCTGCCAGCTGGTGGCAGAGGGGTTGTGCGGCGTGTTGACGATCACCAGCCGGGTGTTGTCGGTAATCAGGTCAGCAAACTGTGACCAGTCCACGCGGAAGGCGGGCGGTTGCAGCGTAATGCGCTTCATCACGCCGCCCGCCAGCTCCACCGCCGGGCCGTAGCTGTCGTAGCTTGGGTCGAAGCAAATCACCTCATCGCCCCGGCGCACCAGCGCGGTAATGGCGGCGTAGAGCGCTTCTGTCGCCCCGGCGGTGATGGTCACTTCCGCATCAGCCTGCGGCTGCCAGCCGTAGCGCAGGGCGGTTTTCTCAGCAATCGCCTCGCGCAGCGCCGCGCAGCCGGTCATCGGCGCGTACTGGTTCGCCCCTTGCGCCACATGGAAGGCCAGCCGCTCCTTCAGGTAAGCGGGGCCGTCGTAATCCGGGAAGCCCTGCGACAGGTTAATGGCGTTGTGCTGCTGCGCCAGGGCGCTCATCTGGGTGAAAATGGTGGTGCCGAGGGCCGGTAATTTACTTTGCGGAATCAGGGCTGCGCTCATGATGTTTGCCGATACTCAGAAAGGGATGTAACGACAATATAACATCTGCCCGGTGTCTGGCAATCAAGACGCTTAGACGGCCAAACAAAGGCGGGCGGGCAAATAAAGAGGTGTTTCACGGCGCGATCCTTTTATAATGCGCACCGGCGCCTTAAACGCCGCCCTCTCTTAAAAACAGGAATGACCGATATGATGAACAACGATGTTTTGCGCAGCATCCGCTACATGCTTGACCTGAGCGATGCCCACCTCATCGAGATCCTGGCTTCGGCCGGTGAAAGCGCGAGCGTGGAGCAGGTGCAAAGCTATCTGAAGAAAGAGGAGGAGGCGGGCCACCAGCCTTGCCCGGACACCGTGATGGCGCACTTCCTGAATGGCCTGATCTTCTTCCGCCGCGGCCGTGATGAGTCGCACCCGGTGCCGGAGATCGAGCTGCCGGTAACCAACAACATTATCCTGAAGAAGCTGCGTGTGGCGTTCGAGCTGAAAACCACCGACATTCAGGAGATCCTGGCGTCAGTGGATTTCCGGATCTCGCAGCCGGAGATCGGCGCGATCTTCCGCAAGCCGGGCCACAAAAACTACCGCCCGTGCGGCGACCAGGTGATGCGCTACTTCCTGAAAGGGCTGACGCAGCGCGTGCGCCCGGCCAAAGCGTAACCGCAGCCCCGGCGAAAAAAAAACGGCACTCTAAGGAGTGCCGTTTTGCTTACTGCGGGTAAAGTTGCTGTGTAATGTCTTTGCCCTAAGCCGCCTCAGGGTGGCGCGGCGTTGTTGTCAATGAGGCCGGCTTTTTGGCTGCCAGTTCCTCAGGGTCGAAATCGTCCACGTTGATGGAACGCAGACGGCTCTCTTCCGCCTGGATTAATATACGCGCCTCGTCGTCATTAATCTTCCCTTCTTTACGTGCCTGCTGCGCCAGCTGATCCAGCCGGGTGAACGGCAGGGTTTTGCCGGTTTCACGGCAGAGCCGTTTATGGATAACCTCCGCCGCAATGATGTGCTGTAACGCCTCTTCCAGCTGGCCGAACGGGTTGTTTTCGCCCGGCGTCAGGTACTGGCCGCGCCCCAGGCGCGAACGGGTGGCAGAGGGCTGTTGCAGCAGCTGCGCCAGCTGGTGGTCAAGGCGATCTGACGGCCCGCGCTGCGCCCGGCCGAGCGGGAACACCACCAGCCGTACCAGCCCGGCCACTAGCCGGTTCGGGAAGTTGTGCAGCAGCTCATCCAGTGCCTGCTCCGCCTGGCGCAGGCAGTCCTGCACGCCCCAGTGCACCAGCGGCAGGTCAGCCTGCTGGCGGCCCTCATCCTGATAACGTTTCAGGGTGGCGGTGGCGAGGAACAGCTGGCTGAGGATGTCACCGAGCCGCGCCGAGATGCGCTCACGGCGCTTCAGGCTGCCGCCCAGCACGCCCATTGAGATATCCGCCAGCAGCGCGAGGTTGGCGCTCAGCCGGTTGATCTGCTGGTAGTAGCGGGCGGTGGCGTCACGCACCGGTGCACGGCTGGTGCGGCCGTTGGTCAGGCCGAGCCACAGGCTGCGCATCTCATTGCTGCCGATGTGGCCGAGGTGGCCGAACAGCGCATGGTCGAAGCGCTCCACGTTGCGGTCAGCGGCGGCGGCCATCTCCGCCAGCACATAAGGGTGGCAGCGGATCGCCCCCTGGCCGAAGATGATCATGCTGCGGGTCAGGATGTTCGCCCCTTCCACGGTGATGGCGATCGGCGCGCCCTGATAAGTACGGGCAAGGAAGTTGCTGCGGCCGAGCATAATGCCCTTGCCGCCGGTGATGTCCATCGCGTCCATCACGGCGCGCTGGCCGCGGTGGGTGCAGTGGTATTTGATGATGGCGGAGAGCACCGCCGGTTTCTCCCCGGCCATGATGCCGGTGGTGATCAGCGTGGCGGCGGCGTCCATCACGTAGGCGTTCCCGGCGATGCGCGCCAGCGGCTCCTCGATCCCCTCCATTTTGCCGATCGCCACTTTGAACTGGCGGCGGATGTGGGCATACGCGCCGGTGGCCAGCGCCACCGATTTCAGGCTGCCGGTGGAGTTGGAGGGCAGGGTGATGCCGCGCCCGACCGACAGGCATTCCACCAGCATGCGCCAGCCCTGGCCGGCCATCGCCGGGCCGCCGATGATGGTGTCAATCGGCACAAAGATGTTGTTGCCGCGTGTCGGGCCGTTCTGGAACGGCACGTTCAGCGGGAAGTGGCGGCGGCCAATCTCCACGCCCGGCGTGCTGGTCGGGATCAGCGCGCAGGTGATGCCCAGCTCTTCGGTTTCGCCCAGCAGGTGTTCCGGGTCGGAGAGTTTGAACGCCAGCCCCAGCACCGTGGCCACCGGGGCCAGCGTGATGTAACGTTTGTTCCAGGTCAGGCGCATCCCCAGCACCTGCCGCCCCTGCCACTCGCCCATGCAGACCACGCCGGTGTCCGGGATCGCCCCGGCGTCAGAGCCCGCTTCCGGGCTGGTCAGGGCGAAGCAGGGGATCTCCTGCCCGCGTGCCAGCCGCGGCAGATAGTAATCTTTCTGCGCATCGGTGCCGTAGTGTTGCAGCAGTTCGCCGGGGCCGAGGGAGTTCGGCACGCCGACGGTGATCGCCAGAATGCCGGAGACGCCTGCCAGTTTCTGTAACACCCGCGCCTGCGCATAGGCGGAGAATTCCAGCCCGCCATACTCTTTTTTGATGATCATCGCGAAGAAGCGGTGCTCTTTCAGGTAGGCCCACAGCTCCGGCGGCAGGTCGGCCAGCTCGTGGGTGATGGCGAAGTCGTTCGCCATGCGGCACGCCTCTTCAACCGGGCCGTCAATAAACGCCTGCTCTTCCGGCGTCAGTTGCGGTTGCGGATAGTTGTGCAGTTTTTTCCAGTCCGGCGCGCCCTGGAAAATGTCGCCTTCCCACCAGGTGGTGCCGGCGTCAATGGCCTCTTTCTCCGTGCGGGACATCGCCGGCATCACCTTGCTGAAGGTGCGCATCGCCGGGGCGGAGAAGAGGGCGCGGCGCAGCGGCAGCACATTGAGCGGCAGCAGCAGCAGCGCCAGCGGCAGCAGCACCCACCACGACCAGACCCCGGCCGCGCTGAGTACGGCGGCATAGGCCAGCAGCAGAAGGCTGCTGAGCGTCAGGTTCACCTTGTGGTAGAACAGCACGCCCAGCAACACCAGAAAACCGATAATCGTAAGCACCAGCATTTGAATGCTCCCTAAGTTGTAGGAGGTCTGACCTGTTGATGATGTATAGGTTGTAGATGATGGCTATTTTTTTAGCAATACGTTTACATGCTAATTACAATCTGGCTCACATTCCCACCGCACCGGTTGCCAAAAGGGCAGGCCGGGCGTGACAACGCTTCTCGCTCATGGGGCAATCCGCTACACTGCACAGCGGAAGAATTTTCATGCCATCGGGCTATCAAGAGGCTGTCATGTACCAGGATTTAATCCGTAACGAACTGAACGAAGCTGCTGAAACTCTGAACAATTTCCTCAGCGATGAAGCTAACCTGGCGGCGATCCAGCAGGCGGCCGTGCTGCTGGCGGACGCTTTCAAGTCCGGCGGCAAGGTGCTCTCCTGCGGCAACGGCGGCTCACACTGTGACGCCATGCATTTCGCCGAGGAACTCACCGGCCGCTACCGCGAGAACCGCCCGGGCTACCCGGCGATCGCCATCTCCGACGTCAGCCACCTCTCTTGCGTCAGCAACGATTTCGGCTACGAGTTCGTCTTCTCCCGCTTTATTGAGGCGGTGGGCCAGCGCGGCGATGTGCTGCTCGGCATCTCCACCTCCGGCAACTCCGGCAATGTGATCAAAGCAATTGCGGCGGCACGCGCCAAAGGCATGAAAGTGATCACCCTGACCGGCAAAGATGGCGGCCAGATGGACGGCAGCGCGGACGTTGAGATCCGTGTGCCGCACTTCGGCTACGCTGACCGCATCCAGGAGATTCACATCAAAGTGATTCACATCCTGATCATGCTGATTGAGAAAGAGATGAGCAGCCGCTGAGGGGTGTTGCCGCGGTTGTCACAGAAGGAGAGAGGCGATGTGTGAACTGCTCGGGATGAGCGCCAACGTGCCCACCGATATCTGCTTCAGCTTTACCGGGCTGGTGCAGCGCGGCGGCGGCACCGGGCCGCATAAAGATGGCTGGGGCATTACCTTTTATGAGGGGCTGGGCTGCCGCACCTTTAAAGATCCGCAGCCCAGTTTCAACTCGCCGATCGCCCGGCTGGTGCAGGAGTACCCGATCAAATCCTGCGCCGTGGTCTCCCACATCCGGCAGGCGAACCGCGGCGAAGTGGCGCTGGAGAATACCCACCCCTTCACCCGCGAACTGTGGGGCCGTAACTGGACGTACGCCCACAACGGCCAGCTCACCGGCTACCGCCAGCTGGAGACCGGCGCGCTGCGCCCGATCGGGCAGACGGACAGTGAATATGCCTTCTGCTGGCTACTGAACCAGCTGACGCAGCGCTACCCACGCACGCCCGGCAACTGGCCGTCAGTGTTCCGCTTTATTGCGTCACTGGCCGATCAGCTGCGGGAGAAGGGGGTATTCAATATGCTGTTGTCAGATGGGCGGTTCGTGATGGCCTACTGCTCCACCAACCTGCACTTTATCACCCGCCGCGCTCCGTTCGGCAAAGCGACCTTGCTCGACAGGGATGTGGAGATCGATTTTCAGCAGCAGACCACACCCAATGATGTGGTCTCGGTGATTGCCACCCAGCCGCTGACCGGCAACGAAACCTGGCACAAGATTGCACCAGGCGAGTTCGCGCTATTTCGTTTCGGTGAACGCATACTCTGAGATGTTCTGCGTGCCGATAATCGCCGGGTTAAACACATACTGGCCGTTGGCGACGGTCACCGTCGGCGGCAGGTGTTTCTCACTGAAGTAGCGGTAGCCCGGTTGCAGGCCGCGCCAGAACGTATAGTAAGAGGACATGCGGTGGCGCTGGAGGTTGGTGTCCGTCATGCGGAACGGGTAGATGGCGATATCCACTTTCACCTGCCCGTTACGCAGCGCCGCGTCAACATAGGTGAAGATCTCATCCATGTAGGCATTGGTCATCGCGTAGCAGCCGATGGATTTGCACTCCCCGTGAATCATCAGGTAGTTACCGGAATAGCCCTGCGCCCGGTCATAGGCGTTCGGGTAGCCGATGTTGATGGCGCGGTAGAAGCGGCTGTTAGGTTTCAGGTGGCGGATGTCCACGCTGTAGAACCCTTCCGGGCTTTTGAAATCCCCTTCACGCCGTTTCGGGCCGAGGCCGCCGGAGAAGTTGCAGATACGGTACGCGCCCAGCAGGCGGAACTCGTTCCCCATCTTGCCGTATAACTCTAAAGTACGTTCTTCTTTGAAGATCTGAATATAGACCGGTGTACCCAATAATTGCTGTTTAATATTTTGCGTAACCGGTACCTGCTCGCTGGCGGAGCTGGGGGTGGCTACCCAAGGCAAACAGAGAAACATCGCAAGCATCAGCGCGATTTTGCCCATTATCATTCCTGCTTATTATAAAAAACCATCGTTGCCTGCGGGCGAGCGCCCCGGCGTATGCCTTTGCCGCCCCGGAGCGGGGCTGACTCATAGTAAAGCTGATTAGTTATTTAGCAATGGGGGGAAAATGATATTTTTTGGAACCTATATCGCTGAATAAGAAAAAAGCAGCGGCAAGATGCCGCTGCCCCCTGAAATAAACATGTAAACGCCGCGGGGTTATCCGCGGGCGGCGCGGAAGTGTGACGGCGCATCCACCAGCACCCCCTCCGCACCGAGGCTGGTGGCCTGCTGCAACGCCTGCGGGCTGTTGACGCCAAACAGAATGATGTGCGCCTTGCCGCGGCTGCGGAAGCACTCCACTGCTTCCTTGTCCCAGACCAGCGTGGCCGCAGAGCGCGCCTCGCCCAGGGTATATTTCTCCACCACCTCCACCTTGCGTTGCAGCTCCAGCCCGAACCAGCGTTCGGCGGCGGAAGGGGCGAGCGTACACTGGTGCGCCATCGTGATGTTCGCCAGTGTAGTGCGGGTCAGGTCGCGGCTTTCAAAGCGCGGCACCTCCGGCGGCAGGGCGTCGAGGTAGCGGCTGTCGGTGCTGTAGACGCGGATGCGCGCCAGGCTTTGGGTCTCGTGCAGCACCTTCGCCAGCGCGGCGGCCATCTTCTCCGGTGCGGCGTCCGGGGTTTTGATGTCGAGGTAGAAGGTCACCTGCGGGTGGCGCGTTAATACGTCGGCCAGGGTAGGGATGCCCACCTGTTTGCCGCGCCAGGGGTGCTGATCGCCCTGGCTGAAGGCCCAGCCGGCGTCGGTTTTTGCCAGATCGGCGGCGGTATAGGAGGAGATCGCGCCTTTCAGCGGCGTCAGGGCGCTCAGGTCAGAGGGGCGGTAGAGCACCGGCACACCGTCCTGACTGAGCTGGACGGTAACCCACACCGCCTGCGCGCCATTTTTCAGCGCCAGATCGATGGCCGGCAGGGTGTTTTCCGGCGCGTCGCCGGTGCCGCCGCGGTGGGCGATAATCTGTGGGGCGGCCCAGGCCGGGGCGCTGCCGAGCAGCAGGGAGGCGGCAATCAATAACGTTTTGCTGAGTGACATGGTTTTATCCTTAACAAGGCAGGGAAACGTGTACGGCGGTGGAGTAGCACAGCAGCTGCCGGCCGGAAAGTAATGATGGCTAAATAACATATTCATTTTCAGTGACATATCCATGACACCGCGCCGCAAGCCGCGCGGCTTGAGCCGCGGCGCTTTCCGCCTGTATACTTATACAGGTATACATCGGGCAGAGTGACGAAGGCAGGAGCCGGGGGGGAAGGTGCGTAAAATCATACATGTCGATATGGACTGCTTTTACGCAGCGGTTGAGATGCGTGACGACCCCCGCCTGCGCGACATCCCGATCGCCATCGGCGGCAGCTCCGACCGGCGCGGGGTGATCAGCACCGCCAACTACCCGGCGCGCAAATATGGCGTACGCAGCGCCATGTCCACGGCGATGGCGCTGAAGCTCTGCCCGCAACTGAAAGTGATCCCCGGCCGGATGGCGGCCTATAAAGAGGCGTCGCTCTATATCCGTGACATCTTTGCCCGCTACACGCCGCTGATTGAGCCGCTGTCGCTGGATGAAGCCTACCTTGATGTCTCCGACACGCCACAGTGCAGCGGCTCGGCCACCCTGATTGCCCGGGAGATCCGCCAGGCGATCTGGGACGAGCTGCAGCTCACCGCCTCGGCCGGGGTCGCGCCGGTGAAATTCCTGGCAAAAATCGCCTCTGACCTCAACAAGCCCAACGGCCAGTTTGTGATCCCGCCCAGCGGCGTGGCGGCGTTTTTGCAGGATCTGCCGCTGAGCAAAATCCCCGGCGTCGGCAAGGTCACGGCAGCCAGACTCGAAGAGCTGGGGCTGCTGACCTGCGCCGATGTGCAGCGGTACGATCTGGCTGACCTGCTCAAGCGTTTCGGCAAGTTCGGCCATGCGATCTGGGAGCGCAGCCACGGCATTGATGAGCGGGAGGTCTCCGCTGACCGGCTGCGTAAGTCGGTGGGTGTCGAGACCACGCTGGCCAATGACATCAGCGACTGGGATGACTGCGCGGCGCTGATCACTGACCGGCTCTACCCGGAGCTGGAGGCGCGGCTGCGGCGGGTGCGGCCCGATTTGCAGATTGCGCGGCAGGGGGTGAAGCTGAAGTTCCAGGATTTCCAGCAGACCACGCAGGAGCACGTCTGGCCGGAGCTGAACCTGCCGGACCTGCTGGCGGTGGCGCAGCAGGCGTGGGAGCAGCGGCGCGCCGGGCGCAGCGTGCGGCTGGTGGGGCTGCATGTGACGCTGCTCGACCCGCAACTGGAACGCCAGCTGTTATTGCCGTGGGATTAGAGGTGGACGCAGGCCGCGCGGCCAATAAAAAAGCGACGCCGGGGCGTCGCTTTTTGCTGGGGAAGGGGGAGGTTACGCCTTCTCAGGGATCGCCTTCAGCAGGGCGGTGAGCAGCTGCCAGTAGAGGCCGACGCTCTCAATGTGGACCTGCTCGTCCGGCGAGTGCGGGCCGGTGATGGTTGGCCCGATGGAGACCATGTCCATCTCCGGGTAAGGCTTTTTGAACAGGCCGCATTCCAGCCCGGCGTGGATCACCATAATGTTCGGGGTTTTGCCGAACAGCGACTGGTAAGTCTCGCGCACCAGGCCCATCACCGGGGAGTGCGGGTCCGGCTGCCAGCCCGGGTAGCCGCCTTTCGGCGTGGTGGTGGCGTTCGCCAGCTGGCCGAGGGCGGTCAGCATGCTCACCACGTAATCCTTGCCGCTGTCGATCAGGGAGCGGATCAGGCAGTTGATCTTCGCCTCGTCCGCCGTCATGGTCACCACGCCCACGTTCAGGGAGGTTTCCACCACGCCCGGCACCGCGTCGCTCATGCGGATCACGCCGTTCGGCACTGCATTCAGCAGCGCCAGCAGGCGATCCTGGCAGGCATTGGTCAGCGCCAGTGCGCCGGTTTCCGCCGGGGCGAGCAGCACCGCCAGTTTCTTCTCTTTTGCGGCCAGCTCGTGTTGCAGCGTGGCCTGGTAGTCGTTCACGCGGGCGGTCAGCGCTTCCACGTTCGCCGCCGGCACCGCCAGGGTGGCCGAGGCTTCACGCGGGATGGCGTTGCGCAGGGTGCCGCCGTTCAGGTCGAGCACGCGCAGGCCCAGCGGGGCGGCGTTGTCGAACAGGAAACGCGCCAGCAGCTTGTTGGCGTTGCCGAGGCCGTGGTGGATGTCCGCGCCGGAGTGGCCGCCTTTCAGCCCTTTGATCACCAGCGACAGGGTGGTGTAGCCGCCCGCCAGCGTTTCGCGCTGCAACGGCAGGGTGGTGGTGACGTCGATGCCACCCGCACAGCCCATGTAGATCTCACCCTCTTCCTCGGAATCGGTGTTGATCAGGATTTCGCCCTGCAACCAGCCTGGCTGGAGGCCGAAGGCGCCGTCCATGCCGGTCTCTTCGGTCATGGTCAGCAGCACTTCCAGCGGGCCGTGCGCCACGCTCTCATCAGCCAGCACCGCCAGCGCCGACGCCATGCCGATGCCGTTGTCCGCGCCCAGCGTGGTGCCGCGCGCTTTTACCCATTCGCCGTCAACGTAGGGCTGGATCGGGTCTTTGGTGAAGTCGTGCACGGTGTCGTTGTTTTTCTGCGGCACCATGTCGAGGTGTGCCTGAAGCACCACCGGTTTGCGGTTTTCCATGCCCGGTTTGGCGGGCTTGCGCAGCAGGATGTTGCCGACCTGATCGCGCTCAGCGTGGATGCCCTTCTCAGCGGCCCAGGCCAGAATGTGCTGGGCCAGCGCTTCTTCGTGGAAAGAGGGGTGGGGAATCGAACAGATCTTGGCGAAAATGTCCCACAACGGCTGTGGCGAGAGTTGCGACAGTTCAGACACAATGAGTCTCCTGTGGCAGCACCTCCGGCCCGGCATAACGTACAGGCAGGCACGGAAAAGGGTGAGTGCTGCGGATGTTAAGGTTGATAATGCGCCGCCAGAAACCCCTGGCGTGGATCCGGAAGAATATCACTTTCTCCCGCGTGGTGCGCGGGCCGGGCCGGGAAAAAAGGCACGGCTTTCGCCGATTGTTACTGGTTTTTATCCGGCTGCCTCTCTATAATCTCGCGCAACCTTTTCCCCCCTGAATACTTTTAAGCCAATTTATAGCTGGCTGGGACACGATTTTATGAGCGAAAAATACGTCGTTACTTGGGACATGTTGCAAATGCAGGCCCGTAAACTGGCACACCGTCTGCTTCCGGCCGACAAATGGCAGGGCATCATCGCGGTGAGCCGCGGCGGCCTGGTGCCGGCTGCCCTGCTGGCGCGTGAACTGGGTATCCGCCATGTTGATACCGTGTGCATCTCCAGCTACGACCACGACAACCAGCGCGACCTGAAAGTGCTCAAGCGCGCAGAAGGCGACGGCGAAGGCTTTATCGTCATCGACGACCTGGTAGACACCGGCGGCACCGCCCGCGCGATCCGTGAGATGTACCCGAAAGCGCATTTTGTTACCATTTTCGCCAAACCGGCCGGCCAGCCGCTGGTGGACGACTACGTGGTCGACATCCCGCAGGATACCTGGATCGAGCAGCCGTGGGACATGGCCGTGACCTTCGTTGAGCCGATCGGCGGCCGCTAAGCCCCGCCCGTGATACCCCCGCGCCCGGCTTCTGCCGGGCGTTCTGTTTCTGCACCTGCCCCAATATTGACCCAGCCCGCTCCCTGTCCCGCGTTATTTGGTACACTCACACGATAATGTCCGGCCGCATCCGCGCCGCCCACTGCATCATGGAGGCTGTACATGTCCCAAGCCAATCTGTCGGAAATCCTGTTCAAACCCCGTTTCAAGCACCCGGAAACCTCCACGCTGGTCAAGCGTGCGCACCACCACCCGGCGCTCACCACCGAGTCCGCCCTGGAGGGGCAGGCGACCCACCACTGGTACCGGATGATCAACCGCCTGATGTGGATCTGGCGCGGCGTGGATGCGCTGGAGATGCAGGAGGTGCTGGCGCGCATCGCCGCGTCGCCGGCCGAACGCACCGATGAGGCACTGCTGGACACGGTGGTCGGCTACCGCAACGGCAACTGGATTTATGAGTGGTCGCACCAGGCGATGCTCTGGCAGCAAAAAGCGCTGGAGAGCACCGACCCGGCGGCGCGCGGCGAATACTGGCTGATGGCCGCCAACCTCTACAGCATCGCGGCCTACCCGCACCTGAAAGGGGATGAGCTGGCCGACCAGGCGGAGGTGCTGTCGAACCGCGCCTATGAAGAGGCCTCCCAGCACCTGCCTTACCAGCTCAAGGAGCTGGAGTTCCCGATCCCCGGCGGCGCGCCGATCAGCGGCTTCCTGCATATGCCGCACGAGGGCAAAGCGCCGTACCCGACGGTGCTGATCTGCGGCGGGCTGGACATGATGCAGAGCGACCACTACCGCCTGTTCCGTGACTACTTCGCCCCGCGCGGCATGGCGATGCTCACCATCGACATGCCCTCGATCGGCTTCTCCTCCCGCTGGAAACTGACGCAGGACACCAGCTTCCTGCACCAGCAGGTGCTGGCGCAGCTTGGCAACGTGCCGTGGGTTGACCATACCCGCGTGTCGCTGCTCGGCTTCCGCTTCGGCGCGAATGTGGCGGTGCGCCTCGCCTACCTGGAGCCGCGGCGGTTGCGTGCCGTGGCCTGCCTCGGGCCGATTGTGCATAACCTGATGTGCAACAGCGCCGCGCAGGAGGCAGTGCCGGACATGTATATGGATGTGCTGGCGAGCCGCCTCGGCATGAGCACCGCCTCCGATGCCGCGCTGCGGGTGGAGCTGAACCGCTACTCCCTGAAAACCCAGGGGCTGCTCGGCCGCCGCTGCCCGACGCCGATGTTCTCCGGCTACTGGCCGAATGAGCCGTTCAGCCCGAAAGAGGAGTCGCGCCTGATCGTCTCCTCCTCCAGCGACGGCAAGCTGCTGGAGATCGGCAAAAAGCCGGTCTATCGCGGTTTCCATCAGGCGATGGAAGAGATGAGCAGCTGGCTGAAGGGTAAAATGCGTTAATAGAGTTGCTATTTTTTATCGGTTTGTTAAAAAGGATCGTCGCCATAAGGAGGTAGAAAATGACATTACCAAGCGGACATCCTAAGAGCCGGTTAATGAAGCGTTTTGCGGCGCTGGGGCCTTATCTGCGGGAAGGAAAGTGCCAGAACGAGCAATTCTTTTTTGATTGCCTGGCCGTGTGTGTCAACGTCAAACCCGCGCCTGAGAAACGTGAGTTCTGGGGCTGGTGGATTGAACTCCAGGCCGAGGCCACGCGTTTTACCTATGTTTACCAGTTTGGCTTGTTTGACAAAGAGGGCGTCTGGAAAGCCCAGAAGATTAAAGACCCCGAAGTGCAGGAGAAACTGGAAACCACGTTACGCGACTTCCACCACCGTCTGGCAGCGATGCTGAACGAGATGGAGCTGCCGCTGGTCCCTGCTGACCACTTTGCTGACGAGCCGGTAAAACTCAGCGCCTGATCTGCGCTTCCCCCTGATTTCCTTTAATTTCGCGCCGTGCCTGTTGGCATGGCGCGTCTCTCCTGTTACAAAGATCGCTGTGACGGTCTTCCCAGACTCCTCTATCCTTTCCCTTTTCAGACGCAACGGCAGACTAATTATGAGTGGCAGCCAGACTTTGGTTGTAAAACTGGGCACCAGCGTGCTCACCGGCGGATCGCGCCGCCTGAACCGTGCCCACATTGTGGAGCTGGTGCGCCAGTGCGCCCAGCAACACGCCGCAGGGCACCGCATCATCATCGTGACCTCCGGGGCGATCGCCGCCGGGCGTGAGCACCTGGGCTACCCTGAGCTGCCCGCCACCATCGCCTCCAAACAGCTGCTGGCGGCAGTGGGGCAGAGCCGCCTGATCCAGCTGTGGGAGCAGCTCTTCTCGATTTACGGCATCCACGTCGGGCAGATGCTGCTGACCCGCGCCGACCTGGAAGACCGCGAGCGCTTCCTCAACGCCCGTGACACCATGCGCGCGCTGCTGGATAACCACATCGTGCCGGTGATCAACGAGAATGACGCGGTGGCGACCGCCGAGATCAAAGTCGGCGATAACGACAACCTCTCCGCGCTGGCGGCGATCCTCGGCGGCGCGGACAAGCTGCTGCTGCTCACCGACCAGCCGGGGCTGTTCACCGCTGACCCGCGCAAAAACCCGGAAGCGGAGCTGATCCGCGAAGTCACCGGCATCGACGATGCGCTGCGCGGCATCGCCGGGGACAGCGTCTCCGGCCTCGGCACCGGCGGCATGGCCACCAAACTCCAGGCGGCGGACGTCGCCTGCCGCGCGGGCATCGACGTGATCATCGCCGCCGGCAGCCGCCCCGACGTGATCGGTGATGTGATCACCGGCACCTCCGTCGGCACCCGTTTCCACGCGCTGGAGACGCCGCTGGAGAGCCGCAAGCGCTGGATCTTCGGCGCACCCCCGGCCGGGGAGATCACCATCGACGACGGCGCGGTCGCCGCGATGCTGGAGCGCGGCAGCTCGCTGCTGCCGAAAGGCATCCGCGAGGTGAAGGGCGTCTTCTCGCGCGGCGAGGTGATCCGCATCCGCAACCTGGCGGGGCGCGACCTGGCGCACGGCGTCAGCCGCTATAATAGTGATGCGATGCGCATGATCGCCGGGTATCACTCGCAACAGATCAACGATATCCTCGGTTATGAGTACGGTCCGGTGGCCGTTCACCGTGACGATATGATTATCAGTTAAGGAGTAGCCATGCTGGAGCATATGGGTAAGGCCGCGAAACAGGCTTCTTACCAGTTGTCCGTGTTGAGCACGGCGAAAAAAAACCAGGCGCTGTTGGTGATTGCCGACATGCTGGAAGCCGAGAGCGAGATCATTCTCAGCGCCAACGAACAGGATGTGGCGGCCGCGCGCGCCGCCGGGATGAGCGAGGCGCTGCTCGACCGCCTGCTGCTGACCCCGGCGCGGCTGGCGGCGATCGCCAACGATGTGCGCCAGGTCAGCAAGCTGCATGACCCGGTGGGCCATGTGATTGACGGCAGCCTGCTGGACAACGGCCTGAAGCTGGAGCGCCGCCGGGTGCCGCTGGGCGTGATTGGGGTGATCTACGAGGCGCGCCCCAACGTCACCATCGACGTGGCGACCCTCTGCCTGAAGACCGGCAACGCGGTGATCCTGCGCGGTGGCAAAGAGACGCACCTCACCAACCAGGCGACCGTGAGCGTGATCCAGCGGGCGCTGGAGCGCTGCGGCCTGCCGGGCGCGGCGGTGCAGGCGATTGAGAACCCGGATCGCGCGCTGGTGAACGAGCTGCTGCGCCTCGACCGCTATGTCGACATGCTGATCCCGCGCGGCGGCGCGTCACTGCATAAGCTCTGCCGCGAGCACTCGACCATCCCGGTGATCACCGGCGGCATCGGCGTGTGCCATATGTTCGCCGATGAGAGCATCGATTTTGACAAAGCGCTGACGGTGATTGAGAGCGCCAAGGTGCAGCGCCCGAGCGCCTGCAACAGCCTGGAGACGCTGCTGGTGCACCGCGCGATTGCGGAGACCTTCCTGCCGGCGCTGAGCCGCAAGATGGCCGACGCGGGCGTGACGCTGCACGCTTCCGCTGACGCGCTGCCGCTGCTGCAAACCGGCCCGGCGCAGGTGGTGCCGGTAGAGCCGCAGGATTACCAAGATGAGTGGCTGTCGAATGACCTGAACGTCACGCTGGTGGATGACCTCGACGCGGCGGTGGAGCACATCCGCACCTACGGCACCGCGCACTCCGACGCCATCCTGACGCGCTCGCTGACCAACGCCGAACGCTTCGTGCGCGAGGTGGACTCCTCAGCGGTCTACGTGAACGCCAGCACCCGCTTCACCGACGGCGGCCAGTTCGGCCTTGGCGCGGAAGTGGCGGTCAGCACCCAGAAGCTGCACGCCCGCGGCCCGATGGGCCTGGAAGCGCTCACCACCTACAAATGGATCGGCTACGGCGACGATTTAGTCCGCGCCTGACCCTCGCCCCCGCACCTGCCGGTGCGGGGGATTTTCGCCTGAGAAAGAGACAGTTTCATTCAGCTTATCAATGGCAAAGCAGCAACCCAACAGCCCGAACGGGCAGGGCGCTGATAAAATCAGCAGACGACCAAACGCCTCTTGACTTGCCGTGCAGTTTTCAATAATTTGTCACCCCGTAGTTCCCCGGCAGTTCCCTCCCAAGCCGATATAGCTCAGTTGGTAGAGCAGCGCATTCGTAATGCGAAGGTCGTAGGTTCGACTCCTATTATCGGCACCAATTCTTGATTTCCTTAACTTTACTGAAGACATACCTAGCCCTTATATCGCCTGATTGCGGGTTTTTTTTGTGCCTGTAAGATTGCTTGGTTTTTGTTGTTACCTGCTGTAGGTGGGGGTACTTTTGGGGGTATCAGTTCTTAGGTTGGATGGAGATAGTTTTTAAAACAAAAATAATCTCACAAAACAATAAATCATTAACTTTTATATAAAAATACACGTCATAAGCCGCCTCAAAGAAAACTGCAAGTTAACAATCAGTAATTGATGAAAAAATAAAAATTTGGCATTATCATCAAAATAAAAGTTGGTTATGTAGAGGTGAGGGATGGGGATTGAAAAAGGGATATTAGATTATTCATTTCTGGGCGAAAATGCTGACTCATTGATTACACTTATATCCGCCTTAAGTGGTGCGATAGTTGGTGGGCTTTTTACACTTTTGGTGGGTAATAGGCAGGCTAAAATTGCAGAAAAAAATAAAGAGAAAGAATTGTTAGAAATCCAACGCTCTGTTCTAAAGGGTATAAGAGGAGAAATGTCGATCCTTTTAGAATTATACGATAAGAGAATGAAAAAACATGTTGAAGCGATAGTTCCTGGAGAGATGTTGCTTGTAACCTTTCCCATTGGGGACGATAATTTTACTTTTTATGAAGAGAACGCCAAAGAAATCGCTAAATTATCTGACGATTCTCGTGATTCAATCATTGAGATCTACACATATGCGCGCTCGCTAATTCAGTCATATAAAGGAAATAATAAATTAATTTCTGAGTATGAACATATTTTTCTGTTGATGGCGGAGAAAACTGAAAATGAAATTTATCAGAAGCTTTATGAAGCTAAGCGTGCTTCTCTAATCGATTGCGCACAAGGAATAAAATTAATTGATAGCGAAGTTAGGGAAGTTAAAGATAAAGGATTTAAAGTTATAGATCAAGAGGTAAGTAGAATTGAAAGTCTGATTAAATAATGGATTAAGAGTAATTTAACGTTCTTTAGGTTAGGGGGGGTTATATGATAAAGTTTGGGAAATATGGGGCGGCCGCAGAAGAAACAGCAAAAGTTATTCTCCGACACTCATCAAAAGATATCCGCTCTGAATGGGATAAAACAATGAACAAAACTTTCCCTGAACAGCCCTCATCAAGAAGTAAGGCATGCCCACGCATTGCTTTCTTAGGCCTTTGTGAAGATGGCCTGGTTAAAGGAATTGCTAAGGGTAGCTACGGTGTCAAAGATAAAAGCATAAATAAAAAGTATGCCATCGACGCTGCATTCCTCATACTTAATGGTGGCGAGGCGAATAGATCTTATCTTTGGAAAAAGGTTGCACCAGAGGGTAAAAGTCATAATAGCCAAATGGATGTCGTTATCGCGTTGAGTGAGGCAGGGTTATTAACTTTTCCCGATAATAATTAGCAGGTTAATAAAATTAGAAGTGTCGATTGATTTCAAAAGAATTGACACTGAAACTCTTAATCTTCTCAATACAACTTCTTATATCTAAGTAATATTTAGCTTCCTTTCCCTATTGTCCCTCTAAACTCCCACCTGTTATCATTCCCGCCGCTGCGGCACATCCGCAGCCGGGCGTAGGAACCCGAGTTACTTCAGGGCGACCCCTTTATTTGGGGGTTGCAGCCTTGGCATATCTATTACACGGCTTTCGCAGTGTTTCAATGGTGGCTCAGGCGGGGCAGCCTTCGGGCTGGCCGGTGTCCTTGAAGGCCGGTATTCCTACCCCCGTCTGGGCTACCACCCAAGAGCGTAGGAACTCCGGTGGTGGCTTTAACCCTCACTTCAAGGAGCTTTTTTTATATGGATAGCCAATTCCCGCACGTGGTTTCTGCATTCTCTCCCGTCAATGCCTATACTCCCCACGCCCTGACCGAACACTGCCGCCTGTTAGCCTTCACCCTGGTAAATCTTGATGCGTCACCCGCAGGGGAAGATCTCTGCGCGATGTTGCTGGCCGAGCTGAATGCGCTGGATGTCGCGCTCGATCTGCCATACGACCTGCCAGCCACGCCTTATCCTTTCGATGAACATCTCTATGACGATCGCCCGCTGAGTGCGTCGGAACTGGCGGAGCAGTGCCGGGCGCTGGCGTTGGCGATGTTGCAGGTGGGTGAGCCGTGGGTGAGGGCATCGCTGGGGTTTGTGCTGTGGGAGCGGGTTAATGCCCTGCGGGCGGCGCTGTAACGGGGTAAAAACAGGGCGGCGGATGAAGCCGCCCTGTCAGTACGGCAGCAATATATCAAATTATTTATAAATCTCGGCCACGCCGTGCAGCCGGTTATTGCCGGAGGCTGAAAGTATTTTGTAAGAGGTGGCCCCTTTTTCATCTGCCTTGGCAGAAAGTGCTTGCGAGAGTTCATCGAGGTTATAGGCATCGCTTGCGGAGATGACGCCAATCTTCTCTTTCCCCTCAGCCTGATCAACGTGCTGTGCAGCAGAGGCGGCATTGACGGAAATAAGCCCCATGACCAGGGTAATAATAAGGGATGCTTTCATGCTGTTTCCTTTTTAAACAAATGGCGGTGTCAGAATTTTCACCATGAAGGTTCTCTATGGCGTTAAAGAGGAATATACGTAGCCAACCTGTCATGAGGCTGACGGGGATATGACAAAATTGTCAGTGTGGCGGCATCGGCTTAGTGGCTTTTGAAACGCGGCTCGGGTATGGGCTGTTGTAGTCGGTGAGCTGGGGGGAGGGCGTCGCTGGGGTTTGTGCTGTGGGAGCGGGTCAACGCCCTGTGGGCGGCGCTGGGCGCGGGGTAACACCGTAAAGCAGGCTAAGAGAAAAGCGCCGGTAAAAATTATTTACCGGCGCTCTATAAAGTAAAAATCCAGGATCAGCTTTCAGTCGAGATGTCTTTATGGCTGGTTTCTTTGCTGAGATAAGTACAGGTAGCAGATACCAGGGCTAAAAAGACCATATACCATGCTATCGCGTAAGGTGTTCCGAAATAGCTTAGTAAAAAAGCACCAATAATCGGGGCGGTTCCGCCACCCAGAATCCCGCCAACATTGGTTGCCATGGCAAAGCCGGTAAAACGGACGCTTGTCCCGAAAGCTTCTCCGGTGAAAGACGCGACAGCACCATAAACAAGCCCATAGCCGATCATTAACAAGCTTGCCCCTGCAAGCATCGGCAGAAACGCACCGCTGGAATAAAGATACCAGAACGGGAATGCTGATAAAGCTGTCACGGCAAATCCAATGAGCATCATTCTGCGACGTCCGATTTTGTCAGACAGTGCGCCAGCAAGGGGCACAGCAACGAGATGTGTGCAAATGGCCAACATCACGACGGCCAGAACAATGCTGTTAGACATGCCAAGATCTCTTTGCGCATAACTCATCGAAAACACAGTAAACAAATAGAAGGTTGAAAAGTGGCAAATATTTGCCCCGGCAACAAGCAGAAGCTGTTTAGGAAATTTTGTAAACAGAGTCATTGCAGGGGACATCTCCTGTTTATCAGCGCTAGCTCTTTTAGCTGCCGCTTCAACAAATACAGGCGATTCTTTAACTTTGGATCTAACAAAAACGCCAACAATTAAGAGTGCAAGGCTGGCAACAAACGGTATTCTCCATCCCCATGCGTAAAACTCTTCGGTTGGCAGAACCGAACTGACGATCAGCAGCAAACCTGCCGAACCAAAAAAGCCAAATACCGGGCCTATGTTGTTTATTGCCGTGTAGAAACCCCGTTTTCGCCGGGGTGCATGCTCCAGTAGCATCAGAACCGCGCCACTGTATTCGCCTGCAAAAGCAAACCCCTGAATAAACCGTAATACACACAGCATGACCGGCGCCCAGATACCGGCACTTGCGTATGTCGGCAATAAGCCTATCGCCACGGTGCTCAGCCCCATGACAATCAGCGTCATGTATAATAATTTTTTTCTGCCTATCCTGTCCCCAAAATGGCCGATAACCAGGGAACCTAATGGGCGGGCAATAAATGAAATAGCAAATGAGGCCAGTGACGCTAATCGCGACACAGTTTCATCAGCCTCAGGAAAAAACAGCGGTGCGAATATCAATGCTGCAGCAGTGCCGTACAGGTAAAGGTCATAAGTTTCCAGAGCCGTACCAAACAGGCTGCCTGCGACAACGTTTTTCATCGATTTATTATTATCAACTTCAGTATGTTCAATATAGGTAGGTGATTTTTCCGATGCAGAGATGTTCATAGTAATTATCCTTCAGTGCAGGTGCTTTATATCAGTCTGGATTTTTCAGCATTGCTTACCCGTCAGTGCCTGAACAAAATAGTTTTCTTCACCCATTTGCCCGCCTTTGAGCGCGATTTCCAGACCGGACAAAAATGGTTTTTCGGATAACGCTTTGCATAACGGTGCGCCGGGTGAAATATACGATTGAATGACGAGCGCGTCAGGTGAGAGTGTTTTCGTTACCTGGCTTGACGTATCGCCACCTGAAACAACAATTCGTTTAATCGGGTGCCCCTCAAGGATTTTTTGGGTGATGCGCCCAAGCGCCAGACTTAATGTTTTACCGCCCTGGATTTTAGCAAGTTCAGGGCTGGCTCCCTGAGCCACCATGAAATTAATCATGTCTGCGATACGTGAATCATCCGGGCCTTTTGCCGTATGGATGACAACATTTTTACCGCACCGAAGCAGGGCAATTGCTTTATCAACAATTGCCTGAGCAGCCTTTTCCTTTTCAGTATCAGAAATAAGTGCCCGTGCATCGACTTCAATGTCAGCAAAGCCATTTTCTATAGCCTTTCCAATCTGTAAATAACTAAGCGGTGAGGCACTGCCGGAAATAACCAGCAATTGTTCCACTGCACTTAAAAAGGTATCCGGCTCTGAACTATGGTCAATCTGCCCAGACTGCTGCCAGTGCTGAATGAGGCCATATTCAACACCCGACGATCCCACAACAAACAGCGGCGATGAATGTTCAGCAGAGGTAGCCAGAATTTTACCTACCGTTGTAAGGTGGGTGGGGGTCGCGCCATCAAACAAAACGGCATCATCATTTTCAGAGATGTTTTCCAGCGCTTGTTTTAACCCGGTTTCATCATCCAGCTGATTGATAGTCACCCGGGCAAAATTGAGTGATTTCTGTTTTCCTATATGTAATGCCAGGTCGGCTTCATGCATTGGCGTAATAGGGTGGGATTTCATAACCGGATGACGATCAATACGGTGAACGGCATGATCCGTTTTTGAAAGCGCGAATAAATTGCCAAAAACACAGTACCGGCCAAGGGCAGGGTTACCGGCCACTACCGGCACAGCATTTCTTTCAAAAATTTTTGCTGCCATACCGATAACGTGCCCGATATTTCCGGTTTCGGGTGAACTGTCGAACGTTGAACACACTTTGTAATGAACAAGCTGTGGAGAGAGCGCCTTTAACGCTGAAAATATGTCAGGCAGGGTGTTATCCATCTCTTCAGGAGACATTGAACGACTGTCTCCTGCTATGCCGATGGCGTCAAAATCCCCTAACGTGCTTAATAGCCCGGCGGAAGGCGGAGTCAAGAACATTGCACATTTCAATCCGGCAGATGCCAGCACTTCCAGTGCATCTGATGAACCCGTGAAATCATCACCATAAAATGCAAGCCTGAGTTTAGGCTGAATGTTTGCAGGCATTTTATGCCCCTCCAAATTTTTCCAGGGCGGCAGCCAGCGCTGGCCTGGTCTGGGCGTACTGATGAACGGAAACCTGATTAATCGCCGCTTCCCAGCCTTCCCGCATACTTTGTACACCGGCACTGATACCGCCCGGATGACCAATAATGCCTGCCCCCGCTAAATGCATAAGATCGACGGATTTGAGCTTGTTGTATAAATCAGGTGCCTGTCCTGCCCATTGGCCGGACGAAAAAACAGGAACAATAGGCTGCACACCTGAAAAGGGAGTCAGGCAACTTAATGCTGAATCGATCACTGATTCGTCGGGTTCCCAGAATTTGCTTTTAATACCGTTAACATGCAGATGGTCTATGCCGCATAAACGCCAGATTTTTTGATAGGCAGGAAAGGAGAAGCCAAGAGAGGGGTTGCGTGTCAAAGCGCCCCATCCATTACGATGACCATGAATCGGAAGCTGTGAGTGCTTGCGGATATGTTCAACAGCAGAATGCCCTACCCAGTTAAGATTCAGCATAATACAGGTACCACCCGCTTCTGCTACCGCATCATGCCTGCGCAACATCTCATCGACACTGCCGGATATATTTATCGCATACATAGGCATACGGCCCAAATGGTCGGCATGTTTTTTTATCACGGGCATGACGGCATTCAGGCGGGCATCGAAGGTGGCATAGTCAGGGCTTACGGTTAATTCATCATCTTTGATGAAGTCGATGCCGCCTGCGCAAAGCTCATCCACTACCTGCGCTGTCTGCTCAGGCATCAGACCTATACTGGGCTTGATAATGGTTCCGATAATAGGCCGGTCATGGATATTGCAAAGTGACCGTGTTCCCTCAATGCCAAACTGCGGCCCGGAAAACTTCTTCGCGAACTGCTCGGGTAACGTAATATCCAGCAGACGCAGGCCGGTAACTTCACCGATCTCAAAAAGATTTCCCGCTACGGTCGTCAGTAAAGCCGGGATATTGACGCCAACGTTTTCGACCGGAAAGGCAATTTCTATCTGCCCACGAAAGTATTTATCTGAGGCGTGTTTTCTTTTCAGAAATTCGCTGTGTAGCGAGGCGACATTGACCGGCGGTTGTTCCGTAATTGAAACGACCCGGGCACGGGATCTTTCTTTAAGCTCAGCCGATTCCCCGGGGAGAGATATAAACGTACCGCTGGACTGTTCTCCGGCGATAATTTCGCTGACTTTTTCGAGAGGGTAACTGCTTTCAACAAAAAACAGCGCGGTAAACTCTTCTCTTGCAGGCGGATGTGAAAGCATATTAATTCCTTATTTATTAATAATGTGCACGGGGTCTTAATACTGAAAAACTAATTTCAATATACATTGACGGCCTTTTTTGCCTATCGATATGATTTCAATTGAAGAGGAGAAAAAGTCACAGCCAACAGCACAGGCGGTCATCATCATTTGCTGAAATATGGAGGGAAATCAGTATGTCCAGACCACTAAGGCCATCTCTTAATGCACTTCGGGCATTTGAAATGACCGCGCGAAAAGGGGGATTCACTGAAGCAGCAAATGCGCTTTCTGTGACGCATGGCGCAATTAGCAGGCACATAAGGGCGCTGGAAGAATTACTGGGCGTGACGCTCCTTATCCGGACGCCTCAAGGCACAAAACTGACGGCTGAAGGGGCCAAACTTGCTGCGGGCTTAAGCAGGGCATTCGGCATGATTCAGGAAAGCATTGATGATGTCAGGCCCCGGCCGCTTGAGTTGTCCTGTTCCGCGTCAATAATGATGTACTGGCTGCTGCCGAGGATGGGGCGGCTTCATAGCAGCTTTCCGACAATGGAAGTAGGCTTACGCACGGGACATGGCCCCATTGATTTCGCGCTCGACGGTGTCAGCGTGGCCATACGTCTGGCGAGCATTCCTCCGCCATTCGGTATCACACCTGTTCCATTAATAGAGGAATGGGTCGGGGTCGTATGTGCGCCTGATTATCTGGCGTCTTCAGGGATTAAAGAAATAGCAGATCTTGAACGTGGCCGATTG
The DNA here is from genome assembly GCF_002858715.1 of Chimaeribacter coloradensis. GTDB lineage: Bacteria > Pseudomonadota > Gammaproteobacteria > Enterobacterales > Enterobacteriaceae > Chimaeribacter > Chimaeribacter coloradensis. The sequence continues at coordinate 15,752 of NZ_PJZH01000019.1, read as the reverse complement.
CTGGCGACCCGGACACGTCCGGATGCCTGGGAAAACTGGTACCGCGCGAACAACGCTGATTTTCCTTCCGACAGTGAGCTGGAGTTTTATGAACATTTTTATCTGTTGATAAAAGCAGCTAAAGTCGGTCTGGGATTTGCGAATACCCCAAGAATGCTTGTGCGTGAAGAGCTTGAAAAAGGCACACTGATTGCTCCTTTCGGCTTCGTCAAAGGCCCTCAGAAGTTAGTGCTCTGGATCTCACCTAATGCTGAATCGCGGGAAGATACAACACATCTGGTTGAATGGATTCGCGCAGAGATGGAGGGGAACTAAGGGAAGGGTTGCCGAGTCCTGGTGGGGTAATGAAGCGCCTGCCCTGACAGGCGCGGTATGTTTTGACAGGCGCGATATGTTTTAAATATCGCCGGCTCCCCAGGCAAGAAAGCCTCCGTCAACCGGCAGGACAATACCATTTACATAGGCGGCTGAGTCTGAAGCCAGATAGCTTACTGCCCCGGCAATTTCAGATGTAAGGCCATAGCGCCCGAGCGGAATTGCTCTGCTGTATGCCTGACGAAATGTTTCGCTATGGAGTTCTTTCGTCATAGGGGTGTCAACCGGGCCGGGCGCAACCGCATTAGCCGTAATTCCATATTCACAGAGTTCTACCGCCATCTGACGGGTAAGTGCTATCACCGCACCTTTTGAGGTGCCGTATGCAGTCCGGCCTTTTCCGACCGCTCTCAGACCGGCAACAGAAGCGATATTAATTATCCGGCCCGAGTTATTTTTTTTCATAAGCCTGGCCGCAGATTGGCAGCACAGGAACGTGCCTGTGACGTTGATATTCATTGTCTTAATGAACACGTCAGCATCAAAATCCAGGAACGGCATTGTTTTGGCGATACCGGCTGAGTTAACCAGCACATCACAACGGCCAAATTCTTTATCTATCTGCTTAAATGCGTCATTAATACTTTGTGATGAGCTGACATCCATATAACAGGTTGTGGCTGCCAAACCCTTGGCGATGAGTTCTTTGCAAAAAGCGTTGGCTGCGTCGACGTTGATATCACAGATGATGACGTGGAAATTTTCTGCAGCAAGTTTTGTTGCGACTTCTGCACCAATACCCATCGCCCCCCCTGTTACAACGGCAACTTTCTTATTTGTAGTAGTCATAGTGTCCTTGAGCGTAGTTGAGGTAAAAATGATCTTCTTCAGCACTCTATGAAGAGCAACATCAGAGCGCAATGGATAAAAAATCACTGGCCGCTCACAAAAAATCACCTGGACATCGGCAAGGCCACCTCGGGTACCTTTAAAAAATCTCTGCGATATAGAAGGTCTTCGGAAAGATTGGCACCTTTGTTTTAAACTGTTTTATTTGTTCTTCGCCTATAGGAATCGGTGCCCCGTCCATGCCGCCATGTACCACAAGCAGCACTGACGCCCTGACGCTCGCCTGGGCTAAACATGTTCACTCCGGCTCCGCCGAGAGCGCCACCTTCACATGAAACAGATGGCTCCCCACGCGATACCCACCGGAATTGGTAAATTTATCCACCGTGCCGGTGGTCGATAAAAACAGCCCGCCTTCTCTGACTTCAACGCGGGCCTTTTCCCGGGTCTGGAGGAAATAGTCGTCGCTCTCCTGAATGCTTGCCAGAAAATCGGCCTGGCTGGTGCGCCTGTCCGCCAGGTAATAGCGATATGAGGGCTGGGTGGTGGCATTCACATCGGCTTCCACCACGTAGAGCTGGGCGCTGTTGTTGATGGGGACTTTCTCGATCAGGGTCAGGGTCACCGGGAAGAGCACGCTGCCGATAAATTCTTTGCCGGAAAAGAGAAAAAACAGCAGGAAAAGTGTGATAACCGCCGCCTTGCGCATGAATACCCCGTTCTGTTAACCCGTTCCGGATGAACCGAAAGACCAAACAGACGTTGTACGCTGAAACGCGGCCGGGCTGGTTAACCGCGATCACAAAAAAACCATTCGGGCAGGGGCTTCCCGGCGGCACCCCGCTGCGCGCAGGTTCGCCCAGTGCAAAATCTGCGCGCCACCCTACAAAATCCCGCCGGCCTGCCGATAACCTCCCAGAGTAATTCAAGCGCGCTGATCCAGGAAAGCCGGGCTTTCCCCGTTAGCTCACCACGCATATCGGCTTGTAAATTACGGTATTCACCCTTCTCAGAGGCAAAGATGGATAATTTTCAAAAAGATATCGACGAACGGGCTAACCTGGCGCTCTCCAATAAATTTGAGCTGCTGCTGTTCCGGCTGGGGACGGATGCCAAAGGCGAAAAGTCCGAACTCTATGGCATCAACGTGTTTAAGCTGCGGGAAATCGTCACCATGCCGACCATCACCAAAGCGGCGGGCATGAAATCGCCGCTGCTGGGCGTGGCGAGCATCCGCGGGCAGATTATCCCGGTGATCGACCTGCCGGCCGTGGCCGGGTGCACGCCCGCGACCGGGCTGAACCTGCTGCTGGTCACTGAGTATGCGCGCAGCACCCAGGCGTTCGCCGTGGAGTCGGTGGACAACATCGTCCGCCTCGACTGGAGCCAGGTTCACGCCGCGGAAGCGGGCGTCAGCAACCGCAACATCACCAGCATCGCCTGCCTCGATAACGACAAGCAGAGCACCAACCTGGCGCTGGTGCTGGATGTCGAGCAGATCCTGCATGACATCATCCCGACCGTGCGCATGGTAGACGCCGCCGACGAGATCAAAGCCAAAGGCTTTAAGCTGAAGCCGGGGGCGATCGCCATCGTGGCGGAGGACTCCAAAGTCGCCCGTACCATGCTGGAGCACGGCCTGAAGGGGCTGGGTATCCCGGCGCTGATGCACAACACCGGGCTGGAAGCCTGGGAGAAAATCAAGCTGATCGCCCAGCAGGCGAGGGCAGAGGGCGTGCCGATCACCGACAAGATCGGCCTGGTGCTGACGGATCTGGAGATGCCGGAGATGGACGGCTTCACGCTGACCCGTAACATCAAACGTGACGAGCAGCTGAAAAACATCCCGGTGGTGATCCACTCGTCACTCTCCGGCAGCGCCAACGAAGAGCACGTGCGCAAGGTTGGGGCCAACGGCTATGTGGCGAAGTTCGAAATTAACGAGCTCTCCACCACCATCCATCAGGTACTGGAAGCCGCCGCCCGTTAATCCCGCTGATACGCGCCGGTGCCGCCCGGCGCGTTACCCCTTTTTCCGGTCACCCTTAGCACGAATAGTGATTTCCCCTTTCTGGAATATCCCGGTACAACAAAGGATTACCCCGATCGAGGAACGCACTATGTCATCACCCCGCCCGCCGTTACCGCCGTTTACCTTAGAGACCGCCATCCAGAAAGTCCGCGCCGCAGAGGATGCCTGGAACAGCACCGACGCCCAGCGGGTGTCGCTGGCCTATACCGAAAACTCCCAGTGGCGTAACCGTGACCGCTTTATCACCGGCCGCGCGGAGATCGTGGCCTTTTTGGAGGAGAAATGGACGCGCGAGCAGCATTACCGCTTAATCAAGGAGATCTGGGCGTTCAGCGAAAACCGCATCGCGGTGCGCTTTGCCTACGAATGGCAGGACGCCGCCGGGCAGTGGTTCCGCGCCTACGGCAATGAGAACTGGCAATTTGACGCCGACGGCCTGATGGCGGTGCGCCACGCCTCCATCAACGACGTGCCGATCGCCGAATCAGAGCGAAAATTCCACTGGGACCGCCACGCCCCCCGGCCTGTGGATCACCCCGGCCTGACGGCGTTGGGGCTGTAGGCGGCAGGGTAAATAGTTTCCGGGGGGAATAGGCCTCTGTTCCCCCTTCAATTCACTGTCAGCGTGGCGGGGATCACATCACCGCCAGCCGCCATCCCAGGCAGCTTCCGCCCGCGCCCCAGAAAGGCATTCATTAAATCGCGTCAGAGTATGGCCATATCCCGATTCAGGGAGAGGCTGACTCTGCCCTGATACATTCTGGTTTTCACCAAAAAGGAAAATTAACTGTGCCAGATGGCACATTGTAAAGCCTGTTTTTCTGGTTTACTTATATGCGTTTGCATGAGTGTGGGAAATCAATAAAAGGCAGACACAACATCATGAAAAACGCCATACAAAAGGGGGTCACTGTTCCCCCTTTGCGCCCCGGCAGGAGCGCTGGGAAAAATAGTATACGGAACCGCAGGCCGCCGGCGATTGACGATTTATTTAAAGCCCTTGAGGCAAAGTCATTCTCCTTCTCCCTTGAAAAAGGCATGATCCTGGATTTCCGGCAGGATATTGATTATATCTTCCTGCTGAAAAAGGGGCAGATGTCGATGGTCAGGGGGGATAATGACCTCTATGTTAAAGTCAATATTGAAAACATCATCCTTGGCCTCGCCAATGCGATTTATTCCAATCAGGGGCACTACTTTATTGCTGAAACCCATTGCGAGCTCGGTTATGTGCCGGTAGTGGTAGCCAAAGCGATTTTCACTGAAAAGAAACTCTGGCAGGCAGTGTGTGAAACGGTCACCTATACGATGATCGCCTTATGGAAAGAGAGCTATAAATTAGTCGGCAAATGCGCCTATGAACAGATCAAAGAGATTATCACCGACATCTGTGCCCAGCCCGAAGACGTCAGAAATAATATTAAAATCGCCGCTTATATCCAGAAGCGCACCTCTATTTCCAGAACCAATGTGATGCGTATTCTCCGGGAATTAAAGTTCGGGGAATATATTGAAATTGGAAAAAGCGGAAAAGGAATTGTGGTGCATAAAGAGTTGCCTGATAAGTTTTAATCCGCCTGCGCAAGAAGGCCTGCGGTAAGGTAAACAGCTGAATTGGCATTCCCGCGGGGCGCAGGCCCGGCCGGAATGCCAATTCAGACTGCCTGGTTGTCGTAAAAGGTCATCCGGCGGACGCTGTTACTGATGAAAAGATGGCGCTGTTATCTGTTCTTTGCCCTGCCTGGGGCAGGATGAGCGCCAGCGTTTTGAAAAAGGGAATGGGGTGACGGGAAAGAACCGCGCCCATCAGGTTGCCGCCCGTGTCAGAATGCCATAGTGACCCCTTTACCGCCCCCGCACCTCTCCCTGCCCCAGTGACGTTACGCTGTTGCCCAGCGCGTCAGTGGCTTGCATATCAGCCCCTTTGGCGGCCAATGCTTTCAATAATTCCGTGCGCTGGAACAATGACGCATACATGGCGGCGGTCTGGCCCGCGTTGTTGCGTTGATCCGGGTTACAGGGCGCGGCAATCAGGGTGCGGGCGATCGCGATCTCCCCTTTGAAAATGGCACCCATCAGTGCGCTGTTGCCGCGTTTGTCCCGCAGGCAGGGGTCTGCGCCATGTTTCAGCAGCAGGGCCAGCGTGTCACCGTGGCCGTGGTAGGCGGCGAGGATCACCGGCGTATAGCCGTTGGCGTCCTGCGCGTTCAGGTCATAGTTTGCCGCGACAAACTCCCGGATTACCGGGTTATCGCCGTTGCGCGCCGCGTCCCAGAGGTGGCGGTTCAGAGAGGCGTGTATGTCTGCCGGTGAGGTGGGCTGGGCGAGGCCCGGCAGGGAGAACAGCAGGCTAACTACCAGCAAAAAACGCATCATCATAGGCTCCTTCAGGCCGCCCGGGCAGCGGGCGGCCGGGATTATCAGTCAGAGAGTCTGGCGGCCATCTGCTGCACGTTGCTGAGATCCGCTTTCGCGACCTTGGTCAGCCGGGTGCCGTACTCCGCGTCCGCTTTATAGAAGTAGGAGAGCATCACGTCACGGCTGGCGCTGTCGGTGGTCGCCAGCGCTGACCCAAGGCTGTTGATCAGGTCATCCTGATCTTTTTTGCTGTAGGAGCGGTAGAGTTCGCCCGCCTGTTTGAAGTTCTGCTCCTTCTGGATTTTGCTCTGCTGGGTGGTGCCTTCCAGCGGCGTCAGGCTGTAGCGCGCCGAGGCCAGCTCCTCACGCGGGTAGAGGCGGCTTGGCTGGTAGTTCACGCCCTTGTCCTGGGTGTGGCCGGTGTTCTGGCTGCCGTCCTGGTTGATGTTGTTAACCGGCGCACGCGGGGCGTTGATCGGCAGGCTCAGGCCGTTAGCGCCCAGGCGGTAGATCTGGGTATCGGCATAGGCAAACAGGCGGCCCTGCAACAGCTTGTCTTCCGACGGCTCAATGCCCGGCACCAGATTCGCCGGGGCCATGGCGACCTGCTCGGTTTCCTGGAAGATGTTATCCGGGTTCTTGTTCAGCACCATCTGGCCGATCTTGCGCTCCGGCACACCCGGCCAGATTTTGGTCGGGTCGAGCGGGTCGAAATCGAAATTCTTCAGATCTTCCGGCTTCAGCACCTGCACATAGAGATCCCATTTCGGGAAGTCACCGCGGTTAATGGCGTCCACCAGGTCATGGCTCAGGTGGCTGTAATCTTTGCCCTGTACCTGCTCAACCTGCTGCGGGTCGAGGTTTTTCACCCCTTGCAGCGTCTTCCAGTGGAACTTCACATAGTGCACTTCGCCTTTGGCATTCACGAACTTGTAGGCGTGGACGCTGTTGCCGTCCATGTTGCGGTAGGAGGCCGGGGTGCCCTCGTTGGAGTACAGCTCGGTCAGGGTGCGGGTGGACTCCGGCAGGTGGGAGAAGAAGTCAAAGCGGCGCGCGTCATCATCCAGGTTGGTACGCGGGTCGGGCTTGAAGGCGTGCACCATGTCCGGGAACTTGATCGCATCACGGATGAAGAAGGTCGGGAAGTTATTGCCGACCAGATCCCAGTTGCCCTGGGTGGTGTAGAACTTGGTGGCGAAGCCGCGCGGGTCACGCAGCGTCTCCGGGGAGTGGTTGCCGTGCACCACCAGCGAGAAGCGCACGAACACCGGCGTTTTGCTGCCTTTCTGGAACAGCTGCGCGGTGGTCAGGTCAGAGATGTCCGCGGTGGCGGTGAACTCACCGTGCGCCCCGGTGCCGCGGGCATGCACCACGCGCTCCGGGATGCGCTCGCGGTCAAAGCGCTGCAACTTCTGCAACAGCTGCACATCCTGCAACAGCACCGGGCCGTGGGCGCCGGCGGTCTGGGAATTCTGGTTATCGCCCACCGGCGCGCCATTATCGCGCGTCAGGGTGGCCGCGCCGGCCGAGGTGGTGATAATTAATGACGAGACAATCAACAGGCTTTTTTTGAGCCGGGTGTTAAGTCCCGCAGCACGGATATTGCGCATGGTATTTCCTTATTTTAAAGAATTATTGTTTTTAGCCAGAGGCTATTTATTGCAGGTGAGTCAGGGTGGGCCACCTGAATGCGCAGGCAACCAAAATAAATAACCGGCAGCGCGCCCATCATAAAAAGGGCGATGCACCAGTGTGATCGTTGTGATTAATCAGGTGACAGGATAAACGGTCATTTTTCTCCTCTGTGAGAACAGACAGCAACCGGCGCAGCAGAAACGCACCCTGCGCGCCGATGTTTTTGCCCGCACTGACGCAAAAACAATCGGTTACGCGGGCATGGCAGGGCGCTACTTTACCGGGATTCAGGCGTTTTATAAGGCCGTTATCACTATCAGATTAATAGGCGGGGCTTAACATCGGCAGGCGTTAAATAAAAAATTGAGATAAATGAAGTAATTGGAAAAGGAGAGGCTAAAAAGAAAACGGCCACATTTTGCGAAGTGGTTCATAAAACCAGCAATATTCAGACACATCTTAAAATAAACTGCTTCCCCAAAAAGTGGGACAGCATTCATACTTCTCCGGCCTGAATACGGCGTTATTTTGCCGGGCACATAACGGGGGCGGGTAAAAACTAAGAATACCTGAGTTTATACGGGAGGAAAATAACCATGCTGGTAAAACGATTAAAAGAGGCGCGGGTACGGGCCGGGTTAACGCAATATAAACTTGGGCTGCTGGCCGGCATGGAGGAAACCACCGCCAGTTCGCGGATGAACCAGTATGAGAAAGGCCGCCACCAACCTGACCAGGCCACCGCAAGCCGCATCGCCCAGGTGCTGGGGCTGCCGCTGGCCTGGTTTTATGCCGAAGAGGACGATCTGGCGGATGCCATTTTGCAGTACTGGCAGTGCTGCGCGGCAGGCACGCCGGGCTGACCGGCATGCCTGGGGCAGAAAAGGGGAATCAGCCGGCGCAGCGCTGGGCGATGGCGGCGATGTCTTTCGGGGTGGTGCGGCAGCAGCCGCCGATCAGGCGGGCGCCGAGCGCCGTCCAGGCAGGCAGGTGGTCGGCAAGCGTCTGGTGGCCGGTGCCGCAGCTGTGCCAGCGTTTGTCGGTGGCGTCATACTGCTCGCCGGAATTGGGGTAGACCAGCAGCGGCTTGTCCGTGAGCGGGCTTAGGGATTGCAGCGCCGCCGTGACCTGATCCAGCGCAATGCAGTTAATGCCCAGCGCCACGGCCTGCGGGGTGGTGTTCAGCAGCGCCGCCACCTGCGCCAGCGGCGTGCCGTCGCTCAGGTGGTCACTGTCCCGCAGCGTAAAGGAGAACCAGGCGGTGAGCGCCGGGAACTCCGCCAACAGCGCAATCAGCGCCTCCAGCTCCGCAAACGAGGGCAGCGTCTCACAGGCCAGCAGGTCAACGCCCGCTTCCGCCAGCGCCCGGATGCGCGGCCGGTGGAACGCCATCATCTCCGCCTGCGGCAGGTGGTAATCCCCACGGTACTCTGAACCGTCCGCCAGATAGGCACCATAAGGGCCGACCGACCCGGCCACCAGCAGGCCGGTTTTCTCCGGGTGCTGCGCCAGATAGTCGCTGCGCGCCTGCTGCGCCAGCGCCACGCTTTTGCCAATCAGCGCCAGCGAGGCCGCCTCATCCAGCCCGCGCGGCGCGAAGCCCTGCGGCGTCGCCTGGTAGCTGGCGGTAATGGCGCACTGCGCCCCGGCGCGGAAGTAGTCCAGGTGCACCTGGTAAATCAGTTCCGGGTTTTCGATCAGCACTTTGGCTGACCAGAGCGGGTCAGCGAGGTTACAGCCGCGCGCTTCCAGTTCGGTGGCCAGCGCCCCGTCCAGAATCAGAGTGGGGTGCTGCGCCAGATGGCGGGCAATCGGGTTTTCAGCCGGCATGGTGTTCTCCTGATACAGCGGCAGTTAAGGTTTTTGCCCGTCGTTGGGTCATGTAATAGGCCAGATAGCAGAGCGCAACGAACGGCAGGCCACAGTATAGGGCAATCCGCTGCGACGGATCGAACGCCAGCCCGACGCAGGCCAGCACACAGAGCACGAAACCGAGGATCGGCGTCACCGGGTACCAGGGCGCGCGGTAGGGCAGAGCTGCCGCCGCGTGGCCGTCCGCCAGCCAGCGGCGGCGGAACACATAGTGCGACGCGCAGATGCTCAGCCACACCGCCACCACCGCAAAGCCGGAGATGGCAGAGAGCGCCACAAACACCGTGTCCGGCGCAATCACGCTGGAGAGCAGCGCCAGCAGCCCGCCCAGCATACTGATCAGCAACGCATTCATCGGGATGCCGCGGCGGTTCACTTTGGCGAAGGCGCGCGGCAGGGTGCGCTCATTGGCCAGCGACCAGAGCATCCGCCCTGAGGCGTAGAGGCCGGAGTTGGCTGCCGACAGGATGGCCGTCAGGATCACGAAGTTCATGATGTCGGCCGCATAAGGGATGCCGATCTTCTCAAACACCGTCACGAACGGGCTTTTCACAATCCCGGCCTGGTCCATCGGGATCAGCGCTGCCAGCACCAGCACCGAGCCGATGAAGAAGATCACCAGCCGCGCCACCGTGGTACGGATCGCCATCGGCACCACTTTCTCCGGCTGCGCCGTCTCACCGGCCGCAATGCCGATCAGCTCCGTGCCGGAGAAGGCGAAGTTCACCGCCACCATAGTCATCAGGATCGGCAGGCCGCCATGCGGGAACCAGCCCCCGGCAGTCAGGTTATGGAAGAAAGGTGCGGGCGTGCCGTCGCTCATCGGCACCAGCCCGAACATCGCCCCGGCCCCCAGGATGATGAACGCCAGAATCGTCACCACTTTGATCAGCGAAAACCAGAACTCCCCCTCGGCAAACACCCGGGTGGTGATGACGTTCAGCAGGAAAATCACCAGGCAGAACAGCAGGCACCAGATCCAGACCGGCACCGCCGGGAACCAGTACTGCATACAGAAGCCGGCGGCCGTGAGGCTGGAGCCGAGCGCCACCGTCCAGGTCAGCCAGTAGAGCCAGGCCACGGTGTAGCCGGTGGCCGGGCTGAGGTAGCGGGCGGCATAGAGGTGAAACGCGCCGGTCTCCGGCATCGCCACGGACAGCTCGCCCAGGCTGAGCATCACCAGGTAGACCACCAGTGCGCCGATCAGGTAAGCCAGCAGCGTGCCGAGCGCGCCGGTTGTCGAGATAATGTAGCCGGTGTTAAAGAACAATCCGGTGCCGATAACGCCGCCAAGGGAGAGCATCACCAGGTGGCGGGCTTTCATGGTGCGCTGGAACTGGCCCTCTTGGCCGGAACGGGGGGAAGGTTGGTTGCTCATTTTTATCCGTATAGACGTCTAAACTTCTAAAGTCTGTGTGTTATACCTTTTACGCCTGCTGAAATCAATCTTCAGCCCGGTTGAGTGATCACCGCTTCCGGCCAGAGGTCACCCCTTCTTACTAATCCCCCTCCGGAACCATCCAGCCACCGGCGCGGTTGTTTACCTTTTAATAAAACCTCCACCCCATTATTTACCGGCAGAAAAAGAAAATATCAGCGGAAAAATAAAATCCCCTTCGCACGATAATAAAAAACCGGCCGGATAAAAATGAAACCCATGCCAGGGAAATAAAGGTAAAAAAATGCGCGGTTATTTTATATGCCCCTGGTGTTGAACATATTGCCTGAGATTCTCACTTACATTCCTAAAATCTACATGTTGATTATTAAGGGTTTTCACGCGGGTTTCATGATCATTTCACCTTGTGATGCCGCGCGGGAAAACTGAAAAAATTCATTTTATTTTAAGGCTATTCTTAAAGTCTTTAATAAGGCTGATGTTATTTGTTTTTTAAAAGGCAAACCTCTAGCGTTTTAATTCGCAGGGCTTGATGAATTGGCAAGGAATCACCCGGCAATTCCGGGGCGTTTCAGGCTGCTTTGGCGCAATGATGCAGAGAACGCGCACTAAAAAAGAGGGCACCACCCTCAGGAAAGCAGCCCGGCGGCCCCCCGACATCCCATGACTCTCACAGCAATGTCATCAGGAGAATAAGAAAATGAACGCAACTATGATGAAAGTCGCCGGTGTAATGCTCGCGCTGGCCGTGTCCGGCGGGGCCGCAGCGGCACAAACGGCCGGCAGCAGCGCCACCACCCTGAGCAAAGGCCAGTCAGACGCCATCGGCGTCGGCAGCATCGCCGCGATCACGGCGGTCGCGCTGTTGCTGGAAAATGGCGGCTCCGACGGTAACGGCTCCACCGCCAGCACCTCGACCACCACCCAGACCACCCGCTGAGTTTTGTTTTACCTGTAGTCCCCCCCTTGCTTGTTTTATGGGCCGCCGGTGTGCGGCCCTTTTTTGCCTGCCCCGTGCCGTAACAGGTCTGCTTTGTACAGAGATTCCGCCTTTTCCATTGCCGTGGTGGCCGCAGGTTGCTATAGCTAACCGCCTGGGCAGCCGCATCCGGCCAGCCCCTCACAGGACACCTCACATGACGGCAAAAGGCATCTTGGCGGTACTGGCGGTTGCAGTGGTATTAAGCATCGGTATGCAGATGGTATCCGGCCGGGTCATCAATGCTATCGACCATAAGATCGACAGGGTGATCGACTCCTACGCCGTGCGCTATTGATCGCACGGCCATCCTCCTACTGGAGAAACCATGATGAACAGTGAAAACCAGAAAGTCGCTATCGTTACCGGGGCATCACGCGGCATCGGCGCAGCGGTGGCGGAACGGCTGAGCAAAGAGGGGTTTGCGGTGGTGGTCAACTACGCCAGCCAGGCGTTGCCGGCCAATGCGCTGGTGGAGAAGATCACCCTGCGCGGCGGCCGGGCGATCGCGGTAAAAGCGGACGTCAGTGACGCCGCCGCCGTAGCGGCGCTGTTTGCTGAGGCGGACGCGGCCTTCGGCGGGGTGGATGTGCTGGTAAACAATGCCGGGGTCATGGCCATCGCGCCGCTGGCGGAGATTGACGACGCCACCTTTGACCGGCTGATCGCCATCAACCTGAAAGGCACCTTCAACACCCTGCGTGAAGCGGCGCGCCGCCTGCGTAACGGCGGGCGCATCATTAACCTCTCCTCCAGCCTGGTGGGGCTGCTGCACCCGGGTTACAGCGTTTATACCGCCACCAAAGCGGGGGCAGAAGCGCTGACGGCGGTGCTGGCGCGTGAGCTGCGCGGCCGCGCCATCACCGTGAACGCCGTGGCCCCCGGCCCGACCGCCACCGATCTGTTCCTCGACGGCAAAACCCCGGAGCAGGTGGAGCGGCTGGCGAAGATGCCCCCGCTGGAGCGCCTCGGGGAACCGCAGGACATCGCCGCCGCGGTGGCGTTCCTGGCCGGGCCGGACGGCGGCTGGATCAACGGCCAGACGCTGCGCGCCAATGGCGGCATCATCTGACCGGCGCGGGCGGTCAGCGGCCGCCCTGAACCGCCCGGCGCCAGCGCCATGCGTCCGCCAGCAGGAACAGCAGCAGGCTGACGCCCATCACCGGCAGCGCCAGCGCCAGCGCTGCGGCCACCAGCAGCAGTAAAATGCCCGGGAGCCGCGGCAGCGCCGCCCAGGCGGCACAGAGCGTCTGCCCCGGGTGCTGGGCGGGCGCGGCCGGTCGCCGCAGCCACCACATCCGGTAACCCCAGGCGATCATCAGGCACAGCCCCAGCCCGAACGCCGCCAGCAGCAGCTGGTTCGGCAGCCCGAACAGCACGCCCATATGCGCGTCGATGCCCCAGCGCGTGAGTTTCGCCACCAGCGGGAAGTCGGCAAAGCGCACCACGTCCACCACCCGGAAACCGTGCGGGTCAACGGCCGCAGAGTCGACGCGCGTTGGCCAGCGCGGGTTGATCTCATTCACCGTCCACGCCCGCCCGCTGACTTTTGCCGGGCGGATCTCCAGCCGGTCAGCGTCAATGCCCGCCTGCTGTGCCGCGTTCAGCACCCCCTCAAACATCGCGGGGGTCTGGGCAGGCGCGGCGGGCATCGCCATGCCGGGCATCATCATCATGCCGTGGTGTTCCGCGTGCGGGTCGGCGGCCTCTGCCGGTGCGCCGTGCAGCGTGGTGCTCACGGCCGGGGTCATCCAGTCCAGCGCGTTGCGCATCCGGTCGATGTTGCTGCCCGCCCAGCCTGACCAGGTCAGGCCGGTGGCGGAGAAGAACAGCAGCCCCAGCAGCAGCGCCAGCCCGGTGAAGGCGTGGCGGCGGCGGGTACGCTGCTGCTGCCGGGCGTTGTCAGTGGCGTGGCGCGTCAGCCGGGGCGGGCGCTGGGCCAGCCAGAGCACCAGCCCGCCCAGCGCCGCCACCCAGAGCCAGGAGGCGGCCAGCTCGCTGTAGATCCGGCCCGGCTCACCCAGCAGCAAATTGCGGTGCAGGTAGTCCAGCGTGGTGCGCAGCGGCAGGATGCCGCTGGTGCCGTAGGCGGTCAGCTCGCCGCGCAGCGCCAGCGTGTGCGGGTCAATAAACAGCGCGCGGCTCTCTGACGGCCCCAGCCCGGCGGCCGCGAACATCACGCGGGTGGTCTGGGCAGGCGAAGGGGCGGGGCGCACGGCGATAATCCGCGCATCGGCACCTGCCGCCGCCTGGGCGGCCGCCACCTGGCGCGACAGCGGTTGCAGCGGGCCGGTGGCGTCGGTAAAGAGCTGTTGCGCATAGAGCGCGCTTTCGAGCTGCGGCGTCAGCACATAGAGGGTGCCGGTCAGCGCCGCGACAAAGATAAAGGGGCCGACAAACAGGCCGATGGCGAAATGCAGGCGTTTCAGCAGCGCCAGCAGCGCCGCGCGGGTGGAGAGGGCAGGCGCAGCGGGGCGCGCCTGCGGCAATGATTCAACCGACATGGTATGAACTCCGTGATCAGGCAAAGGTCACGCTGCCGCTGCCCGGTGGGGCAACAGCAACGGCAAAAGACGCCGGGGGCGTCAGAGACTGAACAGCGGAGCAGGGGGCGCGCGTGAACGCGGGCGGCAGAGCGGAGGCGGGGGCGGCAGGCGTAACCGGCGGCGCAGCGGTGGCGCGCGGGCAGCCAGCAGGGTGAACCAGGCCAGCAGCGGCAGGGCGATCTCCATCAGCGGCAGATGGGCCAGCAGCACACAGTAACCACAGGCGGCCTGGTCAGGCATGATGCCCGCCGTATGTGACATCGGCATCTCTTCCGCCGGCATCATGTCGTGATCCATCGCCATGTGGTCCATCGGCATCATCATGCCGGGCATCGCCGTCTCTGCGCGGGCGTGCATCTGCGCCAGTGATGTGGAGATCACCGGGGCGATAAACAGCAGCAGCAGAGACATTATCCCCAGCCAGGCCGCTGTGCAGCGGTGCCGGGCAGAGGGGCGAAGCGTCAGAAACACAGCACATCCCATCATAATGTCACCGCGCAGTGCGGTAACAGACGCGCTGATTGTACGTGATTTGCCTGATAAATGTTAAACATCTGCTGCCGGGAATGGATAAGACAGTAAAGAAAAGATCACCGATCGGGCAGGTCACCCGGCGCAATCAGCGCCGTCAGCACATGATCCTGCCGGCGCACACCGCGCCGGTGTGGCCAGGCGCGGCGCTGACCAGATCCACCGGGAAGCCCGGCAGCGGCAGGGTGATCATGCCAGCGGGATAGCCAGCACATCCATCAGGCTGCGCTGGCTGGCGCTGGAGAACGGCAGGGTCTGGATGCTCTCCATGCCGCGCCGCAGGTAGAAGGTGCGCGCCCGCGGGTTGTTTTGCAGCACGGTAAGCCACAGGCTGCGCTGGCCGCGCCGGCGAGCTTCGGCGAGCACGGCGTCCCACAGTTGGTTGCCGTAGCCCTGCCCGGTCTGTTCCGGCATCAGGTAGAGTTTTTGCAGCAGGGCACCTGTTTCGCTGTTATCCGGGCGCGGGCGGTCCCAGCAGACCTTGGCAAAGCCGATCGGCTGGCCTTCGGATTCCGCCAGCAGCCACAGAATATCCGGGTTAGCGAGCTCCGCTTCCAGCGTGTCGCGGTTATATTCCTCGGCCAGAAACTCCTCCATCTCCGCCGCCACCTGCCACAGGTGGGCAAAATGGTGCAGATAAGACTCACGCGCCACCTGTTGCAGGGTAGCCGCATCCGCGACACCGGCCGTTCTGATTGTCAGCATTCTCATTCCTTCGATGAATAAAAGAACCCATCCTGCTGAATTTACGCGCACAAATCAATGCGCTTGCTGAATCGGTTTAACTATTCATTCGCGGGATGAATGATTACGTGGCCCCAATACTTTCTTTTCAGGTCAGAAAGCGACTGCCCGGCAAAACGGTAAAAAGCCCTGTTGCGTGGAGACGCAGAGCCTATAGAGACGCCTAGAGACGCAGGACGAATCACCTCTACATGCAGCGAAAAGGGAACCGCCCCTACTCTTTCCTTACATACCCGCAGTTTTGCAGAAGTGGTGGGGGCGTAAAAATCATTGCCGAATGGAGACGCAGGGCCGGGCGAGCGGGCAGGACGCCCGCGAGAGGTACAGCCACGCTGGGAGCGTGTCTGTACCGGCCCGAAAAGCCCGGAGGCGCAATGAGGGTCACCCGCGGTAGCGGGCAATGATTCAGCCGGGGCACCCAGGGCGCGGGGATGCAAGGGGCGCGCGCCTACGCGCCCCTTGCGCGGTGGCGGCAGCGGGGCCGCAGAAAGA
>NZ_PJZH01000018.1 GCF_002858715.1 Chimaeribacter coloradensis | reverse complement strand
CGGTGGTGAACAGCACCAGCGACTCGCCGCGGGCGCTGTCGGTGCGCGACGAGGCGGCGTGCTGCCCCTCCGGCGACGCGCGCAGCGCCAGCTGTTCCACGCTCTCCAGGGAGACCATCTCCCCGGCGAGTTTGGCGAAGCGCTTCACCCGGCCAAGGATGGTGCAGAAGCCCTGATCGTCCAGCGTCACGATGTCGCCGGTGTCATACCAGCCCGGCTCGGTGTCGCCCGCGCGGTTCTCCGCCGCCGGTGTCTCAAGACGGCCAGGGTTCTCCACCCGCAGGTAGCCTTTCATGATGTTCGGCCCCCGCAGTTGCAGCCGCCCGCCCTGTGCAATGCCCGCGACCGGCATCAGCCGCGCCTGCATCCCCGGCAGGATGCGCCCGACGGTGCCCGGCCTGGCGGCCATCGGCACGTTGATCGCCACCACCGGCGCGCACTCCGTCACGCCGTAGCCCTCCAGGATGCGGATGCCGTACTTCTCCTGCCAGATCTGCTGGGTGGCGGCGGAGAGCTTCTCCGCGCCCGCCACCACATAGCGCACGCGGGCGAAGTCATAGGGGTGGGCGAAGCGTGCATAGTTGCCGAGGAAGGTCGAGGTGCCGAACAGCACCGTGCAGTTGCGGTCATACACCAGCTCCGGCACCACGCGGTAGTGCAGCGGGCTGGGGTAGAGGAAGACCCGGCTGCCGGTGATCAGCGGCGTCAGCAGCCCCACTGTCAGGCCGAAGGCGTGGAACAGCGGCAGCGCCGACATAAAGCGGTCACGCGGGGTGAAGTCCGCCACGGTGCGGATCTGCTCCACGTTCGCCAGCAGGCTGGCGTGGCTGTGCACCACCCCTTTCGGGTTGCCCTCTGAGCCGGAGGTAAAGAGGATCACTGCGGCATCGTCCGGCTTTTGCGGCACCATCGCCCGGTGCGGGAACAGCAGGTGGGCGAGGATCCAGAGCTTGTCCTCCCGCGTCACGGTCTCTTTCAGGTCTTCCAGGTAGACCCAGTTGGCCTCAGTGACCTGCTCCGGCAGCGCAGTGAGCTTGCCCTTCTCCAGGAACTGGCGCGAGGTGACGATGGTACGGATCTCCGCCGCTTTCATCGCGCTGCGCAGGCCTTTGACCCCGGCGGTGTAGTTAAGCAGCGCCGGTACGCGGGCGCGCAGGGTCGCCCCCAGCACCGCCGCCGCCATCACGGTGGCGTTGGGCAGCAGCAGCCCGACATGCTCACGCTCCTGCGTGAAGCGTTGCAGGATGCGGCTCACCCCCAGGGATTTCTTCAGCAGGCCGTGGTAGCTGTCCTCCTGGAAATTGATGTCCTCAATCACCGGCTTGAAGCGGCCGTAGCGGGTCTGCGCCGCCAGCAGCGCCTCAAACAGCGTCTGCGGCTCACGCGTTGCCATGCGCGCGTTCATCATGATGTCATGCAGTTGCCGCCCGGCCAGCGCGCGCCGTTCACGGGCGCGCGGCGCGTCCGGCATTACCACCTGGGTCGGCGGCAGCACGCGGATGGTCACTTTCGGGAACAGGCGGATTTTAAAATCACCGCGCAACCGGCCGAACGGCGTGAACTCCGCGCCGTCAATGCGCACCGGCAGCACCGTGGCCCCGGAACGCGCGGCGATAAAGGCCGCGCCGTCGTAGGTTTTCATCAGCGAGCCGGTCACGGTGATGCGCCCCTCGGGGAAGATCACAATCGGCCGCCCCGCCTGCACCTCGCGCACCAGCCGCTTGATCGCCATCGGGTTGGTCGGGTCGAGCGGCACAAAATCGACGTAGGGTTTGATAAGCCGCATATACCAGCGGCCGGTGATGCGGCCATAGACCGCGAACACCGGCTTCACCGGCAGGAACAGCGCCAGCAGCGCGCCGTCGAGGAAGGAAACATGGTTCGGCGTAATCAGTAATTTGTCATGCCGGAACTGCGCCGGGTCAGCCTCCGCCGAGACGCGAAACAGGATTCTGAATAATCCCCTGAGCAATGCATACACAGCCCATCTCCTTATGAGGAAAAGGGGGCCGCAACATGCCGCCCCGAACAGCCGTCAGAATAGCTTACCCACCGGCAACTGACGACCGGCCAACCGTAAAGTATCGTTTAAGTCTGGCAGCAGGCGGGGCGGGAAACGCAGGCAAAAAAAAACCTACGCATCCGCGTAGGTTGGTGCAATTGAATAGGCTTTCAACATACAGAGTATGTTGATTTCTCACCAATCAATACCTCTGGGATGACCTACTCTAGAGATCACCCCCTTAAGAAACCACCGTTGAATCGAAAGAGTTCTGCTCTAAATGCAACCAACTGTAAAATCCCGTCCGTTGATGTAATCAACCGCGTAAAAGTGCATAAATCGTCCGGGTGCGTGCCTTTTTCCGTCAACTTTCAGCGGCTTCTGCCGCGCTGACCTCGACCAGGCAGCTCATGGCATTCGGCCCCTGAGTGAGTGAAGAGGTACCGATATCCAGCGTCAATACGTTCGGGTTACCCGCCTGCTCCGTCTCGGCCCGCTGCGGGCCGAAGCCGGGGTCAAACCAGGCCCCGGTGGCCATCACCACCACGCCGGGGGCGAGGCCGCTGTTCAGCCGCAGCCCGGCGAGGCAGGCACCGCGCGCGTTATGCACCCGCACCACGCTGCCCTCACGCAGGCCGCGCGCGGCGGCGTCATCCGGGCGCATCTGGATCGTCTCTTTCCCGGCGGTTTTATTGCCCTGCGCCAGCGGGGCCTGATCGAGCTGGCTGTGCAGGCGGTCGCTGGGCTGCACGGTGATCAGGTGCAGCGGCCAGCGCGCGGCGGCCTCATCCCCCAGCCACTCCACCGGCGGCTGCCATTGCGGGTGCGGGGCCATGTCGGCGTGGCCGAAGCCGGCCAGCGTCTCGCTGTAAAGCTCAATTTTGCCGCTGGGCGTCTTCAGCGGGTGGCGCTGCGGGTCTTCCCGGAAGCGCGCAAAGAAGACGTAAGGGGTCTCCGGCTTCGGCAGTTCGACATGCCCCTGTTGCCAGAAGGCCTCAAAGTCCGGCCATGCCACGCCGGTGCCCGCCTGCGCCTCACCGCACTGCTGGTAGAGATGGCGCAGCCACGTCTGCTCGTCGCGCCCTTCGGTGAAGGCGTCGCGGTAGCCGAGCCGCTCGGCCAGCTCGCTGAAAATATCGATGTCGTTGCGTGCCTGATGCAAGGGGGCGATCGCCTGGTGCATGGCGAACACGTAGCGGTCACGCGAGGAACCGCCGATGTCGTTGCGCTCCAGCGTCGAGGTCACCGGCAGGACGATGTCCGCCAGTTTCGCCGCCGGTGTCCACCAGATGTCCTGCACGATGATGGTTTCCGGCTTCTCCCAGCCCTGGAGCAGCCGGTTAAGCTGCTGGTGGTGGTGGAACGGGTTGCCGCCCGCCCAGTGCACCAGGTTGATGTCGGGGTAGTGGTGGGTTTCGCCCTGGAAGCTGTAGGGCGCGCCGGGGTTGAGCAGCATGTCCGCGATGCGCGCCACCGGGATCGCCAGCCCTGCCGGGTTCGGCCCCACCGCCATCGACGGCCCCGGCGTCTCATGGCGCGGGTTGCCGACGCTGTTCATCGAGCCGTGGCCGAAGGAGAAACCGCCGCCCGGCAGCCCGACCTGCCCAAGCATGGCGCTGAGGGCGATCATCATCCAGTAAGGTTGCTCGCCGCGGTGGGCGCGCTGGACGGCGTAAGCGCAGGTGAGGAAGCTGCGCACGCCGGTAAGCTGTTGCGCCAGCTGGCGGATGCGCGCCGCCGGGATGCCGGTGATCGCCGCCGCCCACGCCGGGGTTTTCGCCACGCCGTCGCTCTGGCCGGTCAGGTAATCGCGCAGTTGCGGCCAGCCGGTGCAGTGCGTCGCCATAAAGGCGTCGTCCACCGCGCCCCGTTGGTCAATCTCATACCCCAGCGCCAGCATCAGCGCCACGTCGGTATTGGGGCGGATCGGGATCCACTCCGCGTTTAAAAACGCCGGGCAGTCGTCGCGCGTGGGGCTGATGTTGATCACCGGCATCCCCTGCGCGGCCAGCTTCTCCAGCCAGGGTTTCAGCGTATGCTCCCCTGCCCCGCCGGAGGCGACCTGCGCATTTTTCAGCGCCAGCCCGCCAAAGGCCACCAAAAGTTCCGTGTGCTCTGCCACACTCTCCCAGGAGGTGACGCGCCCGGTCAGCGGGCTGAAGGTGCCGATCACATGCGGCAGGAAGAACTGCGCCGCGCCCCAGCTATAGTTACCGGCCTGATCGACCGCGCCGCCGCCGCTGAAATAGAAACGGCGCACCAGCGAACGCGCATGGTGCAGGCGCCCGGCCGAAGACCAGCCGTA
Source organism: Chimaeribacter coloradensis (assembly GCF_002858715.1). Lineage (GTDB taxonomy): Bacteria > Pseudomonadota > Gammaproteobacteria > Enterobacterales > Enterobacteriaceae > Chimaeribacter > Chimaeribacter coloradensis. The sequence goes on along the minus strand of NZ_PJZH01000018.1, from coordinate 72,142 downwards.
GGAGCCGGCGAACAGCCCGGCAGGGCCGTCCCGGTCACGCACCCGCTGGTTCTCCGCCGCCACCAGCGCCAGCGCCTCGTCCCAGCTGACTTCGACAAATTCCTCGCGCCCGCGCAGGCTGCGGTCACTGTTTTCACGCCGTTGCAGCCAGGAGCGGCGCACCGCCGGTTTCCGGATGCGCGTCTCTGAATAGACCGCCGGGGCGATGGCATTAAGCATCGGGGAGGGGTTGCTGTCCGCGGCAAACGGCTCGCAGCCGGTCAGTACGCCATCCTCGACGACGGCGGTGTAGGCGCCCCAGTGCGCCAGGTGCGGGAATCGTTGTATCGGCATGGTTCTCTTTCGCAGGCTTTCAAAGCAGGCCGCCACGCTACCACCAACCGCGCGCCTTGCCAAATCTGCCCTGCAACGCGCGCGGGCTTCTACACTTTAAGGGTGACCGCTTTCCTCCCGTGAACGGGAAAGGAGCCGTAATGGCCGATCCGTGCTGGTTCCCCCTGCTCAGCCTGCCGCCCTACCCGGCTGAGCGTTTTGCGCCGCTGGCTGACCGGCTGGCCGCGCTGCTGATGACGCACAACGATCTGCTGCTGATCCAGGGCGAGGCGATGCTGGCGCTGGAGTCGGTGGCCGTGGGGTTGTCTCGCCCCGGTATGCATATCCTGAATGTGGTGACCAGCCCGTACGGGCTTTACTTCAGCCAGTGGCTGCGGCGCGGCGGCGCGCAGGTGCATGACGCCAAAGCATCCTCCGGTTACCCGATCACACTGGACGCATTCGACCAGGCGCTGGCCGCGATGCCGGCGCTGGATGCGGTGGTGCTGGCGCACGGCGAGGCGGCCAGCGGCATCGTTAACCCGCTGGGGGAGATTGCCGCCCGCGTCCGGCAGCGCGGCGCGCTGCTGGTGGTGGATGCGGTGGCCTCGGTAGGCGGCCATACGCTGGATGTAGACGGGCTGGGGATCGACGTCGCGGTGATCGACCCGCAAAAGGCGCTGGGCGGCCCGGCGGGCGTCTCGGCCATCAGCGTCAGCGCCCGTGCCTGGCCGCGGCTGGTGACGCCCGCCGGGTATGCGCAATCCTGCCTGTCGCTGGCCGAACTGAAGCGCCAGTGGCTGGATCGCGGCCGCGGCGCGCTGCCGGGCACCCCGTCTGCGCCCGACTTCTGGGCGCTGGAGTCGGCGCTGGACCGGCTGGAGCAGGAGGGGCACATCCACCTGATTAACCGCCACCTCAAGGCGGCGCAGGCTACCCGCGCCGGGCTGCGGGCGCTGGGGGTGGTGCCGTGGATCTCCGATGACGCCTGCGCCTCCTCACTGGTGACGGCCGCCCCGGTACCGGAAAAGGTGGATGCTGACGCGCTGCTGGCGGATGCGCTGTCGCTGGGGGCGGCGCTGTCGCCCGGCGTCGGGCCGATCGCCCGGCAACTGGTGCGCCTGCACCACACCGGCGCTCAGGCCGCTTTTCCCGCCGTGCTGGCGAATGTGGTGGCGTATGGCGCGGCCCTGGCGCGCAACGGCCACCCGGCCGACGTGGCCGCTGCCGCTGCGGTGATTACCCACCACTACCTGCCGCTGCCCGGCCCGCCGGGTGATGCGCATGCCGAACCCACGCTGTAACCGCTGCCATTGGGCAGTGCAACAAACTTTCGGATGAAAGCACGGTTATGGCCATAAAAATTGCGGTTTCTTTCAGTTGCAGCGCCGGGATGGGATCTGGCTCCCTTGCAGCTTGCGTACTTTTCCGCAAAACTGAGGTGTAAGCGATTACCCCGCTGTCCGGTGGGGAGATCACGCGTCGTCATCAGGTGCCGCAGGCGGTGCCTCACTTGTTAGATGGAATCACTATGGCCACGATTAAGGATGTTGCCAGGCTGGCGGGCGTTTCCGTTGCCACGGTATCTCGCGTTATCAACCACTCCCCGAAGGCCAGCGAGAATTCGCGCCTCAGCGTGCTGAGCGCCATGGAGCAGTTGCAGTACCACCCGAATGCCAATGCGCGCGCGCTGGCGCAGCAGTCCAGCGAGACGCTGGGGCTGGTGGTGGGGGATGTGTCCGACCCGTTTTTCGGCGCGATGGTGAAAGCGGTGGAGCAGGTTGCCTATAACACCGGTAATTTTCTGCTGATCGGCAACGGTTACCACAATGCGGAGAAGGAGCGGCAGGCGATTGAGCAGCTGATCCGCCACCGCTGCGGCGCGCTGGTGGTGCATGCCAAAAAGTTACCGGATGAGGAGCTGGCCGGGCTGATGGCGCAGATACCGGGGATGGTGCTGATCAACCGCATTCTACCGGGGTATGAGGCGCGCTGTGTGGCGCTGGATGACCACTACGGTGCCTGGCTGGCGACCCGTTACCTGATTCAGGCCGGGCATCAGCGGATTGCGGTGATCTGTTCCAACCACCAGATTTCTGACGCCAACGACCGGTTGCAGGGCTACCTGGATGCGCTGAAGGAGCACAATATCCCGGTGGATGACCGGCTGATCGCCTATGGTGAGCCGGATGAGGTGGGCGGCGAGCGGGCGATGATTGATCTGCTCGGCCACGGCAAGACGTTCACCGCCGTGACCTGCTACAACGACCCGATGGCCGCCGGCGCGCTGTCGGTGCTGAGTGACAACAGCATTGAGGTGCCGCAGCAGATGTCGCTGATCGGGTTTGACGATGTGCTGATTTCCCGTTACCTGCGCCCGCGCCTGACCACGGTGCGCTACCCGGTGGTAACCATGGCCAACCAGGCCGCCGAACTGGCGCTGGCACTGGCCAACAACCAGCCGCTGCCGGAGACCACCCACATGTTCAGCCCGACGCTGGTGCGCCGCCACTCGGTGATGGCCCCGCCGGCCACTGCCCGCCTCACCACCCAGGCGCCGGCCGACGAAAACTCCTGACCTTCAGCGGCGGGCGCACAGCCCGCCGCTTACTCTGTTTACCCCGAACTGCCCTCTGATAAACACCATTGCCGAATGGAGCCGCAGGGCCAGATAACCCCATTGAACATCCAAACTTCGCCCCTACTTTTTCCTTACATACCTAAAGATTTGCAGAAGTGGTGGGGGCGTAAAAATCATTGCCGAATGGAGCCGCAGGGCCGGGCGAGCGGGCAGGACGCCCGCGAGAGGTACAGCCACGCTGGGAGCGTGTCTGTACCGGCCCGATCAGCCCGGAGGCGAAATGAGGGTCACCCGCGGGAGCGGGCAATGATTCAGCCGGGGCACCGAAGGCGCGCGGGTGCAGGGCCGGCGCGCCGGCAGGCCCTGCTCGGTTGAGGCGCAGGGGGCCGGGCAGACAACGACACATAAACAACCGAAACATGCCACCCAACCAGCATCTAAAACAACCGAAACATGCCACCTACCAGCATCTAAAACACCCGAACCCCCCCCCAACCAACACACAAACACCCGAAACACCCCACCAATAACTAAAACGTAAGCCCCCGCTTATAAACCCATACCCTCTCATCCGGGTACTCCACCCCCTCCCCCAGCATCTCCCAGCCATGCCGCTCGTAGTACCCGGTGAACGTCGCATAGAGGTAAAGCGCCTCACACCCCGCCTGCCGGGCCATCTCCACCCCGTGCGCCTGCAACTGCTGCCCGATGCCGCAGCCGCGGTACGCCTCATCCACATAGAGCGCCGCCAGCCAGGGCGTCAGATCCTGGCGGCTGAGCAGGTCGCTGCGCCACAGGCCGACGGTGCCCACCAGCCGGTCGCCGTCGCGGGCGATAAAGGTGATGGGTAAGCCGCTTTTTTTCAGGCTGCTGACCACAATGCTGTCGAAAAAGGCGCGGCTCTGCGCATTGCCGAACGCCCGGCAGAGCCAGTCGGTAACCTGCGGGTGGTGTTCCGGAAAATCGGCCAGAAAGCCGAGGCTGATCGTGCGTGGCGAAACGGCGGTCACACCAGTTTCCCCTGGAAAATCGGCACCGACTCAAACAGGTAGCCGTCAAACTCCGGCGCGTCGACGTCCGACAGCTCCATCAGGGTGCTTTTAACATTCTCCATGTGCTGCCACATCGCCTGGTACGATCCCATCACGTCGCGGCGGCGCAGCGCCGCCAGGATGTTCTGGTGGTCTGCCAGCCACTTCAGCCGGTAGCCGCGGGTGGCGATATGGCTGTGGAGCTGCTGCCAGAGCGGGCTGTTTTCGCGCCGCTGCCAGATGCTTTTTACCGTCTCCAGCAGCATCTGGTTTTGCGTCGCCCCGGCAATCAGCAGGTGGAACAGCTTGTCGTTGTCGCCGCTGGTGTCGTTGGCGACAATCGCCCGCTGCTCCTGCTCCAGCGTGCGGCGCAGGTTTTCGATGTCCGATTTGGTGGCCATGGTGGCGGCAAAGGCGGCGATGTTGCTCTCCAGCAGTTGCCGCGCCTGAAGCACCTCAAACGGGCCGATCTCATTCAGCAGATCCTCATCCTGCTCATCCTCTGACGGAATGCGGATCACATAGACGCCGGAGCCCTGGCGGATGTCCACCGTGCCCTCCAGCTCCAGCATCAGCAGCGCCTCGCGCACGATGGTGCGGCTGACGCCATACTGCTCCGCCATATTGCGTTCCGGCGGCAGCCGTGACCCGACGGGATAGTGGCCCTGCTGGATCTGCGCCCGCAGATCCTGGCCAATCTCCTGATACTGTTTCTTTTCCTGCGGAATTACGCCTTTTTCCACGGTTTCACCCTGAAGCACCTTGCCAATGATTGACCTGCCGCCCCGCCTGCCGGAAGGGCGGACGGGGTCGGGGCGGCTAGTCTATCAAACCCAGCGCCTGATCGAGCACTTTTGCCCCGTTCAGGGTGCCGTAGGCGACGGAGTCAATCACGCCAATCGGCACCTGGTGTTCGTCAGTGATCTTCTTGTTGGCCGCCAGCTTGAAGCGCACCTGCGGCCCCAGCAGCACCGCCACCACGTCATTGCCGTAGTTTTGCAGCTCGTCGCGCAGGTTCTGCTCCGGGATGGCGTAGATGCGGAACGCCAGCCCGCGCGCCTCGGCCTCTTTCTCCATTTTGGTCACCACCAGCGAGGTGGACATGCCTGCCGAGCAGGCGAGTACGATACGTTTCAGGTTGGCTTCACTCATTTTTCATCATCATCCAGGGTCAGTGTCAGGGTGCGGGATTCGCTCAGGGCAGCGAACCAGTGGGAAGATTTTTTGCGGCGGCGTGCGCGCTGGTTATCCAGGTCAATCTCAATCAGCCCGTAACGGTTTTTGAAGGCGTTCATCGGCGAGACGTTGTCGGTAAACGCCCAGAGCATGTAGCCCAGGCAGTTCGCCCCCTCCTCACGCGCTTTCAGCGCCCAGTAGAGATGCTCGCCAATAAACCGGATGCGGTAGTCGTCCTGGATTTCGCCGTCCGCGCCGCGGTGCTGCGCCTCGTTTTCCACGCCCATGCCGTTCTCGGCGATAAACCACGGGATGTTGCGGTAATCCTGCTTTATCCGCTGCGCCATGTCGTAGATGATTTTCGGGTAGATCTCCCAGCCGCGTGACGGGTTCATGCGGCGGCCCGGCAGCTCGAAATGCTCGTAATAGCAGGCCGGGTGGAACGGCGTCTCCGGGTGCCACGCCCGGCTGGGCGCTTTCACCCGGTGCGGGTAGTAGAGGTTGATGCCGACCTCATCCACCGTGTTGTCGCGGATAATCGCCAGCTCGGCCGCGTCATGCTCGAACATCACCTCATGGCGGCGCAGCAGCGCCAGCAGCTCCGCCGGGTAGGCCCCGAGGATCAGCGGGTCGAGGAAGACGCGGTTGTAGAACAGGTCATACAGCTCCGCGGCGCGCTGGTCGTGGGCCGCCTGGGAACGCGGGTAGGTCACCTCCGGGTTGAGGATCACACCGATCGTCCCGGCCTGGCCGCGGCGGCGGAACAGCGCCACCACTTTGGCCGTCGCCAGCACTTTGTGGTGGTTCCACTGCATCCATTTGGCGCTGTTCTGCTCATAGGGCCAGCGCAGCGCGTCGAGGTAGACGCGGGTCTGCACCACCACCGGCTCATTAAAGGTGAACCAGCGCGTGACGCGATGGCCGAAGCGCTCAAACGCCTTTTCGGCGTAGCGTACAAACAGCTCCACCACATGTTTGCTGCCCCAGCCGCCATACTTCTCCAGCAGCGCCGCGGGCAGCTCGTAGTGCTCCAGGCAGAGCATCGGCACAATGCCCGCCGCCTCCATCTCATCCAGCCAGCGGTCGAGATAGGCGGCGTACTCCTCGTCCACCGTCGCGGTTTCGTAATCGGTCAGAAAGCGCGACCAGTTGATCGAGGTGCGGTAGTGGCTGAGGCCGCTGGCCTTCATCAGCGCCACGTCTTCCGGGTAGCGGTTGATGAAGTCCGTGGCGATGGCCGGGCCATAGCCGTTATGCCAGACGTGGCGGTCGTTTTTGTACCAGGCATCGAGGTAGGAGTCCTGCCCCGGCTTTTTGCCGCTCCAGCCCTCGGTCTGCCAGGCGGACGCCGCCGCGCCGAGGATGAATCCTTCAGGAAGTGCCAGTGAAACCTTGCTCATGCTTACCTCACGGGTTGGGTACCAAGTTCATTACCGGTTTCGGCCGCCAGCTGGGCCGCATCCGCCCGGCGCGAGGCCACTTTGACAAACGGCAGGTAGATCATCACCGACACGCCGATGCAGACCAGCTGGGTCACCACCGCGCCCATCGACCCGGCCGTGGAGAGCCAGGCGTTGATCACCGGCGGCGTGGTCCAGGGCACCATCACCACGGCGCGCCCGGCGAAGCCGAGGCTGGTGGCGAAGTAGCCGATGGTGCCGGTGACCAGCGGGGTGATGATGAACGGGATCGCCAGGATCGGGTTGAGCATGATCGGCATGCCGAAGATCACCGGTTCGTTGATGTTGAAGAAGCTCGGCCCCAGCGACAGCTTGCCGATCTCTTTCATCTCTTTGCGGCGGGACGCCAGGATCACCGCCAGCAGCAGGCCGATGGTGCAGCCGGAGCCGCCGATGCTCATGTAGACGTCCCAGAACGGCATGGTGATGATGTTCGGGATCTCTTTGCCCTGCTCAAACGCCGTCATGTTGACGGTGATCGCCCCGAGCAGCAGCGGTTCACGGATCGGCTTGATCATCTGGTTGCCGTGGATGCCGATCACCCAGAACAGCTGGGCAACAAACATCAGGATCAGGATGCCCGGCAGGCTCTGCATCACCGACTCCAGCGGCTGCTGGATCACCTTGTAGACCGCGTCATAGAGGTAGATGCCGGTGACCCGGTGGAACACAAAGCCGAAGGTGGCGATCAGCACCACAGTGATGATCGCCGGGATCAGCGCCGAGAACGAGGCCGCGACGTTGGGCGGCACGCTCTCCGGCATCTTGATGCGCAGGCCGTTGATCCGCTCCAGGCGGGTGTAGATCTCCACTGACAGGATGGCGATAAACATGCCGAGGAACAGGCTTTTGGTATCGGAGAACTGTTTCGCCAGCACATCTTTCACCACCTGCATCTGGTCATTGACCATCAGCTCCAGCGTGGTGGGCGTTACGGCGATGAAGCAGATAATCGCCAGCAATCCCGGGAACAGCGTGCGGTTGCCGTTGATCTTGCCCAGCTCAATGCCGATCAAAAACACCGCGCCGATGGTGATAAAGCTCAGGGTGGCGTAGTTGATGCTGGTCATGATCGGTTTGAGCACGGCCAGGAAGGAGAAGAGATCGAAGCTTGCCAGGCCGTTTTTCGGGTCCATCACCATGTTGGAGATCAACACCGAGAAGGCACCGACAATAATCACCGGCATCAGGGTGATAAAGGCGGCTTTGATTGCCATGATATAGCGGTAACTGTTGAAGGTATTGGCAAAACTCCCCAGAGAGTCAATCAGCCGGTCCTTATATGACATACGCACCTCGTAACTGTTGGTGGTGCCGGTGCGCTGTGCGCAGGGTCAGCCCGCATGGCCAGAGGTAAACGCGGGCGCCCTGCCCGATCGTATCAGGCAGCACAGTGCATCAGATGGCGAAAAAGTGTCCAACAAAACGCGTGCGGCTTAATCGCGTTTGGTATGCCAAAGTTAACGTAACGAGGTTAAATTTCTGTGATCATTGCCGCACAAGCGGTAATTGGAATTCCAATGCAGGCTAAAACAGCGTTTTGGTATACCAAATCAGATTTTCCGCAACGAAGCGGTAACAGGTGCAGGAAGATCGGCGATGAGAGGGAGGATCGGGGGCGATCCGGGGGCGGGGAAGCGGGTTGCTTACTGCGAAGCCGCGCTCAGGGCGCGGCTTTACAGTGATGAAAGGTAACAGTGGGGCGATGAACGCGGTGCCGGCCCCTGCCCCGCAGGCTCCAGCCATGCGGCCGGGGGGCCGTTTTCCGCCTGAAAATTAAATCAGTTCCAGCGCCAGCAGCTCTTCGATGGTCTGGCGGCGGCGGATCAGCCGCACGTCGTGGCCGTCAAACAGCACTTCCGGCAGCAGCGGGCGGCTGTTGTAGTTAGAGGACATCGACGCGCCGTAGGCCCCGGTGTCATGGAACACCAGGTAGTCACCAATCTGCGCCGCAGGCAGCGCACGGGTTTCCACGCCGCCGCCCGCCTGCTGGGTAAAGACATCTCCCGATTCGCACAGCGGCCCGGCGATGACCGTGTCAGTCAGCGGCTCACCCGCGGTGTCGCGGCCGTCAGCGGGCAGCAGCGAGATATGGTGGTAGCTGCCGTACATCGCCGGGCGCATCAGATCGTTGAAGCCCGCATCCACCAGCACAAAGTGGCGGCTGCCCATGTTTTTAACCGCCCGCACCTGCGCCAGCAACACGCCGGACTCCGCCACCAGGAAACGCCCTGGCTCGATCTCCAGTTTCACCGCATGGCCGAGGTGCGCCGCAATCTGCTGACGCGCCCGGTCCCACAGGCCGAAGTAGTGATCGGTGTCGATGCGCTCGCCGCCGAATTCGTAAGGGATCGACAGCCCGCCGCCGGCGGAGATCGCCTCGATGTCGTGGCCGAGATCAATCACTTGCTGCACCATGGCGTCACACACCTGCTCCAGGTGGCTGTAGTCCACGCCGGAACCGATATGCATATGGATGCCGACCAGCGTCAGCGAATAGCGGCGGATCTGCTCCAGCGCCTGCGGCAGGTCAGCGTACCAGATGCCGTGTTTGCTGTTCTCGCCGCCGGTGTTGGTTTTCTGGCTGTGGCCGTGGCCGAAACCGGGGTTCACGCGCAGCCAGACCGGGTGGCCGGGGTTGCGTTCGCCGAGCTGGGTCAGCATGTCGGTGGAACCGGCATTCACCGGGATCGCCAGCTCCGTGACCCGCGCCAGCGTCGGCTCGTCCAGCAAATCCGCCGTGAAGACGATCTCCCCCTCCGGCCCCGGCTGGTAACCGGCGTGCAGCGCGCGCTCAATTTCCCCGAGGGAGACGGAGTCCACCCGCACGCCCTGCCCGCGCATCAGGCGCAGGATCTGGGTATTGGAGCAGGCTTTCTGCGCGAAACGGATGACGTCAAACCGGCGCAATTCATTGATACGCTTACGGATAACTTCCGCGTCGTAGGCCCATACCGGGCAGCCGAAACGGGCGGGCAGTGCCAGCAGGTTATCCGCATTCAGGGCGGTGGAGCGATCGTTCAGGGCGTAAGGCATCAGCGGGTGTCCGGTCAGTTCATATAAGAAGTATGGCTGCCATGCTACCTGCGCGCCGCCCGGGGGGAAAATATCTGTTTGACCACAGGCTATTCATTTATGATATGGCTTTTCCACCGGAACCCGCCCGATGCCCGCCCTCTCCCTGCGCCAGATTGAAATTTTCCACGCGGTGATGACCACCGGTAACCTCACGGAAGCCGCTGCGCTGCTGCACACCTCGCAACCTACCGTCAGCCGCGAGCTGGCGCGCTTTGAGAAGAGCGTCGGGCTGGCGCTGTTTGACCGGGTGCGCGGGCGGCTGGTGCCTACGGTGCAGGGGCTGCGGCTGTTTGAAGAGGTGCAGCGCTCCTATTATGGGCTGGAGCGCATCAGCGCGGCGGCGGCGGGCATCCGCCAGTTTCAGGAGGCGCAGCTCTCCATCGCCTGCCTGCCCGCCTTCAGCCAGTCGCTGCTGCCTGCGGTCTGCAAACCTTTCACTGACGCCCACCCCGGCGTCAGCCTGAATGTGGTGCCGCAGGAGTCACCGCTGCTGGAGGAGTGGCTCTCCGCCCAGCGCCACGATCTCGGCCTGACGGAAACCACCCTGACGCCTGCCGGTACTGAACGGTTTACCCTGATGACGCACAACGAGGTCTGCGTACTGCCCGCCGGGCACCCGCTGCTGGCGAAACCCATGCTGACACCGCACGATTTTGAGGGCGAAAACTACGTCAGCCTCTCCGGCACTGACAGTTACCGGCAGTTGCTGGACGCCCTGTTCCTGGAGGCGGGGGTCACGCGGCGGATGGTGCTGGAGACGCACAGCGCCGCGTCAGTCTGCGCGATGGTGCGTGAAGGGGTGGGTGTGTCGATGGTGAACCCGCTGACGGCGGTGGATTACGCCGGTCAGGGCGGCGTGGCGGTGAGGCCGTTCAGTGTGGCGGTGCCGTTTACCGTGAGCCTGATCCGCCCGCTGCACCGCCCCTCTTCCGACGTGGTGGATGCCTTTATTACCTGGCTGCACCGGCTGGCGGCGCAGTTCCCGGCCCGGCTGGCGGCCGCCATTGCATACCGCTAGCCGGGCCGGGTTTCCGCTGCATGCAGCGAAAGATGTGGCCTTACGCTGCCGCTTTGCGCGCCGCGCGGCGGAAGGTGAAGAGGCAGAGCGCAAAGCCCAGCAGTGCCAGTGCGCCTGCTGCCACCGGCACCACCGTCAGCCCCAGCCCACCGGCAATCACCACGCCGCCGACCCAGGCCCCCAGCGCATTGCCGACGTTGAACGCGGCGATGTTGAGCGTCGAGACCAGGTTCGGCGCATTCTTGCCGTAGGCCACCACGTTAATCTGCAACGCCGGTACCGCCGCGAAAGCTGCCGCTGACCAGAGGAACAGCGTCACTTCCGCCGCCACCAGATGGTGGCTGGTGACGCTGAACAGCACCGAGAACAGCGCGATCAGCAGGAATGTCAGCGTCAGGCTCACGGAGAGTTTCCAGTCTGCCAGGCGGCCGCCCAGCACATTCCCCACCGTCAGCCCCAGCCCCATCAGCAGCAGCGTCCAGCTCACGCCGTGCGGCGACACGCCGGTGATCTCCGTCAGTACCGGCGCGATGTAGGTGAACAGCGCAAACATCGCCGCCGCGAAGCAGACGGTCATCAGCAGCGACAGCCAGATGCCCAGCCCGCGCAGGGCGCTCAGCTCTTTGCGCAGGTTGGTCGGGTGCTCCTCTTTCACTGCCGGCAGTTTGGTGTAGAGCGCCAGCAGCGAGACAAAGCCAATCACCACCACCGCCCAGAAGGTCGAGCGCCAGCCCAGCGCCTGACCGAGCGCGGTGCCCAGCGGCACGCCCAGCACGTTCGCCAGCGTCAGGCCGGTGAACATCAGCGCCACCGCAGAGGCGCGCCGGTTCGGTGCCACCAGGTTGGCCGCCACCACCGAGCCGATGCCGAAGAACGCCCCGTGGCACAGGGCGGTGATAATGCGCGCCAGCATCAGGAAGTTATAGCTGTAGGCCAGGGCGCACATCAGGTTGCCGACGATGAAAATGACCATCAGCAGCAGCAGCGTCATTTTGCGCGGCAATTTCGCGGTGAGGATCGCCATGATCGGCGCGCCAATCGCCACGCCCAGCGCATACCCGCTGATAAGCCACCCCGCCAGCGGAATGCTGACCTGTAAATCCCCCGCGACCTGCGGCAGCAGGCCCATAATGACAAACTCAGTGGTTCCGATGGCGAAGGCACTCATCGCCAGCGCCAGAAGTGAAACAGGCATACACGCTCCCCGTGTGATCACGGCCGCCGCCCGGCGGCCCGGTTATTGCAAAAAAGGATAATTATCGCAGCACGGCCCGGCCCACGGAAAATACCGTGTGCCGGTCCGGAATAAGGTGAATCCCGGGCGTGAAACCGCCCGATGCAAAGGGATAGCCCTTTAATTTGTCACTGTTTTCTCTCTTGCCACCCGATAGAGATACCACACATCCCCGCCGCAAGACCAGCCGGCAGGCCGCGGAGCGCACAGTCGTCTAACACCCCCCTCAGGGCGTGACCCGCCAATAGAGACCCTGGGCGCGGACGTTATGGCCGAAGCCGCAGTCGCCGTTGGTGGTGAGCGCCACGTCCTGATCGCTGAACGCCATGCTGACGTCACAGGCGCTGCCGAACTCCGGGTCAGCGGGCTGATGGTAGACTGCGTGCTGGTCGCGGATCGCCGTGACGGTGGAGAATTCACCGATGTTCGGCCCGTAGTAGAGCGCCATCGCTCCCATGTAGAGGCCGCTGTAGGTGATCGCGTAGCGGTCTCCCTGCGGCTTCACCACCAGCGTGTTCCAGGCACCGTACCCGGCGTACTGCCAGTATTCCCCTGCCGGGCTGCGCGGCGGCGGCAGGGCGTCGAGCTGCGGCTGCATCAGGCTGAGGTTATAGCGGGATTTCTCCTCCTCCGGGGCGAGCAGCAGCCAGGCGCGCGCCTTAAGCCACATGCCCTGGCGCAGGTAGGTCAACGCGATGTTATTGTACGCGGTAACGGTGGCGCTCTCCGGCTGGCGGCAGAACTCGCTCCAGGCCACCTGGTCACGGAAAATCTCCCGCGCGTTGGCGTAGTCGCCGCGCTGGTAGGCTGACTGCCCCTCTGCCGCATACTGCCCTACCTTGCGGCAGTCGGCGTCGATATCCGGCTCATCAATTTTTGCGGCGGCATTCAGCGCCGTCAGCAGGCCGGTGAGCAGCACGGCACCGGCCGCCACGCCTCTGGGCAAACCCTTCATTGCGTCATCCTCTGTTGTGTTGCACTCCCTGACAGCGGCCGGGGGAACGAAAAACATCCTTACAAGTCTATAATTGCCAGTTGGATCACAGACACCCATTCTGGCCCTGATTGGGCCATGATCAGATACTTACTCTTTATTTTGCTGGAAGCTGGATTCGTTATGACAAAAAACCCGGGAACACACAGCCAATGGCGCGAAATCTGGCGCCTGATTAAACCTTACTGGCACTCCGAAGAGAAGTGGCGTGCCTGGACGATGCTCGGCACCATTGTGGCGTTGTCGCTGGCCACGGTCTATATCAATGTGCTGCTGAACGAATGGAACCGCGTCTTTTACGATGCGCTGCAAAACAAAAATTACCCGGTATTTAAGGCGCAACTGCTGCACTTCACCTGGCTGGCGCTGGCGTTTATCGTGATCTCGATTTACAAGGTCTACCTGACCCAGGGGTTGCAGATGTACTGGCGGCGCTGGATGACCAAGCAGTACATGGGCAAGTGGCTGAAGCACCACGCCTACTACCACACCGAGCAGCAACAGACGGTGGATAACCCCGACCAGCGTATCGCCGAAGACCTCAATGTGCTGACCAACGGCACCCTGTCGCTGACGCTGGGGCTGCTGTCGAGCGTGGTGACGCTGGTGTCGTTTGTCTCGATCCTGTGGGCGGTCAGCGGCCCGCTGACCTTTATGATCTCCTCCCAGACTTTCACCATCCCCGGCTATATGGTCTGGTTCGCCCTGCTTTATGCGGTGCTCGGCTCGCTGCTGGTGGGCTGGATCGGCAAGCCGCTGGTGCGCCTCGGCTTCAATCAGGAGCGCTTTGAGGCGAACTTCCGTTTCGGGTTGATCCGCATCCGCGAAAACAGTGACGCCATCGCCCTTTACCAGGGTGAACAGCGCGAACGTGAGCAACTTGAGGGCCGTTTTGAGTCGATCCGCAGCAACTGGTGGTCGATCATGCGCGTCACCAAAACGCTGAATATCGCCTCGACCTTCTATGCCCAGTTCGCGATTATCTTCCCGTTCCTGGTGGCCGCCCCGCGTTACTTCTCCGGCGCGATCCAGCTTGGGATGCTGATGCAGATCTCCTCCGCCTTCGGCCAGGTACAGGGGGCGCTCTCCTGGTTTATTGACGCCTTCAACGACCTGGCGACCTGGAAAGCCTGCGTCAACCGTCTGGCCGGGTTCAACCGGGCGGTGGATGAGATTGAGGCGCGGCCGAACGGCATTCAGCACGCCGACTCCCCCGACCATGCGCTGGTGCTGGACAAGCTGCAACTGACCCTGCCGGATGGCGAGCCGCTGTTTGCCCCGGCCAGCGTGGCGCTGAAACCCGGCGAGCGGGTGCTGATTGCCGGGCCGTCCGGCTGCGGCAAGTCCACCCTGCTGCGCGCCGTGGCGGGCATCTGGCCCTACGGCAGCGGGCAGATCGCCGCCAACCGCCAACAGACCACGCTGTTCCTGCCGCAGCGCAGCTATATCCCGATCGGCTCACTGCGTGAGGCGCTGAGCTACCCGGATGAGCCGTCACGCCACCCGGACAGCGAACTGCTGTCGGTGCTGGAGCTGTGCCGCCTGAAGCACCTGCAACCGATGCTCGACATGGTGGGCAACTGGGGCCACCGCCTCTCGCCGGGCGAGCAGCAGCGGCTCGGCTTTGCCCGCGTGTTGCTGATCAAGCCTGACATCCTGTTCCTGGACGAAGCCACCAGCGCGCTGGATGACGAAACCGAGCAGCAGATGTACACGCTGATGGTGGATTACCTGCCGAAGATGACGCTGGTGAGCGTGGCGCACCGCAACAGCGTGGCGAAATACCACCAGCACTGCTGGCGCTTCTCGAATGACCGGGAGCAGCGCGCGATTGTGCTGACCCCCGCAGCGCTGCCGGTGGTCTCCTGACCTGAGGCAGTAAACAGAAACGGCGGCCACTGGCCGCCGTTTTACATAGATCCCGCTCAAGGGCTGCTTATGCCGTTGTGCCCAGCGCCACCTTCACCTGGTTGGCAATCCTCTCCACCTGCGGGCCATAGATCACATGCACATCGTGCTCGGTAACCCGCTTCACGCCGTGCGCACCGGTGGTTTTCAGTTTGTCATCCAGCACCTGCGCCATGTCATTGACCTTCACCCGCAGGCGGGTAAAGCAGCAGTCCACCTGGAGGATGTTGGCCACGCCGCCCAGCCCGTCGATGATCACCTGCGACTGGTCACCGGCGGCAGGTTTGGTGCCCACGGCCGCCGTGGTGCCGGTAGCGGGCTGCGGCGAGTTGGTGACTTCCCCCAGCTCCCCTTCACTTTCGCGCCCCGGGGTTTCTACCCGCATTTTCAGGATCACCCAGCGGAAGGTGAAGTAGTAAAGCGGCGCATAGATCGCCCCAAGGATCAGCGCATCCCACCAGTGGGTGCGCGCGCCGCCCAGCACGCCGAAGATCAGGAAATCGATCGCCCCGCCCTGCACATTGCCGATCATCACATTCATGATCTGCATCAGCATAAACGACAGGCCGGTCAGCAGCGCATGCACAATGTAGAGCACCGGCGACACGAAGATAAAGCAGAACTCCAGCGGCTCGGTGATGCCGGTGGTAAACGAGGCCAGCGCCCCGGCCAGCATCAGCGCCTTGACCCGCTCCTTATGCTGCGGCCGGGCGGTGTGGTACATCGCCAGCGCGGCGGCGGGCAGGCCGAACATCATCACCGGGATCTTGCCCTGCGCCAGGAAGCGCGTCGCCTCGCGCGTCACCTCATCGGGGATGGAACCGGGCGTCGAGAGCGCGGCGTTGAAGATGTTCAGTGCGCCGACGATGCTCTGGCCGTCCACGGTGGTCATGCCGCCAATCGGCGTGAAGCGCACGGTTTCATTGATGATGTGGTGCAGCCCGGTCGGTATCAGCAGCCGTTCCGAGGCGGCATAGATAAAGGTGCCGATTTCCCCGGTTTTGCCGATAAGCTCACCCACCCACAAAATGCCCAGCGCCACGGCCGGCCAGATCAGCGCCATCACCACCCCGACCAGCGGCAGCACCAGCACGGTGATGATCGGCACAAAGCGCCGGCCGCCGAAGAAGGCGATCGCCGTCGGTAGGGTGATGGTATAGAAGCGGTTATGCAGCAGCATCACGATAAGCCCGGTCAGCACCCCGCCCAGCACGCTCATGTTGTAGGTAAAGATGCCGAGCGTGTTGGTGAATTCGGCGGCGTACATCATCGCCTCGGTCTGCTCCATGCCCTGCCCGGTGAGGTGCGCCACCGTGGTGGTGGCCGCAGTAATGCCCTGCGCCTTCAGGCAGAAATTCACCCCGACATGCAGCGCGATAAAGCCAATCGCCGCCGAGAAGGCCGCCGTGGCTTTCTCCGCATTCGCCAGCCCCATTGCCGTCGCCACCGCAAAGAACAGCGGCAGGTTGGCAAACAGCGCCCCGGAAACCGCCCGGATAAAGCCGATAATCAACTGCGGGTAGCGCATATCGTTGAACGCATCCCCGGTGATGGCCGGGTTCTGCAAGGCCGCCGCCAGCCCGAGGAAGATCCCGGCTGCGGCGATCACCGAGATAGGCGTCATCAGCGCCTTACCCAGATCATGGATTTTGCTGCTGAGTTTGATCATGTGCCGAACTCCTTGAGGCAAGGTGAAAATTCGTACTTTGAGTAAAGTCACGAACCCCGGCGTTGTATAGACGCTATCCCCCAGAGTATGAGTTTGGTCACATTTTCACCGTTTCGTCAGGCCAATGATTTTCCCTGCACAATTATGCGTTTTCGCGCCCCGGCGAATGGTGATGGCCGGATTTACCCGATCATCACCGCCTGCCGTTGCCTCAGCCTTCCCAGCGTTTGAAGATCACGCTGGCGTTGACGCCGCCAAAGCCGAACCCGTTGGAGAGCGCGTACGCCATCGCCATCGGCCGCGCCTCCCGGCCCACCAGATCCACCCCTGCTGCTTCCGGGTCGGGCTGCTCGAGGTTGCGGGTCGGCGGCGCAATCTGGTCACGCAATGCCATCACCGTGAAGATCGCCTCAATGCCGCCCGCCGCGCCCAGCAGGTGCCCGGTAGAGGATTTGGTCGAGGTGACGGCGATGCGGTTTTCACTGCCGAACAATGCCTTGATTGCCGCCAGCTCGCCGCGGTCGCCCACCGGGGTGGAGGTGGCGTGGGCGTTCAGGTGCTGCACCTGGTGCGGTTCAATGCCCGCCTGGCGCAGCGCGATGCTCATCGCCCGCCGTGCGCCGCTGCCGTCTTCCGGCCCGGCGGTCAGGTGGTAGGCGTCGGCGCTGGTGCCGTAGCCCACCACTTCCGCCAGCGGCGTGGCCCCGCGTGCCAGCGCATGTTCCAGCGTCTCTACCACCAGCATCCCCGCGCCCTCGCCCATTACAAAACCGTCACGGGCGGTGTCGAACGGGCGCGATGCCTGTTCCGGCGTGTCGTTGAAACCGGTAGAGAGCGCCCGCGCCGCGGCAAACCCGCCGAGGCTGACGCGGTCAATCGCCGCTTCGCTGCCGCCGCAGATCACTACATCGGCTTCATTGTTGCGCAGCAGGCGCGCCGCATCGCCAATCGCCTGCACGCTGGCGGCACAGGCAGCCACCGGCGTCCCCATCGGGCCTTTAAAACCAAACGCCATCGAGACATGGCCCGCTGCCATATTGGCGAGGAACGAGGGGATGGTGAACGGCGACAAACGGCGCGGCCCACGGTTTTCAGTGGTGGTCACGGCGTTGGCAATCGCCGGGAAGCCGCCGATGCCGGAGGCGATCACCGTGGCGGTGCGTTCGCGCTCTTCCTCCGTCTCCGGCTGCCAGCCCGCCTGCGCCAGCGCCTCTTTGGCTGCCCCCAGCGCGAAAGTGATGAAGCGGTCCATCTTTTTCTGCTCTTTGACCGGCACAGCCTGATCGACGTCAAACCCCGCTTCCGGGTCTTCGGCGATCGTCGGCACCACGCCGCCGATTTTTACCGGCAGGTCGGCCACCACCGGCTCCGCCAACAGCCGGATGCCGGATGCGCCCGCCAGCAGGCGCTGCCAGACCGGCCCGACGCCACAGCCCAGCGGGGAGACGATCCCCATGCCGGTCACGACAATGCGTTGCAAACTCATGGTGTGTTCTCCTTGTTGGCTGATTCAGCCTGATGTTCGGCAGCGGCGCGCGCGAGGCGGGCCACCATTTTCTCGTCGGCGGCCGGGCCGGCCACCAGGTGATGGGTGCTGAGGCTGACGGGTGTCTGGTGAACCGGGTCAAACAGCACCGGCTCGACCACCGTGCCGGTGCTGCGCGCTGCCAGCGCGATGCTGGCCCCCTCCGGCGAGAAGTGGGCGTTGCCCCACTGCAACAGCGTGAACAGCACCGGCTCCAGCCCGCGCCCGGCGGGCGTCAGCCGGTATTCATAACGCAGCGGCCGGGTACTGTAGGGCGTTTTTTCCAGCAGCCCGTTCTCCACCAGCGTCGCCAGGCGGCGGCTGAGGATATTTGGCGCAATCGCCAGGCTTTGCTGGAACTCATCAAAGCGGCTGAGGCCGTGGAAGGCGTCACGGATAATCAGCAGGCTCCACCACTCCCCGACCCGTGCCAGGCTGCGCGCAATCGGGCAGCGCTCATCGCCTAAATTTTTGCGTTTCATCATTACCTCACTTGCATAATGCAAGCCACTCTACCGGAGTCACTTTTATTATGCAATCCACTCATTGGACGCACGGTTTATGCCCTGGCGAGGCTGAGTCATGGAAAAACAGAAGGCACGTGGCGGGAACGGCGGGACGCGGAGAGCAGGAAGCGGGAGGCACCGGCCGGCGCCTCCCGATTAAGGCGGTTGATCAACCACCGCGCGGATCAGGGCACCGGCACCACAGAGATAATCTTGACCTCTTTGCCGTTGGCCTGCTGCTTCGCCTTCTCCAGCACTTCCGGGCTTTTGTCGGTGAGTTCCTGCTCACTCACAATCACCAGCTCTTCGGCGCTGGCATGGCTGCCGTCCTGACGTTCAAAGACCACTTTATAACTGGCGCTCATCTCTGCTCCTTTGGTTAACTTGTTTATGGGCGGCGGCCGTTTACCGCCGCGTATCCCACACATCGCCCAATAAGCCGATGGTGTGGTCATCGCACCCCTGCGCACGCAGCGGGGCGCGCACATCCTGTTCCAGATCCGGCACATAGCCCACCAGCACCTCGCCGGGGCCGTGGAACGTCACCTGCCCCAGCGCCGCCGGCAGCAGCAGGCTTTCCGCCCGGCCCAGCGGATAACGCACGCCGTCAGCTTCCAGTTCGCACGGCTCGCCGATGTTGGCGATGAGCCGCACACTGCTGAACCGGTAGTCATACTGCGCGCTGAGCTGCCAGCGCTCCAGCGCGAAATAAGGCCCGGCACAGCACAGGATGCGGCGGCAGGCGGGCGTCTCTTCCCGCAGCAGCCCCGGGTGCGGCAACGAGACCAGCTCCGGGCGCAGCTCATCAAGCAGCGCGTCGATGTTTTTCTCCTGCGTGGCCCGGGCGATGGGCGATCCATCCTCCATCTGCCACGGCATGGCGTGCTGCTGGATGTTGGAAGTCTGCTCGATCTCATAGATCAGCGTGTCCGGCCCGAATGAGTGCAGCATGCCGCCCGGCACGTAGAAGGTGTCCCCGGCGCGTACCGGGTAGCGGTACATGACGGCATCGTAGTTACCGTCCAGCAGCGCACTGCGCAGGGCGGCGCGATCCACCCCCGGCTTGATGCCCAGCAGGCAGGTCGCGCCCTCGGCGGCCCAGAGGATATGCCACGCCTCGGTTTTGCCGTTGGGCTGGCACTCCAGCCGCGCCGCTGCCTCGTCATTGGCATGGAGATGCACCGGCAACATGCCGTGGCCGTCAATAAACTTGGTCAGCAGCGGAAAATGGGGGCCGCGCCAGCCCGGCGCGACCAGGTGATCGGGATAGCGTTTGGTAAGCTCGCGCAGGCTCATGCCTGCCAGCTCCCCGTTTTTCACGGTGGCGATCATGCCGTCTACGTCGCTGACCTCCCAGGTTTCAGCGACCCGGCCTTCCGGCAGCCCTGCCTTGCCCAGTCTTTCCCTGATGTTATGCCCGCCAAACGCATGTGTGGCGAGCGGCAGGGTCAGCGATAAAGGATAAGCCTTCATGCGTCCTCCTGCGGGCATCAGATGATGGGCTGACCACCCGTGACGGCGATGTTGGCACCGGAGATGTAGCTCGCTTCGTCGCTGGCCAGCATGACATACGGCGCAGCCAGTTCAGCCGGCTGGCCGACACGTTTGATCGGCATGGCGCTGCCCAGCTCTTTGACCTGTTCGGCGGGCATGGTGGCCGGGATCAGCGGCGTCCAGATCGGGCCGGGCGCGACAGTGTTGGAGCGGATGCCCTTCTCAGCCAGTAACTGTGCCAGGCTGCCGGACATATTGAGGATGGCGGACTTGGTCGCGGAGTAGGCCACCAGCATCGGTTTCGGCTGGTCAGCGTTGATAGAGGTGGTGCTGATGATTGAGCTGCCTTGCGGCATGTGCGGCACGGCGGCTTTCACGATACGGAACATCGCATAGATGTTGGTTTTCATCGTGCGGTCGAACTCTTCTTCGCTGATCTCATCCAGCGACTGGCGCACCATCTGGAAGGCGGCGTTATTGACGATGATGTCGATGCGGCCGAACTCCTCCACGGCTTTGTCGACCACGGCGCGGCAATGTTCAGCCTCGGTCAGGTCACCCGGCACCAGCACCGCTTTCTGCCCGGCCTCTTCCACCAGCCGCGCGGTATCTTTGGCATCTTCATGCTCATTCAGGTAGGAGATCAGCACATCGGCCCCTTCGCGGGCATAGGCAATGGCGACCGCCCGGCCGATGCCGGAATCGCCGCCGGTGATAATGGCTTTTTTGCCCGTCAGCCGGCCGGAGCCTTTGTAGCTGGTTTCACCGTGATCCGGCGTCGGTTTCATATCAAAAATGGTGCCCGGTACGGATTGCTGCTGTTCAGGTTGCGGGGGAGTTGGACGGTTTGTCATGACTCTGTCTCCTGTTAGCTGATGGCGAAGATCGCCTGAGAATGGGGCCAGGCTGTGGCCTGACGCTAAAAATTCGATGTACCTCACAGGGTTATGCAAAACGTTATGCTGTTTTCAGTATAGTCCATTGACGGAGATTGCAAGTTTGGGGGCGGGGAAGAGAAGGAAGAGGTGCCGGTAACAGGTGAAAAAGAAAGGATGTCCGGCAGGCGTGCAAACGCCATGAATAGAAGCATGGTGGTGCGATAAACGTACCAGGTAATAGGGGATAACAAGAAAATACAATGTGGGAAATGGGGATTAAAATCAGCTTTTAAGCTTTGCTAGAACTGGGTTTGCTGGAGGTCAGAGGGTGTTGCTGGAGGTGTTTTTGGAGCGGGTGAAGGGAATCGAACCCTCGTATGCAGCTTGGGAAGCTGCCGTTCTACCATTGAACTACACCCGCGTCGGTGTGCGTTGGGCATTATAACCCTAACCGCCTGAGTGACAAGCGATAAAACACCGCCAATTGGCGGTGTTTTGAGCAGTCAGTTCAGCGGAGGCGAAAATTTACCGGTTGAAGCGGCACGGGGCCTGATAGTAGGCGCGCATTTTCTCTGCCAGCCAGCCGCCATCGTCGCCGTTGGAGTGGATGGTGGTGATGCTGACGGTAGACCCGCCGCCCCAGAGGATAGAGAAAATGTTGTAGTCCGGCAGGTTATAGACCTGCTGTTGTGACCAGTCATAGCCGTTGTCACGTTGCAGGAACTCCCCCACCCGGCTGACGCCGTAATTCACCGGGTTAACCGCCGTGTTGCGCAGCCCGCTGTAGACCCTGGAGACGTCGCGGCCGATGCGTTCATCGCCCATAAAGAAGCTGCCGCCGGAGCCGAAGTGTGAACTCGCGATCAGCCGGGTGCCCTCCTCTTCCGTCGGCATATGGCCGCCGGGGATCTGCCAGATCATCGCCGGTTTGTTCAGCCCGGCGGCGGTGTATTTCACCAGCTTCAGGTAGTTGAGCCAGCTTGAGGCGTTCCAGCCGTAGTGCGGCAGCGCGTCGGGGCTGAAGCAGTCACGCTCGAACTTATCAAACACGATGAAGTCCGGCGCGTACTGGCCCTGGTAGACGCGCAGCTCGTCGATGAAGTCCACCACCGCGTCGGCGTGGGCGCGCGCATCCACATTCTCCCGCAGTACCCAGTCCGCGGTGCCGGTCGCCCAGACGTTGGTCTGCCAGCCGAAAGGCACATCCGGGGCGAAGTGGCGCACGATAAAGTTAATCGCCTGCAGGTAGCCGTACAGATCGTCGCTGAAGGTCGGCAACAGCGGCATGTTGAACTTCAGCAGCGGCTGGAGATCCCGCACCGCAATCTGCAACTGGCTGTTGACCTTCACGCTGCCCAGCGCCCGCACCACGGTGTAGCCGTGCGGCTCCTGCTGCATCGCACCGAGGAAATCGGGGTTCAGCACAAAGGTCACCGGCACCGGGTGCGCCGCGTCTTTGTGGCTCTGCGCCGCCACGCACTGGGTGATGAAGCTGCCGAAGTGGTTCCGCAGCCGCTGCATATCCTGGAGGTCCGGCAAGGCGCTGCCGCCGCTGGCGTTGGCGGTGTAGACCACCATCACCGGCATCACCGGGCGGTTCGCCGCCTGCGCAATTTTACGCGCCACCTCGCAGGTGCGGTGCACCGGCAGGCTCTCAAGATCCAGATAACCGTCGCGGTTTTTATCCACTTCTGCCGCCGGAATCGGGTCACCGCCGCCGTCGAAGCCGTCATATTTGAAGATGGCGCTGACCGGCACGCCGTTGTAGGCGGTGACGGAGGCCTCGGCGTTGACCGTGACGCCGCCGTGAGCGAGGTAGTCCGGCCAGCCGCGCACCTGGAGATCCACCCCCTGTTCGAACACCAGCCGCAGGTCATGGCTGCTGCCGGAGACGGTGACGATGCCGTCGCGCAGCGGCAGGTAGCTGCGGCCGTTCAAGACCAGTTTCTCCGCGCTGATGCGGTACTCCCCCGCCGCCAGCGGGTACGGGATCGCCAGCTTGCCGCTGCCGTTCAGGGTGAAATAGTACTGGGTCGCGCCGTCGGGGCTGATCAGGGACACATTGAGTTTATGGCTGCCGGCGGGCAGCCCGCTGGCCTGAAGCGTCGCCTTGATCATCGCCCCGGTATTGAGCCGCCGGGTCTGGTAATCCACCGTCACCGGCAGGGTGTTGTTTTTATTCGGGATAAAGGAGGTCAGCGCCGTCAGGCCTGAGAACTCGGTGTTATTGATGCAGGTGGTGCTGATCTTCACCTGGCAGGCGACCTGATGCGCCAGCTTATGGAGGGTCAGCGGCGTGCCGAAGGTCAGGCGGTGGTCGCCTGCTACCGTCTGCCCGCCCTGGGTCAGGGTAATGCCGATGCTGCCCTGCTTCACGCTGCTGTTGCTCATCAGCGACAGCGAGGCAGAGGCGAAAATCAGCGGCGCACGGTAGGCCAGCGTCAGGTGGTAAGGCGAGTTAGTGTCTGAGAGCGTCAGCGTAAGCTGCGGCTGTTGCGGGGCCAGGCTCGCTTCCTGATTCTCCAGCACCGGCAGTTGCAGGCTGTAGCGCCCGTAGGCCAGGCTCTTGATGCGCTGCGTGCTGTTCCATTGCAGGGTATAGGTCTCGCGGCTGTTGTCCGGGCCGGTGAGGGTCACCTGCGGCGCGGGGAAACCGGGCAGCGGCCCGGCGGGGGTGGCGATCACCAGTTCCCCCTGCCGCGCCGGGTCATTGACCAGCGTGACATAGACATCGCCCAGGGTCACCGGCGTCTGTGTGGCGCTGAGGCTGAAGCTCAGGGTGCCGGTGGCCCCGGGGGCCAGGCTCATTTTTCCGCCCTGCGGCAGCACCAGCGTGTTTTTCTCCAGCGGCCAGCCGCCGTCACGGGTCACGGTGGGCGCGGTGCCGGAGAAGAGCGTGCCGCCGAAGGTGCTGTATTCGTCCGGGTGGCCGGTGGCCAGGAACTCAATTTTCGCCTGCGCCAGGTCGATCATCTGTTGGCAGGTGTTGGTCAGGCTGAAGGTGACTTTCTGGTACCAGCTGCTGGAGGAGATGGCGCTGACGCTCACCGCCACGCTGGCCCCTGCCGCCGTGCCGCCGGGGGTGGCCGGTGCCTCTTCCGGCTCCGGGTCAGCCTCTGCGGCGTCCGGCACGGGAGGTTCGTCCGGCAGCACAGGGTCTTCCGGAGGCATTGGCTCATCCGGCAGTTCCGGCTCCTCCGGCACATCAGGCAGGAAGTCATCGGCCGGGGGCTGCACCTCCGGCTCTGCGGGCGCGTCCGGTATTACCGGCCCGCTCTCCTCGCCGGAGGCCAGCGTCAGCGTCCAGTGGCTCACCTTAAACGGGATCTGGGTCGCCGCCAGGTTGAATACCAGCGTGCCCTTCTTCCCCGGTGCCAGCAGCAGCGGCCCGCCGTTATCCAGCACCACCCGGCTGTGTTTCACCGGCCATTCATCAATAAAGGAGATATCCGGCGTTTTGCCGGGCATCAGGGTGCCGCCGACCGGCGCGTACTGGTCGATGCTGCCGTTGGCGGTAAAGCAGAGTTCGGCCTGATTGAGATCCAGCGGCTGGGTGCCGAGGTTACTGAAGGTCAGCGTCGCCGGCTGGTACCAGCTGTTGACATCAATCGCGCCGGCGGCCAGCTGCAGGCCGGACGGTAGTTGTGTTGCCATGGTGTGCCCCTCGTCTGAACGTGTCTGACAAGCGTCACACTAAGCCCCTGTTATTCCTATCATTTACATTATAAAAAAATATCAGGGCCGGTCATAACACATCACTCACGCCGGATAACAGGCATAAAAAAGAGCGCCGGAGCGCTCTTTCAGGACATCACAACGGGTTATTTCTGCGGGCGCATCGCCGGGAACAGAATCACGTCGCGGATGGTGTGGCTGTTGGTGAACAGCATCACCATACGGTCGATGCCGATGCCCAGGCCGGCGGTCGGCGGCAGGCCGTGCTCCAGCGCGGTGACGTAATCTTCGTCATAGAACATCGCTTCGTCATCCCCTGCATCTTTGGCATTCACCTGCTGCTGGAAGCGCTCCGCCTGATCTTCGGCGTCGTTCAGCTCAGAGAAGCCGTTGCCGATTTCACGGCCGCCGATGAAGAACTCAAAGCGATCGGTGATCTCCGGGTTCTCGTCGTTGCGACGCGCCAGCGGCGACACTTCCGCCGGGTACTCGGTGATGAAGGTTGGCTGGATCAGGTGGCTTTCAGCGGTCTCTTCGAAGATCTCCGTGACCACGCGGCCCAGGCCCCAGCTCTTCTCAACCTTGATACCGAGCGAGTGCGCAATGGCGACGGCTTTGTCGAAGTCATCCAGGTCGGCCAGGTTGGTTTCCGGGCGGTATTTCTGGATCGCCTCTTTCATCGTCAGCTTGTCGAACGGCTTGCCGAAGTCGAACTCCTGGTCGCCGTACGGCACCACGGTGGTGCCCAGCACATCCTGCGCCAGGGTGCGGAACAGGTTTTCGGTCAGGACGATCAGGTCACGGTAATCCGCGTACGCCATGTAGAGTTCCATCATGGTGAACTCAGGGTTGTGGCGCGGGGAGACCCCTTCGTTACGGAAGTTACGGTTGATTTCGAACACGCGTTCGAACCCGCCGACCACCAGGCGCTTCAGGTAGAGTTCCGGCGCGATACGCAGGTACATGTCGATGTCGAGCGCGTTATGGTGCGTGATGAACGGACGCGCCGACGCGCCGCCCGGGATCACCTGCATCATCGGCGTTTCGACTTCCATGAAGCCGTGCTCCACCATAAAGGTGCGGATGCCGGACATGATCTGCGAACGCACCTTGAAGGTGTGGCGTGACTCGTCGTTGGCGATCAGGTCGAGGTAACGCTGACGGTAACGGGTCTCCTGGTCAGCCAGGCCGTGGAACTTATCCGGCAACGGGCGCAGGGCTTTGGTCAGCAGGCGCAGTTCGGTGCAGTGGATCGACAGTTCGCCGGTTTTGGTTTTGAACAGCTTGCCGCGCGCGCCGAGGATGTCGCCCAGGTCCCACTTTTTGAACTGCTCGTTGTAGACGCCTTCCGCCAGATCGTCACGCGAGACGTAGATCTGGATCTTGCCGCCGACGTCCTGCAGGGTGGCGAAGGAGGCTTTGCCCATGATACGGCGGGTCATCATGCGGCCGGCGACGGTGACTTCGACGCCCAGTGCTTCCAGCTCGTCGCTCTCTTTGCTGTCGTACTCAGCGTGCAGGATGTCGGAGGTGCTGTCACGGCGGAAATCGTTCGGGAACGCCACGCCATTTTCGCGCAGGGCGGCCAGCTTTTCGCGGCGCGCCTTGAGTTCGCTGTTGAGTTCCTGCGCCTGCTCTGCGCCTTGGGGTTGTTGCTCAGACATTTCGGTTCCTTATAACCCGGCTTTCAAACTTGCCTCAATGAATTTGTCCAGGTCACCGTCCAGCACGGCCTGGGTATTACGTGTTTCAACGCCGGTGCGCAGATCCTTGATGCGGGCATCATCCAGCACATAGGAGCGGATCTGGCTGCCCCAGCCGATGTCAGACTTGTTCTCTTCCATCGCCTGTTTCTCAGCATTTTTCTTTTGCATCTCAAGCTCATACAGCTTCGCCTTCATCTGCTTCATCGCTTGATCTTTGTTTTTATGCTGGGAACGGTCATTCTGGCACTGGGTGACCGTGCCGGTCGGAATGTGGGTAATACGCACCGCGGATTCCGTCCGGTTAACGTGCTGGCCGCCCGCGCCCGAGGCACGGTAGACGTCAATGCGCAGGTCTGCCGGGTTGATCTCGATGTCGATGTCCTCATTCACTTCCGGGTAGACAAACGCGGAGCTGAAGGAGGTGTGGCGGCGGCCGCCGGAGTCAAACGGGCTTTTGCGGACCAGGCGGTGGACGCCGGTCTCGGTGCGCAGCCAGCCAAAGGCGTAGTCGCCGATGATCTTGATGGTGGCGGATTTCAGCCCGGCCACGTCGCCGTCGGACTCTTCGATAATTTCGGTTTTGAAGCCTTTGGCCTCGGCCCAGCGCAGGTACATACGCACCAGCATACTGGCCCAGTCCTGGGCTTCGGTGCCGCCGGAACCGGCCTGGATGTCCAGGTAACAGTCGGCGCTGTCATACTCACCGGAGAACATGCGGCGGAACTCAAGCTGTTGCAGCTTGCCGTCCAGCCCGTTCAGCTCCTCAACGGCTTCGTTGAAGGTGTCTTCGTCCTCGGCTTCCACCGCCAGCTCCAGCAGGCCGGAAACATCTTCCAGCCCCTGGTTCAGCTGGTCGAGGGTTTCGACGATCGCTTCCAGTGAGGCGCGCTCTTTGCCCAGCGCCTGCGCGCGTTCAGGCTCGTTCCAGACGTCGGGCTGTTCCAGCTCGGCGTTTACTTCTTCCAGTCGCTCTTTCTTGGCATCGTAGTCAAAGATACCCCCTCAGGACCGCTGTCCGTGCAGACAGGTCCTGAATACGGTTTTTTACCGGATTAATTTCAAACATAGTTTTTAAGTCTTACGTTAGTGTCGCAGATGACGGAATGCCATTCGAACCGGTAATTCTAGCGGATCTGGCAGCCGGTTTATAGCGAGTTGCGCCGATTTCTGGCCGGTGGCCCTGCCCTGCGGCCGCTCAGCGCGGCCACAGGTGCTGGATTAATAATTGCACATTACGGTTGCCGCGGAACTCATTGACGTCGAGTTTATACGCGAGCTGCACTTCGCGGACGCTGCTGTCCGGCCAGAGGGTGGTGTCGATGTTGAAGGCGATGCCGTCCAGCAGCGGGCCGCCGCCCAGCGGCTCCACCATCAGCTTGAGGTGGCGCTCGCCCACCAGCCGCTGTTGCAGGATGCGGAACATGCCGTCAAAGGTCGGCTCCGGGAACGCCTGCCCCCAGGGGCCGCCCTCGCGCAGCAGCTCGGCCGTCTCCAGCGTCATCTGCTGCGGGGCCAGTTCGCCGTCTGACCAGATCACCCCTTCGAGCTGGGCCGGGTCGAGCCAGTCACCCACCAGCTCGGCAAAGCAGTCGCGGAAGCGCTCAAACTGCGCCTCCTCCAGCGACAGCCCGGCCGCCATCGCGTGGCCGCCGAACTTGATCATCAGGCCGGGGTGCAGGGTGTCGAGCCGCTCCAGCGCGTCACGCATGTGCAGCCCGGCGATCGAGCGGCCCGAGCCTTTCAGCACCCCTTCGCCCGCCGGGGCGAAGGCGATCACCGGCCGGTTGAAGCGCTCTTTGATGCGTGAGGCGAGAATGCCGACCACGCCCTGGTGCCACTCCGGGTGATACATCGCCAGCCCGTAAGGCAGCTCGGTGGTGGTGCGCTCCAGCTGGTCGCAGAGCACCAGCGCTTCCGCCTGCATCCCCTGTTCAATCTCGCGGCGCGTCTGGTTCAGCGCGTCGAGATCGCTGGCCAGCGCGCGCGCCTGGCCGATGTCATCACTCAGCAGCAGCGCCACGCCGATCGACATATCATCCAGCCGCCCGGCGGCGTTGAGCCGCGGCCCGAGGCCGAAGCCGAGGTCGCTGGCCGCCAGCGTGCGTGCCTCGCGCCCGGAGACCTCCAGCAGCGCGCGGATGCCGGGGCGGCATTTGCCGGCGCGGATGCGGTTCAGCCCCTGGAACACCAGGATGCGGTTGTTGGCATCCAGCGGCACCACGTCCGCCACTGTGCCGAGCGCCACCAGGTCGAGCAGCTCCGCCAGGTTCGGCTCTTTCAGGCCGCGCTGGGCGAACCAGCCCGCGTCGCGCAGCGCGGTGCGCAGCGCCAGCATCAGGTAGAAGGCGACGCCGACCCCCGCCAGGGATTTGGACGGGAAGGCGCAGTCGGCCAGGTTCGGGTTGATGATCGCCTCCGCTGCGGGCAGCGTCTCGCCCGGCAGGTGGTGGTCCGTCACCAGCACCTGAATCCCCTTCTGGTGCGCCAGGTCGACGCCCGCATGGGAGGAGATGCCGTTGTCCACGGTGAGGATCAGCTCCGCGCCGCGCGCGGCCGCCTGCTCCACCACTTCCGGGCTGAGGCCGTAGCCGTCATCAAAGCGGTTCGGCACCAGGTAGTTCACCTCGCTGCCGCCCATGCTGCGCAGCGCCAGCACGGTGAGCGCGGTGCTGGTCGCGCCGTCGGCGTCGAAATCCCCGACCACCATGATGCGCCGCCGCTCAGCCAGTGCCTGTTGCAGCAGCGCGACCGCCCGGTCAATGCCGCTGAGTTGCTGGTAGCTGAGCAGGCCGCGCACGCCGCGCTCCAGCTCCTGGGGCGCACGGACGCCGCGTGCCGCATAGAGGCGGCGCAGCAGCGGGTTAATGTCGGCGGGCAGGCCGTCGGCGGGGGCCGCCTCGCGGCGGCGGAGGGTTGTTTGCATGATCACTCAGGGCTTACCACCGTTCTTTAATTTTGTGCGGATTTCTGGGCATCCAGCATCGCCGCCATCTCTTTCGGCGGCTGGTAGCCGGGCACCATGCTGCCGTTTTCCAGCACGATGGCCGGGGTGCCGGAGACGCCGAACTGCACGCCCAGCTCGAAGTGGCGGGCGATGTCGGTGTTGCAGGTGGCCGGGGAGACTTTCTCACCGCGCATCGCCTCATCAAAGGCGTTGTTGCGGTCAGCCACGCACCAGATGGCCTGCATCTGCTTCTCAGTCACCGACTCCAGCCCCTGGCGCGGGAACGCCAGATAGCGCACGGTGATGCCCAGATCGTTGTACTCTTTCATCTGCTCATGCAGTTTGTGGCAGTAGCCGCAGGTGATGTCGGTGAACACCGTAATCACATGTTTCTGGTGCGCCGCCTTGTAGACGATCATCTCCGGCTCAAGTTTGTTCAGCTTGTCCAGCAGCAGGCGGTTGGTGGTGTTCACCGGCTGCTTGCCGCTGACGTCATACAGCGGCCCCTGCACCATGTAACGGCCGTCGTCGGTGGTGTAGAGCACGCCGTTTTCCGTGAGCACGGTTTTCAGCCCGGCCACCGGCGCAGGCAGGATCTCAACATGCTGCACGCCCAGCCCTTTCAGGCTGGCTTTAATGGCGGCGTCGTCCGCCTGCGCGGTGCCGCACAGCACGGCGGTCAGCAGCGCCAGCGACACAAAACGGTTTTTCATGGTCTGTTCCTTGTGCGTAAGTCTGAAGAGTTCACCCGGCACTCAGGCGCGGGGGTGATGCTGTTGGTGCAGCTGTTTCAGCCGTTCCGTCGCCACGTGGGTGTAAATCTGGGTGGTCGAGAGGTCGCTGTGGCCCAGCAACATCTGTACGACCCGCAGATCCGCGCCGTGGTTCAGCAGATGGGTGGCGAAGGCGTGGCGCAACACATGGGGCGACAGCCGCTCGCTGTCAATGCCGGCAAGGATCGCATAGTGCTTGATGCGATGCCAGAAGGTCTGGCGCGTCATTTTCTGGCTGCGGTTGCTGGGGAACAGGATGTCGAGGGCCTGGCCGTTGAGCAGCCAGCCGCGGCCGAACTCCAGGTAAGTTTCCAGCCAGTGGATCGCCTCCTCGCCCAGCGGCACCAGCCGCTCTTTATTGCCTTTGCCGATCACCCGCACCACGCCCTGCCGTAAACTGACGTCGCTCAGCGTCAGCCCCACCAGCTCCGAGACGCGCAGCCCGGTGGCGTAGAGCAGCTCCAGCATCGCCTTGTCACGCAACTCCAGCGGGTTTTCGGTGCTGGGGGCCTGCAACAGCGCCTCGATCTGCGCCTCGCTGAGGTCTTTCGGCAGCCGCTGCGGCAGCTTCGGCGACGAGAGCAGCGCCGTCGGGTCATCGCTGCGCTGCTTTTCGCGGTAGAGGTACTGGAACAGGCGGCGCATGGCGCTGAGCAGGCGCGCCGAGCTGCTGGCCTTGTAGCCGCCCTCGACCCGTTCGGCCAGAAACGCCTGCAGCGCCGGGGCGTCGGCGGTCAGCAGTGTGGCCTGATGGTGGTGCAGCCAGGCCGCCAGCGCCTGTAAATCCAGCCGGTAGGAATCGAGGGTGTTCTGTGCCAGATTGCGCTCCAGCCAGAGGGCATCAAGGAACTGTTCAATCAGGCTGTGATCGTGCTCATGCTCTGTCACGCTGGCTCCCGGGATGAGGTAAATTCGCCCGCCATTATGCCTTATCAGCGCGCAAAAGCGTGGGCCAAATCTGATACACTCACCTTATCTGCAATTCAGTAACCAAATGGCAACATAAAGATGAAGATTGGTCTGTTTTACGGTTCAAGCACCTGTTACACCGAAATGGCAGCAGAAAAAATCCGCGACATCCTGGGCGAGGAGCTGGTTGACCTGCACAAC
Organism: Chimaeribacter coloradensis; assembly: GCF_002858715.1. GTDB lineage: Bacteria > Pseudomonadota > Gammaproteobacteria > Enterobacterales > Enterobacteriaceae > Chimaeribacter > Chimaeribacter coloradensis. The sequence continues at coordinate 41,070 of NZ_PJZH01000018.1, read as the reverse complement.
CTGCGCGATGCCGACCCCAAACTGATGGAAGAGTACCCGGTATTGATCCTCGGCATCCCCACCTGGGATTTCGGCGAGATCCAGGAGGACTGGGAGGCGGTCTGGAACCAGCTGGTCACGCTGAGCCTGAAAGGCAAGATTGTGGCGATGTACGGCATGGGCGACCAGCTCGGCTATGGCGAATGGTTCCTCGACGCCCTCGGCCTGCTGTATGACCAGCTGAAGCCGAAAGGCGTGCATTTTATCGGCTACTGGCCCACCGACGGCTTTGAGTTCACCAGCCCCAAAGCGGTCACCCCGGACGGCAAACACTTTGTCGGGCTGGCGCTGGATGAGGTCAACCAGTACGACCTGAGCGATGAGCGCATCCAGCAGTGGTGCGAGCAGATCCTCGAAGAGATGGCCCCGCTGCTGTAACGCCCGTCAGGCGCTGCCGTGGCCCGCGCCGGGCGAGGCGCCCGGCTGGCGCGCATAAAGGCAGAGGCTGCGCCACGCCGCCGGCGTCATGGCGTCAGAGGCGAGCCAGAGACGCCGGCGGCGGCGCTGCCAGAACGGCTGCCGCGTGCCGTTGGGCAGCGGTTGCAGCGTCAGGATCATGCCGCTGCGCAGCTGCCACGGCGCGCGCACCAGTTGCCACTCACGCTGTTTCCAGCGCAACTGCCCCGGCGAGAGGAACACCAGCTCCCCGTGCCGCGCGGAGATGTTTTTCTGGCTGCGGATGCACTGGAACACCAGCAGCACCACCAGCGACAGCCACACCAGCAGGTAGCCCTCCGGCCACGGGGCCAGCAGCACCAGCAGGATCAGCCCGCCATGCAGGAACAGGGAGAAGAGCTGGGTACGCCAGGAGACGCGGACATCACATCGCCACTGGGCCACGGTCTTTATTTCGCGTCTGAATCAGGGTAACCATGCGCTGCAATTCGCTGTCCTGCGGCGCGCCGTGATTCATCAGCCAGTTGAACAGATCCGGGTCGTCGTTCTCCAGCAGGCGGACGAACAGCTGCTTATCCGTGTCGTTCAGGGTGTCATATTCATGTTCAAAGAACGGCATGATGGCGATATCCAGCTCACGCATACCGCGGCGGCATGCCCAGTGGATGCGCGCCCTATTATTAATATCCATGTGTTTTACCGGCCTTTTTTCTGTCAGGGGAAGTTCATCATTGTAAATTGATTTTAACATTCTGCACGCACTCCGGCGTGGCAATTCGGCACATGCCGAAAAAAGAGCCGGCGGCGGCGGTGTGCATCCTTCTGCGCGGCCGATGCCACGAATACCTGTTGCAATCCCCGGCACCTCTTTTACCATTAAGGCAAACCCTTATGGCCCCTCTACTGGCAGGAACCTTATATGGCGTATACCACCCCGTTTCCCCCGCAAAAACCGTCCGCGTCTTCCCATCTGCCCCTGACCCTGATCTCGCTGGAGGCGTGGGCGCTGGTGACGGTCACCGGCGCTGACACGGTCAGTTACCTGCAAGGCCAGGTCACGGCCGATCTGGCGTCGCTGGGCGCTGACCAGCATGTGCTGTGCGCCCACTGTGACGCCAAAGGCAAAATGTGGAGTAACCTGCGCCTCTTCCCGCACGGCGACGGCTGGGCCTATCTGGAGCGCCGCAGCGTGCGTGACAGCCAGCTCGCTGAAATCAAGAAGTATGCGGTGTTCTCCAAAGTGACCTTTGCCGCCGGGGATCAGGCGGCGCTGCTGGGCGTGGCCGGTTTCCAGGCGCGCGCCGCGCTGGCCGGGGTGTTTGACCAGCTTCCGACGGCGCAGCAGCCGGTGGTGCAGGCCGGTGACTCGACGCTGCTCTATTTCGCCCTGCCGGCCGAGCGCTACCTGCTGGTGACCACGCCGGAGAAAGCCGCGGCGCTGGTAGAGAAGCTGGGCGGGCAGGCGCAGCTCAACGACAGCGAGCAGTGGCTGGCGCTGGACATCGAAGCCGGTTACCCGGTGATCGACAGCGCCAACAGCGCGCAGTTTATCCCGCAGGCGACCAACCTTCAGGCGCTGCCGGCGGGCATCAGCTTCAGCAAAGGCTGCTATGCCGGGCAGGAGATGGTGGCGCGCGCCAAATACCGCGGGGCCAACAAGCGCGCTCTCTACTGGCTGGCCGGCCAGGCGGCGCGGGTGCCGGCGGCGGGGGAAGACCTGGAGATGCAGATGGGCGAAAACTGGCGGCGCACCGGCACGGTGCTGGCGGCAGTGCAGCTCAGCGACGGCACCCTCTGGGTGCAGGTGGTGATGAACAACGATCTCGCCCCCGACAGTGTGTTCCGCGTGCGGGAAGAGACCAGCGGCACCCTGGCGATCCAGCCGCTGCCCTATTCGTTGGTGGAAGAGAAATAAGCGTCCTGCGCTGAAAAAAAACGGAACCCGAGGGTTCCGTTTTTTATGCGCGCTTTTCATCACACGTGCGTCTTATCAGACGTAAAGATAGATCGCCAGAAAGTGGCAGAGGCTGCCGCCCAGCACAAACAGGTGCCAGATGGCGTGGCCGAAGCGCCAGCGCTCCGAGGCGTAGAAGATCACCCCCAGGCTGTAGACCACCCCGCCGAGCGCCAGCAGCGCCACCGCCGCCCAGGGCAGGGTGACTGCCAGCTGGTAGACAACGATCAGCGAGAGCCAGCCCATCAGCAGGTAGGTGATCAGTGACAGCTTTTCAAAACGGTGGGCAAAGGCGAGTTTGAACAGCACGCCAATCAGCGCCAGCGCCCAGATCACCGCCATCAGCCCTTGCGCCAGCGGCGAGTTCAGCCCCACCAGCAGGAACGGCGTGTAGGTGCCGGCGATCAGCAGGTAGATGGCGCAGTGGTCAATCTTCTTCAGCCAGTATTTGGCGCGCGGCTGCGGCATCGCATGGTAGAGGGTCGAGGCCAGGTAGAGCAGCACCATGCTGCCGCCGTACACGCCGTAACTGATCAGGGCCGCCGCCGTGACCCCCGCGCCCCACCCTTTGGCCAGCAGCATAATGGTGCCGATAATGCCCAGCAGCAGGCCGACGCCGTGGCTGATGCTGTTGGCAATCTCCTCCGCCCACGGGTACGCGGCAGGCTTCTCGCGGGTAACGGTATCCGTCATCGTGTTGCGGTTCCTCTCAGCATAAATTTAACAACCGACCTTATCCAGTAACAGGCGTAGCCTAGCTGAGAATGGTTTCAGTGTACACGTGTACGCTAAAAATAAACGGCGAAACCTTGTCATAACACGCCGTTAACGAAATACTCGCTGTTAACGGAATAATCACTTTTCACTGTTTTCCCAGGAGTCGCCATGTCGTTGCTATCCCCTGCCCTTGATTTTGGTTCCATGACCGAGGTGTTCCATTTCCTGATGGAGATCGACAAGCTCAAAACCGTGGAGCGCCGCACCAAAGTGCTCGGCACCACCCGGCAGGAGAACTCCGCCGAACACAGCTGGCACTTTGCAGTGGCGGCGATGAGCCTCGCCCCCTACGCCGGGGAAGCGGTCGACCTGCAAAAAGTGATTCAGATGGCGCTGCTGCATGACATCGTGGAGATCGACGCCGGGGATGTGCTGGTGTATGACCTCGCCGGGCGCGCCGCGGTGAAAGAGAAAGAGCAGGCCGCTGCCGTGCGTTTATTCGGCCTGCTGCCGGAGCCGCAGCACAGCCGGTTCCTGGCGCTGTGGCATGAGTATGAGGCGGGCGAGACGGCGGAAGCGCGCTTTGCGCTGCTGATCGACCGGGTGCTGCCGGTGATCATGAACCTGAACAACCAGGGGCAGAGCTGGGTAGAGAACGGCGTGCGGCTGGAGCAGGTGCTGAGCCGCAACGCCTTTATCGGTGACGTCCACCCGGAGCTGTGGCGTCACCTGGAAACCCATCTGCACGCCGCCCAGCAGCAGGGCTGGCTGAAATAACCCCTCAGGCGCACGCCTGCTGGCGCGCCAGCGCCTCGGCGTACTCCGGCATCGAGGCGGCCGCGCCCGGCCGCTCCACGCAGACCGCCGCATAGGCGGAGGCGAAGCGCGCCGCCTGAATCAGCGTCGCCCCGGCGGCCAGCCGTGCCGCCAGCGCCCCGTTAAACGCATCCCCCGCGCCGGTGGTGTCTACCGGGGTGGCACGGCAGGCGGGGATCAGCGTGGTCTCGCCGTTCATGGAGAGCAGCGCCCCCTGGGTGCCGAGGGTGATAATCAGCGCCGCGACGCCTTTGCGGTGCAGTACCTCCGCCGCCTGCCGGGCAGAGGGCACATCCGTGACCGTCACGCCGCTGAGCAGCGAGCACTCGGTGGCATTCGGCGTCAGCAGGAAGAGCTGCGGCAACAGCGTGTCCGGCACCGGCTGGAACGGGGCCGGGTTGAGGATCACCGGGGTGCCCGCTTCCCGCGCCAGCGCGATCGCCCGCGTCACCGCCGAGAGGTTATTTTCGAGCTGGGTCAGCAGAATATCCGCCGCCGCAATCGCCGGGCGGCACTGGTCGATCTCCTGATCGGTGACCGTGAGGTTCGCGCCGGGGTCAACCGCAATCATGTTTTCCGCATCCTCCCCCGCCACGTAGATCAGTGCGTTGCCGGTGGGACGCTCGCCGGTGGAAAACAGCGTCACGGCGTCAAACCCGGCGCTGTCGAGGTGGCGGCGGGCAAACTGGCCGAAATCATCCCGCCCCACCTTGCCGATGTAGTGCACCCGCGCCCCGGCCTTAAGCGCCGCAATCGCCTGGTTGGCCCCTTTGCCGCCTGCGCCCATCATGCTGGTGCGCGCAATCAGGGATTCGCCCGGCTGCGGGAAACGCGCCATCCCGGCGACGATATCCAGGTTAAATGACCCAAAAACGCATACTTTGTTGCTCATGCCTGCCTCCTGCTGCCGGAAAAAGCCAGATCGCGCGCGGCCGCCAGACAGGCACCGCGGCAGCCGGTCTCGTCGGTGACGTCGCTGAAGGTGATCGCCAGCCCCGCCGCCGGTTGCGGCGCGCGCAGGTGGGCGCGGATCTGCGCCACCAGCGACGCCTGCGGGAAGCCCGGCATCGCCAGCACGCCGCCGCCCAGCACCAGGTGCTCCGGGTCAAAGATATTCATCTCGGTGGCGATCGCCTGCGCCAGCCGGGTGATAAACGCCTGCAAATCGGGGTGTTCGCCCAGCGTCGCAAACAGCGCGCCGATGGCCGTCTCAGGGGCGCGCGCCGCAGTCCACGCCGCCAGCCAGTGCCCGGCAGTGACGCTCTCGACGCAGCCGTGTTTGCCGCAGCGGCACGCCGTCTCCAGCCCCGGCCAGGGAATATGGCCCAGCTCGCCCGCCGCCCCGTGCGCGCCGTGGTAGAACGCGCCGTCCAGCCACAGGCTGTTGCCCATGCCGGTGCCGAGGTAAACCCCGGCCGCCACGCGCGGCAGCTGCGGCAGGCGGGTTAAGTCCCACCACATCAGGTGGTTGACGTCCTTGTCCATGCGCACCTCCACCCCCAGCGCCTGCGCCAGCTGCGCCGCCACCGGCTGGTTGTCCAGCGCCGGGATAAACGGCAGTGACAGCACCCGCGCCCGGTCGCGTGACAGGATGCCCGGCAGGCCGAGCATCACCCGCGTGTCACCCAGGGCGGGCAGCGCGGCACCGATAAGCTCAGTCAGCCCCTGTAACGGCTGCGGCTGCTGCGCCCAGTCCGCGGTTTTCACCTTGCGGTAGCCGCTGAACTGCTGCTGTGAATCCATAATAATCAGCCGGGTGTGCGTACCGCCGATGTCGACCCCAAGAAATTGCTGCATACGCTTCTCCGCGTTTACGCCGCCCGGCGCATGTGATCGAGCATTTTGTCCCAGGCCGCGTCCAGGTCGCTGTCGAGGTTGAACAGGCCGGAGCTGCCGACGATCAACACCTCCGCCCCGGCGGCCATCAGGTCGTGGTAGGTGCCGGTGTTGCAGGAGCCGTCGATCTCGATCAGGTAGCGGTAGCCGTGCTCCCGTTTCAGGTCACGCAACTGGCGGATCTTCTCCAGCATCTCCGGGATAAAGGGTTGCCCGGCGTAGCCCGGGTCGACCGTCATCACGGTGATCTTATCCAGCAGGTGGATGTAGTGGCGCAGGTACTCCACCGGTGTCGCCGGGTTCAGCACCACGCCGACCTGCTTGCCCAGCGTGCGGATCTGGTTGATCACCCGGAAGGCGTCGCGGTTGATGGTTTCGGCATGGGGGCAGATGAAGTCCGCCCCGGCCTCGGCGATCGGCTGGATGAAATCGGTGGGGTTTTCCACCATCAGGTGGACATCCAGCACCAGCGGGGTGTGCGGGCGGATCTGCTGGATGAAGAACGGCGACAGGGTGATGTTCTTCACGTAGTGGCCGTCCATGATGTCGATGTGCAGCATGTCGGCACGGCGGTTGAGCACCTCAAGCTGCTGGCGGATCTCCATCAGGTTCATGCACATCAGTGAGGGCGAAATTTTGTATTCCATGATCAATGTCCCCAGGGGTAAAGGATAAGGTGAAAGGTAAAGGGTCAGCGCCGGGCCTGCGCGGCGCTGCGGCGCACCGCCCGCCGTTGCAGGTAGTGCTGGCGGAAGAATTTGCCCGCCAGCACCAGGATCAGTACCGCGCCCCACATCGCCAGGCTGAAATGCGGGCTGACGTTAAGCAGGTTGAGGCCGGTGGCGATCACCTGTAACACGATCAGCGCCAGCACCACCCCGCTGACGCGGCCGAAGCCGCCGAACGGATCGGTGCCGCCGAGGATGATCGCCAGTACCGTCAGCAGCAGGTAGGAGTCGCCGTAGCCCATGCGGGCGGAGTTAAAGCGTGCCATCATCACCAGCCCGGCGATCACGCAGAGCAGGCTGGAGATCATGTAGATCGCCATCAGCACCCGGTGGGTGTTCACGCCGCTGAAGTGGGTGGCGTTGATGTTGCTGCCGCTCATGTAGATGGTTTTGCCGAGCCGGGTTTTCTCCAGGAACAGCGCCAGCAGCGCGGCGGTGACCAGGAAGATGATCAGCGGCACCGGCATTCCCAGCACGGTTTCCGCGCCGATAAAGCGCACAATTTCCGGCATCCCGCTCAGGGCCGCGCCGCGTGTCAGGTAGATGCCGAGGCCGTTGACCATGGTCATGGTGGCGAGGGTCACCAGAATCGGGTGCGCGCCGATGTAAGCCACCAGCGCGCCGGTGAAGAGGCCGATCAGCGCCGCCAGCAGCATCGCCCCGGCCAGCGCCACCACCAGCCACAGCGCCTGCATCGCCAGCCCCGCTTCCGGCGGCAGCCAGGTCAGGAACACCCAGGCCATCAGCAGACTGGTGAGGTTGGCGGTGGCGATGATGCAGAGGTTCAGGCCGCCGCTGAGGATCGGGATGAACATCGCCAGCGTCAGCAGCCCCAGCTCCGGCAGCTGGAACGCCACGCTCATAAAGGTGCCGCCGTTGAAGAACTGCCCCGGCAGCGCCAGGCTGAACCCGGCCACCACCAGCACCAGCAGCGCCAGCAGGCTGCGGGTGGTGCTGTCCACCTTGTTGATCTGTTTGAACATAGCCCCTCCGGGGATGGCGTTACACAAAGCCGACGTCGGTCTCTTTGCGCTTTTTGTAGTGGGTCACGGTGATGGCGGCGACAATCACGATGCCGATCACCACATTCATGAAGTAGTTGGAGACGCCGATCAGGTTCAGGCCGTTTTTCAGCATGCCGATCAGGAAGACGCCCATCAGCGTGCCGACCACGCTGCCCTTGCCGCCGTTGAGGCTCGCCCCGCCGAGCACCGCCGCCGCCAGCACATCCAGCTCGCCGCCGACCAGCGCATTCGGCACCACCTCACCGACGCGGTAGACCTGCACCAGCCCGCCCAGCGCCGCCATCGCGCCGAGGTAGCCGTAGGCGAACAGGTGCAGCAGCCCGACGCGGATGCCGATGCGCCGCGCCGACTCCTGATCGCCGCCCATGGCGAACAGCTGGCGGCCGAGGTGGGTGCGGTTGAGCAGGAGCCAGGTAAACAGCGCCACCGCCAGCATCACCAGCAGCGGCAGGCCGATCTGGTAGGTCTGGCCGCCGGCACTGAACGGCAGCACCTGCAGCGGCATCGTCCACCATTCGGGCAGGTCGTAGAGGCTGCGGCCGTTGGTCAGCCACATCAGCATGCCGAACAGCAGCGCCTGCATACTGATGGTGACGATGATCGAGACGATGCGCAGGCCGTAGATCAGCAGGGCGTTGAACATGCCGAGCAGCGCCCCGGCCGCCACGCCGAGCGCGATGCTCAGCGCCGGGTTTGAGAGGCCATAGCTCATCGCCAGGGTGGCGATCAGGTATTGCACCACCGAGGCCACCGCCGCGAACGAGATGTCGATGCCGCCGGTCACCAGCACCACAAACAGCCCGAGGGCGAAGATGCCGCTCACCGCGTAACTCTCGCTGAGGTCGAGCAGGTTTTGCAGCGTCAGGAACTGGTCGCTGAGCAGCGAAAAGGTCACGATGACCACCACCAGCACCCAGGCGAGGTAGCCCTCGTTATGGCGCGGCAGCAGGCGGCGCAGCGGATTGGCTGCGGTTTTCCTGGCCGGGGCCGTTTTCTTGTCCGGTGAGTTTTTCACCGGTAACGGGGAGTTAACATCAAGCATTGACCGCCTCCGCAAGCTGTTGCTGGCTGATGTTCTGCGGCAGGTATTCGCCGAGGATGCGCCCCTCGCTGACGTGCAGCACCCGGTCGCAGTTGAAGTAGACTTCCGGCACTTCGTCGGAGATCAGCAGCACCGAGATGCCCTCGTCCGCCAGTTGGTGGATCAGCGCGTAGATGCTGGCTTTGGCCCCGACGTCCACCCCGACGGTGGGCGAGTCGAGGATCAGGATTTTCGGTTGGGTGAGTACCCACTTCGCGAGTACGATCTTCTGCTGGTTGCCGCCGGAGAGCGTGGAGATCGCCTGATCCGGGTTGCCGACTTTTACCCCCAGCTTCTCGATCCATTGCAGGATCAGTTTGTTTTTGCGGTACTCGTCGATCAGGTGGAAGCGGCCGCGCAGCTGGTCGAGGATCGCCAGCACGGTGTTGTCCGCCACTGACTGTTGCAGCACCAGCCCCAGCGTCAGCCGGTCTTCGGAGACGTAGCCGATGCCCGCTTTGATGGCGTCTTCATGGCTGCGGAAGCGCACCGGTTTGCTGTCGAGGTAGAGTTTGCCGCTGTCGGGCCGGGTCATGCCGAACAGGCTCAGCGCCAGCTCGGTGCGCCCGGAGCCGAGCAGCCCGCACAGCCCCAGCACTTCGCCCTGGTGGAGTTTGAAGCTGACATCCTGGTACTGCCCGGCGCGGCTGAGCTTTTCCACCTCCAGCATGATGCGCCCGGCGTGGCGGTTCGCCCCTTTCAGCTTGTAGTCGAGGGTCAGGCCGGTCATCAGCTCCGTGAGGCGCTGGCTGGTCACCTCCGCCGCCGGGAAGGTGCCGACTTTCCTGCCGTCGCGGATCACCGTCACCCGGTCGGAGATCTCCAGCACCTCGTCGAGCCGGTGGCTGACGAACACCACGCTGATGCCGCGGCTTTTCAGGTAGTGCACGGTGCGCAATAACTGGTTCACCTCGGTGCGGGTCAGTGAGGCGGTCGGCTCATCCATGATCACCAGCCGCGCCTCCGCCACCAGCGCCCGGCAGATCGCCACCTGCTGGCGCTGGGCGATCGGCAGCTCAGAGACCAGGCTGTCCGGGTCGAGCGAGAAGTTCAGCTCCGCCAGGATGCGTTCCGCCGTGGCGCGCAGCCGCGCCGGGCGGAACCAGCCGAACAGGCCGTGCAGGTTGTGCTCAAAGGCGATGTTCTCCGCCACCGTCAGGTTGGGGAACAGCGACAAATCCTGGTAGATCACCTGGATGCCGAAGGCGCGGGCCTGGTCCGGCGTCAGGCGGCGGAACGTCTCCCCATTGAGGGTGATGCGGCAACCGGCGTCCGGCTGGTAGACGCCGGAGATCACCTTGATCAGCGTGCTTTTGCCGCAGCCGTTGGTGCCGGCGAGGCAGTGCACCTCGCCCGGCATCAGCGTCAGGGCGATCTCATTCAACGCCCGCTGGCCGCCAAAGGTCATCGACAGCTGCTGCACGTCGATAAGCGGCTGGGTGCCGGGCGGTGCGGCAGGCGCACCGGCCGGGAGAGTCTCAGCAATTGCCATGATTACAGCCCCATTTTGACCAGTTTCGGCAGGTTGGCTTTGTCCAGGCTTTCGGTCGCATTGCCCAGAATGGTGTGGTTGGCTTCATCCACTTTCACTTTGCCCATGCCCTCGATGGTCATGCCGTCGGTGATCTTCTCGCCTTTCTCCAGCATGTCCGCTACCCGCACAAACACCTCCCCGGCGACCATCGGGTTCCAGATGTAGCCGCCCTTGATCGCGCCACGGTTCACCAGCGATGCCCCCTGGCCGGGGCTGAACGGCCCGATGACGCAGATGTCGTTGGTTTTGCCGCGGTTCATCACCGCGCGCCCGGCACCAATCGGCCCCTGGGAACCAAAGGCCACCACCCCTTTCAGATCCGGGTATTTGGCCATCAGGTCATTGGTGGTGCGCATGGTGTCATCCAGCGATTCGGCCACGCCGAACTTGTCCGCCACCATCTCCATTTTCGGGTAGTGCGCTTTCTGGTAGTCGATGGCGGAGTCCGCCCAGAGGTTGTGCAGCGGCACCGTGAGGCTGCCGACGTAGACCGCATATTTGCCCTGCTCTTTCATGCAGGCGGCCAGCGCCTTCATGTGGTTGATGCCGTGGTCTTTGGCGTCCACCAGCTCGAAATCCCAGTCGGCAAATTTCTGCCCCGGCGACTCATGCACAATCACCTTGATGCCCGCCGCCTGCGCCCGTTTCAGCACCGGCTCCAGCACTTTGGCGTCGTTCGGCACCACGCCTATCACATCCACTTTCTGCGCGATCAGGTCTTCAATCGCCCGCACCTGCAACGCCGGGTCGGCGGCGGTCGGCCCGACCTGCCAGGCGTCGATGCCGCGTTTGGCCGCCTCGCTTTTGATGCCCGCCTCCATGGCGTTAAACCACGGGATGCCGCCAATCTTCACCACCACGCCCATGCGGATCTTCTCCGCGCCGTGCGCCGACACAGAGAGCAGCGCCGAAGCAAACAGACAGGCCAGTACCGATTTTTTCATGATGTTCTCTCCATAAGCGGTGGCCGGACGCCACCCGTTGCGATCAGTGGGTTACGGTTAGCCGCCCCGGCGGCGCTGGGCGGCCGGGGCCACCTCAATCACATCCACGTTGTTCCAGGCCAGCTCCTGCCGGAACTCCTCATCGTCCAGCCGGTCGGTGATCAGGGTGTCGATCTCCCGGTAGTGGCAGATGCGGGCGAACGAGCGGCGGCCAAATTTTGTGGCGTCCGCCAGCAGGAATTTGCGCTCCGAGGCGAGCAGCATCTGCTGTTTCAGCCGCGCGTGGTGTTCGTTGCTCTCACGGATGCCCCCCTCCGGGCTGAGGCCGTGGCAGGAGAAAAAGACCTTGTTGATGACAAACTCCTTCAGCATCTGCTCGGCCAGCACACCGATGAAATCCTCATACTTCGCCGAATACTCACCGCCGAGGCCGATGGTGCGCACATTGGCTTTGGCGGCCAGCGTCTGGATGATGTGCAGCGAGTTGGTCAGCACCACCAGTTCGATGTCCGGGATCTGCCGCGCCAGAAACCAGCTGGTGGAGCTGCTGTCGAGCAGCAGACAGTCACCTGGTTCGATAAAGCCCAGCGCCCGTTTGGCGATGCGGGTTTTCATCTCCGGTGCCTGGTTGCTGCGCTGGCGGAACGACTCCCCCTGCTCAATCTGCCCCGACAGCGGGCGCTTCTCCGGCGTGGGGGTGTCGATGTAGACCGCGCCGCCGTGGCTGCGCAGCAGCACCCCGCGCCGCTCCAGCAGCGTCAGGTCACGTCGGGCGGTCTCCAGCGAAATCCGGCACAGCTCGGCCACTTCCTGGACCAGCACCCGCCCCCGCTGGCTGAGGAGGTCGGCGATAAAGCGATGGCGTTCTACAGGCAACATGGGTCTTCTCCTGGCTGATGTGATTACGATACGTAAAGGGTCAATGGGATTTTGCGGGAGGGGTCAAAGCCGCCGGGCGTGCGCATTTGCCCGGCACAGCACGTGATGCAGCTCACGGAAAAGGGGAAAGGCGTGAAATGTTAATGTTCTGATCTGTGTGGTGGCGTGCAGATAACCGGGGTTTTTGATGCCCCCACCTCAGGCGGGAAGTTGTAAACGGTCACAATCCCTCGCGCCCTTCCCTGACCGTTCGTGCCCGTTTCTGTGGCGATGACCGTTTCTGACCTGCGCCCCGCCTGTAAAGCGTAGCCACAACGCAGGCGGCACGTACGGTAAACCGGTTGCGCTGCGCCACAAAATTCACTTAAAAACCGGGCGGAAAATGCCCGTTATGGGGGTGTACAGAGGGGGGAAACGGTAATAAGCGGAAGAAACAGCAGGGCAACCGTTCTTAATTTCAAAAAAATGGCCCGCCGGGGCAAGCCGGCAGGCCATGTTTCATCGGGGATAGAAATCAGCAGCCGGGGCTGGCGAGCTTCCAGGTGGCCGCGATGTTACGCGCGGTCATCCGCACATTGTCACCGGCATGCTCCAGCGCCTCATCAAGGGTGCAGATGGTGTAGAGCACGCTGAATACCGCGTCCAGCCCGTGCTGGTGTACCACGCCGACATCCGCCGTCAGGCTGCCGGCAATGCCGATCACCGGCTTGTTGTACCGCTTGGCGACCTTTGCCACGCCAATTGGCACCTTGCCGTGGATGGTCTGGCTGTCGATGCGCCCTTCGCCGGTGATCACCAGATCCGCGTCTTTGACCAGCGCCTCCAGCCCCAGCGCCTCGGTGACGATCTCAATGCCGCGCCGCAGGTCGGCCCCGCAGAACGCCAGCAGCGCCGCGCCCATGCCGCCCGCCGCCCCGGCACCCGGCACCGTGTCTACCTCAATGCCGAGATCGCGCTTAATCACCCCGGCGTAGTGCGCCAGATAGCCGTCAAGCTGCGTCACCATCTCCGGCGTCGCCCCTTTCTGCGGGCCGAAAATCGCCGAGGCCCCCTGTTCGCCGGTCAGCGGGTTGGTGACGTCGCAGGCGACTTCGATCTGGCACTGCGCCAGCCGCGGGTCGAGTTCAGAGACGTCAATGCTTGCCAGCTCCGCCAGCGCCGCGCCGCCGTGGCCAAGCTCATCGCCCTGCGCGGTACGCAGTTTTGCCCCCAGCGCCTGCGCCATGCCGGCACCGCCGTCGTTGGTGGCACTGCCGCCGATGCCGATAATGCAGTGTTTCACGCCGTGGTCCAGCGCGTTGCGGATCAGCTCGCCGGTGCCGTACGACGTGGTGCGCAGCGGGTTGCGCTGGTGCGGGGGCACCTGCTCCAGCCCGCTGGCGGCCGCCATCTCAATAAAGGCGCTCTGCTCATCACCGGAGAGGCCGTAAAACGCCTCGATCGGGTCGCCGAGCGGGCCGGTGACCCTGACGCGCACAATGCGCCCGCCGGTGGCGGCCACCATCGCCTCCACCGTGCCCTCGCCGCCGTCCGCCACCGGCAGTTTCACATATTCCGCCTGCGGGAAGATCTCGCGGAAACCGGCCTCGATCTGGGTCGCCACCTCCAGCGCGGACAGGCTCTCTTTGTAGGAGTCCGGTGCAATGACAATTTTCATAGATAACCCTTTCATCAACATCCTGTAACGCGGCAGGGGCCGTGCCCTGCCCTCTGAATCCTGCCGGGCAGCCGTGTTGCGCGCCGCCCCGGCCGGGCCGGTTACCGGGTGATTTCAGCTTTCGCTAATTTCTCATAATAGCAGGCCAGCGCACTGTGGTCGGCCTTCTCCAGCCCGTCCGCTTTCAGCATCTGCATCATCTCCATCACCGCGGCGGTCAGCGGCAGCGGCGCGCCTACCTCGTGCGAGGTGTCCAGCGCGTTGGCCAGATCCTTGATATGCAGGTCGATGCGGAAACCCGGTTTAAAGTTACGATCCATCACCATCGGCGCTTTGGCGTCGAGCACCGTGCTGCCCGCCAGCCCGCCGCGGATCGCCTGGAACACCAGATCCGGCTCGACCCCGGCTTTGGTCGCCAGCGTCAGCGCTTCGGACATCGCCGCGATGTTGAGCGCCACGATCACCTGGTTGGCGAGTTTGGTGACGTTGCCCGCGCCGAGGTCGCCGGTGTGCACCACCGAGGCGGCCATCGCTTTCATCACTTCGTAGCAGCGGTCAAACACCTCTTTGTCCCCGCCCACCATCACCGACAGCGTGCCCTCAATCGCTTTCGGCTCGCCGCCGCTGACCGGGGCGTCAAGCATCGCCACGCCCTGGGACGCCAGCGCCTCACCGATCTCGCGGCTGGCCAGCGGCGCGATGGAGCTCATGTCGATAAGCGTCGTGCCCGCTTTCGCCCCTTCAATCACGCCCTCTTTACCGAGCACCACCTCTTTGACCTGCGGCGAGTTCGGCAGCATGGTGATGATGATGTCGCTCTGCTGCGCCACCTCGCGCGGCGTGGCGGCTTCCACCGCGCCACCTTCGGTCAGGGCGCGGATGTTTTCCGGGTGGTGGTCCAGCACCACCAGTTCATAACCGGCCTTTTGCAGGTTTTTGGCCATGGGTTTGCCCATGATGCCCAGCCCGATAAAACCAATCTTCATGGTTCATTCCTCTTGAGAAAACACGCTGACGCGTGGAAACAGGGGCGCGCCGCAGCGCGCAGGAAAACTTATTTTTTAAAGCGGTCGCACAATGCCACGGTGGCGGCGCGGAAGATGCCGAGGTCACTGCCGACGGCGACAAAGGTCGCGCCCATCTCCAGGTAGCGGCGCGCATCCGCTTCCACCGGCGCCAGGATGCCGCTGGGTTTGCCGTGCGCCTTGGCGCGCTCGAAGATGTGGCGGATGGCGGCCTGCACCTCCGGGTGGTTGGCCTGCCCAAGGTAGCCCAGGGTCGCGGCCAGATCGCTGGGGCCGACGAAGATGCCGTCGATGCCGTCCACCGCGGCGATCTCATCCAGGTTGTCGATGCCGGGCCGGCTTTCGATCTGCACCATCACCGCGATGTTGTCGTTGATCGAGGTGAAATACTCCGGCACCAGCCCGTAGTTATTGGAGCGGTGGGAGACGGAGACGCCGCGGATGCCCGCCGGCGGGTAACGGGTGGCGGCCACCGCGTTGCGCGCCTGCTCCGCCGTCTCGACAAAGGGGATCAGGAAGTTGTAGAAGCCGATGTCCAGCAGCCGTTTGATGATCACCGGCTCGTTGTAGGGCGGCCGCACCACCGCGGCGCTCGGGCTGCCTTTCAGTGCCATCAGTTGCGGCACAAAGGTGGTGATGTCATTCGGGGCGTGTTCGCCGTCCAGCAGCAGCCAGTCAAACCCGGCCAGCCCCAGCACTTCGGCGGAGGTGGGGTTGGCGAGGGCGCACCAGCAACCAATCAGGGTGTCGCCCTGCAACAGTTTCTGGCGGAACAGATTAGGGTAAGTCGCGGTCATGGTCAGTTTCCTTGAGGTTGCGGGCGGCTCAGCGCACCAGGCAGGGGCGTTTATTGTCGAAAGTCCAGCCGGGGATCAGGAACTGCATCCCGGCGGCATCATCCCGCGCGCCCAGCCCGTGGATGTTGTAGAGTTCGTTGGCTTTCATCAGCTGATCCCAGTCCAGCTCCACGCCCAGCCCCGGTGCCTCCGGCACCTGAACCTTGCCGTTGCGGATCGCCAGCGGTGAGCGGGTCAGGCGCTGGTTGCCCTCCTGCCAGATCCAGTGGGTGTCGATGGCGGTGATCTGCCCCGGCGCAGCCGCGGCCACCTGGGTGAACATCGCCAGGGAGATGTCGAAGTGGTTATTGGAGTGGGAGCCCCAGGTGAGGCCGAATTCGTGGCAGAGCTGCGCCACGCGCACCGAGCCCTGCATCGTCCAGAAGTGCGGGTCAGCCAGCGGGATGTCCACCGACTGCAACGACAGCGCGTGGCCCATCTGCCGCCAGTCGGTGGCGATCATATTGGTGGCGGTCGGCAGGCCGGTGGCGCGGCGGAACTCCGCCATCACCTCACGGCCGGAGAAGCCCTGCTCCGCGCCGCACGGGTCTTCGGCATAGGCCAGCACATGGCGCAGTTGCCGCCCCAGGGAGATCGCCTCATCCAGTGACCAGGCCCCGTTCGGGTCGAGGGTGACGCGCGCCTGCGGGAAGCGCTGGGCCAGCGCCGTGACCGCCTCCGCCTCTTCCGCCCCGGCCAGTACGCCGCCCTTCAGCTTGAAATCGTTGAAGCCATATTTTTCATACGCCGCTTCGGCCAGCCGCACAATGGCGGCCGGGTCCATTGCCGCTTCGTGGCGCAGGCGGTACCAGTCGCAGCGATCGTCCGGCTGGCTCTGGTAGGGCAGCCCGGTACGGGTGCGGTCGCCGATGTAGAACAGGTAGCCGAGCATCTCCACTTCGCTGCGCTGCTGGCCGTCGCCGAGCAGCGAGGCGACGCTGACGCCGAGGAACTGCCCGAGCAGGTCGAGCATTGCCGCCTCGATGCCGGTCACCACATGGATGGTGGTGCGCAGGTCAAACGTCTGGGTGCCGCGCCCGGCGGCGTCGCGGTCAGCGAACCGGTGGCGCACCGCATTCATCACATTTTTATACTCGCCCAGCGTCCGGCCGAGCACCAGCGGTTGCGCCTCCTCCAGCGTGCGGCGGATCGCCTCGCCGCCGGGGATCTCGCCCACGCCGGTGCGCCCGGCGTTATCTTCCAGCACCACAATGTTGCGGGTGAAGAACGGCGCATGCGCCCCGCTCAGGTTAAGCAGCATACTGTCATGGCCGGCCACCGGGATCACCCGCATGGTGGTGATCCGGGGGGCTGAGGTGTCGGGGCGTGAGGCGGTGCCGGAGAGTGGGGCGACGTGTGGGGCGTTATGGCTCATGCGGTGAATCCTCCTTGTCCATCGGGCCGGCAGGCCGGGAACGGCGGCTGCCGGAACGTCATTATTGTTATGCAGAAGCCGGGGCCAGGCGGCCGTTCAGGCCGGGCTGCCGTGGTCAGCGGCGACAAACAGCAAAAAGTATAAGAAGCGCCCCGGCGTTACACATTGGACAAAAGAACAGGATTGGCACGAATTAACCGGCGGGGTTGTGGCATCTGCCCAAGAGACTGCGCCGCAGTTCACGAAAGGCGGCGCGGCCGCGGCGTGATGGCCTTCACGCCCGGTTGGTCGCCTGCCCAGAAACCGGGGGAAAAGCGGCGCGGGGTTCGGTCATCCGCATAATGATTAGGCTGCTAAGGCTCCCGTATACTGCTGACTGGCGCGGCCCGCTGCGGCCGCCGACTCTTTTAACCGGTCATCAGCAACATAAGGATGTCACCATGCTTACGCCCCCCGCCTCCTCCGGCCAGCCGCTCTATATCAAAGTGCATGAAGACGATAACGTGGCGATTGTGGTCAACGATCTGGGCCTCAAAGCCGGGACACGCTTCGCCGATGGGCTGACGCTGACCGAGCACGTCCCGCAGGGGCATAAAGTGGCACTCTGCGCTATCCCCGCCGGGGGCGCGATTGTGCGTTACGGCGAAATCATCGGCTATGCCGAACGCGACATCGCGCAGGGCAGCTGGATTGATGAATCCCTGGTGACGCTGCCCACCGCGCCGCCGCTGGAGAGCCTGCCGCTGGCGACCCGCGTCCCTGCCCCGCTGCCGCCGCTGGAGGGCTACACCTTCGACGGCTACCTGAATGAGGACGGCAGCGCCGGCACCAAAAACCTGCTGGGGATCACCACCAGCGTGCACTGCGTGGCCGGGGTGGTAGACCATGTGGTGAAACTGATTGAGCGCGATCTGCTGCCGCGCTACCCGAACGTTGACGGCGTGGTGGCGCTGAACCACCTCTACGGCTGCGGCGTGGCGATCAACGCCCCGGCGGCGGTGATCCCGATCCGCACCATCCACAACATCGCCCTGAACCCCAATTTCGGCGGCGAGATCCTGGTGGTCGGCCTGGGCTGTGAGAAGCTGCAACCGGAGCGGCTGCTGACCGGCACGCCGGATGTGCAGCCGCTGTCGTTGGACGCCGCCAGCGTGGTGCGGTTGCAGGATGAACAACATGTCGGCTTCGGTGCGATGGTGGATGACATTTTGCAGACCGCCGACCGCCACCTGCAACGGCTGAACCGCCGCCGCCGCCAGCCCTGCCCGGTCTCATCACTGGTGGTGGGAATGCAGTGCGGCGGCAGCGACGCCTTCTCCGGCGTGACCGCCAACCCGGCAGTCGGATTTGCCTCTGACCTGCTGGTGCGCTGCGGCGCAACGGTGATGTTCTCAGAAGTGACCGAAGTGCGGGATGCCATTCACCTGCTGACGCCGCGCGCGGCGGATGAGCAGGTCGGCAGGCGGCTGCTGGAGGAGATGGCCTGGTACGATAATTACCTCGAACAGGGGCAGACCGACCGCAGCGCCAACCCGTCTCCCGGCAATAAAAAAGGCGGCCTGGCGAATGTGGTGGAAAAGGCGCTGGGGTCGATTGCCAAATCGGGCCGCAGCGCGATTGCCGAGGTGCTGTCACCCGGCCAGCGGCCGACCCGGCGCGGGCTGATCTTTGCCGCCACGCCCGCCAGTGATTTTGTCTGCGGCACGCAGCAGCTCGCCTCCGGCATTACCCTTCAGGTGTTTACCACCGGGCGCGGCACCCCCTACGGGCTGACGGCAGTGCCGGTGATCAAGATGGCGACCCGCACCGCGCTGGCGGAGCGCTGGCACGACCTGATCGACATCAACGCCGGGACGATCGCCACCGGCGAGGCAACCATCGAGCAGGTGGGCTGGGAACTCTTCGAGCTGATTCTGGATGTCGCCAGCGGCCGTAAACAGACCTGGTCAGACCGATGGGGTATCCATAACGCGCTGGCGGTGTTCAACCCCGCGCCGGTGACCTGACCGCCCTGTTTGGCCGCTATTTGCCGCCCGCCAGATCGATAAACGACCCGGTGACGTAGGAGGCGGCATCGGAGAGCAGCCAGCTGATGGCGGCCGCCACCTCTTCCGGCTGCCCGCCGCGCTGCATCGGCAGCAGCGCGCCGAGCCGGTCAACCCGCCCCGGCTCGCCGCCGTCGGCGTGGATGTCAGTGTAGATCAGGCCGGGGCGCACGCTGTTCACCCGGATGCCCTGCGCCGCCACCTCCAGCGAGAGGCCGGTGGTCAGGCTGTCCATTGCCCCTTTTGATGCCGCATAATCCACATATTCGCCCGGCGCGCCGAGCCTTGAGGCCGCCGAGGAGACGTTGACAATCGCCCCGCCCTGCCCGCCGTGGCGCGTCGCCATGCGTTTCACCGCCTCGCGGCAGCAGAGGAAACTGCCGGTGACGTTGGTCGCCAGCACGCGGTTGATGCGGGCGGCGTCCAGCTCCTCTACCCGTGCCTGTCTGAACAGGATACCGGCATTGTTGACCAGCGCCGTCAACGGGCCGAACACCTCATCCACCGCGGCAAACATCGCCACCACCTGCGCCTCGTCGGCGATGTCAGCGGCAAAGGCGTGCGCCTCTCCCCCGGCCGCCCGGATCTCCGCCACTACGTCGTCCGCCGCCGCCTGATTGCTGCGGTAATTCACCGCCACCCGGTAGCCTTCGCGCGCCAGCAATAACGCCGTCGCCCGCCCGATCCCCCGGCTGCCGCCGGTCACCACTGCGATTTTCTGCATGATTTCTCCTGATAAAAAAGGCCCGGATAACCGGGCCTTTGGGGAAAGTCACGTCTGACGCGCTTACTGGTAGTCGCTCATCGGTACACAAGAGCAGAACAGGTTGCGGTCACCGTAGACATCATCCAGGCGTTTCACCGCCGGCCAGTATTTGTTTTCACGCGCCGCTTCGCTCGGGAACACTGCCAGCTCACGGCTGTAGGCGTGTTGCCAGTCGTTGACCAGCTCCGCCTGGGTGTGCGGCGCATTCACCAGCGGGTTGTCATCCTGCGGCCACTCACCGGCGGCCACGCGGCTGATTTCCGCGCGGATCGCCAGCATCGCGTCGATGAAGCGGTCCAGCTCCAGCTTGCCCTCGGACTCCGTCGGCTCCACCATCAGCGTGCCCGCCACCGGGAAGGACATGGTCGGCGCGTGGAACCCATAATCGATCAGGCGCTTGGCGATGTCCATTTCACTGATGCCGGTCGCCTCTTTCAGCGGGCGGATGTCGAGGATGCATTCGTGCGCCACGCGGCCGTCACGGCCGGTGTAGAGCACCGGGTAAGCCTCTTTCAGCCGGGTGGCGATGTAGTTGGCGTTGAGGATCGCCACCTGGCTTGCCTGCTTCAGCCCCTCGGCCCCCATCATGCGGATGTACATCCAGCTGATCGGCAGGATTGAAGCGCTGCCGAACGGCGCGGCGGAGACCGCCCCGTTCTGCGTCAGCACGCCGTCAATCGCCATCACGCTGTGGCCTGGCACAAAGGGAGCCAGGTGCGCTTTCACGCCAATCGGCCCCATGCCCGGGCCGCCGCCGCCGTGCGGGATGCAGAAGGTTTTGTGCAGGTTGAGGTGCGACACATCCGCGCCGATATAGCCCGGCGTGGTGATACCGACCTGCGCGTTCATGTTCGCGCCGTCGAGGTAGACCTGCCCGCCATACTGGTGGACGATCTGGCACACCTCGCGGATGGTCTCTTCATAGACGCCGTGGGTCGACGGGTAGGTCACCATGATGCAGGAGAGATGGTCACCGGCCTGCGCCGCCTTCTCCCGCAGGTCATTCAGGTCAATGTTGCCCTGTTTGTCACAGGCGACCACCACGACGTCCATGCCTGCCATCTGCGCCGACGCGGGGTTGGTGCCGTGGGCGGAGCTGGGGATCAGGCAGAGGTTGCGTTCGCCCTGGTTGCGGCTCTCGTGGTAGTGGCGGATCGCCAGCAGCCCGGCGTATTCGCCCTGCGCGCCGGAGTTCGGCTGCATACAGAGGGCGTCATAGCCGGTGAGTTGCACCAGCCACTGCGACAGCTGGCCGATCATTTGCTGATAGCCTGCCGCCTGCTCCGGCGGGCAGAACGGGTGCAGCTCCGCGAATTCCGGCCAGGTGATCGGGATCATCTCCGCCGCGGCGTTGAGCTTCATGGTGCAGGAACCGAGCGGGATCATCGCCTGGTTCAGCGCCAGATCCTTTTTCTCCAGACGGTGCATGTAGCGCATCATCTCGGTTTCGCTGTGGTAACGGTTGAACACCGGGTGGGTCAGGATCGAATCGCGGCGCAGCAGCGCGGCCGGGATCGAGCCGCTGTCCTGGCTGGCGGCGCGATCGAGTTTTTCGACATCCAGGCCGTGATCGTCCCCCAGCAGCACCGCGAACAGCGCCTGCACATCCTCACGCGTGGTGGCTTCATCCAGCGTGATGCCCACCGCGCCGTGGATGTCGGTGCGCAGGTTGATGCCGAAGCTCAGCGCGCGCGCCAGCACCGCGGCCTTGTCTTGCACCTCGACGGTCAGGGTGTCGAACCAGCTGCTGTGGCGCAGCAGCAGCCCGCCCTGCTTCAGCCCGGCGGCCAGGATGTCGGTGAGGCGATGGATGCGCCCGGCAATGCGCTTCAGCCCTTCCGGGCCGTGGAACACGGCGTAAAGGCTGGCGATGTTCGCCAGCAGTACCTGCGAGGTGCAGATGTTGGAGTTGGCTTTCTCGCGGCGGATATGCTGTTCGCGGGTCTGCATCGCCATGCGCAGCGCGGTGTTGCCTGCGGCGTCACGCGAGACGCCGATGATGCGCCCCGGCATGGAACGCTTGAATTCGTCGCGGCAGGCGAAGAACGCCGCGTGCGGGCCGCCGTAGCCCATCGGCACGCCAAAGCGCTGGGCCGAGCCGAATACAATGTCCGCGCCCTGTTTGCCCGGTGCGGTGAGCAGCACCAGCGCCATGATGTCCGCCGCCACGGCGGTGATGATGCGGCGCGTTTTCAGTTCGGCCAGCAGCGCGCTGTAGTCATGCAGCTCGCCGGTGGTGCCCGCCTGTTGCAGCAGCACGCCGAACACCCCCTCCAGCTCCAGCACTTTTTCGGCACGGTCGATGATGACCTCAAAGCCGAAGGTGCCGGCGCGGGTGCGCACCACATCCAGCGTCTGCGGGTGGACGTCATCCGCCACGAAGAAGCGGTTGGCCTGTTTGAGTTTGCTGGCGCGTTTCGCCATCGCCATCGCTTCGGCGGCAGCGGTGGCCTCGTCCAGCAGCGAGGCGGAGGCGAGATCCAGCCCGGTGAGATCCTGCGACACCTGCTGGAAGTTCAGCAGCGCTTCCAGCCGCCCCTGCGACACCTCCGGCTGATAGGGGGTGTAGGCGGTGTACCAGCCGGGGTTCTCCAGCATGTTGCGCAGGATCACCGGCGGCGTCAGCACCGCGCTGTAGCCCATGCCGATGTAGGTTTTGTAGCGCTGGTTCTGTGCCGCCATCGCTTTCAGCTCCGCCAGGGCCTGATGCTCGGTGGCGGCCTCGCCCACCGCCGGCGGCCCCGGCAGCTGGATGTCGGCCGGGACGATCTGCTGGATCAGGGCCGACAGCGAGGATGCGCCGACGGCATCCAGCATCTGTTGCTGTTGTGCCGCAGAGGGGCCGATGTGGCGTTCAACAAACGCCGCGCGGTGTTCAAGTTGGCTGAGAGTCTGGGTCATTGCTACAGATTCCTGAAATCATGCATGGGGACGGGACATGGGCAGAACGGGTGCGCCCGGCGCGAACCGGGCTGCGGGGTTACTCTTCAATGCTGCTCTGGTAGGCGGCGGCGTCAAGCAGGTTGCCCAGCTCAGACGGGTCAGCCGCCTTGATTTTAAACAGCCAGCCGGCGGCGTAGGGTTCGCTGTTGACCAGCTCCGGCGAGCCGTCCAGTTCGCTATTCACCTCAACAATCTCGCCGCCGATCGGCGCGTAGATGTCTGAGGCGGCTTTTACTGACTCCGCCACCGCGCAATCGTCACCGGCGGTGACGGTGCGGCCGGTTTCCGGCAGGTCAACGAAGACCATATCGCCCAGCAGCGACTGCGCGTGCTCGGTGATGCCGACGCAGTAGACGCCGTTGCCCTCGTCACGCACCCACTCGTGGGAGCTTGCATATTTCAGTTCGGTTGGCACATTGCTCATCAGGCCTTCTCCTCGGACGTTATTTTTTAATAGGGTTGCGTGTTGTCGCTGACTCATCTGCAGCAAAACGGGGCGCGCCGTGGCTCAGTGGCCGGTGGGTTTCCCGGCGCGCACAAAAACAGGTTTGGTGACCCGCACCGGCATTTCGCGGTTGCGGATCTGCACGATCGCGTGGTCACCGATCCCGGCCGGAACGCGGGCCAGCGCGATGCTGAAGCCCAGCGTCGGGGAGAAGGAGCCGCTGGTGATGACGCCTTCCCGGGTGTCGCCGGCGTCATCAATAAAGTGCACCGGCAGGCCGTTGCGCAGCACGCCTTTCTCCGTCATCACCAGGCCGACCAGCTGGTCGGTGCCCTGCTCACGCTGCTTCTCCAGCGCCTCGCGGCCGATGAAATCACGATCTTCCGGCTGCCAGGCGATGGTCCAGCCCATGTTGGCCGCCAGCGGCGATACGCCCTCATCCATCTCCTGGCCGTAGAGGTTCATGCCCGCCTCCAGCCGCAGGGTGTCACGTGCGCCGAGGCCCGCCGGTTTTACCCCGGCCGCCAGTAATTGCTGCCAGAAAGCGGCAGCCTGCGCGTTGGGCAGGGCGATCTCATAGCCCGCCTCACCGGTGTAACCGGTGGTGGCGATAAACAGGTCACCGGCCTGCACGCCGAAGAACGGCTTCATGCCCTCCACGGCCCGGCGCTGGGCGTCGGTGAACAGCGTTCCGGCACGCTCTTTGGCCTGCGGGCCTTGTACGGCAATCAGCGCCAGATCGTCACGCTCGGTGATCGCCACGCCATAAGGCGCGGCATGTTCGCTGATCCAGGCCAGATCCTTTTCCCGCGTGGCGGAGTTCACCACCAGCCGGAACGCGTCTTCTGCCAGGAAGTAGACGATCAGGTCATCAATCACGCCGCCGGAGGCGTTCAGCATCCCGGTGTAGAGCGCCTTGCCGGGCTGGGTCAGTTTGGCGACGTCGTTGGCCAGCAGGTAACGCAGGAATTCGCGGGTGCGCGCGCCGTTCAGGTCAACAATCGTCATGTGGGAGACGTCAAACATGCCCGCGTCCTGCCGCACCGCGTGGTGCTCGTCGATCTGGGAGCCGTAATGCAGCGGCATCATCCAGCCGTGGAAGTCCACCATGCGCGCGCCGCACGCGATGTGTTGATCATAGAGCGGGGTCTGGTTCGCCATGTTTCCCTCATTTGCCTGCTGGTTGGTGTGCTTTTGCGGTCATTTTTCAGCCAATCCCGTTGGCTGAAGTATAGCGACGCAATCGTTACCCTTTTGCTGAACTTATCACCGAACCGGGTGGTGATCCATAAGCTGAAATAGGCCGGGTCGCGCCGGGCACCAAAAAAGTGCGGCCTTATCGTGCAGAATATTCCACTGAAAAACTGCGGGGCGCGGCACATAATTAACAATCAATGCCCAGTTCATACGATATTCCATAACATCAACAGGGCGCAGGACTGAAAACAGCAAAAGGCCCCACCCTCTTCAGATAATTAAAACTAATGCGAAAACCGGGGTGAAATTAGAATATTTCAAACGGAAAACGGCCTGCCCTGTTTTAGGGCAAAAGGGCTATCTCAGAAGAAGCGGGGAAAGGAAAAGCAGGAAATGCGTTGAAAAAGTGGGAATTGGGCGGCAAACAGGGCGTTTGCCGCCGGGGCCGTTATCAGGCCGGGGGGTTAAGCCAGTCGGGCAGGTCGTTCAGCCCCATCGCCTGGCGTACCAGACGCGGCTTCACGCCCGGCAGGTTGTCGGCCAGCGCCAGGCCGAGGTCACGCAGCAGCTTTTTCGCCGGGTTCTGCCCGTCGAACAGGTCGCGGAACCCCTGCATCCCCGCCAGCATCAGGGCGGCGCTGTGCTTGCGGCGGCGCTCGTAACGCTTCAGGTAGAGGTGCTGGCCGAAATCTTTGCCCTGCTTTTGCAGGCGGCGGATCTCCGCGGCCAGTTCGGCGGCGTCCATAAAGCCGAGGTTGACCCCCTGCCCGGCCAGCGGGTGCACGGTGTGCGCCGCGTCGCCGATCAGCGCCAGCCGGTGGGCGGCAAAGCTGCGGGCGTAACGGCCGGTGAGCGGGAAGGTATGGCGCTCGCCTTCAACCCGGCACAACCCCAGGCGCAGGTCGAACTGCATCGCCAGCTCACGGTTGAACGCGGCCTCATCCAGCGCCGCCAGCCGTGCGGCTTCTTCCGGCGGCAGTGACCAGACAATCGAGCAGAGGTGCGGGTCGGAAAACGGCAGGAACGCCAGGATGCCGTCGCCGTGGAACACCTGCCGCGCCACGCCCTGGTGCGGTTCCTCAGTGCGGATGGTTGCCACCAGCGCCGTGTGGCCGTAATCCCAGAAGGTCAGCGGGATATCGGCGTGGCGGCGCAGCCAGGAGTTGGCGCCGTCCGCGCCGACCACCAGCCGGGCGGTGAGCATCCGGCCATCTTCCAGGGTGATAAAGGCCTCATTTTCGCCCCAGGCGACGCTTTTGAGCTGCGCCGGGGCCAGCATCGTCACCTCAGAGAGCGAGGCGGCACGCTGCCACAGCGCCTGTTGCAGCACCGGGTTTTCGATAATGTGCCCAAGGTGGGCGTAGCCGTAATCGTCGGCGCGGAAGGCGATGCGGCCGAAGCTGTCGCGATCCCACACTTCCATGCCGGCGTAAGGGCTGGCGCGGCGCGCGGTGATGTCGTCCCAGACGCCGATATGTTGCAGCAGCCGCTCGCTGGCGGCGTTGATCGCCGAGACGCGTACCGAATGTTCCGCCGTCAACGGCGTCTCCGCCTGCGGCTGGTGTTCCAGCACCGCAATACGCAGCCCGCTGCCGTGCAGGCTGCATGCCAGTGCCAGCCCAACCATGCCGCCACCGGCAATGACCACATCAAAAGATTGCATAATGAGTTTCCTGTTGGCCTCAGCGCGCCACCCATCCCAGGGTACGGCGGGCAAAGGCATCGCGCAGCAGTGGAGTCTGTTCCATTGCCATCAAACCAAGGTTACGCCCGGCTGCCAGCGGTGCGTAACGGTTGGCGAAAAGGTGAATCAGGCCGTCCGTCACGCCGACGGTGGCCTGCTGGTCAGGGCGGCGGCGCGCCTGGTAGGCGCTGAGCACCGCGCCGCTGCCGGTGTCACGCCCCTGCGCGGCGGCATCCGCCACGGTTTCCGCCAGGGTCATCACATCCCGCAGGCCGAGGTTGAACCCCTGCCCGGCGATCGGGTGCAGCGTCTGTGCCGCATTGCCCGCCAGCGCCAGCCGGTGGCTGATGTGGCTGTCGGCGATGCGCAGTTGCAGCGGATAGACCTCCCGCTGCCCCGCCTTGAGGATTTTGCCCAGCCGCCAGCCAAAGGCCTGTTGCAGCTGGGCGATAAATTCCGCCTCGCTCCAGCCGCTGACCTCCGCCTGCCGCTCGCGCGGGTGGCACCAGACCAGCGAACTGCGCCCCTGCGACATCGGCAGCAGCGCCAGCGGCCCATGTTCGGTGAAGCGTTCAAACGCCCGCCCCTGCGGCAGTTCTGCCGTGGTGACGTTGGCGATCACCGCAATCTGCGGGTAGTCGCTCACCTGCCACTGTACCCGGCAGGCGCGGGCCAGCGCGGAGTGGGAGCCGTCGGCCGCCACCAGCAATTGGGCGCTCAGGGTTTCGCCGTTGTCCAGCGTGACGGCGGCGTGCTCCTGTTGCCGGTCGACACTGACCACTTTGGCCGGGCAGTGCAGGTGCACGCCCGGCGCTTTGCGCAGCAGCGCGAACAGCCGCCGCCCGGCGTCATGCAGCTCCACCACGTTGCCCAGCTCGGTGACGTGGAAATCCCGCGCGTGCAGGTTCACCAGCCCGGCGTGGCCGCGATCACTGACATGAACGTGGGTGATCGGCGTGGCGCAGTCGCGCAGTGCCGGCCAGATGCCGATGCGCGCCAGCTGGCGGCAGGTGCCCTGCGCCAGCGCAATCGCCCGAGCGTCAAAGCCGGGGTGCTGCCGGTCTTCCGGCAGCGCGGCCTCGACCAGATCGACCCGCACACGGCCGCCGGTCAGCGCCGACACCGCCAGCGCCAGGGTCGCCCCGGCCATGCCGCCGCCTACAATAATCATGCTCATACGCTTACCGTGCCGCCGCCATCAGGGCTTCAATCTCGTCCGCCTCTTTCACCACGCCGCCGGTCAGGATCTCGTTGCCGTCGGCGGTGATCAGGATGTCATCCTCAATGCGCACGCCGATGCCGCGGTATTCCGCCGGGACGTCAGCATCCGGCGCGATGTAGAGACCCGGCTCCACCGTCAGCACCATGCCCGGCTCCAGCACGCGGTCACGGTCGGTGCCGTAGTGGCCGACGTCATGCACATCCAGCCCCAGCCAGTGCGACAGGCCGTGCATGAAATAGGGGCGGTAGGCCTTCTCCGCCAGCAGCTGCTCTGTCTCGCCGTGCAGGATGCCGAGCTTCACCAGCCCCTCGATCATCACCCGCGCCACCGCCTGCGTCACCTCCAGCATGCTGGTGCCGGGTCGGTAAAGCTCCAGCGCCTTGTATTCGGCCGCCAGCACGATGTCATACACCGCGCGCTGGGCCGGGCTGAATTTGCCGTTAACCGGGAAGGTGCGGGTGATGTCCCCCGCGTAGCTGCGGTATTCGCAGCCGGCGTCGATCAGCACCAGGTCGCCGTCCCGCATTTCACACTCGTTTTCGGTGTAGTGCAGGATGCAGGCGTTGTCGCCGCTGCCGACGATGGTGTTATAGGCCGGGAAACGCGCGCCGTGGCGGGTGAACTCATGCTGGATTTCGCCCTCCAGCTGATACTCAAACATGCCGGGGCGGCAGCGTTCCATGGCGCGGGTGTGGGCGAGCGCGGTGATCTCCGCGGCGCGGCGCATCACGGCTACCTCTTCCGGCGATTTGAACAGCCGCATCTCATGCAGCCACGGCCGCCAGTCGGTGAGGGTGGCCGGGGCGGCAAGGTTCTGGCGCGCGCCGTTGCGCAGTTTTTCCAGCGCACCGAACACCAGGGTGTCAGCGTAGGCGTAGCGGCCTTGCGCGTGATAAATCACGTCCAGTCCGTTCAGCAGCAGGTGGAGTTGTGTGCCGATTTCATCAAACGGCAGGGCGCGGTCCACGCCCAATTTGGCCGGGGCGGCTTCCTGCCCCAGGCGGCGGCCAAACCAGATCTCCGCCGTCAGGTCACGCACCCGGTTAAACAGCACGCTGTGGTTATGGGTGTCATCGCTTTTAATCAGGATCAGCACCGCTTCCGGTTCGTTAAACCCGGTGAGGTACCAGAAATCGCTGTCCTGGCGGTACGGGTAGTCGCTGTCCGCGTTTCGGGCGGCTTCCGGGGCGGCAAAAATCAGCGCGGCGCTGGCCGGGGCCATTTTTGCCAGAAGTGCCTGGCGGCGGTTCTGAAACTCCTGCTGGGTCATCCCCTTCTCCTTTTAGTTTGCGTTAACAACCAATCACTTACCGGCCCTGACCGGCTTATCTTTTTAGTGCAGCGTGGGCTTGCGCACTTCCGGCGCGGTCGGCCCCGGCTCGGCAAACTCCGCATGGCAGAGGATCGCCGCGACGCGCACGTACTCCACCACCTCCTCCAGCGACTGCTCCAGCTCTTCCTGATCCTCATCTTCCTCATAGCCGAGCTGGGCGATGTTGCGCAGGTCGTCAATCGCCTCGCCGACTTCGTCCTTGACCTGGGCCAGCTTCGGCTGCATGACGCCGAGGCCGAGCAGGAAATGGTTCACCCAGCCGGAGAGCGCGTCGGCGCGGTCAAAGACGCTGGCGTCGTCGTCCGGCATCAGCATACGGAATTCGAAGCCGTCATCTTCCAGCGTTTCGCGCGTCACCTGGTAGAGCTCCTGCAACGGTGCATTCAGCGCCTGCGGGAAGGCGATGCCTTCGTTGGTCAGGTCATGGACCAGCGCCTGCCAGCTGGCGTCGCGGTTGCCGCCACACAGCAACCCGCTGACCAGGCCGTGCATTTCAGCGGCGGTCAGGGCGACAGCCTGCTGGCGGAGTGCCTGATTTACGGCATCATAAGTAGGAAAAGGTTTATTTATCGACATACGTATTGGTCATCGTTGGCAGGATAAGTTCATGGTATGCTACCACCAAGATCCGTCGCTGTACCAGATTAGCTGAGACCCGGTTAAGGGTTGATTATCCCTGACAGCTTAGTAGAGTACGCCCTCTGGCGCGGAGAAAACCCGCCTTTAAAAGAGGGTTGTATCCTGGTATTGAGGTATATATAGTGGCGCCCGCTTTCACCGGTGCGGTAAGCGGACGCGGAAATTGAGGCAGGAAGGTGGCATGGCTGCACAACCGGTAGATATTCAAATTTTTGGCCGCTCATTACGGGTGAACTGCCCGCCAGAGCAACAGGATGCGTTGAATCTGGCCGCAGAAGATCTGAACCAGCGGTTGCAAGATCTGAAAGTTCGCACTAGAGTCACAAATACAGAGCAGTTAGTTTTCATCGCGGCACTGAATGTGTGTCACGAACTGGCGCAAGAACGCTTGAAAACGCGTGACTATGCCGCCAATATGGAACAGCGCATCCGGATGTTGCAACAGACCATCGAACAGGCGCTGCTTGAACAAGGCCGTATCTCTGAACGTCAGGGTGCGCCTTTCGAATAACCCCCGCGGGTGATGCGAATCTCTGTTCAGGCAAAAAAATGATTGCTTAAGCGGTTGATTTTTAAATGTAAGATCTTTAAAGTCAGCAGCGAGTAAAAAATTTCTCTGAGGTGTTCGTCAGCGGGCCAGTCCCCTGAGCCGATATTTCATACCACAAGAATGTGGCGATCCGTAATTGGTGAGCATGCTCGGTCCGTCCGAGAAGCCTTAAAGTTACGACGCTGCGTTCACCTTGAACCAAGGGTTCAAGGGTTACAGCCTGCGGCGGCATCTCGGAGATTCCCTTCTTTACCCGGCAGCACCCCGTTGCCCGTTCTGTTTACACCGACCCGTTTTTCCGTATGGACACGGTTTCCCCTTATGAAAACAGACCACCCCATTCAACACCCCGATACCCCTTTGCTGCGCCAGCATCTGCGCACGGAAGTCCGCCATCGCCGCCGCGCGTTGACACCGCAGCAGCAGCAGCAGGCCGCTGTTCAGGCTGCCCAACGCATTGCCGATCATCCGCGTATTCAGGCGGCGCAGAGCGTGGCGATGTTCCTCTCGTTTGACGGCGAACTGCCGACCCGCCCGGCCATTGAGCGGCTCTGGGCGCTGGGAAAACGCGTGGTGTTGCCGGTACTGCACCCCTTCTCACCCGGCCACCTGCTGTTTCTCAATTACCAGCCGGGGACGGCATTAATTCCCAACCGGTTGAGGATCCCGGAGCCGCCGCTGGATGTGCGCCATATTCTGCCGCTGCATCAGCTGGAGGTGATTCTGACGCCGCTGGTGGCCTTTGATGACCGCGGCCAGCGGCTCGGCATGGGTGGCGGCTTTTATGACCGCACGCTGGCACAGTGGCGTACGCGCGGCCCCTACCCGATTGGGCTGGCGCATGACTGCCAACAGGTGGAGAGCATCCCGGCGGAGCCGTGGGATGTGCCGCTGCCGGAGATCATTACCCCCGGCAAGGTGTGGCGCTGGTAACGCGCGGCCATAAAAAAACGGGTGCCGTAGGCACCCGTTTTTTCAGCAGCAACCGGTCAGTACAGCAGGCGGGCGCGGATGGTGCCCGGGATCGCTTTCATCAGTTGCAGTGCGGTGTTGGCCCCGTCGGCGCTGTCGCTTTCGACGTCAATCACCACGTAACCGATCTGCGGGCTGGTTTGCAGGTACTGTGCCGCGATGTTGATGCCCTGCTCGGCGAAGATCTGGTTAATGCGCGTCAGCACGCCCGGGCGGTTTTCATGGATGTGCAGCAAACGGCGGGCGTTGGCACCGTGGCTCGGCAGGGACACTTCCGGGAAGTTGACTGCCGACAGCGTGGAGCCGTTGTCAGAGTATTTCGCCAGCTTGCCCGCCACTTCGGTGCCGATGTTTTCCTGCGCTTCCTGAGTGGAGCCGCCGATGTGCGGGGTCAGGATCACGTTGTCAAACTCACACAGCGGGGAGTTGAACGGGTCGCTGTTGGTGGCCGGCTCTTCCGGGAAGACGTCAATCGCCGCGCCCGAGAGGTGTTTGCTGGCCAGTGCGTCGCACAGCGCCGGGATGTCCACCACCGTGCCGCGTGAGGCGTTGATCAGGATCGCGCCCGGTTTCATCAGCCTGAACTCTTCTGCGCCCATCATGTTCTGCGTGGACGGCGTCTCCGGCACATGCAGCGACACCACATCGCTCATGTTCAGCAGCTCAGAGAGGTGGCGCACCTGCTGGGCGTTGCCGAGCGGCAGCTTGTTCTCGATGTCGTAGAAGTAGACCTGCATCCCCAGCCCTTCGGCCAGTACGCCGAGCTGCATACCGATGTGGCCGTAGCCGATGATGCCGAGGCGTTTGCCGCGCGCTTCAAAGGAGCCGACCGCCAGTTTGTGCCAGACGCCGCGATGCGCTTTGGCGTTGGCCGCCGGGATGCCGCGCATCATCAGCAGCAGTTCGCCCAGCACCATTTCGGCCACGGATCGGGTATTGGAGAAAGGCGCGTTGAACACCGGAATGCCGCGTTTGGTGGCAGCCGCCAGGTCAACCTGGTTGGTGCCGATACAGAAACAGCCCACGGCCACCAGCTTCTCTGCCGCCGCAAACACCTCTTCGGTGAGCTGAGTACGCGATCGGATGCCGACAAAGTGCGCATCGCGGATCGACGCTTTCAGCGCTTCGGTATCCAGCGCCCCTTTGTGGTATTCAATATTGGTATATCCGGCAGCACGCAGATTTTCAACGGTGCTCTGATGAACCCCTTCCACTAACAGAAACTTAATTCTGTCCTTCTCCAGTGATACTTTTGCCATGACCCGACCCTATTTTTCAGACTTCAGAAACGGCTGTCGTGCAACGTTTTGCCGCAGCGCCGCTTCAACATAACAAATATTCAGCGGGCGGCAATACAAACGATTGCGGCCTGCCCAGCATAAGGCGCACCGGCGCTGGTGGATTTTGGCGAAAAATGCTGGGGAAGCGGGAACGGTCAGAATGATAGGAAAATCAAATCGTGGATTGTGACATATGTCACCAAATTTCAGCGTGATAAGAAAAGATATTTCAGGGGGAAAAATATGACCGGTCATAAGAGACGGTTATCACCGCGATGCCTGCCGCCGCCGGCAGCGGCACCGCGTGGCCGGGCCTGAGGCGATGGGTGCGGAAACCTGCCCCGGCGGCCGGGGCAGATCGGGCACTTATTTTATGGTCTTCACACCCTCCGGGGTGCCGATCAGCGCCACATCCGCGCCGCGGTTGGCAAACAGCCCCACGGTGACCACCCCCGCGATGCCGTTGATGCGGTTTTCCAGCGCCACCGGGTCGAGGATCGTGAGGTTACGCACATCCAGGATGATGTTGCCGTTATCCGTCACCACGCCCTGGCGGTACTCCGGCTGGCCGCCCAGTTTCACCAGCTCACGCGCCACATAGGCGCGTGCCATCGGGATCACCTCAACCGGCAGCGGGAAGTTGCCCAGCACGTCCACCTGTTTTGAGGCGTCCGCGATGCAGATAAATTTGCGCGCAATCGCCGCAATGATCTTCTCACGCGTCAGCGCCGCGCCGCCGCCTTTGATCATCTGCATATGGCCGTTGATCTCGTCGGCACCGTCGACGTAGATGTCGAGGCTGTCTACCTCATTGCAGTCAAATACCGGGATGCCAAGGCTCTGCAATTTGGCGGTGGAGGCGTCGGAGCTGGAGACCGCCCCGTCAATCTGGTGTTTGATGGAACCCAGCGCGTCGATGAAGTGCGCCGCCGTGGAGCCGGTGCCGACCCCCACGATGGTGCCCGGCGTCACGTAATCAAGTGCTGCCCATCCGACCGCTTTTTTCAGTTCATCCTGCGTCATAGTAAGTTCATTGCTCCCGCTGCGAAAACGTGTGCGTATTATAGAGCAAGCGCTGCTGAAAAGGGCGCGCAATCCACCGCGGGGGATCACAGTTCCACCGGGGGATACCGGTGATTTTGCCCCCGCAGCGCGGCAAAATTGTGGCATAGTGCGCTAATACAACGACTTCAGGGGACAGATTTCCAATGAAACGCCCAGACTACCGAACGTTGCAGGCGCTGGACGCGGTGATCCGTGAGCGCGGCTTTGAACGCGCCGCACAGAAACTTTGCATCACCCAATCGGCGGTATCCCAGCGCATTAAGCAGCTTGAGAACCTCTTCGGCCAGCCGCTGCTGGTGCGTACCGTGCCGCCGCGCCCCACCGAGCAGGGGCAAAAGCTGCTGGCGCTGCTGCACCAGGTGGAGCTGCTGGAGGAGGAGTGGCTGGGCAATGACACCGGCAGTGACTCGCCGCTGCTGCTGTCGCTGGCGGTCAACGCCGACAGCCTGGCGACCTGGCTGCTGCCGGCGCTGAAGCCGGTGCTGGCGGACTCGCCGATCCGCCTGAATTTGCAGGTGGAAGATGAAACCCGCACCCAGGAGCGGCTGCGCCGGGGCGAAGTGGTGGGCGCGGTCAGTATCCAGCCGCAGCCGCTGCCGAGCTGCCTGGTGGACCAGCTCGGGGCGCTGGACTACCTGTTCGTCGCCTCTAAACCCTTTGCCGACCGTTACTTTCCGAACGGCGTAACCCGCAGCGCGCTGCTGAAAGCACCGGCGGTGGCGTTCGATCATCTCGATGATATGCATCAGGCGTTTTTACAGCAGAACTTTGACCTCTCGCCCGGCAGTGTGCCCTGCCACATCGTTAACTCGTCGGAAGCCTTTGTGCAGCTGGCGCGTCAGGGCACCACCTGCTGTATGATCCCGCATTTGCAGATTGAGCGTGAACTGGAGAGCGGCGAACTGATCGACCTGACGCCCGGCCTGTTCCAGCGGCGGATGCTGTTCTGGCACCGTTTCGCCCCGGAGAGCCGCATGATGCGCAAAGTCACGGATGCCCTGATCGCCCACGGCCATCAGGTATTGCGGCAGGATTAAAAACGGCCCGTCAGGGCCGTTGGAGTGCATCAGCAAGGCAGGCGCGGATTACGGGCGCTGCAACTCAAACACCACGTCGACCTGGTCGTCAAAATGGATGGTCTGCTGATCGTAGGTTTGCGCCGCATCACTCTGCGGGGCCGCCTCGGCCGTTTTGTACATGCGCATTACCGGCATCGGCTGGTAGTTGGCGACATGGTAACGGATGCTGAACACCGGCCCCAGTTTGGCTTTGAAGCCGGCCGCCAGTGCGCCCGCCTGCTGGGTGGCGTTATCAATCGCCTTCTGGCGCGCCTGGTCGCGGTAGGTTTCCGGGTTGGCGACCCCCAGCTCCACGGCACGGATCTCATTCAGGCCCGATTTCAGCGCGCCGTCCAGCAGATCATTCAGTTTGTCCAGCTGGCGCAGCGTCACCTGTACCTGACGTGACGCGCGGTAGCCTTTCAGCTCCGAGCGGCCATCTTTCAGGTAGTTATACTCCGGCTGGGTGCGCAGGTTAGCCGCGTTGATATCTTTTTTATCGATGCCGTTTTTCTGCAGGAAGGAGAAATACTCGGCCACTTTGCTGTCAGCCTGCTGCTTCGCGGTCGCCGCGTCTTTAGAGGAGACGTTCACCTCAATGGCCAGGGTGGCGATGTCCGGGGTGGCATCCACACTGGCGGTGCCTGAGGTCACCACATGCGGCCCTTCCGGCAGTTCAGCGGCCTGAACCGCCAGTGATGCACTTCCCATTCCCATCATTGCGGCTAAAGCCAATGCCTTTAACTTCACGGTAGCTCCTTAATTCATGCGTTGTACGCCGGGAGAATGTCCCTTCAGCCCTTATTAGTCACCAAATGTCACGGGGCAGCAATACGCTTTTCAATAGTTTACCCGTCGGGGGCACCCGCGCCGGGGAAGGGTTCCCAGCCCCGGCCTCTCCGGTAAAGGTAAACCCGGCAATATCAACGCCAGCATAACGTGCGGCAGCGCACCCTCTCTATAGGATTACGGCGAATCACAGCGCCTGTTGCGCTGTTTTCTACCCACCTCACAGTTTTGGCCTCAGCGGGCGAGCGCCTGAAGCGCCAGTTGCAGTGCGATGCCCCACATCACCAGCCCCACCAGCAGGTTAATGATGCGCTGGGCGCGGGCGGTACGCAGCACCGGGGCCAGCCAGGCCGCCAGCAGCGCCAGCCCAAAGAACCAGACCAGTGAGGCACAGGCGGCCCCCAGGGCGAACCAGCGCCGCGCCTCCGGCGCAAACTGGCCGCCCAGGCTGCCGAGCACCACAAAGGTATCGAGGTAGACGTGCGGGTTGAGCCAGGTCACGGCCAGCAGCGTGAGCACGATTTTCCAGCGGCTCTGCCGTACGAAACTCTCCTCGCTCTGCACGTCACCGGGGCGGGCCGCACTGCGCAGCGCGCCGAAGCCGTACCACAACAGGAAAGCCACACCGCCCCAGGTCACCAGTGCCAGTAACAGCGGCGAGCGGCTGAGCAGCGCGCTGCCGCCGAATACGCCGCCGCAGATCAGCGCCACATCGCTCAGCGTACAGAGCGAGGCGATCATCAGGTGGTACTGGCGGCGGATGCCCTGATAGAGCACAAAGGCATTTTGCGGGCCGAGCGGCAGGATCATGGCCGCGCCGAGCAGGAAGCCCTGGAAATAGGTGGTCAGCACAATTAACGTCCCTTTGAGAGGCGGCCACACCGTGCGGCCGTCCGGAATGGGCGCAGTGTACGGGCGCGGCGTTATCAGAGGAAACGCAAAAATCTTATCAGCGATAAGGGCGGCTAATGGCCCCCCGCCATAAAAAAGGGGCGCCTGGCGGCACCCCTGTTGTATTGCGCATTTCACGCGGCACGGCTCAGTTTGTGCGGCCGTTCACCGGGTTTTCTGCGCCCTTTTTCAGGCTCAGGTTACGCCCCTCTTGCGGTGCGTCAGCGGGTTCCGCCGCGTTGTTGTCCGCTTTGTAGAGGTGAACGTCCATCTGCGGGTAAGGAATGCCGATGTTGTGTTTATCCAGCGCACGCTTGAAGCTTTCCAGCGTGTCCCAGAAAGTCTCCTGCGCGTTGCCGTTGGTGGTCCAGAAGCGCACCACGAAGTTCAGCGTGGAGGCCCCCATCTCATTCAGGCGCACTACCACGCCTTTATCATGCATGATGCGCTCATCTGCGGCCACGATGTCGCCCAGCACCTTCTTCACCGTGTCGATGTCGGCGTCATAGGCCACGCCCACCACAATCTCGGTGCGGCGGTTCGGCTCACGCGAGGTGTTGATGATGTTGTTGGCAATGATTTTCCCGTTCGGCACCACCACCATTTTGTCGTCCGGGGTACGCAGCGTGGTGTGGAAAATCTGCACCTCTTCTACCGTCCCGGAGACGCCGCCCAGATCCACATACTCACCGGCGCGGAACGGACGGAAAATCACCAGCAGCACACCGGCCGCAAAGTTAGACAGCGAGCCTTGCAGCGCCAAGCCCACGGCCAGACCGGCGGCACCCAGTACCGCGATCACCGAGGCGGTCTGCACACCGATGCGGCCAAGTGCCGCGATGATGGTGAACGCGATCACCCCGTAACGGACGATGGCCGCCAGGAAATCGGACACGGTGTCATCAATGCCGCGGGCATGCATGACTTTGCGGAGGGTGCTGGAGATCACTTTGGCGGCCATAAAGCCGATGATCATAATGACAATCGCCGCCACGATATTCACTGCGTAATGGATCAACAAACCCTGGTTGCGTGCCAGCCAGTCACCTGCACTGTTAATTCTGTCTACCACGTTCAAATCGTCCATTCATCCCACCTTTGTTATTTTCACAGTCCCCCCTGATACCGGGGGTGCGTCATACCTGTCTGTTACTCTGTGCCCGGCGCTAAGTATGGCAATGCGCCAGCGCAGTAAAACCACAAAGTTTGTCAAGGTTTTCAAGCCCGACAAGCACGCCTATAAGGGTAACTAACAAAATCCGCTCCTGCCAATCCGCAGCCGTGGATCGCGCCCCGGGTGCCGAAAAACGGGCCGATCCGGCCAAATTCCGCGCAGACCACCCGCCTCCGGCCATAAAAAAAGGCCCCCTTGCGGGAGCCTTCTCAGCATTCAGACAGGCAATCAGAGCACGTCGATCGCGTTCAGTTCTTTGAACGCCTGCTCCAGGCGGGTCACCATGGAGCTCTGCGCGGCACGCAGCCAGACGCGCGGATCGTAGTATTTCTTGTTCGGCTGGTCTTCGCCTTTCGGGTTGCCCAGCTGGCTCTGCAGGTACGCTTCGTTTTCTTTGTAATACTTCAGGATACCTTCCCAGTTTGCCCATTGGGTGTCGGTATCGATGTTCATTTTGATTACGCCGTAGCTGACGGAATCTTTGATCTCCTGCGCGGAAGAACCGGAACCGCCGTGGAAGACGAAGTTCAGGCTGTTGTGCGGCAGGTTATGTTTCTTGGAAACGAACTCCTGAGAATCACGCAGGATGGTCGGGGTCAGTTTCACGTTACCCGGCTTGTACACGCCGTGCACGTTACCGAAGGAGGCAGCGATGGTGAAACGCGGGCTGATGGCGTTCAGTTTGGTGTAGGCGTAGTCCACGTCTTCCGGCTGGGTGTACAGGGCGGAGGCGTCCATGTGGCTGTTGTCCACGCCATCTTCCTCACCGCCGGTGCAGCCCAGTTCGATCTCCAGGGTCATGCCCATTTTGTCCATGCGCGCCAGGTACTTGGAGCAGATCTCAATGTTCTCTTCCAGGGACTCTTCGGACAGGTCGATCATGTGGGAGGAGAACAGCGGTTTGCCGGTCGCGGCGAAGTGTTTTTCACCGGCATCCAGCAGGCCGTCGATCCACGGCAGCAGTTTTTTGGCGCAGTGGTCAGTGTGCAGGATAACCGGCACGCCGTAGTGTTCGGCCATCTGGTGCACGTGGTGTGCGCCGGAGATGGCACCCAGAATCGCGGCACCCTGAGGGATGTCGGTTTTCAGGCCTTTACCGGCGATGAACGCCGCGCCACCGTTGGAGAACTGCACGATAACCGGCGATTTAACTTTCGCGGCGGTTTCCAGCACAGCGTTGATGGAGTCAGTACCTACGCAGTTAACTGCCGGCAGTGCGAAGTTGTTTTCTTTCGCTACCTGGAACACTTTCTGAACGTCATCACCTGTGATGACACCCGGTTTTACGAAATCAAAAATTTTAGACATTTTACGTCGTCCTGTTTCGTCGGCCGTAGAGAGAAATGAATCGGTAAGCTGTTGCGCCCTGCCCCAGAAACGCGGGGCGAAACAGCAGGAACGGGCAGCCTGGGCGGCCCGTCCAGGTTAATTACTGCTTGGCACGCTCTTCCAGCATTACAACTGCCGGCAGTTTTTTGCCTTCCACGAACTCCAGGAAGGCACCGCCGCCGGTGGAGATATAGGAAATCTTGTCAGCAATCCCGAACAGGTCGATGGCTGCCAGCGTGTCACCACCGCCTGCGATGGAGAAGGCCGCGCTGTCGGCAATTGCCTGCGCGACAATTTCGGTCCCTTTACGGAAGTTCGGGAACTCAAATACCCCTACCGGGCCATTCCACAGGATGGTCTTGGCGTTTTTCAGGATCTCCGCCAGACGCTCCGCAGAGGCATCACCCAGGTCAAGGATCTGTTCATCATCTTTGATGTCGTTGACTGATTTCAACGTTGCCGGCGCGGTTTCGGAAAACTCCGTGGCAACGCGCACATCGGTCGGTACCGGAATGTCACAGGTTTCGAGCAGCTTTTTCGCTTCTGAGGTCAGGTCCGCTTCATACAGGGACTTGCCGACGTTGTGGCCCTGGGCTGCAACGAAGGTGTTGGCGATGCCGCCGCCGACAATCAGCTGGTCAGCGATTTTGGACAGGGAATCCAGCACGGTGAGTTTGGTGGAGACTTTAGAACCGCCGACGATGGCGACCATCGGGCGGGCCGGGTTGCCCAGCGCTTTGCCCAGGGCGTCGAGTTCAGCAGAGAGCAGCGGGCCGGCACAGGCCACCGGCGCGAATTTGCCGACGCCGTGGGTCGATGCCTGGGCGCGGTGCGCGGTGCCGAAGGCGTCCATTACAAACACGTCGCACAGGGCGGCATATTTTTTGGACAGCGTCTCGTCATCTTTCTTCTCGCCTTTGTTAAAGCGGACGTTTTCCAGAACTACCAGTTCACCTTCTGCAACGTCAACGCCGTCCAGATACTCTTTTGCCAGGCGCACCGGGGAAGAGAGCTTCTCTTTCAGGTAGTTCACCACCGGCAGCAGCGAAAACTCTTCGTTGTATTCGCCTTCGGTCGGGCGGCCCAGGTGAGACGTAACCATGACACGTGCGCCTTGCTTCAGCGCGGTTTCAATCGTCGGCAGGGAGGCGCGGATACGTGCGTCAGAGGTAACTTTGCCCTCTTTTACCGGCACGTTCAGATCAGCGCGGATAAGCACGCGTTTGCCGGCCAGATCCAGATCGGTCATTTTAATTACAGACATGGTGAACCCTCTCGTTGATTCTCTTTTAAAGTTGCTTGAGCGGCGCGCCGGCAAAACCGGTGCACCGTACTAGAAACCGCTTGCGGCCATTGCCCTGGTGGTGTCTAACATCCGGTTGGCAAAGCCCCACTCATTGTCACACCAGACCAGTGTTTTGATCAGGTGCTGCCCACTGACCCGCGTCTGTGTGCCGTCAACGATGGCACTGTGCGGATCATGGTTAAAATCTATCGAGACTAATGGTAGTTCCGTATAGTCAACTATACCACGAAAAGCCCCCTGTGCGGCCTTCTGCAACAGCAGGTTGACGTCACGCACCGCGACGCAGGCCCCGACAAAAACGCTGAGATCGATGGCCGTCACATTGATGGTCGGCACCCGCACGGAGATCGCTTCAAAGCGATCCTGGAACTGCGGAAAGATGCGCGTGATGCCCGCCGACAGCTTGGTATCGACCGGGATGATCGACTGGCTGGCAGCACGGGTGCGGCGCAGATCCGGGTGATAGGCGTCAATCACCGGCTGGTCGTTCATCGACGAATGGATGGTGGTCACGGTACCGGATTCGATGCCGTAGGCGTCGTCCAGCAGCTTGATAACCGGGATGATGCAATTGGTGGTACAGGAGGCGTTAGAGACGATGCGATCCTCGCGGCGCAGCGCGGTATGGTTCACCCCGTAGACCACGGTGGCGTCGAGGTCATGCCCGCCCGGGTGGGCAAACAGCACCTTTTTGGCCCCGGCAGCGCGGTGCGCGTCGCCGTCCGCCCGGCTGCCGTAAACGCCGGTGCAGTCCAGCACCACGTCCACGCCGAGTTCGCCCCACGGCAGCGCCGCCAGA
The DNA here is from genome assembly GCF_002858715.1 of Chimaeribacter coloradensis. Taxonomy (GTDB): domain Bacteria; phylum Pseudomonadota; class Gammaproteobacteria; order Enterobacterales; family Enterobacteriaceae; genus Chimaeribacter; species Chimaeribacter coloradensis. Next base: position 741 of record NZ_PJZH01000018.1, on the reverse strand, counting down.
TCCGGCTCATGCAACAGGCGGATGGTGTCATCCCCTACCCACAGCAGATCGCACTCCTGCCGCACATCCCAGGCAAAACGCCCGTGGCTGGTGTCATATTTCAGCAGGTGTGCCATGCCTTCAGCCTGCGCCAGTTCATTGATCGCGACCACGGCGATCTCCGCCCGGCGGCCGGACTCATAAAGCGCGCGTAAAACGCTGCGGCCGATGCGGCCAAACCCGTTTATCGCGATGCGGATGGTCATGCTTTTCCCTGATTTGCGGTCACTGTGCCAGCCTTCTAGAGTAATGCAGCGCGCCTCCGGGAGGAATCCTCCCGCGGTGTTTACATCATCACATCAATATTGTGATCACCGTCACATTCTTAATTTTGCTGGGATATTTCCCAACTGAAACGGTTCAGCCGAGCATAAACCAAAGCGATCCTAAAGAAAATGATCTGACCCCTGCCTCAGACGATCCTGATGCAATTGCTGAAAAAACCGTCTCTTTTTCACTGCGGGCGCATGAATCACCCCGGCATTGCCCGGCATGCGATGCCGGAAAGCCCATTTTCCCCTCTTCCCCGGGTTTCAGCCCATAAAAAAAGCGCCCCGCAGGGCGCTTTTCAGGAACACCGGCAGCCCGGCGTCAGCGGCGGGCTTAGCCCAGCAGCGCTTTCGCCTTCTCTACCACGTTTTCCACGGTGAAGCCGAACATCGTGAACAGCTGGTCAGCCGGGGCGGACTCGCCGAAGGTGGT
>NZ_PJZH01000017.1 GCF_002858715.1 Chimaeribacter coloradensis | reverse complement strand
CCGGCGAGTCCGGCGAGTCCGGCGAGTCCGGCGAGTCCGGCGAGTCCGGCGAGTCCGGCGAGTCCGGCGAGTCCGGCAGGGCAGCCTGCCACCCCGGCGCAGCCCTAGGCAAGTGTGGCGGCGTGCCCCGGGGGGCGCCGCTTAATGCAACTGCCGTTTCCCGGCGTGTTGCCGTTCCTCCCGGCCATGCGGCGCACGGTGCCGGGGGGCGGCCTCCGGCTGATGCGCATACCACGCCTTGAGGTATTTCAGGAACGAGTAGATCACCGCGTAACTGCCGGTCACCACGCCGATTTTCCCCTCCCGCCACGCCCCGCTGAACAGATACCACTTAAAAAATGCCCCGATGGCACTGGCAATGCCGCGCCACAGCGATGGCGTAATGGGCTTATATTTCACCAGCCGGGTCGTGTAGCTGTTCGCCTTGTTAAACACCTCATGCAGCGAGTAAAAAGTGTCGTGCCGCACCGCACCGGGGATTGTCCGGCTGCGGGCAAAGCCTTCGGCGGCATCATCCACCGGGCGGTCGTTAAACTGCACCACCCCGCGGTGAAACAGCCGTACCGGAAAATCGGGCGACGAAACGGGGTACAGGGTTCTGACCGGTTTACCCATCACAAACCAGTAGCGCGACAGGCGGTACGCGGTGTGGGGGTCGGGGGCCGGGGCGGCTTTGAACTGGGTAAGCCAGGCCAGGGTCATCGGGTCGAGGATCTCATCGCTGTCCACGCACAGCACCCAGGGGTGGCGGGCGTACCCGAGCGCAATATTCATCTGCCGGCCGTGGGTTTCATACGCGGCATAATGCGGCGTGATGCCCAGCTCACGGCAGAGGGCGAGGGTCTCATCCGTGCTGCCGGAATCGAGCACCACCAGATCATCGGTAATCGCTAATAATGGGGTTAAGACAGACTTAATTAATCGGCTGGAATTATACGTCAGGACACAAACACTCAGCGCCGTCATGATAAAAACTCCCTGTTATATCAAGGCAAAACGCCTTTATATAAGGAGCAACCGCGCAGAGATCAAATGCCCCGGGCCGGTTTATTGACCCAGGGCTGAAGAGGATGAATTAGTCCCAATTCAGGATGACTTTTCCGGATTGCCCGGAACGCATAATGTCAAAACCCTGCTGGAATTCATCAATCGGGAAGTGGTGGGTAATGATCGGCGTCAGGTCGAGGCCGGACTGAATCAGCGCCGCCATTTTGTACCAGGTCTCGAACATCTCACGGCCGTAGATCCCTTTGATAAACAGCCCTTTGAAAATGACCTGGTTCCAGTCGATCGACATCTCTGACGGCGGAATCCCTAACAGCGCAATGCGCCCGCCGTGATTCATCGCCTGCAACAGCGAACGGAACGCCGGTGGCGCGCCCGACATCTCCAGCCCGACATCAAAGCCCTCGGTCATGCCGAGCTCCGCCATCACCTCCGTGAGGTTTTCCCGGCTGACATTCACCGCGCGCGTAACGCCCATTTTGCGCGCCAGATCGAGCCGGTACTCATTCACATCGGTGATCACCACATGCCGTGCGCCGACGTGCTTACAGACTGCCGCCGCCATGATGCCGATCGGCCCGGCACCGGCCACCAGCACATCCTCGCCAACCAGATCAAAGGAGAGCGCGGTATGCACCGCGTTGCCGAACGGGTCGAAAATCGCCGCCAGCTCATCGGGGATGTTGTCCGGGATTTTAAAGGCGTTGAACGCCGGGATAACCAGGTATTCGGCAAAACAGCCGGGGCGGTTCACGCCCACGCCCACCGCATTGCGGCAGAGATGCGTGCGCCCGCCACGGCAGTTGCGGCAATGCCCGCAGGTGATGTGCCCTTCGCCGGAGACGCGATCGCCCAGGCTGAACCCGCGCACCTCCTGCCCGATCCCGACCACTTCGCCCACATATTCATGGCCTACCACCATCGGCACCGGAATGGTCTTCTGTGACCACTCATCCCAGTTATAGATGTGGACGTCGGTACCGCAGATGGCGGTTTTACGGATTTTGATCAGCAGATCGTTGTGGCCCATCTCCGGCGCCGGTGCGTCGGTCATCCAGATGCCGGGTTCTGCGTTCAGCTTGGCTAATGCTTTCATGGCCTTTCCTTATGCGATAACGCCCAATTCACGGCCGATGCGGGTAAACGCCGCCACGGCATGCTCAATCTGTTCCGGGGTGTGCGCCGCGGAGATCTGGGTACGGATGCGCGCCTGCCCTTTCGGCACCACCGGGTAGAAGAAGCCGGTGACGTAAATCCCCTCCTGTTGCAGCGCCTGGGCAAACGCCTGCGCCAGCCGCGCCTCACCAAGCATCACCGGGATAATGGCGTGATCCGCCCCGGCCAGGGTGAACCCGGCGGCGGTCATCTTCCCGCGGAACAGCGCCGCATTGGCCCAGAGCTTTTCACGCAGGCTGCCGCCCTGTTCCAGCATCTCCAGCACCTTGATCGATGCCGCCGCAATCGACGGTGCCAGGGAGTTGGAGAAGAGGTAGGGGCGGGACCGCTGGCGCAGCCACTCCACCACCTCTTTACGCGCGGCGGTATAGCCACCGGATGCGCCGCCCAGCGCCTTGCCCAGCGTGCCGGTGATAATGTCCACCCGGTCCATCACGCCGCAATACTCCGGCGTGCCGCGCCCGTGCTCGCCCACAAAACCGACCGCGTGGGAATCATCCACCATGACCAGCGCATTGAACTCGTCTGCCAGGTCGCATACCCCCTTCAGGTTGGCGATCACGCCGTCCATCGAGAAGACGCCGTCGGTGGCGATCAGGATATGCCGCGCCCCCTCCGCCGTGGCCTGCGCCAGACGCTCGCGCAGTTCAGCCATATCGTTGTTGGCGTAACGGTAGCGCTTCGCTTTGCACAGCCGCACGCCGTCGATGATCGACGCATGGTTCAGCGCGTCGGAGATAACCGCATCTTCCGGCCCCAGCAGGGTTTCAAACAGCCCGCCGTTGGCATCGAAACAGGAGGAGTAGAGGATGGCATCTTCCATGCCGAGGAACGCCGCCAGCCGCTGCTCCAGCGCCTTGTGCAGATCCTGCGTGCCGCAGATAAAGCGCACCGAGGCCATGCCGAAACCGTGCTCCGCCATGCCTGCCGAGGCGGCGGCAATCAGATCCGGGTGGTTGGCCAACCCCAGGTAGTTGTTGGCACAGAAGTTAATCACCTGCTTGCCGTCCGCCAGGGCGATTTCTGCCTGCTGGGCGGAGGTAATAATCCGTTCGGTCTTGTACAGCCCCTCGGCACGCGCGGCCTCGAGCTGCTCTTCCAACTGCTGATAGAAGGACATCGACATGCTGTTATCTCCGGGATAGGTCATTTCGCGAAAGATATTACTGGCCGACGGGCGGGTTGACGATGCAGTTCGGGGATGAAATGTCACTTTTGCAGCATATATCACGCCACTCAATGATTTTCGCGTGAGCAATCAGGGATATTCAGCCGCTTCCCGCTGCCAGTCAGGGAGTGAAGTGCTATGATATTGCCCATTATAGTGTGGGGCATGGTGCCCCACCGGAAAGTTGAATAAAGGTAAACCCCATGATTATTGTCACTGGCGGCGCTGGTTTTATCGGCAGCAACATCGTTAAATCCCTGAATGATATGGGGTACCGGGACATTCTGGTGGTGGACAACCTGAAAGACGGCACCAAGTTCGTGAACCTGGTGGATCTGGACATCGCCGACTATGTCGATAAAGAAGACTTTATCGCCAGCATCGTGGCCGGTGACGATCTGGGTGAGATCGAGGCGGTATTCCATGAAGGTGCCTGCTCCTCCACCACCGAGTGGGACGGCAAGTACATGATGGACAACAACTATCAGTATTCGAAAGACATCCTGCACTACTGCCTCGACCGCGAAATCCCGTTCCTTTACGCCTCCTCCGCGGCGACCTACGGCGGCCGTGACGGCAACTTCATTGAAGAGCGCCAGTACGAGCAGCCGCTGAACGTCTACGGCTACTCCAAATTCCTGTTTGACCAGTATGTGCGTGAAATCCTGCCGCACGCCGAGTCGCAGATCTGCGGTTTCCGCTACTTCAACGTCTATGGCCCGCGTGAAGGCCACAAAGGCAGCATGGCGAGCGTGGCGTTCCACCTGAACAACCAGATCAACGCCGGTGAAGCGCCGAAGCTGTTCGAAGGCAGCCAGGGCTTCCAGCGTGACTTCATCTACGTGGGTGACGTGGCGGCGGTGAACCTCTGGTTCTGGCAGAACGGCGTTTCCGGCATCTTCAACTGCGGTACCGGCCGGGCGGAGTCTTTCCAGGCAGTGGCGGATGCGGTGGTCAAACACCACAACAGCGCAGGCGTGGAGTACATCCCGTTCCCGGAAAAACTCAAAGGCCGCTATCAGGCGTTCACCCAGGCTGACCTCACCAAACTGCGTGCGGCCGGCTATGACAAGCCGTTCAAAACCGTGGCAGAAGGTGTGGCTGAGTACATGGCCTGGCTGAACCGCGCCGTCTGAGCCCCTGCCATAAGGAACTGAAGCGGTATGAAAATCCTGGTTATCGGCCCCTCCTGGGTAGGCGACATGATGATGTCGCAGAGCCTTTACCGCACCCTGAAGGCCGGGGAACCCGCCGCCGAGATTGATGTGATGGCACCTGCCTGGTGCCGTCCGCTGCTCGACCGGATGCCGGAGGTTAACGAGGCGCTGGCGATGCCGCTGGGGCACGGCGCACTGGCGCTGGGCGAGCGCCGCAAACTCGGCGTGGCGCTGCGTGACAGGCACTACGACCGCGCCTATGTGCTGCCGAACTCCTTTAAGTCCGCGCTGGTTCCCTTTTTCGCCAACATTCCGCAGCGCACCGGCTGGCGCGGTGAAATGCGCTACGGCCTGCTGAATGACATCCGCACGCTGGATAAAGCCGCCTTCCCGCTGATGGTGCAGCGCTATGTGGCGCTGGCCTATGAACGCAAGCGCGTCCACAGCTGGAAAGATCTGGCCCAGCCGCTGCTCTGGCCGCGGCTGGCGGTCAGCGATCAGGAGATTGCCGCGACCCGCACCGCCTTCGGCCTGCCCGGCGACCGCCCGCTGATCGGCTTCTGCCCCGGCGCGGAGTTCGGCCCGGCCAAACGCTGGCCGCACTACCACTATGCCGCGCTGGCGGAGATCCTGGTGGCGCAGGGCTATCAGGTGGTGCTGTTCGGTTCCGCCAAGGATCACGCGGCGGGCGAGGATATCCGCGCTGCGCTGACGGAGCAGGGCCGCGCGCACTGCCTGAACCTGGCGGGCAAAACCCAGCTTGATCAGGCGGTGGTGCTGATCGCCGCCTGCCGCGCGGTGGTGAGCAACGACTCCGGCCTGATGCATGTGGCCGCCGCGCTGGATCGCCCGCTGGTGGCGCTTTATGGCCCCAGCAGCCCCGACTTCACCCCGCCGCTCTCCCAGCAGGCAAAGGTTATCCGTTTGATTACCGGCTACCACAAGGTGCGCAAAGGGGACGCCGACCAGGGTTACCACCAGAGTTTGATCGATATTACGCCCGAGCAGGTCTTTGCCGAGCTGAATACCCTGCTCACTGCGGGCAAGGAGAGTTAATGCACGTTTTGATTGTGAAGACCTCATCAATGGGGGACGTGCTGCATACGCTGCCAGCCCTGACGGATGCCATGCAGGCGCTGCCCGGCATCACCTTCGACTGGGCCGTGGAGGAGGCGTTCAGCCAGATCCCCGGCTGGCACCCGGCGGTGGACCGGGTGATCCCGGTGGCGATCCGCCGCTGGCGTAAAAACTGGTTTGGTGCCGAGACGCGCCAGCAGCGATGTGATTTCAAGCGTGAGCTGCAAAGCCGTCAGTATGATGTGGTGATCGACGCCCAGGGGCTGATGAAAAGCGCGGCGCTGATCACCCGGCTCGCCCGGGGTGAAAAGCATGGGCAGGATGTGGCCAGCGCACGCGAGCCGTTCGCCAGCTGGTTCTTCAACCACCGCCATGACATCGACAAGCGCCAGCACGCCGTGGAGCGCACGCGTGAGCTGTTTGCCAAAAGCCTGGGTTACCCGAAGCCGGAAACGCAGGGCGATTACGCGATTGCTGCCCGCTTCCTGCGTGACCAGCCGGCCGATGCCGGGCGCTATCTGGTGTTCCTGCACGCCACCACCCGGGACGACAAGCACTGGCCGGAAGAAAACTGGCGCGCCCTGATTGCGCAGGTGGAACCGACCGGCCTGCGCATTAAATTACCCTGGGGCGCGGAGCACGAGCACCAGCGCGCGCAGCGGCTGGCCGCCGGGTTTGCCCATGTGGAAGTGCTGCCGAAGCTGACGCTGGAAAACGTGGCGAAGGTGCTGGCCGGGGCAAAAGCGGTGGTCTCCGTGGACACCGGCCTCAGCCACCTCACCGCCGCGCTGGATCGCCCCAACATCACCCTTTACGGCCCGACAGACCCGGGGCTGATCGGCGGTTACGGGCAGAACCAGATCGCCTGCCGCCCCGCCAGCGGCAACAGCATGGCGGACATCAGCGCCGCGCAGGTGTACCAATGTCTTGAAACGGAGCAGCTGATCAGTGGGCACCCTCTTTAAACAGATCTACCGTTACACCCATGCACGCCCCTTCCGCCACAATGAAAACCTCTGGCCCTACATGAAAATTGGCCGGTCTCCCACCGGGGAGATCGCGTCACTGCGTTATAAGGGCCAACAGGTGCCGCTGGCTGACCTCTCGGCGTTGCGCGGCAGTTGCCGCGGCCCGTTGCTGCTCACCGCCACCGGGCCTTCGGTGAAAACCATCCGCTTCAAAACCCCGTCGCCATTGCCGGCGATGGGCGTGAACGGTGCCTGGTTCCTGCAACAGCAGGTCGGGTTCCGCTTCTACGTGGTGGTGGATATGGGCTTTTACGACCAGAAAGGCGACGTGATCGCAGGGATTATCGGCGACGCAGGGCTGACGCTGTTTACCACCGCGCACGGCATCGCGCGCATCCTCGACCGCTATGGGCTGGCGGCGGTGCAGTGCACCCTGGCGCTGATTGAGGATGCGGCCTTCAAAATCTATCAGCCCAAAATTGAGGCCCCGGCGCTGCGCGACGCCTATGCCGGTGACCCCAGTGCCCACTTTGCGCCTGACCGGCCGGATATCGGCTTCTCCACAGACATCCGCCACGGCATTTTTGACGCCGGGACAGTGGTCTATTGGGCGTTGCAGATCGCCGCGTATTTGGGATTCGGGGAGATATTCATTCTTGGCCTGGATATGAATAATTTCCACCAGCCGCGTTTCTATGAGACGGAAGAGAACAAGCAGCCCTCTTACCTGGCTGAGAGCCTGACACAGCTGGTGATCCCCTCTTTGCGCCATGCCGCCGATACCCTGCGCCGGCAGGCAGTCAGGGTCGTCAACCTCTCCCCACACAGCGCGATTGATGAATCTATTTTTGAAAAGGCCGATTACCATGCCATTTTTAACTGAGCGCCTCTCGCTGGAGCGGCTCTGGTTTGCGTTTTTCTCCCTGTTCCTGTTTTTCAGCGCCATTTTTTGTGGCTACACCCGCGTCACGAACCTGTTCCACCTGGCGGCATTCAGCTTTTTATTGCTGCTGTGGCGGCGGCCGCCGTTCCGCCAACGGCTCACCGCCAACAAAACACTGATGACCGGGCTGTCGCTGGCGGCGCTCTATCTGGTCTATTACGCCGCCAGTAACCTCTGGACGACGCACCCGCTGAACATGGAGTCGACCCTGACGCACGGCGTCTACCTGCTGTTTTTCCTGGCGATGCTGGTCACGCTGCTGAACGGCCGTTACCGCCCGGCGATCTATCTGGCGATCTGTTGCGGCTTTACCGTGCTGGCGCTGTTTTTGATGGGGGTCGATCACCAGAATATCCTGACCAACCGGCTGATGACGCTGCAAAGCCCGGGGCCGGACAATGTGATTGATGTCGGCGGGTATTTCGCCATCGGCATTATCCTCTCCCTGATGGTGTTCCGGGATACCCAGCGCCGCATCGTATTGCTGCTGCCGCTGGTGCTGCTGCTCGCCCTGCTGCTGACCCAGAGCCGCGGCCCGGCGATTGGCCTGGTGCTGGCGCTGGTGATGACCTCCCACCTCGGCCTGTTTACCCGCCGCAACCTGCTGTGGTTCGGCGCAGTGGTGCTGGTGCTGGGGGCGTTTTTTGCTTACAGCGGGCTGGGTGAGGTGATGATCGCCCGGTTTGAGGCGCTGGCGGTGCAGGTCTACCTGCGGCTGAGCATCTGGCACCACTCCCTGCAGTTAATCAGCGATGCGCCGTTCTTTGGCTATGGTTTTGACCGGCAGCTGAGCTTTACCAACTACAGCGGCGAGTTTATTACCACCACCCACAGCCTCTATCTGGGGGCGCTGCTGAAGGGCGGGCTGGTGGGCTTTGCCACCATGCTGCTGCTGATTGGCTATGGCGCGCTGCGTGCGCTGCGTTGCCTGCGTGAAGAGAGGCGGCTGGAGGCGGCGCTGTTTGTCTTTATGCTGATCTTTTATGTCTCACAGGGGATGTTCAACATCGGCAACCCGGCGGAGTTCTGGTACCTGTTCTGGTTCCCGTTCGCGGTGGTCATGACCGAAAAACGCCCGGCGGCCACCCTCACCCCTGTCGCCTGATGGCACACCGGGGCGCGCCCTGCGCCCCGGTTACTTTATTTACCCGGCAGCCATCGCACGGCGCTCCGGCAACACGTCACAGACCCGCTCAAACACCTCTTCCGCACTGATGATGCAGAGCGGCTGGCGCAGCTGTTCCGGCGTCAGGTTTTTGGTGGTCAGCGGCACCTGGATCACCCGGTGCAGCGCCGGGTCCTGATAGGGGCCGGTGTGTGCCGGGTTGGCGGTGACAAACAGGCTTACCGTCGGGGTTTTCAGCGCAATCGCCAGATGCAGCGGGCCGGTGTCGCCGGTGACCATCACATCCATATTTTTCATGATGCCCAGCAGCGCCTTCAGCCCGGTTTTATCGATGTAGCTGACCACCTGCCGCCGCTCCTGTTCCGTCATGCCCGCGAGGAACTCACGCTCCAGCGCCGCCTCTTTGCGGGTGCCGATCAGCACTATCTGGTAGTGCGGCCCCTGCGCCAGCAGCTTTTTTGCCAGCGCGATAAAGTGCGGCACCGGCCAGCAGCGTAACTGCCCCGACGCGCCCATCTGGAAACCGATAATAATTTTGCCCGGTTCTTTTTCCAGCAATGGGAAAGGCACCGGGATCGCCATGTCAGTATTGCCGGCATCACAGCCGAGCCGCGCCACCAGATCCAGTTTGCGCTGGATCAGGTGGCCGTTGTAACGCACAAACGGGTTGGCGAGCCACCGCTCCAGCCCGCACGGCTTGCCGCCGTAAATATCTTTCAGGATGTAGCGGCAGCCCGCCAGCACCGCGCTCAGCACATCATAGGGCGGCTTGGCGTGCAGGATAATCGCCAGCTCCGGGTTGTGGCGGCGCAGCTGCCCCACCACGCTGAACATATCCCTGACCTTCTCATCCCAGTAGATCACGTCATCAAAATAGTCACTCTCCGCCACCAGCCCGCGGTTTTTCTCACTGGAGACCAGCGTAATAAACGCCTGCGGGTAGCGCTGCTTTACCGCGCGGATGGCCGGGGTGTTGAACATCAAATCGCCCAGCGCCGTGGTGGAGTAGATAACGATGCTGCGGAACTCATGGTCTGCCTTCAGCGTGCGCGGGTCCTGCAGGCGGCGGGTCAGCGCCACATAGCCGCGCAAAAACGCGTTGGTCAGGGCGGTTTTCCATTTCTTTGCCATGATCAGTGCCCTGCCGCCTTGCTGCGTACCGCCAGGGTAGCGTCGTAATACTCTGCCAGCGTCATGCCGCGGGTACGTTCACTCAGCCAGCTGAACAGCGCCTCCAGATCGCGGTAAAGCCCTTCGATCTCTGCCTCATTTTTGAAGGTCGGGCTGCCGCCCGGCATGAATTCGGATGAGTGCAGCATAAACTCCACGTAGTCGTGGCCGTTCGCCAGCGTGCGTTCCACCACCGATTTCATCGTGTCCACATTGCCGCCGGAAGGGCGCAGCCAATGCACAGACGGCGAACGCTGTTTGCCGCGCAGGGCGTCATACCCCTGTTTAATACTGTTCATCAGGCCCGAGTGCTTGTACTGGATGCTCATCGGCACTTCCAGCAGCGGCGAGTTCCCGGCGCGGGCAATGTTTTTCGGATCGATAAAATAGGCGGCGTCGGGGAAATGGCGGTAGTCACTGCCGCCCTGCCCGGCCGGGTCGCCGGGGGAGAAGCGCCAGTTCACACGCGGCGTGACGGAGCAGTCCACCTGGTAACCATACTCCAGCAGCAGTGAGGCGTAATATTCGTTGAACGCCCAGCGCCCGGCGCGGTGGCTGCGCATTTTGGTCTGGAAGGCGTCTTCCAGCAGCTTGGTCATGTGGTCGACCTTGGCGCGGATCTGGTCAGCCGGGTACTCAATCAGGTAGGGCTTATGACGCCAGTCATCTTCGGTCAGAGGGATCACCGGCGGGCTGTTCCAGGCGTGGAGGTGCATCCCCACTTCGCCCTGGCCACGGGCGATCACATCGCGCGCGAACTCGACATACTCTGCATCCATCGCCATCTCATAGTTGGTGAGGTAGACCGGCTTGAAGCCGTACTTTTCACACAGGGCCTGAAAGCGCGGCAAATAGCGGGTGTTCTCGGTGGTGATCCGATCGTGGTTCTGCCAGAGGTTATCGCCTTCGGTATCGATAGTGATGAGAAATGCAGGTGTTGACATAAAAAGTTAAGCCCGGTTAATGCGCAGTGAAAACATGTTACGCAGGCGGGCGGCGCAGAGCAAATGGCATTATGTGCCGTCGCCGCTGCTGCCGCGCCGGTTTTGCGGCACGGCATAACATCTTGAACTGTAGCCACATGGCGGGGGGTCATTTAGAATCACCCGCTGGCTCCCTGAATAGCGATGCAATATGAACAACGCGGCAGTCCACCTCTCCCACACACCGGTCAGGCGTATTTTGATCATCAAACTGCGTCACCACGGCGATATGTTACTGACTACGCCGGTCATCAATACCCTGCACCAGCACTACCCGGCGGCAGAGATTGATGTGCTGCTGTATCAGGAGACGCGTGACATGCTGGCCGCGCACCCGGCGGTGACCACGATTTTTGCCATCGACCGGCAGTGGAAAAAGCTGGGCACCCGCAAACACCTGCAAAAAGAGGCGGGGCTGATCCGGGCGATCCGCGGCCGCCATTATGATCTGGTGGTCAACCTGGCGGATCAGTGGCGCAGCGCGCTGATCACCCGGCTGAGCGGCGCGCCGGTGCGCGTCGGGTTCGATTTCCCGAAACGCCGCCACCCGCTCTGGCGCGCCTGCCATACCCTGCTGGCGTCCACCGAAGGGCATAACCGCCTGCACACGGTGGAGCAGAACCTCTCGATCCTCACACCGCTGGGGCTGAGGCCGCCGGAGGCGCGCGTCACCATGAGCTATACCGCAGACGACCACGCCGCAGTCACGGCGCTGCTGGCAGCAACGCAGGTTTCCGCCCCCTATATCGTGGTGCAGCCGACCTCCCGCTGGTTTTTCAAATGCTGGAGCGAGGAGAAGATGGCGGAGACCCTGCGCGCCCTGCTGGCTGACGGCCACCGCATTGTGCTGACTTCGGGGCCGGATGCCAAAGAGCAGCAGATGATTGCCCGGATCCAGGCGCTCTGCCCACAACCCGGCCTGGTGTCGCTGGCCGGGCAACTGACGCTGCGCCAGCTCGCGGCGCTGATTGACCATGCGCGGCTGTTTATCGGCGTGGACTCGGTGCCGATGCACATGGCCGCCGCGCTCGGCACCCCCTGCCTGGCGCTGTTCGGCCCTTCCAAACTCACCTTCTGGCGGCCCTGGCAGGTCAACGGCCGGGTGATTTGGGCCGGGGATTACGGCCCGCTGCCCGACCCGGATGCGATCGATACCCGCACCGATGAACGCTACCTGAACCTTATTCCGACAGACGCGGTGATCACGGCCGCGCGGGAACTTTTGTCATGACACCTTTTCGTTTGGCGCTGGTGCGCCAGAAATACCGCCCCGATGGCGGGGCAGAACGGTTTGTGGCCCGCGCACTGGATGCGCTGGATAACCAGAACCTGGATTTGAACGTCATTACCCGCGAATGGCAGGGCGAAACCCGGCCGGAGTGGCACATCCACCTCTGCAACCCGGTGAAATGGGGCCGCATCAGCCGTGAGCGTGGCTTTGCCGACGCGGCCCGCGCCCTGTGGCAGCGGGAAAAGTTTGACCTGGTGCAGAGCCATGAGCGCATCGCCGGGTGCGACATCTACCGCGCCGGGGACGGCGTGCACCGCCGCTGGCTGTTGCAGCGTGCACGGCTGTTGCCGGTGTGGCGGCGTAAGCTGCTGTTTTCTGACCGCTATCACCGTTATGTGATGTGCGCCGAGCGGGCGATGTACGCCGCGCCGGAACTCAAGGCGGTGATCTGCAATGCGGAGATGATCAAACGCGAAATCATCGCGGATTTCGGCGTCGCGCCGGAAAAAATCTCCGTGATTTATAACGCCATCGACAGCGGGAAATTTGTCCCGGCGGAGGAGGCGGCACGCCATACGTTGCGCCGGCAACTCTCGCTGCCGGCCGCGGCGCACTGCCTGATCTTTGTCGGTTCCGGCTTTGAGCGCAAAGGGCTGGCGGCCGCCATTCAGGCGCTGGCCGCCACGGAGAGTTACCTGATCGTGGTGGGCAAAGACAAAGACGAAAAACGCTACCGCGCGCTGGCCCGGTCGCTGGGCTGCCTGGACCGGCTGCGTTTTATGGGCGTACAGAAACAGACGCTGCCGTTCTACCAGGCCGCAGACGCGCTGCTGCTGCCGACGCTCTATGACCCGTTCCCCAACGTCATTCTCGAGGCGATGGCCTGCGGCTTGCCGGTGATCACCAGCCATACCTGCGGCGGCGCGGAGTTTATCCGCCAGGGGGAAAACGGCTTCGTGTGTGATGCCCTGGACGTGGCCGTTCTGACGCAGGCAATCCGTGACCTGCCCGCCTGTGCGCCCGGTTCGGCCATGGGGGCGGCGGCGCGTCAGCGCATTCTGCCCGCGACCCCTGCGGCCCTGTCGGCACAGCTGATTTCACTCTATTCGAGGCTTCTGGACTGATATGCGCATAGTAATGATGATCGATGGCCTGGGCGGCGGCGGAGCGGAAAAAGTGGTGCTGACGCTGTGCGAAGGGCTGCAGAAGATGGGCCACCAGACGACGCTTCTCTCCCTGCGGGATGTCTGCGATTACCCGATTCCTGCGGGCGTCCGCTATCAGGTGGTGGCGGATCACAGCCGGGCACCGTGGCGCAAACTTACCGAGCTGCCCCGCCGCGCCGCCGCGCTGGATCGCGTTATCCGCCAGCTGGAAAAGGCGCACGGGCGCTTTGATCTGGCGATCTCTAACCTGCATAAAACCGACCGCATTGTGCGCCGCAGCCGTGAACTCGGCAGTGACCGGCTCTGGTTCTGCGTCCACGGCATTCTCTCCCGCACCTACCTCGGCCACCGCACCGGGCTGGACCGCTGGCTGAAGAAGCGGAAGATGGTGCAGGTCTATCAGCACCAGAATATGGTGTCGGTGTCACAGGCGGTGGCCGATGACCTGACCACCCAACTGGGGCTGAAATTAAACGCCAGCGAAGTGATCAACAACCCGTTTGATATTGATGCCACCCGGCAGCTGGCGGCGGAACCCTGCGAATGGGCGGGCAAACCCTACCTGATTCATGTCGGCCGCTTCCATGAGCAGAAGCGCCACGACCGCCTGCTGAAAGCCTACGCTCTCTCCGGCGTTCAGGCTCCGCTGCTGCTGGTGGGTACCGGCAGCGAAGCGCGCATTGCCGCCGCCAAAGCGCTGGCTGAGACGTTAGGCATCGCCGACCGGGTGATTTTTATGGGCTTCCAGGCAAACCCGTTCCCGCTGATTAAACATGCGTCACTGCTGGTGATGAGTTCAGACAGTGAAGGGTTCGGCAACGTGCTGGTAGAAGCGCTGATCTGCGGCACACCGGTAGTCAGCACCGACTGCCCCGGCGGCCCGCATGAGATTCTGGAGAATACCGGCATGGCGCGCGGCCTGTCGGCCATGAATGCGGAGTCGCTGGGAGAGAAGATCCGCGAAGGTTTTATGCAGCCCCCGCCCATCCGGGAAGAGGCGCTGCAAAAATATGGCATTGAGGCAATCTGCCGCCGTTATCTGGATCTTTACCGCGGCTGACGCGCTTTTCCTGCACGACATCACCGGCAGGCAACCCCTGCCGGTTTTTTTACCGGGCGCTGTTCTCCAGCGCCTGCCACGCCTCATCCACGCTGACATCCTGACATTCACCGGACGGCGTCTGGAGGATCTGGTAATTGCCGGACCACGGGTGCCACGCTGCTTTGTCCGTATCGCCGAAGAACACCACCGTATCTTTCCCCAACGCGGAAGCCAGGTGCATCTGCCCGCCGTCGCTGCACAGAATCGGGTTGCAGAGGTTGAAACCGGCAATCACTTCCCGCACGGAGGCCGTCGGGTAGAGCGCCACCCGGTCGGAGCCGCACTGCGCTATCAGCGCCTCTGCGCGCGCCCGATCGCCGATGTCATCCGGCGACAGGGTGCCCTGGGGTGACCAAAAGATCAGCACCCCGGCATCCGGTTGCTGCACGATGCGCGCAATCACTTCCGCATAACGCTCCACCGGCCAGCGGCGTTTCGGGCTGCGGCTGCTGATGTGCACGCCGTAAAGTTTCTTCACCGGCGGCAACAGCGCAGCCTGGCGGCGGGCCGCCTCGGCAAGCTCTTCTGCCGTGGGGTAGACGCGCACCGCCGGGATCGGCCGTGGGGTATCCGCAATTGCCTTTAAATAACTGAAGGTGCGCTCCACCTGATGGTGGCCGGAAAAATCTGATTTGCCGAAAGGCCGGGCTATTTCTTTGCGCCCCAGGTCGGCCCCGATAATATTTTTGGCCCCGATCATCCGTGCCAGTTGCAGGCTATATTTGCACGGCGACGGGTTGGCAAGAATTACTGCGTCGAACTTCACCCGGCGTAATTTCAGCAAAATCGCCGCACGTTCCAGATATACGCCCAGTGCGGACTGGTTTTTATCGCGGTGCTTGGCTTTTTTATAGATAAAAAGATGATCGACATGGGGATTATTCTTTACGACATCCTTACTGACGGAATTAATCAGCAAATAGAGGTTTGCCTGCGGATAAACGCTTTTCACCCCTTCCAGTAACGGCGTCGTACATACCAGATCGCCAATATTATCCCGACGGATAATCAGTATATTTTTCATTTTATCCCCAAAGGCAAAAAGTGTCGCCGGCCCCGGGCGCACCGCCCGGACTGCGCAAGATAGCGCCTTTCGGCGGCAGGTATGATACTATTCACGCTACCCCATATAAATGAATTAGAAAGAATGTTGCTGCGTTTATATCAGGTATTACTTTACCTCATCCAACCTCTGATCTGGATTCGCTTACTGGTCCGTAGTCGCAAATCCCCGGCTTACCGCAAACGCTGGGCAGAGCGCTATGGCTTCTGCGAAGGAAAAGTAATACCCGGCGGCATCATGCTGCATTCGGTGTCGGTCGGTGAAACGCTGGCGGCGATCCCGCTGGTCCGCGCCCTGCGCCACCGCTACCCCTCATTGCCGATTACTGTGACCACAATGACCCCCACAGGTTCCGAACGGGTGCAGTCCGCCTTCGGCAAAGATGTGCACCACGTCTACCTGCCCTATGATCTGCCCGGATCGGTAAACCGCTTCCTGAACAGCGTCAGCCCCAAGCTGGTGATTGTGATGGAAACAGAGTTGTGGCCTAACCTGATCAGCGCGCTGCATCAGCGTGACATCCCGCTGGTGATCGCCAACGCCCGCCTCTCCGCCCGCTCCGCGGCCGGTTACCAGAAAATCGGCGGCTTTATGAAGACGCTGCTGCGCCGTATTACGCTGATTGCCGCGCAGAACCAGGAAGATGGCGAGCGCTTTATTGAGCTGGGGCTGAAACGCAGCCAGTTGGCCGTCACCGGCAGCCTGAAATTTGATATTTCGGTGACGCCGGAGCTGGCGGTGCGCGCGGTTTCCCTGCGCCGCCAGTGGGCACCCCACCGCCCGGTGTGGATCGCCACCAGCACCCATGAAGGCGAAGAGAGCGTGCTGCTGCAGGCGCACCGCCGGCTGCTCGCCCAGTTCCCCACGCTGTTGCTGATCCTGGTGCCGCGCCACCCGGAACGTTTCTCCACGGCCAAAGATCTCACGGCCAAAGCCGGGATGAGCTATACCCTGCGCAGCAGTGGCGAGCTGCCGAACAGCGGCACCCAGGTGGTGATTGGCGATACCATGGGCGAGCTGATGCTGCTGTACGGCATTGCCGATCTGGCCTTTGTCGGCGGCAGCCTGGTCCCGCGCGGCGGCCATAACCCGCTGGAAGCGGCTGCCCATGCCATCCCGGTGCTGATGGGGCCGCATACCTTCAATTTCAAAGATATTTGCACCAAGCTGAGCGAGGCCGACGGCCTGATCACCGTCAATGATGCGGAGTCGCTGGTGAAAGAGATCACCACCCTGCTGACCGATGAAGATTACCGCCTCTATTACGGCCGCCATGCCGTTGAGGTGCTCCATCAGAACCAGGGTGCGCTCCAGCGCCTGCTGCATCTGCTGGAACCTTACCTGCCGCCCCGGAGCCATTGATGAGCCGCCGTAAACGCCTTTCCGTGGTGCTGATTGCCAAAAATGAGGCTGATCTGCTGCCCGACTGCCTGCGCTCTGTAGCGTGGGCCGATGAGATTGTCCTGCTCGATTCCGGCAGTGATGACGCCACCGCCGACATCGCCCGGCAGGCCGGGGCCGCCGTGTACCAGAGCCAGGGCTGGCACGGCTTCGGCAAACAGCGCCAGCAGGCGCAGCACTATGCGACCGGCGACTATATTCTGATGATCGACGCGGATGAGCGGGTCACGGAGACGTTGCGCCACGCCATTGAACAGGTGTTGCAGTCACCGGACGAGGGCGCAGTCTACAGCCTGGGGCGGCGCAACCTGTTCCTTGGGCGCTTTATGCGCCACAGCGGCTGGTACCCGGATCGCGTGGTGCGTTTATATGATGCGCAGAAATACCGCTATAACGATCACCTGGTGCATGAGTCGCTGGACACACAAGGCGCGCGCATCGTCGCCCTGCCGGGGGATTTGCTGCACCTGACCTGCCGCGACCTCCCGGCCTTTCAGCAAAAACAGCTGGGTTATGCGCGGGACTGGGCGAAACAGCGTTATCAACAGGGGAAAGGGTGCAGCTTCTTCTCCATCCTCAGCCATACCGCCGGCGCGTTCTGCAAAACCTGGCTGCTGCGCGCCGGGTTCCTGGATGGAAAACAGGGTTTCCTGCTGGCGGTGGTCAATGCACAATATACGTTCAATAAGTATGCGACCCTGTGGGCGCTGCGCCATACCCAGCCAACAAGCGAGCCATCATGAGCAATAAAGCCCTCTACCCCGGTACTTTTGATCCGCTGACCAACGGGCACCTCGAACTGATGACGCGCGCGTCAGTGATGTTCGACCACGTTGTGCTGGCGATTGCGGCCAACCCGTCCAAGAAGCCGCTGTTCTCCCTGGAGGAGCGGGTGGCGCTGGCGCAGCAGGCGACGGCGCACCTGCCGAATGTGGAGGTCATCGGCTTCAGTAACCTGATGGCCCATTTTGCTGAGCAGCAACAGGCCAACATTTTGATCCGCGGCCTGCGCGCCGTCACTGACTTCGAGTATGAGAAGCAGCTCGCCGCCATGAACCGCCACCTGCTGCCGACCCTGGAGACGGTGTTTCTGATGCCGTCTGAACAGTGGGGCTTCCTCTCCTCCACGCTGGTGAAAGAGGTGGCGCGCCACGGGGGCGACATCGACCCGTTCCTGCCGGCACCCATCGCGCAGGCGCTGAAGCAGAAACTGGCCTGATTACTGCTGGCAGCGCGGGCAGAAAAAGGTACTGCGCTGCCCATGCCGGGCGGACTCAATCAGTGAGCCGCACACCCGGCAAGGCTCGCCTGCCCGGCCATACACCTGTAGCTCCTGGGCAAAATAGCCCGGCTTGCCGTCACTCTGAAGAAAATCACGCAGCGTCGTGCCGCCCTGCTCAATGGAGCGTTGCAGCACCGCCTTGATGGTGGTGACCAGCAGCGCCGCCTCGCTCTGCGTCAGGGAGCCCGCCGCCCGGTCAGGGGCAATGCCCGCCATAAACAGCGATTCGCTGGCATAGATATTCCCCACGCCCACCACCAGCTTGTTATCCATCAGCCACGGTTTCACCAGCGTGCGTTTATTGCGGGACTTTTCAAACAGGTACGCGGCGGAGAATTCATCATCCAGCGGCTCCGGCCCCAGGTGGGAGAGCACATTACTGGTGGTGAGGTCTTCACACCATAACCAGGCACCGAAGCGGCGCGGGTCGGTATAACGCAGTATGTAGCCGTTATCCATCACCAGATCGACGTGGTCATGTTTGCCCGGGTCCTGCTCTTCACGCAGCATCCGCAAGCTGCCCGACATCCCCAGATGCACGATGATCCAGCCGCGCGGCAGCTCAATCAGCAGGTATTTGGCGCGGCGCTGTACGCTCAGCACCGGCTGGTCGCTTAATGCCATGATCTCGGTGGAGACCGGCCAGCGCAGGCGGCTGTTACGCACAATGGCATGTTGAATGGTATGGCCGGCCATAAAAGGCTCGATGCCGCGGCGGCTGGTTTCAACTTCAGGTAATTCAGGCATGCAGGCTCCCGTTTACTGAACTGATACTGAACTGACAGGTATAAAACAAAAAACCCGGCCGAGGCCGGGTTTTTCATTAATCCACTAAAATTATTTAATTTTAGCTTCTTTGTAGATCACGTGTTGACGGACAACTGGATCGAATTTCTTCAGTTCCAGTTTTTCCGGCTTAGTACGCTTGTTCTTCGTGGTGGTATAGAAGTGACCAGTACCAGCAGAAGAAACCAGCTTGATCTTCTCGCGAACACCTTTAGCCATGATTCAGTTCCTTAATACTTCTCACCGCGGGTACGGAGATCGGCCAAGACCGCTTCAATACCCTTCTTATCAATAACACGCATACCTTTAGCAGATACACGCAGAGTTACAAAGCGCTTCTCGCCCTCAACCCAAAAACGGTGAGAGTGCAGGTTCGGCAGAAAACGGCGTTTGGTCGCGTTCATTGCGTGGGAACGGTTGTTACCGCTCACCGGGCGCTTGCCAGTAACTTGGCAGACTCGGGACATGTCTATTCTCCAAAAATCAAATCAGCTCGAGCTTCGTATAGGATTTGGCCGCCTCGTCAGGCTTTAGAGCCCATCTCAGCAAACTTCACTGAGAAGACTCGTCATCATCAGGTGTAAAAACCGTCATCAGGTCAGAAACCTGCTGAGATAGGCTCTTAACGCCAAACCCAAGATTCTCAAAGGTGGCGTAGTATACGCTCTGAAGCGTATGTGCTCAAGTCCCGAACAGCTAAAGATCCCGAAGGATCGCGAAAAAAGGGCTCAAATCCAGCCGCGCGCGGCGAAAGAGACCGATTCACCATTGCCAATTACCAGATGGTCCAGCACGCGGATGTCCAGTAACTGACAGGCTTTTATCACCTGTTCGGTTATTATTCTGTCGGCCTGGCTGGGTTCAGCCTTACCCGACGGGTGATTATGCGCGAGAATTAACGCGGCTGCATTAGCCTTCATCGCTTCCCGTACAATTTCCCGCGGATGGATCTCGACGCAATCAATAGTACCAGCAAACATCTCTTCATGGCGAATCAGCCGGTGTTGATTGTCCAGAAACAGCACAAGGAAAATCTCCCGTTCGCGCTGCGCCAATATACCCTGAATATAATGGGTTACCGCATCCGGCGAGTGCAGCGCATCGCCGCAGGCGAGATGGCGGATCACACTGCGCCGTGCCAGCTCAGAGACTGCGCTTATCTGGGCATATTTCGCCTTGCCGATGCCGTCGCAGCCCGCCAGCCTTGAATAATCCGCCGTCATCAGCGCATGAAGGGAGCCGAATTCCGCCATGAGTTGCCGTGCCAGTACCGTGACATGCGTGCCCGGGTACCCAGTGCGCAGGAAAATCACCAGCAGCTCCTCATCCGTTAACCTGCCCGCGCCATATTTCAGCAACTTTTCACGCGGTGCCATGCCCTCGTACCAGCTCATCCCGTTCCTCCCCTCCCTGCCCAAGGCCCCTCATCATAGCGGCGGATCGCCGCGAAGCGAGGCCCGGTGGCAGGCTTTGCGAGACACTTTCCAGACTTTATCTTTCCCGGCCGCGGGCCGGACAGGGTAGCGGTTCTGCCCGGCGGTTATGCTAAAATGCGCCGATTAATGGCTGAAAATTGGACAACCATGATGGCGGGACTTACCGGTAAACATATTGTACTTGGCGTCAGCGGCGGCATCGCGGCGTATAAATCCCCGGAGCTGGTGCGCCGCCTGCGTGACCGCGGGGCTGAGGTGCGGGTGGTACTGACCAGCGCCGCCAAGGCCTTTATTACCCCGCTGAGCCTGCAGGCGGTCTCCGGCTACCCGGTGTCAGATGACCTGCTGGACCCGGCGGCAGAAGCGGCGATGGGGCATATCGAACTGGGGAAATGGGCTGACCTGGTGATCATGGCCCCGGCGACGGCTGACTTGCTGGCACGTGTCTCTGCCGGTATGGCTAACGATCTGCTGACCACCGTCTGCCTGGCGACGGCCGCCCCGGTGGCCGCCGTGCCGGCCATGAACCAGCAGATGTACCGTGCGGCCGCGACGCAGGCCAACCTGAAAACACTGGCGCAACGCGGCGTGCTCTTATGGGGGCCGGACAGCGGCAGCCAGGCCTGCGGGGATGTCGGCCCCGGCCGGATGCTCGATCCGCTGGAGATCGTCGGGCGGGCAGTGCAACACTTTGCTGCCGTAAAGGATCTGCAACACCTGAAGGTGATGATCACCGCCGGGCCAACCCGGGAAGCGCTGGACCCGGTGCGCTTCATCAGTAACCACAGCTCCGGCAAAATGGGCTTTGCCATTGCCCAGGCGGCCGCGGCGCGTGGTGCCCAGGTCACGCTGGTGGCCGGGCCGGTGTCGCTGCCGACCCCGGCAGGCGTGACCCGCGTTGATGTGACCAGCGCGCTGGAGATGGAGCAGGAAGTGATGAAGCGGGCAGGTGAGCAGCAGATCTTTATCGGCTGTGCCGCAGTGGCGGACTACCGTGCGGCTGAGATCTCCCCGGAGAAGATCAAAAAGCAAGGCGATGAAATTACGTTGAAAATGATCAAGAACCCGGACATCGTGGCAGGGGTGGCCGCCATGCCGGCACAGCGTCCTTTTGTCGTGGGATTTGCCGCCGAAACCCAGAATGTGGAAGAATACGCGCGACAAAAATTGATACGCAAAAATCTCGACCTGATTTGCGCTAACGATATTTCACTGCCCGGGCACGGTTTCAACAGCGAAACCAACGCTCTGCACCTTTTCTGGCAGCAAGGGGATGTGCGTCTGCCGCACAGCGATAAAGCCCTGCTTGGCCAACAGTTACTAGACGAGATTGTCAGCCGTTATGATGAAAAAAATCGACGTAAAGATTCTTGATCCGCGTATTGGTCACGAGTTCCCCTTACCGGCTTACGCCACCCCAGGCTCGGCCGGCCTTGACCTGCGCGCCTGTCTGGATGAGGCCGTTGAGCTGGCCCCGGGCCAGACGACCCTGCTGCCTACCGGCCTGGCGATTCATATCGCGGATGCCTCCCTGGCCGCGGTGATCCTGCCGCGTTCCGGGCTGGGCCATAAGCACGGCGTGGTGCTGGGCAACCTGGTCGGGCTGATTGACTCCGACTATCAGGGGCAGCTGATGGTCTCCGTATGGAACCGCAGCCAGACTGTATTCACCGTGGAACCGGGCGAGCGTATTGCCCAGATGGTGTTTGTGCCGGTGGTTCAGGCAGAATTCAATCTTGTTGAAGCGTTCGACAGCAGCGAACGGGGCGAAGGCGGCTTCGGCCACTCTGGCCGCCAATAAGGCCCTGTTGCGCATCGCGCCCGTGATGGCCACAGCGCTTTACCTATAACTACCTGCCACCCACTTTCTCTTTTTTCCCGACGCCGCAGAGTTTTCTGAACTCATGCGGCAAGGTTGTGGGTTTTCGTTGATTATCGCCGTTATTAGCAAGGATCTCTCTGGATATGGCAGAAAAAGAAAATAAAAGGAACCGGCGCGAGGAAATCTTACAGGCCCTGGCACAGATGCTGGAATCCAGCGACGGCAGCCAACGCATCACCACGGCCAAGCTGGCCGCCACGGTGGGGGTTTCCGAAGCGGCGCTGTACCGGCATTTTCCCAGCAAAACCAAGATGTTTGACAGCCTGATCGAATTCATCGAAGACACCCTGATCAGCCGTATCAACCTGATTTTACAGGATGAAAAAGAGACCTTTAACCGGCTGCGCCTGATCCTGCTATTAATTCTTGGCTTTGCAGAACGTAACCCAGGGCTGACCCGCATTATGACCGGGCACGCGCTGATGTTTGAACAGGACAGGCTGCAAGCGCGGATTAACCAGCTGTTTGAGCGGATTGAGGCACAGCTGCGGCAGGTACTGCGTGAACGCAAGCTGCGTGAAGGGGTCGCGTTCAACAGTGACGAAGCGTTGCTGGTGAGCCAGATGCTGGCGCTCTGCGAAGGGATGCTCTCCCGCTATGTCCGCTCCGATTTCCGCTACCTGCCCACGCAGGACTTCGATAACCGCTGGCCGCTGATCGTCAGCCAGTTGCAGTAACGCTGAAACAATAAAGAAGAAAAGGGCCGCAAGGCCCTTTCCTTATGCCCGGCAGAAGCCGGAATCAGACGCCGTACTGCTGGCGATAGGCGCGGACGGCGGCCAGGTGGTCGGCCATTTCCGGCTTCTCTTCGAGGTAATCGATCAGATCATTCAGCGTAATGATGGCGGTCACTTTGCAGTGGTAATCGCGTTCCACTTCCTGAATCGCGGAGATCTCACCACGGCCGCGCTCCTGGCGATCCAACGAAATCAAGACGCCGGCCAGCGTCGCACCCTGCGCATTGATGATCTCCATCGACTCGCGGATGGCGGTGCCGGCGGTGATCACGTCATCCACCAGCATCACGCGCCCCTGCAGCGGGCTGCCCACCAGCGTGCCGCCTTCGCCGTGGTCTTTGGCTTCTTTGCGGTTAAAGCAGTAAGGCACATCGCGCTCATGATGCTCAGCCAGCGCCACCGCTGTGGTAGTGGCGATCGGGATGCCCTTGTACGCCGGGCCGAACAGCAGGTCAAACTCAATTCCGGAGTCCACCAGGGCTTCTGCATAGAAGCGCCCCAGCAGCGCCAAATCACGCCCGGTATTAAACAGGCCGGCATTAAAGAAGTAAGGGCTGGTGCGGCCCGATTTCAACGTAAATTCGCCGAACTTCAAAACCTGTTTATTAAGCGCGAACTCAATAAATGTGCGCTGATAGGCTTTCATGGTCTCTCTCCTCGTTAATGACTGATCGCACATGCCCCGCAAATGGGCCATAAAAAAGGCGACTTATCGTCGCCTTAAAAAATCTTATTGTTCCAGCGCCGCTTTCTGCGCTGCGAAAATCGTCTCAATCCCCTCACGCGCCAGCGCCAGCAGGGAGAGCAGCTCCTCATGGCTGAACGGCTCGCCTTCGGCCGTGCCCTGCACTTCAATCATGCGGCCATCTTCGGTCATCACCACATTCATGTCCGTTTCTGCGGCGGAATCTTCAACATATTCCAGGTCGCAGAGTGCTTCACCGTTCACGATGCCGACGGAAACTGCCGCCACCAGCCCTTTCATCGGGTTGGCTTTCAGCTTACGGGCTGCAACCAGCGCGTTCAGCGCATCCGCCAGCGCCACACAGGCCCCGCTGATGGACGCCGTACGCGTGCCGCCGTCAGCCTGCAGGACATCACAGTCGAGGGTGATGGTAAACTCGCCCAGTTTTTTCAGGTCAACCGCGGCACGCAGCGAACGCGCAATCAGGCGCTGAATCTCCAGGGTACGGCCGCCCTGTTTGCCCTTGGCCGCTTCACGCGGGTTACGGGTATGGGTTGAACGCGGCAACATGCCATATTCGGCGGTGATCCATCCCTGACCTTGCCCTTTCAGGAAGCGCGGCACGCCCTCTTCCACCGTGGCGGTGCACAGAACTTTGGTCTCACCAAATTCAACCAGCACTGAACCTTCAGCATGTTTGGTGTAGTGGCGGGTGAACGTGAGGGGGCGCATCTGGTGTGCATTACGGCCTGCTGGACGCATGGATTGATCTCCGGCTTGCAAATCTTAGTTGGCTGCGCATTATACGGGCTTCGTGAGGTAATGCCTATCATGACGGATAGGCCGCGGCTATAATCCCCCCATCTTTACATTATGGGGACGCATCTATGATCCGCAGCATGACCGCCTACGCCCGGCGTGAAATCAAGGGCAACTGGGGCAGCGCCGCCTGGGAACTCCGTTCCGTAAACCAGCGTTACCTGGAAACGTACATCCGCCTGCCGGAACAGTTCCGCGGCCTGGAGCCGGTTATCCGTGAACGCATCCGCGCCCGGCTGACCCGCGGCAAGATTGAGTGCAACCTGCGTTTCGAACTCGACCCGGGTGCCCAGAGCAGCCTGGTGCTGAATGAGAAGCTGGCCAAACAGCTGGTGGAAGCCGCCAACTGGGTAAAAATGCAGAGTGACGAGGGCGAGATTAACCCGGTCGACATCCTGCGCTGGCCGGGTGTGATGTCCGCCGAGGAGCAGGATCTGGACGCGATAAGCGCCGAGTTGCTCAGCGCGCTGGACGGCGCGCTGGATGATTTCATCGTTGCCCGCGAGAGCGAAGGGGCCGCGCTGAAATCCCTGATTGAACAGCGCCTTGAGGGCGTCAGTGCTGAAGTCACCAAAGTGCGCGCCCAGATGCCGAACATCCTGCAATGGCAGCGTGAGCGGCTGGTCAGCAAGCTGGAAGAGGCCGAAGTACAGCTGGAGAATAACCGGCTGGAGCAGGAGCTGGTGCTGATGGCACAACGCGTGGATGTGGCGGAAGAGCTGGACCGCCTCGAAGCGCATGTGAAAGAGACGCACAAAATCCTGAAGAAAGAAGAGGCGGTGGGCCGCCGTCTGGACTTTATGATGCAGGAGTTCAACCGCGAGTCGAACACCCTGGCATCAAAATCGATCAATGCGGATGTCACCACCTCCGCCATTGAGCTGAAAGTGCTGATTGAACAGATGCGCGAGCAGATTCAGAACATAGAGTGACGACGCACTAAAAATCACTAAGCAGCACCTTACTAGAAAAGCCCGCATAGAGTCGGGCTTTTTTGTTATCAGGAGCTAGCATAAGGACGCAGGAAAGCGCATGATTAGCGTGTACACCTTGGTGTACCTAAAGCACATACTTGAATGTCTTGGGTGTACACCACTAATCAACACTGGATTCAGAGATGCCAAAGCTAACTGACGCACAGATACGTGCATGGATTAAAGCCGGCGAAAGGTTTGAGGGGAAATCGGACGGGAACGGCCTTTATCTGTCTTACCGCGAGAACTATCAAACGCCTGTCTGGCGCTTCCGCTATAAGTTCTCAGGCAAAGCGCGAGCCATGCTTATTGGCTCCTATGCAGAGCTATCTCTGTCCAAGGCAAGGGAAACGGTTAAAGAGTTAGCCGCGCGCGTGGCGCTGGGCTATGACGTGGCCGGAGAAAAGCAGCAACGCAAAGCTGATGCGCTGGCAAAGATTGACGCAGAGAAGAACGCAATACGCGTATTCCAGCTGGCTGCTGAATACTTCGAGCGTCAGATCCTGCCACGCTGGAAGCATCCCGATATACTGCGCCGCCGCATAGATAAAGACATAAACCCATGTATCGGCAAAATGAAGGTAGAGGACGTAAAGCCCCGCCACATTGATGACATGCTGAAAGCGATTGTTGACCGTGGAGCGCCTACAGTTGCCACTGACGTTCTGCGCTGGACACGCCGTATATTTGATTACGGCATCAAGCGCCACGCTCTGGAAGTTAACCCCTGCTCTGCCTTTGAAATTTCCGATGCTGGTGGCAAAGAGGTTAGCCGCGACCGCTGGTTAAGCCGTGATGAGCTGATAAAGCTGTTTCAGGCTATGCAGACAGCTAAAGGATTCAGCCGCCAGAATGAACTCACCTTTAAGTTGTTGCTGGCGCTGTGTGTCAGGAAGATGGAGCTTTGCGCTGCTCAGTGGGTCGAGTTCGATTTAAATGAAGGTATCTGGCATCTGCCGGCCGAGCGCACAAAGAACGGTGATGCGATTGACATCCCATTATCGCCACCAGCGTTAGCCTGGCTGAAAGAGCTTCATACCTTTTCCTGTAACAGCAAATGGGTGCTACCCGCACGTAAGATGCAAAACCGCATGATCCCCCATATTCAGGAAAGCACTCTGCCAGTTGCGCTGGCAAAAGTGCGTGCTGAAATGGCGGACGTTCCCAACTTTACCATTCACGACTTCCGCCGCACGGCGCGCACACATCTTGCTGCGCTAGGATGTGATCCGGTAGTGGCTGAACGCTGCCTAAACCACCGCATAAAAGGAGTCGAGGGCATCTATAACCGGCATCAGTATTTTGAAGAGAGAAAAGCTGCGCTTAGCCAGTGGGCTGATCTGCTGGTGGCACTGGAGCGCGGAGAGCAATACAACGTGACGCCTTTAGTGAAGAAAAAGGGACAATAATGAAATTGCTAAATATTGACGTGTTTGAACGTATAGCATCACAGAGGATAGTCACAATCGCCGAAGTGATTAATACGCTTTACGGCATCAATCCAAATACAAAATTAAGAGAGTTGCCTGACGATATAGCAGAAGAAACGTCAGATATTCGTAAGTCCATAACTCGCAACATTCGTAGCTTAGATGTAAGGCTTCATACAGTTAACGAAGAAGTTGATGCCGATTTAGTATTCGCAGCCGCTCACGATTTTATGCGTGAGGGAATAACTCCGGAAGTTATTCTCCAACGTGGACGAGAAGCCCTACTCTCCTTCCTGTATAGAAACGACTGGGAAAAATTCATGTTCGCGTTTGGCGGACGTTCCTTAGTCGACACAATGTCATCTGTTAGAAAAACAGGGCGCGGTCAGCACAGGAAAACTGACGAGGAAAATGGAACATTAAAAATGATGGGCGCATTGATTAAGCTACTGGCATCCAAGCACCCAACTGGAAAATATGGCTCTGTCGAAAAGCCTACAATTTCAGAAATTTACAAAGATGTGTTGTCTTTGCTTGAAACAGAAAATGTATCCACTAAAGGCATTGGTAGATCAACTTTTGCCTCTAAAAGCAAAGCGTCCTTAAATTCATTCTATGATGATGAATAATTTATAAGGGGTAAGCTTTTGGCTACCCCTTTTTTGTCTTATAAATTCTCATAAATGCTCACAGTGGTTCGTATCAGTACGCTACGGTACATCACTGTCCACTTCCGTTCCCAACTGTTCCCAAGCTTTCCTAACCTTTCTCATCCTTGCTTACAATAAAATATTAATTATCAATAAGTTGCGATAAAATGCTTTCAATATAAGATTTTACATATTTCAATGGATCGATAATTTCTTAATAGATTTAATACTTCTTTCAATAGAATCCACTCTTGATGGAACACTGTGTTTTTAGCCACTACTATCGCTCATGTACTCTCATAACAAATCATACGGAGCGATAGAAAATCATGGCAATACAGGTGATAGCCAAAGAAACTATTCCAACAAGCGGAATGATTAGACCTAAGCGCTTAGCTGAATTGCTCGGTGTGAGTGAGTCTACCATCTGGAGAAAGGCTAAAAATGGCACACTTCCTCGTCCAGTAAAGCTTTCTGAACGAGTAGCAGCGTTTGATGCCGTTGAAATCAACCGCTGGCTGGCAGAACGACGCGAGGTAGCGTGATGGAAATGAAAAACCGCCCAGTACAGGCGGCTAATCAGGATGCAGACAGCCCTGATATTACGCCTGCCGCAGTAATTAAGCCAACGCCCAAGAAACACCGAGCTCGCGTCTACATGATGCGCACTGGCGTTAATGGCTTCACTGAGAATGAGATCCTACATTACTGCCGGTTGTCCAGCGCCAGAAATTATGCGACTGAGTTGGAAAGAAGGCTTGATATTCGCTTGGAGCGCCTCGACGAGCCCAACGGCGACGGCATTGGTAACCATTTCCGATATCGCATCACCTGCCGCGCTGACGTAATTCGTGTGATCCAGTTGGTTAATCATAACGCTGCCGCTGGTGGTTATATCGGCCTATCTCAGCATGAAGTTAACGACATACTTTCCCTCTACCCGGACGCGTTCCACGCCACTTAACGGAGCCTGAAATATGAATCATAAAAATACGGCCAATAATGGCCGGGGCATCGCTCACCCTGAAAACAGCCAGGCGCTTATATTGACGCAACACAAACAGGAATCTCGCGTTGATTCCCGACTCTTCGCGCAGCGCGTCGGAATTAAGCATAAGAACCTTTATGCCCTTATCCAAAACCATAAATTAGAGTTACGAGAGCTAGGCACACTTCCGTTTCAAACGGAGACGTGCGCGCATAGCACCGGCGCAACGACACTGAAATATGCACTTCTCAATGAGCACCAATTCGATTACCTCTGCCGCATAGTCCGTGGACGCGACGCAGCAGGCATGAAACGCCTCAAGCTGGACGTTACCAAAGCATTTGCACACCGCCGCGCTGCTGAGCCAATCCGCCGCGAATATCTGCCTGGCTACCACGAAAGCCGTGACGGATTAAAGGCGTTGGGTGCCAAACAGCATCACTACATCAATCTGGCTCGTGCAGAGAATCGTGTGGCAGGTCTGGGAGATGGTGAGCGCCGTAATGCCAATGAGCAGCAGCTAGGCGTGCTGGTGGTTATGCAGAAGATTGAGCAGGCGGCATTTGAGGAGGCGATCCGCAACGGGCTGACTCCAACTGAGGCTGTTCGTGAGGTGGCGCGCCGAATGGATATGTTTGCCAGCTTGATGACTCCTGCGCCGGCCGTAGGAGTGAGCCATGTATAAGCCCACCAGGCAGCCAGAACCAAATCAGTGCCATCAAGACGCCAGTGGCGCATTGGTTACGGTACACAGCGTGCTATCTAATCACGTGACGTTCTATCGCGATGGCTATTCATCGCCCTGTAAACAGCCTGTAGAGCGCTTTATACGTAAGTTCACGGAGGTAAAGCCATGATGGCCGCCCAGGGCAATGCCTATCCGCTGGCTGGCCCGTCTTTACGCCCGAAGAACTTAGCCAAACTTAGCCAGTTGATGACAAATGACGACATCAACAGCGCCACAAAATCTGACGCCTGCTCAGCCAATAATTTGGCTTTGTGCCTGACGATGCGTAAATCCATGATGCGTAAGGCAGTGTCTTACACTGTCGGCAGCGCCTATTACAAACAGTTAAAAAACCTCTTGCCCCGCTCTCAATTTTCGGACTATGCTCAGGTCTCATCGGCAAAATCCGGTGACAGGATTGGCGTCCTGGCAAAGTACAAGGCGACACACGACGCGCCTAGCGTCTTTTTTTGTGTCCTCGCATCTGTTCACCCTTTTTTCAGCGATATGGTTATAATCCGTGTCGCTCACGAAGTAATGGTGGGCTGGATGGGGGCGGAGAAATCCGCGCCGGTTACCTTGTACGCCGGTTACGCCAACCCTGTTCAGCTCACCACCAGCGAAATTGGCGTTTCCGGTGGTGGGATCAAATCCCAGTACAAGGAGGCTGCCACCATGGCTACTACCCTCATCCAAACCACGCCCAAATTTGAGTTTCGTTTTCTGGCCCTGTCACGTGCTGACATGATGGCCAAACCTTGCCGCGTATCCGTTCAGGCCGTAAACGAGAAAGAAGCTCGCCGTGTTCTAGCACCCCATTTCATTTTGTCATTAGCCGCATGCCTGCCAGTTCAGGAGGTGTCCCATGCATAACGACAATATCAAATCGCACGCTGAAGATTTCAAGCGCACGCAGGCCATCATCGGTAATGAGAAGGCCCCAACGTCAAACACGCCCGAAAATATTTCTCGTGATCGCCTGCTGCGCGCTCAGGTTGGGTTGCTCCACCTGCTGACCGAGGTAATCCCACAGATTTCGGACGAGAAGCAGCGCCATGAAATGTACCTGCTCGTAGAGGGCATCCACA
Organism: Chimaeribacter coloradensis; assembly: GCF_002858715.1. Lineage (GTDB taxonomy): Bacteria > Pseudomonadota > Gammaproteobacteria > Enterobacterales > Enterobacteriaceae > Chimaeribacter > Chimaeribacter coloradensis. The sequence goes on along the minus strand of NZ_PJZH01000017.1, from coordinate 48,140 downwards.
ATCTCACCCGCTTCGAAGAATGTGATGCCACTAAAGAGCGTCAGGCGCAGGGGGCAAAAGCATGAAACACGTCAACGCCGTAGTAGCCATCCAGCACCCTCAGCCGGTTGCCGTTCTTACTCAGCAGCAATCGCCCCTTAACTCTGTGTCGATCGACATTCATAACGCAGATAAGTACGCGAAGCTGTTAGCTGAAATGTACACAGGTAACGTCCACACAGCCTTAATGAAGCATGATCCAGAGGCTGCCACTCATATCGCAACACTTTTTTATGAGCTGTGTTCAACCACTGACAGGGCGGCTATGCGTATCAATAGGCTATCTAACCAACTTGCTCAAGGGGGTGCTATTTGATGGCTATCAACTTCAGTGAGATTGATCAGCAGGCCGCTGCCCTGAGAAAGGCTCATGCAGTGCTGTCGCTGGTAACAGACTCCCTGCCTGTTACAACTGAAAACGAAGATTGTGTGTGGGCGATTTCTGCGGCGCTCGGCATTGTCCACGATGTAATTGAAGCTCTGGATAACACGGTTAACCACCATCTACACGCACAACACTCAGGGAGCGAGAATGCATGAGCATTATCACTAAAGACTTTCGGCTGAATGCGCTGGCTAACAGATATGCAAAGGCAATTTACAATCACATTAAGCAACAGAATGGCGGCGATTGGTTTCGCATGGTAGTGAACGAGAAATTTGCGGAAGTCGCCATTATTGACGGTTCAGCGGGTATCAGAATGCTGGTAGACAGTTATTTGCTTGAACCAATGAAACAGGAATACCCATACTGGGAACAGCTGGCAACCTCTCTGCTAATCCTTTGCGTGGACGGCAACGAGCCCACTGATCGAGGCAAAAGTATCTGGCAGAGCATGGTTAACGACATGAGTGCTTCTCTCTCAAATGATGGGGGCAGCTTCCATGCGTAATTACGACCTAATCCGGGAAACTACCAGCGCAGCAGCTAATCGCTGGCCGATGGTGTTGGGCCAGCTGGGAATTGATGTGCCACGTTCACCCCGCCAGCACGCGCCATGCCCCGCCTGTGGCGGTAAAGATCGCTTTCGCTTCGATGACCAAGGGCGCGGCAGCTTCTTCTGCAACCAGTGCGGCGCGGGTGATGGTTTAGACCTCATCCAGAAGGTTAATCAATGCGATACCACTGAGGCCGCCCGTATGGCGGCTGATGTGCTGGGTATCGATTACCGGGTGACAGAAATTGACCAAAAAGCAGCCAGCCAGAGAAGGCAGCAGCTTGATGAACAGCGCCACCAGCATGAACAGGAGCGCCAGCAGAAAGAAGCAGCAGAAGCAGAACAGCGGCGAGCGAGCTTTGTGAGCCACTACCGGAGTCTCACAGAGCAAACCACGCCAGGCGAAAGTGAATATTTAATTGCCAAAGGGCTCGATGGCTTCACTCTGCCATGCCTGCCCGATGGATCAATTCTTCTCTCGCTGGTAGATGAATCCGGCGATGTAGCCGCAGCACAAACCATCACACCACAAGGTGAAAAGAAGGTGCTCTATGGCTCAGCCAAGCGCGGAGCGTGGCACCTCGTTAACCAGCCCCATGAAGTGTCTGAAATCATCATCGGTGAAGGGCTGGCCACAACGCTCACAGCTCACCTGATACGCCCCACGGCGCTCGCTGTTGTGGCTCTCGATGCCGGCAATCTGCCGCCTGTAGCAGAATCTATGCGCCAGCGGTACCCGGAAGCCTCGATCATCATTGCCGGTGATAATGACTGGCATGAGCCAGGCGAACTCGATGATAACGGCAAGCCGAAAGTGAACGGCGGAAAAATATTCGCTGAAAAGGCCGCTGAAGCCGTCAATGGCGCAATTTCATTACCGCCCACCAGTTACAAGGCCGACTGGGATGATTACCGCCAGCAAAACGGGCTGGATAACGCCACGAGAGCATTTAACGATTCATTGTATCAACCGCAGGGGAAAAGCATGGGCGCTCAACTGGAAGTGATTGAAGGCGGAAAAACTACAGCGCCGGATCGCGACGCACTGAAGCCCCGCATTGAGAGCCGAAAAGATGGCGTGTACTGGGTAGAGCCAAACACTGACAAGCAGACCGGCGAAATCATCAACCGTGAAAGCTGGCTGTGCTCTCCTCTGCAAGTGATCGGCACTGGGCGTGATGATAAAGACCAATTTCTGATTCTGCGCTGGCAGGCATGGGGTTCAGATAGTGAAACCACGCAGGCAATCCCGTTAGCAGACATTGGCGAGCGGGAAGGATGGCGAACGCTCAAGGCTGGTGGCGTGAACGTCACAACCAAAAGCGGTCTGAGAGCCATTCTGGCGGACTGGCTTCAGCGGAACGGGTCGAGAGAAGTCTGGAGAGTGGCGCACGCTACAGGGTGGCAATGCGGCGCGTATATCATGCCAGACGGGGTGATCATCGGTACACCTGATAAGCCAGTGCTGTTTAACGGACGTAGTTCAGCCGCTGCCGGTTACACCTGCAGGGGTAGCGCAGAGAGCTGGCGCAACAATGTTGGCGCGCTGGTCGCCGGTAACTACTCAATGATGACCGGTGTAGCTGCCGCGCTGGCTGCCCCGCTAATTGGCCTGGCTGGTGCTGATGGTTTTGGCATTCACTTCTATGAGCAATCAAGCGCCGGTAAAACCACAACAGCTAACGTTGCTAGCAGCCTCTACGGTAATCCCGACCAGTTGCGCCTGACGTGGTACGGAACCGCGCTGGGGCTGGCTAACGAAGCAGCTGCTCATAACGATGCGCTGATGCCTCTGGATGAGGTAGGACAAGGCGCAGACCCGGTAAGCGTTTCACAGTCTGCCTACGCCCTGTTTAATGGCGTTGGGAAACTGCAGGGAGCCAAAGAAGGTGGAAACCGTGACCTTAAACGCTGGCGCACCGTGGCGATCAGTACCGGCGAAATGGATTTAGAAACCTTCATCGCTATGGCTGGACGAAAGGCCAAAGCCGGGCAGCTGGTCAGGCTGTTGAATATCCCACTGAGTAAGGCTGTGCGCTTCCACCAGCACGCGAACGGCAAACAGCATGCCGACGCCCTCAAGGATGCTTATCAGAATCATCACGGCGCAGCGGGGCGAGAGTGGATCACATGGTTAGCTAGTAATCAGCAGCAGACCGCAGAGGCTGTCAGAGAGGCAGAGGCACGCTGGCGCGGCTTGATACCGGCAGAATATGGTGAACAGGTTCACCGCGTAGGCGCACGCTTTGCCATCCTAGAGGCTGCGCTCCTGCTTGGTCGGGTGATCACTGGCTGGGATGAGCAAACGTGCCGGGACGCCGTTCAGCACAGCTATAACGCCTGGGTGCGCGAGTTCGGCACTGGCAACAAAGAACATCAGCAGATTATCGCCCAGTGTGAAGCGTTCCTTAACGCCAATGGCTATAGCCGGTTTGCGCCATTCCCTTACGACCCTCAGTCGCTTCCTATCCGTGAAATGGCGGGCTTTCGTGCCAGCGGCAACCATGAAGATGACCCCATCATCTTCTACACCTTCCCTGCAACGTTTGAACAGGAGATCGCCAGCGGTTTCAACCCGAAGCAGTTCGCTCGCGTGCTGGTGGAAAGCGGAATGATGACACCACCAGCCAGCGGCAGAGGTTTCCAGCGTAAGTCACCGAGGATTAATAAGCGCCAATACAACGTCTATGTGATTCAGTACCGGCCAGATGGTGAGGCAGAGGAAGAGTAAGCCTCACATGTGAGGATTTTAGTGTTGGTTCAGTTAGTTCAGTTGGTTCAATTTTCTATCAGCCATGATTTATAAAGAAATTATTTTGATTATTGAACCAACACTGAACCAACAAATAGCTGTTTTGAACCAACAAACTCAGCGTAAAACATGTTTATTCAGGACGTCTCGCATGGTAAATGACAAAAAAGCAGAAGAGCTTGAGGCGAAAGGCCTGTACAGAAGAGCAGCATCTCGCTGGCTGGAGGTGTTCGACCAATGCGATACTGAAACCAGGCGTGATTGGCTCAGAAACCGGCGTAATGAATGCCTGGTGAAGCGAGTTAGGCGCGCTGTGGTTATCGATTCATTTGGTGATGTGACCAGAGCGGCGGCAGACACACCGCGCAGGATGGGCTTAGATAAACCGGGCGGCGAGACATTCAGGCTTAAAACGAAGTGACCGATGCTGAAGGAATGGACAGTTTTCATTGCCATTGGATGGCTTGGGCCAATAGGATTAGTCTTACCAATACTTATGGGATAGGGATATGAAAAACTTACTAGCCGCAATAGCCTTTGCCTTTTTGCCATTCTCAGCAATAGCTGCAAATACTGACTTCACCGCAGCACAAAATGAAGTCAAAAATCTGATGAAAGATCCTGACAGTACAAACTTTAGAAACATGAGAAGCAACACCAACACTCAAGGTGCCAAGTACGTTTGTGGTGAAGTTAATGCCAAAAACTCCTACGGCGGTTATGTTGGCTATAAGCCTTTTGCATTCAGGAATGAGCGCGCGGTAATTGATGGGTCATACCGAGCAGCGGATGACTTAGAATTCTTTTCTCTATCCGGTTGCGGCGGCGGCGATTTAGAGAAGTTGGCGCTCGCTAATAAGCAGGCTAAAGCAGGGTGTGACGTGGCCTGGGGTCAGATAACGGACGTGGTACTTTTCAATAAGTCAGCAGAAAGCTCAGCGGATAATGCGATTAACAAAGTTAAAATAAAAAACCCTTCACTGGACAGCCAGACCCAGCAAACCATGCGCACTCAATTCATCGCATCCATTAATGCGACACTGAATAACAAAGAATTTGTAGAAAGTGTTAAAAAGAACACAGCGGCAACACAGGCAACATTTATCAAGCAGTGCGTGACTAACACATCTAAGGCGCTTTCAGGCCTGTAACTTCCCCCCCCTTGCTTCGCATCAGACCTCGCCCCGGCGAGGTTTTTTATATGCAAAATATTCGATCGAAACGATCAAATAGCCATTTCATTAATCGGCATATAAACATTAATCATTTCATTAAATGCAATTATAATCACTGTATATTTATCAGGAGGTGACTATGATTCAGACTCACGTTAAGCCCGTACTTCTCAGCATTAAACAACTCGAAGCGCTGCGAAAAATTCAGGAGCAGGAACGCGCCAAATCCGCTTTAGGCGTGGCTCCGACCATTCATGTTATTGCTCGGGGCCTGATGGATAAAGCGCTCGCACAACTGGCTCAGGAGGCTTAATGGAACAACTCCAACGCCTGGCTGAAACCATTGCAGAAACCTACATTCGCGATCTTAACCGCAGTCATGGTAATGCCCTCATCACCCACAACGACCAAGCCGGCGAAGTGAAAAGAGAGCAGCTGGCATCAGGGCTGGTAGATAACTGTATTTATGCAGCTAAAAACCGCAACCGGGAAAACTTTGAGCACGAGGCCTACATCATGCTTGGTGAATTAATCTCCCTGGATGGTCGTGAATATCAGATTACACGTCACGGTAACGCCGTTATCGACACCATGAGCTGCAGCGCCCTATCCAAAGGCGTGAAGCGAGTTAGTCATTAAGAGGGGGTTGATATGGCAGGCACGATGAACGCAGGCAGGCTCGTTTATGAAGTGGATATGGATACTCGCAGGCTGCTAGATGCCAGGCGTGAAATAGACGCGGCCTTGAATGGGCTGGGAGGCACTGTTGGACGCTTAGACGTTAGCGTTAACCGCGCTGAAAGGTCTCTTGCTTCATTTCAACGCACAATGTCTGGGCTGAGCGCAGTAGCACGCAGCGTCATCGCGGCAATTTCAGTTCAGCAGGTAACAGCTTATGGCAATGAGTGGGTAACGGTTAACAACAAACTGGCGAACTCAGTAAGGGCAAATGAGCAGCTGGCAGAAGTAACTCAGCGCGTGTTCGACATTTCACAGAATACGATGAGCAGCTTAACCGCCACGGCCACGCTTTACGGTCGTCTTGAGCGAGCAACCCGTAGTGCCGGTACCAGCACCAAAGACCTGATCACCCTGACCGAAACTATCAACAAAGGCCTAGCCGTATCTGGTGCCACCACCGAAGAAGCTAGCTCAACAATGACACAGCTTTCTCAGGCTCTAGCATCAGGCGTTCTGCGTGGTGAAGAATTCAACTCTATATCTGAAAACGGTAGCCGTCTGGCGGTTGCGTTAGCGGATTCATTGGGGGTGACCATTGGGCAGCTACGCGCGATGGCCGCGCAAGGAAAGTTGACAACTGAAGTCGTGGTAAACGGACTGCTTAAACAGAGTGACGAGATTGCCAGGGAGTTCGCAAACACCACCGTTACAATGGGCCAGGCATTCACGATCGCCACCAACAACATCACTAAGTTCGTTGGTGAAAGTTCAAGCGTATCTACCACTATCCGGTTGTTTAACGATGCCGTCATCACTCTTAGCCAAAACCTCGATATTGTCACGAATGCGATCGCCGCCGCAGCAGTTATTTTTGGCGGCCGATTTGTTGGCGCGCTGGCTCTGGCAACGAAAGCACGTATTGATGACATGCTGGCGGCGAAAGCACAGGCCAAAGCAACAGCCGAGAACGCTGCCGCTACAGCCAACGCCGCGCGCGTTACGGCTCTGAAGGCGGAGCTTGATAAGGAACAGGCATTATCGAATCTGGCGTTGGCTCAGACCGAATACAACGTTGCTAAGGGAACAGCGGCAGAAGCATTTGCCCTCGATAATCTGATTGCAAAGAAATCAATAGCTATTCAGATGTCAGCCACCCACGCGGAAACCCAGCTTGCTGAGGGGGCGGCGACACGCACAGCCACAGCGGCAGCGACAGCAGCTACAACAACGATTCGAGGGCTTGCAAGAGGCGCTCTGGCTTTGATTGGTGGGCCAGGTGGTGTGGCTGTTATTGCGGCGGCGGGTCTCTATTATTTTTATCAGAAAGCGCAGCAGGCACGTCAGGAAAGCATCGAATTCGCCAGCACACTGGATACAGTCATTTCCAAAATGAAAGAAATGAGTCAGGTACAGCTGAAAGGCAATCTTGCAAAAACTGCCGAGGCAGTAGACGCATTGAAAGAAAAGCTTGCTGACCAGACAAAGGAACAAGATAAAGCGAGAAATAGTGTTTCTGAGTTCCAGCGCCAACTTAATGGTTTGAGGCATTCTGGCGCGCCACTCGAAGTGGTTAATGATGCGCAAAAGCGACTGACTGACTCTATGAGAGCATTGGATAAAGCGTCATCTGATGTTGATAGCACTTCAACGTTACTTGGCTCGACGCTCAAGAAGCAGGGGCAAATTCAGGAAGAATTAAATCAGAAAGTTAGGGAGTCGAATGCTGCTTTTAAGGTGCTTGCGCACAACCTCATGGAGAAAATACCTAACGCTAGCTCGGCAGCTATTACAGCGATGGTCTCCACGATGGAAGTGCTCGAGCAGCTTAAATCAAAAGCTAGCGATACTCCCAAGCCGCAAGAACCAGAGATCTCCAGCCAAGCTAAAGAGCTAATAAAAAATGCAGAGAGGCGCTTAGCATTATCCAAGCTTGAGGGAGAAGCCAGGGCCAAGTTACAGGCCCAGTATGATGCTGAGGATGCTGGCATTGAGAAGGGTAATAAGCTGGTGGGAGTCTTGGAGGCTCAGTACGCAGAAACAGAGCGCAACACTGCAAGCCGCCAGGAAAACAATCGCGAATCTAAGAAGGCAGAAACACAAACTGAGTCGATCGCTCAAAAGCTTGAAAACCTGAGGCAGCAATCTTTACTGACTTCTGACTCAACACAGGCATTGAGCCGCGAACAAGCCATTTTGACCGCACAGCAGTCATTGGGTAAGAATGCCACAAAAGAGCAGATCGCATTGGCTGGTAAGTATCGAGGTGAAATATGGGACACCGCTAATGCTATTAGAGCTCAGGCAGCAGCAGAAAAACTCCTTCCAGAGACGAAAGAGAATGTGAGTTATAAGCAGGATGTAGATGACCTTAATGCTGCTTTATCAGCAAAGAAAACGACTCAGGCGCAATACAACGCTACGTCAGAGAGACTTGAGCAACAGCACCAAGTTAATTTGGCAAAAATTCGCTCACAACAAACTGTCTCGCCAGCCCAACAGGCCGTTGGTGAGGTCGATCCGGTCCAACAGCTCGCAAACCAAAACGCTGAAAAACTTGAACTGATCAAACAATTCACTGCACAGAAAGTAATCACAGAGCAGCAAGGATTAGCTCTGATGAATGCGGCCAATGTTCAATATGAGCAACAGCGGACAGACGCGCAGTGGGAGCTATACCGCAACCAGAACGCCGCCAATAGCCTTTTGGCAGACGCAGTGGATTCTCTTCAAGGTGGGGCTACAAATGCCATTACTGGCCTGTTGAACGGCACACAGAATCTTAGCGAAGCGTTTGCCAATATTGGCAGCACAATCCTCAATAGCGTTGTCAGTGGGCTGGTGGAGATGGGCCTACAGTATGTGAAAAACATGCTGATGGGACAGGTGGCAGCTTCAGCAGCACTCGGGGCAACAGCAACGCAGGCTACTGCCGCCGCAGGCATGTGGGGGCCGGCAGCGGTGAGCGCCTCGATCGCTACTATGGGCACTGCTTCAACCGTGGGCACAACAGCTTACTCCACAGCATTGATGGCTTCTAAAGGTTTAGCAGTGGCTGGAGCCCGTGAGCACGGCGGCCCTGTCCAGGCCAACTCAATGTATCGCGTTGGTGAAGGAGGCAAGCCCGAAATCTTCAAAGCCAGCAATGGCAGCCAGTACATGATTCCGGGTGATAACGGCTCTGTTATCAGCAATCGCGATTTGTCCGGCGCTGGTGGAAGTGGGACCAACATTCAGCAGGAAAATCATTTCCACATCACGACCACTGGCGGAATTGATGACGCTACAAAGGCTTGGATCATCAAAAATATGAAACAGGTTGCGCTCTATGAGATTAAAGAGCAAAGCACGCGGCCCAAGGGAATGATTCAGCCTAGAAAATGACATTCACTAGCATCGCAGGGACGCGATCCTGTTGAGTTTAGTCAAGTTGATAGCGATGAACTTTGATGATTAACACACCAATACGCGCGCACACGCGAGGGAGTAAGCGAGAGATGCCAGTCAGTACGAAAAAACAGGTTAACCGGTACTTTAACGGTGCGCCCACTAGCCGCCTGATAGTCACCGTGGAGAATGAACTGGTAGATAAGGTGGATAGCATGATTAAACGCCGTGGTGGCGATTACAGCCATCCCTGCTTTGGTAACCGGGCAGAGTTCGTACGCCAGGCGATCGCAGAAAAACTGGCTCGTGAAAGTTCCTGAGTTCGCACTGGGTTCGCGGCTGTAGGTCGCATTGCTTGCCCTACCCCATGCATACCTGACAAAAGTTAACTTTGAGATGAAACGAGATGGAGAGTAGAGCGTTACTCCTGAAGCAGCTGAAAGCGTACCATCAACGCAGCAGGGAGCGTTTTGAACGCTGGCGGGCGTCAGGCTATAGGCATGATATGAAGCCCCATTATGAGCCGATGCCTGAAGAAATACGCCACATACCATGCGGAGCTAAGACCAGAGCAGGAACGCCGTGCAAACGCACTGACATCAGCACCAATGGTCGCTGCAAATATCACGGCGGTCATAGTACTGGCGCATTAACGTCGGAAGGAAAAGCCCGCCAACTGGAAGGCTACAGGCGCTGGCAGCGAGAAAAGGCTGAAAACTTGCAGAAATGATTTTTTGAATGACTACACAGTGAAAACAGAAAATTAATGAGAGATCAGATGGCACCATTGAAAGATTTCGGCGAGTGTGTGGTTACAACTGGCCAGACAGATTACTTCTTTTGGCTCTCTTTCAAAGCTATGTCCGCCATTGGAGAACCAGGCGAGATAGTGCAAGCCTTCTATGACCTACATAACGATGAAGTAGCTCAGTTATTGAAGCGGGGACTGGAGGCTTATGGGTTGCCCTTGGCTGGCTGCTCTCATACTCCAGCAAGTCTCAGTTATCTAAACCGCCAGCCAATGCCGAGATGAGTTTAACATACTGATTACTAATCAAATTTATGTCAGAATAGGAGCTGGACGAGTCCTATAGGCTAAAAAGTGTCATAAGCAGAGTATTACTAGAAGACCTGTAGCCAGGCGATAACGATACCAGTAGTGAAATATACATGTGTATATTGTGCTTTTATGTGACGATAAAAAATATCGGCTGCGTTTACTATAGGTTACTCTAAGGTTATGTTAATCATTGTGTAAATACATGATTTGATGTCAGTCTATAGTTAATAACTATCACTAAACGAATACTTTTATGATAGCTGTTTAAGGCCTCATATGTCTTAATGAGCGCTCCTTTAACCTCTTACGCAATCATAGGTGAACAATTGTCTGTTGCTGATTTTGTCGAGGATAGTCTGGGCTCTGATTTGAGAAAAAAATTAGAGAAGATTGGAACTGGTGGTGCCAGTAACGAAAAAGGAAGCAGATATGAATCTTACTTTGCAGTTGCAAAAATCTGCTCAGCTGTAGCAGCTTCAATCCATAATTCGAATTTCGATAATTATTCAGTATCCGCTCAAGAAGTCGCCTTTGTAGACGACATTTGCTACAAAATTCATGATTTACATGAAAAAACCAACTACCAAGCAAAAAATTCATCTGGCCCTACGGCATCATGGACAAAGGACATTGAAGAACGCTGTTCATATCAAAAAATTATTGACTTGGACTATCACGGCGCAAAAACATCTAAAAATGTCTTGCTAGTTAGTTCGAGGGCTAAGCGGCAAAACAACATCAAAAAGATACCTTTGAGTATGCGTGAGTACTGTTTTTGCGAACACTTCCCATATCTTGAAAGTTCTAGTTCGCTCATACTGGCCCATAAGCCCTTACGTGACGATTTAAAAGCAATCTGTGCAGATGATAATCTTCAGACACTTGATACCGCTTTTAAAATCATTCACAGTGCATGGGCAACTAGCAGCTCTAAAGCACAGCGTACAGTGGGCGATATTGTAGGAGAGGCAAAAAGAATGTCTCGCCCGAACATCTTCCATGCATTGTTACCAGAACGGGAAGTGCCGGGTTGGTTGATGGAAAAATGTGCGACTTTCAATGGCTGTTACGCTAGTGTAGAATCCGGCGTCGTTTACGTAAGCTACAATGGATTGAAGATATCTGTGCCAAATGCTGTGGATATCGATCGTGAGTTGCAGGAAGCTTTACTAAGCACTAAGAAAGTGGAAGTGTTTTTGCAGTCGCTTACTGATTTTACTAAGCAAAGCTTTGTTTGAAGCTTTGAAACTGGAACTGAGATGAGGTGAGGAGGGACATATGGCCACTCCCGAAAACAGAAGCTTTAGCCAATACGCCAATGATGGTGCTAAAGCTGCGCTTCAAAGCCTTTTGAGAAGTGATGTCAATCCGGAAGAGTATCAAGCTGCGATGACGCAGCTGGGCTCGATGCTGGGCGAGATTATTTCTCCATTGATTCCAAGCTCAGCAAAATGCTTAGTCGTATCGACTGCTGAAGATGCCGATTACCTTTCCCGCGGCGTGCTGAGCGAACTCAAGCATGGCCACATTGCAAAGACGGCGGTTTTTTGGAACAACCATTATTCGCTTGAGAACGGCACTAGCGTGGCTCCAATCGTTCATAAATTTTTGGAGCCAGGCTATGAAAAAGCTAATCAACTCGTGGTTGTAAAATCAATTATTTCGGGAAGCTGTGTTGTAAGGACGAACCTTCTTGAGGTCATTGAACAAGTTAAAGCCAAAACGATCTACATCGTTTCTCCAGTTATGCACAAAAATTCTGAGGCCTCTCTGATAAGTGAATTTCCGTCAAACATAAGCAAAAAGTTTAAATTTGTTTATTTTGCTCAGGATTCCGTGAAAGACAAATCTACAGGGGAAGTCACGCCTGGGATTGGTGGAGAGGTTTACCCAAAATTGGGATTAGAGGGCCAGCCAGTGAAAGCTGGTTTCATACCTGAATTGGTAAAAGAATTAGCCCATATGCACTAAGGCCCTCAATTGAGGGCTTTTTTACTATCTACATCTTCTCTTCCAAGCGCTGTAAATGTCCTTATCCCATGCTTTTCCTGCTTTCGTCTGATACCCAGCCTCGTTAATACGTTCTGCGATAATACGCCCGTTATCGAACCCCTGCGCGATAGCTTCTTCGACGATACTAATTACAGCTGGCTCATCGTACGGCAAAGGAGGTATGCCCTGCTTCCCGCCAATAAGTGCTGCGGCAGCCAACTCCATTCTCTCCACCAGCGCCATTATGCGCGCGTCAGAGTTATTCTCTGGCCGGCTAAGCTTTTGCCTGATGGCATCGACAAGCCATGCGGTTTTATCACCACCAGCAGCGCTAACAGCATCGGTAAAATCCTCGCTTAGCTCGGCAGGCAGACGGAAGGTCACGGAAAGGGATTTGCTCATAGGCCACCAGAATCAGAGGAGAGGTGAACATTTTATCACCGTAAGACGGTGTAAGACACTCACTTTTGTTGGTTCACCTGATAGGCTTTGTTGGTTCAATTCTGGGTTGTGTTAGTTCATTTTTTTATAATTAATCCTTACAAAACAATAAAATTTACAAATTGAACCAACTGAACCAACTGAACGACATGTTTTTGCTTATATATATGTGAGCATTGATAATGGCTTACCTTCCATTAAAGGATGATCGTTAATGAGCTGGGAGAAAGGCGGTGCGGTACTACTGGGGGTGATAATTACGTTAATTGTTACCATCTTAAAGGAGGCAATATCGGCGTTCTTAAAACGGAAAGCCGAAAGGGCTCATGTTACTGTGCAGCTAGTTTTGCTTTTAGACCAATTTGCTTCAGAATGCGCCTCAGTTGCCGGTGATGATGGCACATGGCTCGGGCAGCGCGACAAGGATGGAGGATTGCGAGCTCAAGTAGATGAACCTAAGCTAGATTATTCAGGCATAAAAGGCGAATGGAAGTCATTATGGCCTAACTTAATATACCAAGTTCATGATTTAGCTTTACAGCAAACTTACGCTGACCAAACCATTAGAAACGATTTTGAAGAGTCTTCCCCACCTGATGACAACTTGTCGTTTGAGACACGCCAATACGAATATGCAAGGTTAGGTTTAAAAGCTTACGCTATTGCGTCAGATCTACGAGACAGGGCTGGTCTGCCTCAAAGGACATGGAATAGCTGGAATCCCATTTCTTATCTCAGAGAGACAGTACAACGAATTGATGAACGTAGGCAGGTATTAGCCATGTTTCACCAGGGTCTGCTAGGAAAAGATAAAATTTAACATGCACACGGTTTTTTGGTGTACACATGAGTGTACCTCTTGAGAATAACCAAAATTACAATCCCTTTCTTCAAGCGCCCTAAGGATGTTCACTCAATAATCAGATTCAGAACATCGAGTAACCTTCCTGAAGGTAACCCGCACGTTTACGTACCGCACCAGCCCGCCTCCCCGGCGGGCTTTTTATTGCCTGCTGTAGATCAGCGTCTGGTTTTACGGCGTCGCGTCAGGGCGGCGATGCCCAGCCCGGCCAGCGCCAGCACCGTTACCCCTACCATATGGGAATCCACGGAGATCGCCTTGTTTTTGGCCTGCCCGCTGAAACGGCCGTGGGTACGGTGCAGGTTCTCCACCGGTTCATACAGATAATCCGGGCGCAAGGGGGTCTCTGGTTCTTCCGTCATCTGCCCGCTGTAGGCCTGTTTCGCCAGGAGTTTGTCCAGCATGCCGGGGAATAACATGTTGCCGAGGATCGATTGCAGCGTCGCTTTGCCGAGCCAGATCTCGCGCGGCGCACGTCTGGCGGCGTCAAAAATCGCGCGTGCGGCCACCTCCGGCTGGTAAATCGGCGGAACGGGCTGCACGCGATGGCTGAGTTTATTACGTGCCCATTCAAACTGCGGGGTATTGATGCCCGGCAGGTGCACCATTGTCAGGCGCACCCGGCTTTTGTCATGGATCAGCTCACTGCGCAGCGAATCGGTAAAGCCGCGTAATGCCGCTTTGGCAGCGCAATAAGCGGATTGCAGCGGAATAGAGCGGTAGGCCAGCGCGGAGCCGGTCTGCACGATCGTGCCGTGGTCGCGCGGTTTCATCCGCTTCAGGGCGGCGAGCGTGCCGTTGACCGCCCCAAGGTAGGTGACGTCAGTGACGCGCTTATATTCGTCAGCCGTCATCTCGTTGGCCGGGGCGATCACCGTATTCATGGCAACGTTTACCCAGACATCGATAGGACCCAGTTCGTTTTCAACCCGATCGGCCGCACGTTCCACCTGCGCAGCATCAGAAACATCTGCCGGCAGCCCCAACACCCGGCCACCGTAAGCCTCAAGTTCTTCAACGGCGCTGCGCAGCCCCTCTTCCCCCCGGGCAAGTATGGCGACATCAAACCCTTCCTGAGCAAAATGGAGAGCGGTGGCCCGGCCAACACCCGCCGATCCCCCTGTAATAACTGCCACACGTGCGTGATTACTCATTGATGTCTCTCTGTTGAAATAGGTCATTGATGCAAAAAGCATAGCAGCCATGTGTATCCGCGCCCGGTCAGCCTGAGAGGAATAGGCAACAGGCAGAGAGGTATGGGTATTTTTCAGCCAGCCCGGCGCGCCTATCATCCCCCCTGTTGACACAGCGTCAACGTCTGTTTTTTTCCATTTTCTGAAAGGGGACACCTATGACCGGTATCAGGAACAAAGTGATTGCCATCACCGGCGCGAGCAGCGGCATCGGCGAAGCAACGGCACGTTTGCTGGCGGAACGCGGCGCGCGGGTCATTGTCGGCGCACGCCGTATGGATCGGCTGAACACGCTGGTCGATGAGATTCGCGCTCAAGGCGGTGAGGCCTGGGGCCAGGCGCTGGACGTCACCCGCCTGGAAGAGGTCGAAGCATTTGTGGCGCTGGCGATGAGCACGTTTGGCCGCCTGGATGTCATGATCAACAACGCCGGCGTCATGCCACTGTCGCCGCTCTCCTCACGTAAGGTGGATGAGTGGAACCAGATGATTGACGTCAATATCCGCGGCGTGTTGCACGGTATTGCCGCCGCCCAGCCGGTGATGGAGGCACAACAGCGCGGCCACATTATTAACATCTCCTCAATTGGCGGGCTGAGTGTGTCCCCTACTGCCGCCGTGTACTGCGCCACGAAATATGCCGTGCGCGCCATCTCTGACGGTTTACGGCAGGAGACCGATACGCTGCGCGTGACCGTGGTCTACCCCGGCGTAGTGGAATCGGAACTGGCGAACACCATCACGGATGACACCGCCCGGCAGGCGATGGACACTTTCCGCAGCGTGGCCATTAAACCCGATGCCATTGCAAGGGCGATCGCTTACGCCATTGAACAACCGGACGATGTGGACGTCAGTGAGCTGGTGGTCCGCCCGGTGGCCAGCCCCTATTAACTGTCACCCGCGGCCTGTCAGGCGTTTCCGGCATAAATGCCGTGACACCCTGCTGCTGTAGCCCGGCAATCAGGGCCGTAACCGGGGGGTGATGCAGAAACGCCCACAGGTGCGCGGCCCGTTTTTTACCAATCCCGGCATGGGCATGCCAGTCATCTTCCGTGCGCCGGGAGATCGACGCCCAGCTGCCGCCGCTCAGGGCATTCAACGCATAGGGCGGCAACCCCAGCGCACTCAGCCACTGCCTCAGGCTTTTTTGCCGGGCCAGTTGCAGGCTGGCATACATTTTTTCCGCCTGTTTAAGGCTGAACCCGGCCCCTGCGGCCAGATCATCACGGCTCAGCTGCAGCCAGCCTGTCAGCGACGCCAGCTTTCCGTTGTCGAGCAGTTTTCGCCAGCTCTCCGGCCCCATTCCGGCCAGCGCCAGGCCATGCGGCCCGCTGAGCCAGACCAGCCGCGCCAGAAATTGCTCCCGGCATTCCGGCGTCAGGGTAAAGCAGGTGAAGGGCGTGAACCGGTGCGGATCGGGGTACGCCACCGGTTTGCGATCCTTTACCCGCCAAGCGACCCCTTCCAGCCTCGGGATGCCTTGCCCCGCCAGCGCAATGATCACCCGATCCCCTTCTGCCAGATCCCACTGTTTCAGCCGTGATGGTGAACCGATATTGACGCGGCTGACCCGCTTGTCATCCAGCTGTATGGGGTGGAGGTTAAGAATCGCGGCCACTTTCCCGGTTCTGCCGACGGCAAACTCAATGGTGCGGATCGCTGCCGTCTGGCGGGCGGGAGGGTATTTCCAGGCAAGGGCCCAGCCCGCAGGCTGATTACGCCAATAGCGCCCTGCCGGGCTTTGCCCTTCGCGGATGACGACGCCGTCGGTGACAAAGGGCAACGGGGCGTTAAACCACTGCTCCCGCTGCGCCTCTGTCTGCGCGAAGCCGGTAACCGGCAGGGTATAACGGGCTGTCAGCGGGAAACCCAGTTCCGCCAATGCATGCAGGCGCGCCGCCATCTCTGCCGGGCCGTCCGGCCATTCCCAGACAAAAAAGCCGAGTTGCTGCAGTTCCGGCGCGGCCTCACGACGCATTAATAACCCGGCCGCCCGGTTACGGGCATTGAGGCCGCCTCGTGCCGACTGCTGATGACCGGTCATCTTCAGGAAAATTTCACCCTGCAGGGTGACATCCTGCCAGCGGCTCCCGGGCGGCAGGGTCAGCGGCACGCTGCCCATCCGGCGCACCTGCGCCGTCCATGCCTGACCCCGGAGGCCGTCACCCCGGCTGATAGCGGACACCAGCCTGCCGTGGCGGTAAATCAGGGTCACCGCCACGCCATCTATTTTGGGCTGAATCCATAACCCCTGTTTTCCGTCCATCCACTTTTTCAGGGCCGTGGCGTCCGCGGCTTTTTTCAGGCCGGTATGGGCTATCGGGTGGGGCACCTTACCCGCCGCCAGCGTGGGGGCATCGGGTGGGCTGCCCGCGCACTGCTGCCACTCCCCAAGCGTCTGGCGCAACTGATCATAAAGCGTATCCTCTATCAGGCTGATGCCCTGCTGGTAATAGGCGGTGTCACACGCCGCCAGCCGGCTGCTCAGCGCCGCGATCTCCCGGGTCAGCCGTGCGTTGTCCCACGCCGGGCAATCCACAGAGGCGCGCGCCGGTACCACGCCATACACCAGCCCTATTCCTATCAGTATCAATAATAAACGCATAGCGCCCTCCTTTTGCCGGGAGTTAACGCCCGTTACGGCAAAAGGGCGAGCAGCAGAGGGCGGTTCTGGAAGCGGGGCCGAAACAATAAATGCCATCCTGCAAAGGGGATATTTTATTTGCGGGATGCCTCGGCTATCCGGCAGAACCGATAGCGCAAACCGGGAGTTTCCGGTAAATAAACGCGAACGCTGCATCCGGGCGGGTAGCCGTGTATACTGTGCGGAGACATTCTCTTCCGCATCAACATATCAACCGTTACAGCTGAAACATCACCTATGGCTCAAGGCACGTTATATATTGTCTCTGCCCCCAGCGGCGCAGGGAAATCCAGCCTGATTCAGGCTTTGCTGAAAACACAACCGCTTTACGACACCCAGGTTTCTGTTTCCCATACCACCCGCGCCATGCGCCCGGGCGAAAAGCACGGGGAGCACTACTTTTTCGTGTCTGAAGCAGAATTCTGCGACATGATTGAGCAAGATGACTTTCTTGAGCATGCGCAGGTGTTCGGCAACTATTACGGCACCTCACGGGCCGCGATTGAGCAAGTCCTGAAAACGGGTGTTGATGTGTTTCTGGATATCGACTGGCAGGGTGCCAAGCAGATCCGGGAAAAAATGCCGGACGCGCGCAGCATCTTTATTCTGCCGCCGTCGAAAGAGGAGCTGGGGCGCCGCCTGCGTGGCCGCAACCAGGACAGCGAAGAAGTCATCGCCAAACGCATGGCGCAAGCCGTCGCGGAGATGACACACTTTGCCGAATACGATTACCTGATCGTTAATGATGATTTTGATCTGGCCCTGCTGGATTTAAAAACCATTATTCGCGCTGAACGTCTGCGTCTGGGCCGCCAAAAGCTCAAGTATGACGGTTTAATCACCAAATTATTGGCAGACTGAAGTCACTTTCAGTATTATGCCCAGTCATTTCGTCACCTGTGGAGTAGCACTTATATGGCACGCGTAACTGTTCAAGACGCTGTAGAGAAAATTGGTAACCGTTTTGACCTGGTGTTGGTCGCTGCTCGTCGGGCGCGCCAGATTCAGGTAGGCGGTAAAGATCCGCTGGTTCCGGAAGAGAACGACAAGTACACCGTTATCGCCCTGCGTGAAATCGAAGAAGGTCTGATCAATAACCAGATTCTCGATGTGCGCGATCGTCAGGAACAGCAAGAGCAGGAAGCCGCTGAAATTCAGGCTGTGACCGCCATCGCCGAAGGCCGCCGTTAATCGGAGTTGTAAAAGACCTTGTACCTGTTTGAAAGCCTGAATCTGCTGATTCAAAAATACCTGCCCGAGGAGCAGATCAAGCGCCTCAAACAGGCATACCTCGTTGCGCGTGATGCGCATGAAGGTCAGACCCGCTCCAGCGGTGAGCCGTACATTACTCACCCTGTGGCGGTCGCCTGCATTCTGGCGGAAATGCGCCTCGACCACGAAACGCTGATGGCGGCCCTGCTGCATGACGTCATCGAAGATACGCCTGCGACCTATCAGGATATGGAGCAGTTGTTCGGCAAAAGCGTGGCTGAACTGGTTGAGGGCGTCTCTAAGCTGGATAAGCTTAAATTCCGCGATAAGAAAGAAGCGCAGGCGGAAAACTTCCGCAAGATGATCATGGCGATGGTGCAGGACATCCGCGTCGTCCTGATCAAGCTGGCCGACCGGACGCACAACATGCGTACCCTCGGTTCGCTGCGGCCGGACAAGCGCCGCCGCATCGCGCGTGAAACGCTGGAGATCTACAGCCCGCTGGCCCACCGGCTGGGTATCCACCATTTGAAAACCGAGCTGGAAGAGCTGGGTTTTGAAGCCTTGTACCCGAACCGTTACCGCGTGATTAAAGAGGTCGTCAAAGCGGCCCGCGGCAACCGTAAGGAGATGATTCAGAAGATTTTAGCTGAAATCGAAGGGCGGCTGACGGAAGCCGGCATCGAATGCCGCGTGAGCGGGCGTGAAAAACACCTCTACTCGATCTACTGCAAAATGCACCTGAAAGAGCAGCGTTTTCACTCCATCATGGACATTTACGCCTTCCGCGTCATCGTGAAAGAAGTTGATACCTGCTACCGCGTGCTCGGCCAGGCCCATAGCCTGTATAAGCCGCGCCCCGGCAGGGTCAAAGATTATATCGCCATTCCCAAGGCCAACGGCTACCAATCCCTGCATAC
Organism: Chimaeribacter coloradensis; assembly: GCF_002858715.1. Taxonomy (GTDB): domain Bacteria; phylum Pseudomonadota; class Gammaproteobacteria; order Enterobacterales; family Enterobacteriaceae; genus Chimaeribacter; species Chimaeribacter coloradensis. The sequence continues at coordinate 28,845 of NZ_PJZH01000017.1, read as the reverse complement.
CTCATTGATCGGCCCGCACGGCGTACCGGTTGAGGTTCAGATCCGCACCGAGGATATGGATCAGATGGCCGAAATGGGGGTGGCTGCGCACTGGGCCTATAAGGAACAGGGCGAATCCGGCACCACGGCGCAAATCCGGGCGCAGCGCTGGATGCAAAGCCTGCTGGAGTTGCAGCAGAGCGCAGGCAGTTCGTTTGAATTCATTGAAAGCGTGAAATCCGATCTCTTCCCGGATGAGATTTACGTCTTCACCCCGGAAGGGCGCATTGTGGAGTTACCGGCCGGCGCGACGCCGGTGGACTTTGCCTATGCCGTGCATACCGATATCGGCCACGCCTGCGTGGGCGCGCGCGTTGACCGGCAGCCTTACCCGCTGTCGCAGTCACTGAGCAGCGGCCAGACGGTTGAGATTATCACCGCACCGGGCGCCCGCCCGAATGCCGCCTGGCTCAATTTTGTGGTGAGCTCCAAAGCGCGCGCCAAAATCCGCCAGATGCTTAAGAACCTCAAGCGTGACGACTCCGTGTCGCTGGGCCGCCGCCTGCTGAACCATGCCCTCGGCAATGGCCGCAAGCTGTCGGACATCCCGGAAGAGAATATCCAGCGCGAGCTGGAGCGGATGCGCCTTGCCTCTATGGATGATCTGCTGGCGGAAATCGGCCTCGGGAACGCCATGAGCGTGGTGGTGGCTACCAATCTGCTGGGTGACCACACCACCATCGGCCCGACCGGTATGCGCAACCTGCCGATCAAAGGCGCGGACGGGGTATTGATTACCTTTGCCAAATGCTGCCGCCCGATCCCGGGTGACCCGATCATCGCCCACGTCAGCCCCGGTAAAGGGCTGGTGATCCACCATGAGTCGTGCCGCAACATCCGCGGCTATCAGAAAGAGCCTGAGAAATTCATGGCGGTGGAGTGGGACGATCAGGAGCTGGATCAGGAATTTATCACTGAAATCAAAGTGGATATGTTCAACCATCAGGGCGCACTGGCGAACCTCACGGCGGCGATTAACGCGGCGGAGTCCAATATCCAGAGCCTGAGCACCGAAGAGCGTGATGGCCGGGTTTACAGCGCCTTTATCCGCCTGACCGTGCGTGATCGTATTCATCTGGCGAATGTGATGCGTAAGATTCGTATTATGCCGGATGTGATCAGAGTAAACCGAAACCGAAACTAAGGCTGATGACCCCACAACGATACGCGCGAATCCGCGAAATGCTGACTGCCAGACAACCGGATCTCACGGTATGTATGGAGCAGGTTCATAAGCCCCACAACGTCTCGGCCGTGATCCGCACGGCCGATGCGGTGGGTGTGCATCAGATTCATGCGGTCTGGCCCACCGACCGCATGCGCACGCTGGTCTCTTCCGCTGCCGGCAGTAACAGCTGGGTGCAGGTGCAAACCCACAAAACCATTACCGACGCTGTGACCTGCATGAAAAGCCAGGGCATGCAGGTGCTGGCCACCCACCTCTCTGACCACGCTGTGGATTTCCGCGAGATTGATTACACCCGCCCGACCTGCATTCTGCTGGGCCAGGAGAAAACCGGCATCACGCCGGAAGCGCTGGCCCTGGCCGACCGCGACATCATTATCCCGATGGCCGGTATGGTGCAGTCACTGAATGTCTCCGTGGCCTCGGCGTTAATCCTCTATGAGGCCCAGCGTCAGCGCCAGAACGCCGGTATGTACCACCGCGACACCTGTATGCTGGATGACGACGAACAGCAGCGTCTGCTGTTTGAAGGCGGCTACCCGGTGCTGGCAAATGTGGCAAAGCGCAAAGGCTTGCCGCGCCCGGCGCTGGATGAAACCGGCCAGATCGTGGCAGACCCCGCCTGGTGGGCCGCGATGCAGTCCACGGAGCGCTGAATGGAAGGCCGCCTGCTGGATGCCATTCCGCTCACCTCCCTTTCCGGGGTTGGCGCCAGCCAGGCGGGCAAGCTTGCAAAGCTCGGCCTGGAAACGCTTCAGGATCTGCTGCTGCACCTCCCGTTACGCTATGAAGACCGTACCCACCTTTACCCGATTACTGACCTGCTGCCCGGCATTTTTGCCACGGTAGAGGGGGAAGTGCTGCGCACGGACATCAGCTTCGGCCGCCGCCGGATGATGACCTGCCAAATCAGCGACGGCACCGGCGTCGTGACCCTGCGTTTTTTCAACTTCAATGCGGCCATGAAAAACAGCCTGGCCAACGGCCGCCGGGTCACGGCTTATGGGGAGATCAAACGCGGCCACCACGGCGCAGAGATTATCCACCCGGAGTACCGTATTCAGGGCGAGAACAGCGAAGTGATTCTGCAGACGTCGCTGACGCCGGTCTACCCGGCGACGGAAGGCATCCGGCAGGCGACACTGCGCAAGCTGACCGATCAGGCGCTGGAGTTGCTGGAGACGGTGCCGATTGCCGAGCTGCTGCCGGAAGAGTTACGCCGTTCGATGATCTCCCTGCCGCAGGCGCTGCATACGCTGCACCGCCCGCCGCCGGACATCCGCCTCGAAGATCTGGAAAAGGGGCAGCACCCGGCCCAGCGCCGCCTGATTATGGAAGAGCTGCTGGCGCATAACCTCAGTATGCTGGATGTGCGTGCCGGGGCGCAGAGCTATCAGGCGTTACCGATCCCCCACGACACCCAATTGACGCAGCGTTTCCTGGCGTCCCTGCCCTTTAGCCCGACCGGGGCGCAGCGGCGGGTGGTCTCAGAGATTGAGCAGGATCTGGCGCGCGGTTTCCCGATGATGCGGCTGGTTCAGGGTGACGTCGGCTCCGGTAAAACGCTGGTCGCGGCGCTCGCCGCCTTGCAGGTGATCGCCCAGGGCAAACAGGTGGGCATGATGGCCCCGACCGAACTGCTGGCAGAGCAGCACGCCACTAACTTCCGCAACTGGTTTGAGCCGCTGGGCATCCAGGTGGGCTGGCTGGCGGGCAAGCAGAAAGGCAAGGCGCGCCAGGCCCAGCAGGAGACGATCGCCTCCGGACAGGTGTCGATGGTGGTGGGCACCCACGCCATCTTCCAGGAGCAGGTACAGTTCAATGGCCTGGCGCTGGTGATTATCGACGAGCAACACCGCTTTGGCGTGCACCAGCGGCTGGCGCTGTGGGAAAAGGGGCTGGAACAGGGCTTCCACCCGCACCAGCTGATCATGACCGCTACCCCCATCCCGCGGACGCTGGCAATGACAGCGTATGCCGACCTCGACACCTCGGTGATCGACGAGCTGCCGCCGGGCAGGACGCCGGTAACGACCGTGGCCATTCCCGATACCCGCCGTGAGGAGATTATTCAGCGGGTGAAAGGGGCCTGTCAGCAGGAGGGGCGGCAGGCGTATTGGGTCTGTACCCTGATTGAAGAGTCCGAAATGCTGGAAGCGCAGGCCGCGGAAGTAACCTGGGAAGGGCTGAAAGAGGCGCTGCCCGGCCTGAACATCGGGCTGGTGCATGGCCGGATGAAGCCGCAAGAGAAGCAGGCGGTGATGCAGGCGTTCAAACAGGGTGAGATTCAGCTGCTGGTCGCCACTACGGTGATTGAAGTGGGCGTGGATGTGCCGAATGCCAGCCTGATGATTATCGAAAACCCGGAGCGGCTGGGGCTGGCGCAATTGCACCAGCTGCGCGGCCGCGTGGGCCGCGGCGCGGTGGCCTCCCACTGTGTGCTGCTCTACAAAACGCCGCTGAGCAAAACCGCCCAGCGCCGCCTTCAGGTATTGCGGGACAGCAATGACGGCTTCGTCATTGCCCAGCAGGATCTGGAAATCCGTGGGCCGGGTGAGCTGCTCGGCACCCGCCAGACCGGCAGCGCCGAGTTCAAAGTCGCTGACCTGCTGCGCGATCAGGCGATGATTCCGGAAGTGCAGCGCGTGGCGCGCCACATCCACCAGCGCTACCCGGAACATGCCAAAGCACTGATCGAGCGCTGGCTGCCGGCGCGCGCCCGCTATACCAACGCCTGAGCCGGGGGTCAGATCCCCGGCAGCATCAGAAACAGTTTAATCACCAGCGCATTGGCGATATCGATAAAGAATGCGCCTACCATCGGCACAATCAGAAAAGCGAGATGGGACGGGCCAAACCGCCCGGTGATCGCCTGCATATTGGCGATCGCCGTGGGCGTCGCCCCCAGCCCGAAACCGCAATGCCCGGCCGCCAGTACCGCCGCATCATAATTTTTCCCCATCACCCGGTAGGTGACAAACACCGCATAGAGCGCCATCGCCAGCGTCTGCACCGTCAGGATCACCAGCATCGGCACCGCCAGCGCAGAGAGCTCCCAGAGTTTCAGGCTCATCAGCGCCATCGCCAGGAACAGCGACAAACTGACGTTCCCCACCACCGAGACGGCGCGGTCAAATACCCGGTACAGCCCGGTCGCGGCGAGCAGGTTGCTGAGCACCACACCGATAAACAGCACGCAGACAAAGGTAGGCAATTCGCAGGGCGTGCCGTGCAGGAGCCGGGCGAGATAGCTGCCGGCAGAGAGACAGATGGCGATCATCGCGATGGTTTCGATCAGCACCAGCGGCGTAATCAGGCGGCCGGCCAGCGGTTTTTCGAAGGCGCTGGGTGTGGCGAGATCTTCCGGGCAGCCCTCCGGCGTGGCGGAGTGTTTCACCAGGTAGCGCGCCACCGGGCCGCCAATCAGCCCGCCCAGTACCAGCCCAAAGGTGGCGCATGCCATCGCCACTTCCGTGGCACTGCTGAACCCGTAGCGCTCAGTAAAGACTTTGCCCCAGGCGGCACCGGTGCCGTGGCCGCCGGAGAGGGTAATCGAGCCGGAGAGCAGCCCGGTCAACGGGTTCAGCCCCATCAGGGCTGCCAGCCCGATGCCCAGCAGATTCTGCACCAGCAGCAGCCCTACCACCACACCCACGAAGGAGAACAGCGCTTTGCCGCCTGTCCGCAGGCTGCTGATGTCCGCATTCAGGCCGATGGTGGCAAAAAACGCCAGCATCAGCGGCTCTTTCATGGCGTTATCGAATGTCAGCTCCCAGCCAAAACACTGTTTGGCCGCCAACAGTGCCAGCGCCACCACCAGCCCACCCGCCACCGGCTCAGGAATGGTATAGCGGTTGAGCAACGGCACAGACTGGACGCATTTGCGCCCCAGCAATAACACCAGCGTGGCGGCAACCAACGTGCCGAAGGTATCAAGTTCAATCATAAAAGCGCTCCCGGGAAATGATAAATATTCGCTATATCAATCTATTATTGTTATACCCACAAAAAGAGAGGGGTAAGCCGCAGGGATTAAAAACCCAAAGCCACGCTAAAAGCAAGGGTAATGCCCGGTGACCCACCGGCTCAGGCGGGGAAAATTTCCTCTGCGCTGCATGGCAAACGTTTGCTTTTTGCCGGGCGGGATCATTAAAATGCCCCCTTTGCCGCCCAGGAAACCATGATGAGCCTGCAAACCGCTGAGCGGGATAACGCCGCTGCCGCCACCTCCCGTAACAGTGAACTGATCTACCGGCTTGAAGACCGGCCGCCGCTGCCGCAAACCCTGTTTGCCGCCTGCCAGCACCTGCTGGCGATGTTTGTCGCGGTGATCACCCCGGCGTTGCTGATCTGCCAGGCGCTCGGCCTGCCGGCGCAGGATACGCAGCACATCATCAGCATGTCGCTGTTTGCCTCCGGCCTCGCCTCTGTTCTGCAAATCAAAACCTGGGGGCCGGTGGGTTCCGGGCTGCTATCGATTCAGGGCACCAGCTTTAACTTCGTCAGCCCGTTGATCATGGGCGGTATGGCGCTGAAAAACGGCGGCGCGGATGTCCCGACCATGATGGCGGCGCTGTTCGGCACGCTGATGGTCGCCTCCTGCACCGAGATTGTGCTCTCCCGCTTCCTGCATCTGGCGCGCCGGATCATCACGCCGCTGGTCTCCGGCATTGTGGTGATGATCATCGGCCTGTCGTTGATTCAGGTGGGGCTGACCTCGATTGGCGGCGGCTACAGCGCGATGAGTGACCACACCTTCGGCGCGCCGAAAAACCTGCTGCTGGCGGCGGCGGTGCTGGCGGTGATTATCCTGCTTAACCGCCAGCGTAACCCTTACCTGCGGGTGGCGTCGCTGGTGATCGCCATGCTGGTGGGTTACCTGCTGGCCTGGGCAATGGATATGCTGCCGGCCACCGCAGCCGCGAGCGCGCCCTCCGCCTGGGTGGTGCTGCCGATGCCGCTCTACTACGGGCTGGGCTTTGACTGGAGCCTGCTGCTGCCGCTGATGCTGATCTTTATGGTGACGTCGCTCGAAACCATCGGGGACATTACCGCGACGTCAGATGTCTCTGAGCAACCGGTGTCCGGGCCGCTCTATATGAAGCGCATCAAAGGCGGGGTACTGGCAAACGGCCTGAACTCCCTGCTCTCGGCGGTGTTTAACACCTTCCCAAATTCCTGCTTCGGCCAGAATAACGGCGTGATCCAGCTGACCGGCGTCGCCAGCCGCTATGTCGGTTTTGTGGTGGCGCTGATGCTGGTGGTACTCGGCCTGTTCCCCGGCGTCAGTGCGCTGGTGCAGCACATTCCAGAGCCGGTGCTGGGCGGAGCGACCATTGTAATGTTCGGTACCATCGCGGCCTCCGGTGTGCGCATCGTGTCACGCGAGCCGCTGAACCGCCGGGCGATCATGATTATCGCGCTGTCGCTGGCGGTCGGGCTGGGTGTCTCGCAGCAACCGCTGATTTTGCAGTTCGCGCCGGACTGGGTGAAAAACCTGTTCTCTTCCGGCATTGCCGCCGGCGGTATCACGGCGATTGTCCTGAACCTGATCTTCCCGCAGGAAAAATAACGCCCCGCCCTGCCCGCCTCTCTACGGCCGGTGTGTTCACACATCGGCCGTTTTTTATGAATTGTGTTTCGCGGCGCTCTTGTGATAACCGGCTGATTACGGCATAAACAGGGTTAACTTTTTGGGCGACGTGGATTGGGCGATGAAATTTCTCGGAAAGCTGCTGCTGACCGTATTGCTGCTGTGTGTTTTGGTGATCGTACTGGGGTATGTGGTGATGCAGACCCAGTGGGCGGCGGGGTGGGTCAGCCGCTGGGTCAGCGCGAACAGTGACTACCGGCTTACAATAGGGAAAATCAGTCACTCATGGTCGGCACCGTCGGCCCTGACGCTGAAAGATGTCCGGCTGGCGCGTGCCAACCAGCCGGAGATGCTGAACGCCGGTGAGGTGAGCCTTGGCCTCGACTGGCAACAGTTCAGCCAGCCGGGTTATTTCGATCGCCTGACGCTGCGCAACGGCAGCCTGAACCTCAGCAACCCCAATGCCCTGTTGCCGGTGCAGGCCAATCTGCTGCAACTCAGTAATATGCAACTGGTGGCCGGGATTGACCGGCTTTCCGTGACGGCCCGGCAGGTTGACGCCGGTATCGCCCCGTGGCACCCCGCGCCGGGCCAGGTGCTCGGCAATGATGCGGAGTTCCAGCTGAGCGCCGGTGAGCTGACCCTCAATGATATCCCCGCCTCGCAGGTGCTGGTGCAGGGGCGCATCCAGCAGAACCGGTTGCTGCTGAATAATGTTGGTGCGGATTTCTCCCGCGGCCAGTTAACCGCCAACGCCAGCCGCGAAGCGGACGGCTCCTGGAATATCAACAACCTGCGCCTGAGCAACATCCGCCTGCAATCCCCGCATCCGCTGGCGACTTTCCAGCAGGATTTTGAGGCGCTGCCGAAAATCACCCTGCAACGGCTGGATGTGATCGACGCGCGCCTGCAGGGGCCGGACTGGGCCTTTAACGATCTCGACGTCACCCTGCAGAATATGACCTTTGATCATGGCGACTGGCAGAGCGAGGACGGTTCCATTGCCTTTAATGCCAGTGACCTGATTAACGGCAGCCTGCACTTTACTGACCCGATTGTGGACCTGGCGTTTGACCAGCAGGGCATTACCCTGAAACAGCTGAGCACCCGCTGGCAGAATGGCCTGCTGCGCACCACCGGCCACTGGTCGCGCACCGACCGGCAGTTACAGCTGGATGAGCTGGTGGTGGCCGCGCTGGAATATACCCTGCCCGGCGACTGGCAGGCCTTGTGGATGAAGCCGCTGCCGGGCTGGCTGGCCGGGGTCTCCGTCAGCAAGCTGACCGCCAACCGCAACCTGATTATTGATGTGTCGCCGGACTTCCCGTTCCAGCTGACCGCGCTGGACAGCACCGGCAACGATCTGGTGCTGGCGCGCGATCACCAGTGGGGGATCTGGGGCGGAAAACTGACGCTGAATGCCAGCGAGGCGACGTTCAATAAGATTGATGTCCGCCGCCCCTCCCTGAGCCTGACGGCAGATGCTGACCAGATCGCCGTGACGGAGCTGAGCGCCTTTACCCAGGCGGGGTTGCTGGAATCTACCGCCACGCTGGGCCAGCAGCCGCAACGGTTGTTCAGCGCCACGCTGACGGGCCGCGCGGTGCCGCTGTCGCTGGTGCAGAACTGGGGCTGGCCGTCAGCACCTGCCGGCGGTGACGGCTCATTCCAGGTGCAGTTACAGGGGCAACTCGCTGCCGGCACGCCGTTGAAAGCGGGGCTGAACGGCCGCCTGTCCGCCACTGACGCCCAGGGGCAGCAGATCACCCAGCAGATGGTCAACGGCACCGTTACCGGCGCTGCCCCGGCCCCGGCCGCCCCGGCAGCAGAACCACTGCCGCAAAACCTGCTGTTGCCGCAGAACCTGACGCCGTCACCCTGATGGCGTGACACAACGTAAAACGGGTGGCCTGCGCCACCCGTTTTCTTTTATACCTGCTATACCTGCGCCTCAGGGAGCGCCCAGCTCCGACCCGCCTTTTTCCAGCGGTTCATAGGGTTTGGCCGGTAACACGATGTAGGTGCCTTCAAACACTGCCCCCTGCTCCTCATCCCCAAACAGCGCCACGTCGAGCTGCACCCGCGCCTTGCGGCCGCGCGCCAGGCGGTCGAGGTCACCGCTGATGGAGCCGAGATCCGCCACGGCCCGCGGCCGCCCGCTGACCGGTTTGCTGTAACGGATATGGGCGTCAGCCAGGATAATCGCGCCGCCCAGGTGGCGCTCACGCAACAGCAGCCAGATCAGCCCCCAGCCGGTGAGCGTCGCCAGGGAAAAAAGGCTGCCGGCGAACAGGGTGTGGTGCGGGTTCTGGTTGCCGGTTTCGGGCATGGTGGTCACAAAGCGCTGGCCGGTGTATTGGCTGATGCGCACGCCCATTTTTTCACTGAGCGGAATGTGTTCATACCACGCCTGCTGGAGTTGCCCACACCAGTCGGGCCGGTGCAGGATGTCATCCAGCGTCGCCACCGGTTTGATCATCAGGAAATGGCGCACCGGCGTGGTTTGCGGTGCGATGATTTCGCCCTGGTTCACAAAGCCCAGCGAGGCGAAGAACTCGACCGCATCTTCGCGTGCGCTGCACACCACCCGCTTTACGCCCTCCTGGCGCGCCACGGACTCCAGCGTCATCGCCACCAGCGTGCCCAGCCCTTTGCTCTGAACGCCCGGGTCTACCGCCAGAAAACGGATCGAGGCTTCATTGTCCGCGTTGATGTAGAGCCGCCCGGCAGCAACGATTTTCCCGTGCTCATCCACCACCATCTGGTGGTGGGCCATCGCGTCGTAGGCATCTTTTTCCGAGCCGATCGGCTGATGCAGCGGCTTGCGTAACATCTCCCAGCGGAACTGGTAGTACTCTTTCAATTCCTGTTCAGTAACAGGTACTCGCAGGTGATACATAGACACAGTCTCTCATTGAATTCGCTAATCAGAACCGCCGGCTGCCCGGTCTCTTGTTGTTATCGATCGATAGGGCTATACCTGTAACCAGAAGGTTACCGGCCCGTCGTTCACCAGCGCGACTTTCATGTCTGCGGCGAAGCGCCCGGTTTCGGTCGGGATACCCTGCTCCCGGCACTGGCCGGTAAAGTAGTGATAGAGCCGCTCCGCCTCGGCAGGTGCCGCGCCGCGTGAGAAGCTCGGGCGCATCCCTTTCTGGGTGTCGGCCACCAGGGTAAACTGCGACACCACCAGCAGGCTGCCGCCGCTCTGGCGGAGATTCAGGTTCATCTTGTCGTTCTCGTCGCCAAAGATGCGGTAGCCGATGACCCGCTCGCACAAGCGCGCGGCTTTCTGCTCATCGTCGCCCTGCTCCACGCCCAGCAGCACCAGCAGGCCCGGCCCGATTTCGCCGCACACCTCACCTTCTACGGTGACCGAGGCCTGTAACACCCGTTGAATCAATGCAATCATAACGCCCTACTTCTCCTCTTTGAAAACCATGACTTCGCTGTCCCGCCTGCGGCGCAGGTTACGGTACTCGCCGAGCGATACCGTGATTTCTGCCCCGACCAACACGATACACCAGCTGACATAGATCCAGAGGAACAATATCGGGATGACCGCCAGCACGCCATAAATCAGCTGGTAGGTGGGAAACAGGGTGATATAGAGCGAAAAGAGCTTCTTACCCAGCTCGAACAGGATGCCGGCCACCAGCGCGCCGATCAGCGCATCCCGCCCGGCGACGCGCACCGTCGGCACCAGGCTGTAGAGCAGCCAGAACGATCCCCAGGAGAGCAGCAGCGGCAGCACCCGCAGCAACTGATCAATGACGCTGTGCATCCCCTCGGCGCTCATCCAGTTCAGTGAGAGCAGATAGGAGCTGATGGCGACGCTCGCCCCCACCAGCAGCGGCCCCAGCGTGAGCACCATCCAGTAGACGGCGAAGGAGTAGACGATTGGCCGCGTCTTCTCGCTGCGCCAGATCTTGTTCAGCACGCTGTCCACCGCCGCAATCAGCAACAGGGCGGTGACAATCAGCCCGCAGGCCCCGATGGCCGTCATCTGGCTGGTGTTCGACATAAACTGCTCCAGATAACGCTGGAGGTTATTGCCGGCGGCGGGCATGAAGTTGGCAAAAATGAAATTTCTGACCTGCGCGCTGATCTGCGAAAACACCGGGAAGACCGAGAGCAGGGAGAAGGCCACGGTGATCAGCGGCACCAGTGACAGCAGCGAGACATAAGCCAGATGACCCGACAGCAGCAGCAGGTCATCATGCTCGATGCGTTTGATCAGGATTTTCAGGTAGCGCACGCTGAAGCGAAAGGCCGCCAGCGTGCGCGCAGGGTTAAACCTTAACTTCACCATAGGCCTTATGGCTCCGGACAGTAGGCCAGCACGCCTCAGGAAAAGTACGCCGGGACGGTGCCGGCATCGGTGACCAGCACACCCTCAATACCCAGCGCGCGGGCGGCCTCGACGTTATCCAGCGAGTCATCGAAGAAGACCGCCTGCTCCGGCGTCACCGCCTCACGGCGTAACACATACTGGTAGATGCCCGGCTCCGGCTTGCGCATACCGATCTCCTGCGACAGGTAGATGGCATCGGCCGCGGCGCGGACTTCCGGGTACTGCTCCGGCCAATAGGTGCTGTGCAGGCGGTTGGTGTTGGAGAGCACCACCACCCGGTGGCCCTCGCTGCGCAGCCGGTGCATGATGGCGATGGTCTCTTTGCGCAGCCCGACAAACACCGCCTGCCAGCCGGTAGCGAACTGCTCATAACTCAGGGCTATACCCATTTCGTTACAGAGCTGGACGGCAAAGTCCTCATCACTGATTTCGCCGCGTTCATGGCGGTGGAAAGCGTCGCCCATTGAGAAGCTGGCGTTCAGTGATGCCAGCGGCACGCCGCTCAGATTACTCCACACCCCCAGTACACGCCTGAAGTCGATATCAACAATCACATTCCCTAAATCAAAGATATACAACATGGCACACTCCTGATGTTGCGATGCGGTTTCTCACTGTAGCGGGAAAGTGTAGACCTGAACAGGCACCGGTGTGGCAGAAGCGGGGAAAGTTTGCCCGGGCGGGGCCGCGCACAAAAAAAACAGGGCACCCGAAGGTGCCCTGTGTTTACTGTAACGGCTGAAGTGGCGAACGCTTACGCGTCTTTCGGGCCACGGCTGGCGCGTTTACGGTCGTTCTCGGTCAGGTGACGTTTACGGATACGGATTGACTGCGGCGTCACTTCTACCAGTTCGTCGTCATCGATGAACTCGATAGCCTGTTCCAGCGTCATTTTCTGCGGTGGAACCAGGGTGGTCGCTTCGTCAGTACCGGACGCACGCATGTTGGTCAGTTTCTTACCGGTCAGGCAGTTCACGGTCAGGTCGTTGGAACGGCTGTGAATACCGATGATCTGGCCTTCATAGACTTCCGCACCGTGGCCGAGGAACAGCTTACCGCGATCCTGCAGGCCGAACAGGGCGAAGGCCACTGCTTTACCCTGGCCGTTAGAGATCAGTACGCCGTTCTGGCGCTGGCCCACTTCGCCCGGACGCACGTCGTCGTAATGGCTGAAGGTGGAGTACAGCAGACCGGTACCGGAAGTCATGGTCATGAATTCGTTACGGAAGCCGATCAGGCCACGGCTTGGGATCACGTAGTCGAGACGTACGCGGCCTTTGCCATCCGGGTCCATGTTTTTCAGGTCGCCTTTACGCTCACCCATCGCCTGCATCACAGAACCCTGGTGGGTTTCTTCGATGTCGAGGGTCACGTTTTCGAACGGCTCCTGCTTACGGCCTTCGAATTCGCGGAAGATAACTTTCGGGCGGGATACCGCCAGCTCGTAACCTTCACGACGCATGTTTTCGATCAGTACCGACAGGTGAAGTTCACCACGGCCGGATACGCGGAATGCGTCAGCGTCTTCGGTTTCTTCAACGCGCAGTGCCACGTTGTGCACCAGCTCTTTGTTCAGACGCTCCAGGATCTGGCGCGACGTCACAAACTTACCTTCTTTACCGCAGAACGGTGAGGTGTTGACGTTGAAGAACATGGTCACGGTCGGCTCATCCACGCTCAGTGCCGGCAGCGCTTCCACGTTCTGCGTGTCACAGATGGTGTCAGAGATGTTCAGCTCGCCCAGGCCGGTGATCGCGATGATGTCGCCGGCTTCAGCCACGTCAGTCTCGATACGCTCCAGGCCCAGGTGGCCCAGCACTTTACCGACTTTCGCGTTGCGGGTTTTGCCTTCGCTGTCCACGATGGTGACCTGCTGGTTCGGCTTCACTTTACCGCGCTTGATACGGCCGATGCCGATCACGCCCAGGTAGTTGTTGTAGTCCAGCTGAGAGATCTGCATCTGCAGCGGCGCGTCAACTTCAACCTGCGGTGGGGATACACGGTCAACAATCGCCTGGTACAGCGGGGTCATGTCGTCAGCCATGTCGGTGTGATCCAGGCCGGCGATACCGTTCAGCGCAGACGCATAAATCACCGGGAAGTCCAGCTGCTCGTCGGTCGCGTCGAGGTTAACGAACAGGTCGAACACCTGATCCACAACCCAGTCAGGACGCGCGCCAGGACGGTCAACTTTGTTGATAACTACAATCGGCTTCAAACCATGGGCAAAGGCTTTCTTGGTTACGAAGCGGGTTTGCGGCATAGGGCCATCCATCGCGTCTACAACCAGCAGCACCGAATCCACCATGGACATGACGCGCTCTACTTCACCACCGAAGTCGGCGTGCCCTGGGGTATCAACGATGTTGATACGGTAGTCATTCCATTTGATGGCGGTGTTTTTCGCGAGGATGGTAATCCCACGCTCTTTCTCCAAATCGTTGGAGTCCATCACGCGCTCAGTCGCTTCGGTACGGGCATCAAAGGTACCGGACTGTTGCAGAAGTTTATCAACCAGGGTGGTCTTTCCATGGTCAACGTGCGCGATGATGGCGATGTTACGCAAATTTTCGATCACAGCTTTGCCTCAGGCATTTAGAAATAACGCGCTATTGTACACGTATTAAGCGAGCTACTAAACAAGATCACAGCACTCTGTGTAAAACAACCTGAGTCCGGTTAGTTTGTGATCCCTTTCACGGTGCAATGATCGCAAAATGAGCCGATTGCGCACCAAAACAGCGCACGATTTTTGCTCATATGCACTATTTTAGTGCAAAAAACCCGTTATGGTGCATACTTCCCGGAGCAGAAAGGCACGAAAAGAGGGATATTTCGGCACTTGGAAAAGTTGGCACACTTCTCGCTTAGATTCAGGCAGAGCGAAAAAAGTCTGATCAGGGTGAAAACGCCTTACAAAAGGTGAGCCGCCAGTCTGTTACGGTATTCGTTCCACGACGACAAAAAAATCCGGGAGAAACTAGTATGTCCGCTGAACACGTTTTGACGATGCTGAATGAGCATGAAGTGAAATTCGTAGACCTGCGTTTCACTGATACCAAGGGTAAAGAACAGCACGTCACCATTCCATCCCACCAGGTGAATGCCGACTTCTTCGAAGAAGGTAAGATGTTTGATGGTTCCTCCATCGGTGGCTGGAAAGGCATCAATGAGTCAGACATGGTTCTGATGCCGGATGCCAGCACTGCGGTGCTTGATCCGTTCTACGAAGAATCTACCCTGATTATTCGCTGCGACATCCTTGAGCCGGGCACCATGCAGGGCTATGACCGCGACCCGCGTTCCATCGCCAAGCGTGCGGAAGAGTTCCTGCGCTCCTCCGGCATTGCCGACACCGTGCTGTTCGGGCCGGAGCCGGAATTCTTCCTGTTTGACGACGTGCGTTTCGGCAGCAGCATCTCCGGCTCCCATGTCGCGATCGACGACATCGAAGGCGCGTGGAACTCTGCGACCAAATACGAAGGCGGCAACAAAGGCCACCGCCCGGCAGTGAAAGGGGGTTACTTCCCGGTGCCGCCGGTTGACTCCTCTCAGGACCTGCGCTCCACCATGTGCCTGACCATGGAAGAGATGGGCCTGGTGGTTGAAGCCCACCACCACGAAGTTGCGACCGCCGGTCAGAACGAAGTGGCAACCCGCTTCAACACCATGACCAAGAAAGCGGACGAGATCCAGATTTACAAATACGTGGTACACAACGTGGCCCACGCCTTCGGCAAGACTGCAACCTTCATGCCGAAACCGATGTTCGGTGATAACGGCTCCGGTATGCACTGCCACATGTCGCTGTCCAAAAACGGCAACAACCTGTTTGCCGGCGACAAGTACGGCGGCCTGTCTGAAATGGCGCTGTTCTACATCGGCGGCATCATCAAACACGCAAAAGCGATCAACGCCTACGCCAACCCGACCACCAACTCCTACAAGCGTCTGGTCCCGGGTTATGAAGCACCGGTGATGCTGGCGTACTCCGCCCGTAACCGTTCTGCCTCTATCCGTATCCCGGTAGTGGCCAGCCCGAAAGCGCGCCGTATCGAAGCCCGCTTCCCGGACCCGGCTGCCAACCCGTACCTGGCGTTCGCTGCCCTGCTGATGGCCGGCCTTGACGGCATCATCAACAAAATCCACCCGGGCGACGCGATGGACAAAAACCTGTATGACCTGCCGCCGGAAGAAGAAGCAGAAATTCCAAAAGTGGCCGGTTCTCTGGAAGAAGCGCTGGCTTGCCTGAGCGAAGACCGCGAATTCCTGACCCGCGGCGGCGTATTCACCGATGACTCCATCGATGCGTACATCGACCTGCGTAAAGAAGAGATGGACCGCGTGCGCATGACGCCGCACCCGGTTGAGTTCGAACTCTATTACAGCGTTTAAAAACGACTGCGTTTAACCACGCTGAGTAAGACGATTTTTTGTTGCCGTGGAAACTTTCAGCCCATCTCCGGATGGGCTTTTTTCTCCACGCTCTTTCCCGCAACGCGCCGCCATCCGGTAACCTTTTACCTCATGGTCAGGCGACGCGCCCTATACCGATGCAGGAGACTGCTTTATGGCAACTGGCAAGCTGCCCGATGCTGGGCAGATCCTGAATTCTCTTATCAACAGCATTCTGCTGCTGGATGAAGAGTTAGCCGTTCATTACGCCAACCCCGCCGCCCAGCAACTGCTGGCGCAGAGTTCGCGCAAACTTTTTGGTACCCCCCTGCCGGATTTACTGGGTTACTTCTCGCTCAATATCGACCTGATGCGCGAAAGCCTGAATGCCGGGCAAGGTTTCACCGATAATGAAGCCACGCTGGTGGTGGATGGTCGCGCACATATCTTCTCGCTGACCGCCCAGGCGTTACCGGAAGGCTTTATCCTGCTGGAACTCGCCCCGATGGACAACCTGCGGCGGCTGAGCCAGGAACAGCTCCAGCACGCCCAACAGGTTGCCGCGCGCGATCTGGTCCGCGGGCTGGCCCATGAGATTAAAAACCCCCTCGGCGGTTTACGCGGCGCGGCACAGCTGCTGTCAAAAGCGTTGCCCGACCCCGCCCTCAATGAGTACACCAAAGTGATTATCGAACAGGCCGACCGCCTGCGGAATCTGGTGGACCGTTTGCTGGGGCCGCAACGGCCGGGGCAGCACATTACCCAGAGCATCCATCAGGTGGCGGAGCGCGTTTGCCAGCTGGTGTCGCTGGAGAAGCCGGACAACGTCACCCTGATCAAAGATTATGACCCCAGCCTGCCGGAGCTGGCGCACGACCCCGACCAGATTGAACAGGTGCTGCTCAATATCACCCGCAATGCCCTTCAGGCACTGGGTGAAGAGGGCGGCACCATTACCATCCGCACCCGTACCGCCTTCCAGATCACTCTGCATGGCGTGCGTTACCGCCTGGCAGCGCGTATCGATATTGAAGATGACGGCCCCGGTGTGCCTTCCCTGTTGCAGGATACGCTGTTCTATCCAATGGTAAGCGGCCGCGAAGGCGGCACCGGCCTTGGCCTCTCCATTGCACGGAATCTGGTTGACCAGAATTCAGGGAAGATTGAATTTAACAGTTGGCCGGGACATACCGAATTTTCGGTGTTCCTGCCTATTCGCCAGTGAGGTTTGCTATGCAACGAGGGATAGTCTGGATCGTCGATGACGATAGCTCCATCCGCTGGGTGCTTGAACGCGCGCTCACTGGAGCGGGGTTAAGCTGCACCACTTTTGAAAGCGGCAACGATGTGCTGGATGCCATCGCCACCCAAACCCCTGACGTTTTGCTGTCTGACATCCGGATGCCCGGCATGGACGGGCTGGCATTACTGAAACAGATTAAACAGCGCCACCCGATGCTGCCGGTGATTATCATGACGGCCCACTCCGACCTGGATGCGGCAGTCAGCGCCTATCAGCAGGGGGCATTCGATTACCTGCCGAAGCCGTTTGATATTGATGAGGCGGTGGCACTGGTTGAGCGCGCCATCAGCCACTATCAGGAGCAGCAACAGCCGGCGCGCAGCCAGCCGGTGAGCGGCCCGACGGCAGACATCATCGGCGAAGCGCCGGCGATGCAGGATGTGTTCCGCATTATCGGCCGCCTGTCACGCTCGTCGATCAGCGTGCTGATTAACGGCGAATCCGGCACCGGCAAAGAGCTGGTGGCCCACGCGCTGCACCGCCACAGCCCGCGCGCCAAGCTGCCGTTTATCGCGCTGAATATGGCGGCGATCCCAAAAGACCTGATTGAGTCCGAGCTGTTCGGCCATGAGAAAGGGGCGTTTACCGGCGCTAACCAGATCCGTCAGGGGCGCTTTGAACAGGCCGACGGCGGCACGCTGTTCCTGGATGAGATCGGCGATATGCCGCTGGATGTGCAGACCCGCCTGCTGCGCGTGCTGGCGGATGGGCAATTCTACCGCGTCGGCGGCTATGCGCCGGTCAAGGTGGATGTACGTATCATCGCCGCGACGCACCAGAATTTGGAATTGCGGGTTCAGGAAGGGAAATTCCGTGAAGACCTTTTCCACCGCCTGAATGTGATCCGCGTGCATCTGCCGCCGCTGCGCGACCGCCGTGAGGATATTCCGCGGCTGGCGCGTTACTTCCTGCAGGATGCCGCCAAAGAGCTGGGGGTGGAGGCCAAAAACCTGCACCCCGAGACGGAAACGGCCCTGACGCGCCTGCCCTGGCCGGGCAATGTCCGCCAGCTGGAGAACACCTGCCGCTGGCTGACGGTGATGGCCGCCGGGCAGGAGGTGTTGATTCAGGACCTGCCCAGTGAGCTGTTTGAAACCAGCCCTCCGGAGAGCGGCGGCCAGAGCCTGCCGGACAGCTGGGCCACGCTGCTGGCACAGTGGGCCGATCGCGCCCTGCGTTCCGGCCACCAGAACCTGCTCTCTGAGGCGCAGCCGGAGATGGAGCGCACCCTGCTGACCACCGCCCTGCGCCATACCCAGGGGCATAAACAGGAGGCCGCGCGCCTGCTGGGCTGGGGCCGCAACACCCTGACGCGCAAGCTGAAAGAGCTGGGCATGGAGTAAGCGCACCGCGCGGCGTTGTGTGACGCGCGGGTAAACCTCTTTACATGAAAAAACAGCCGCTGATGCGGCTGTTTTTTTATCCGGCAGGCGTCAGATCACCCGTGAGAACTGCTGCTGGCGTGCCTGCCGGCGCAGGTAGCGGTCAAAGCACATGCAGATATTACGGATCAACAGCCGCCCGCGCGGCGTCACCTTCAGCCCGTCCTCCCGCAGCGCCACCAGCCCATCCCCGGCCAGCGGTGCCAGCAGCGCCAGATCCTCGGCAAAGTAATCCCGGAAACTTATGCCGTACTGCTGTTCAAGCGGGGCAAACGCCAGGCTGAAGTTACAGATCAGCGTGCGGATCACATCCCGCCGCAGGCAGTCATCCTGCGTCAGCGTCAGGCCGCGCCACAGTGCCTCGCCCCCGGCTTCTGCCCGCGCATAATAGGCTTTGAGATCTTTTTCATTCTGCGCGTAGCTGTCCCCCAGCATACTGATGGCCGACACCCCCAGCCCCAGCAGGTCGGTATCGCCCTGGGTGGTGTAGCCCTGGAAATTGCGGTGCAGCTTGCCTTCGCGCTGGGCGATCGCCAGTTCATCATCCGGCCGGGCAAAATGATCCATACCGATAAACTGATAGCCCGACTGCGTCAGGAAGGCGATGCTCTGTTGCAGGATCGCCAGGCGCTGCGCCGCATCCGGCAGATCGGTCTCTTTGATTTTCCGCTGGGCGGCAAACAGCGACGGCAAGTGGGCATAGTTAAAGACGCTCAGGCGATCCGGGCTGAGTTCCGCTACCCGTTGCAGGGTGTAAGCGAAGCTCTCCGGCGTCTGCTTCGGCAGGCCGTAGATCAGGTCGATGTTGGTTGAGCGGAAGCCCAGTTCACGCGCCCGCGCCACCAGTGCAAAGATAAAGGCTTCATCCTGTTCGCGGTTAACCAGCCGCTGCACCTGTTTGTCAAAATCCTGTACGCCCATGCTGAGGCGGTTAAAGCCCTCTTCCCGCAGGTGATCCAGCACATCCAGCTCAATTTCGCGCGGGTCAACTTCCAGCGACTGCTCAACCTCCGGCAGGAAGGTAAAGTGAGTACGCAGCAGGGCCATCAGGCGGCTGATTTGCGCCTTGTCGAGATAGGTCGGCGTGCCGCCGCCCCAGTGCAACTGGCTGACCCGGCGGCCCCGGAACAGCGGCGCGCGCTGGCGGATCTCCTGTTCTAACCGCACCAGATACTGTTCAGCTTTATGCCGCTGGCGCGTGACCACTTTGTTGCAGCCGCAGAAATAACAGAGTTTATGGCAAAACGGGATATGGACGTACAGCGAGAGGGGGCGATCGGGGTAACGTGCCGCGGCACGCTGAAAATCAGCGGCGCCGAAATCCTGATGGAATTCCAGCGCCGTCGGGTAGGAGGTATAACGCGGCCCTGACTGGTTATACTTTTGGATCAGGGCGGAATCCCAGATAACAGCCTGCTCAGACATCTCATTCACTCCTTCCGGTATCGTTGCCTACCGGGTCGGGGAAGCGGTGAGCGGTTCACCTGCCTGGCCGCGGTAGCGCTGCGCAAACGGGCTTTACGTTGCGAGAGCCGCCACAGTTTACCCAATAACCCCACCATATAACACATAAGCAGCAGGGTTATTACCGGGATAATCCAGGCCATGAATCAGTGAGTGTCTTTCGGGGTTCCACGCTTGAGCAGCTGGTACATGTCCTCTTTCGGCTCGTCTTCGTCGATGATGTCATCGTCGTCGTCGCCCAGCTCAATGCCCAGCAGTTCCATCAGCACATCAATACGATCCAGGGTCTGATCGACAAATGCCTGATCTTCCGCGTTCAGGGTTTCGCCGTCGTCCAGTTTATCCAGCAGGGCATCCAGACGCGGGTCGTTCTCCAGCAGCGTCAATTCCTCTTCCGGTGACAGGCGCGGTTTGGCCTCTTTCTGCGGCCTGGCGGCTTTTTTCGGCGTGTTGCCGTACACCGTCTCGACCACCAGCGGCACCGCTTTTTTGCTGCCTAAACGCGGGTCACGTTTTTCCTGGGTGGCCGTTTTTTTCTGTTCGGTCTCCCCGGTTGCGCGAGAGCCGGGCGCGTGGCCGCGGCGCTTTTTCTGGCGCTTACGATCGCGGGCTTCTAAATCCAGCTCGGCACGGCTTTTTTTCTTATTTTTGCTGTTCGGGGCCGCGGCTTTTGCACGGGGCATTTTGGATGGCTGGTTCATGGCTTCTGCTCTCAGGGGGAAATCATTTCAGTATAGAATTGCGGCGGAATCTAGCAGAAAGCGGGCAAAGAAAAAAGGCGGCAGGAGGTCCCGGCGCCTTTTTATCTGCTTCCTTATCAGGGAAGCGCTGTTTTTGCCCTGCCGCCCGGCAAAATTCCTTTTTATCCGGGCAGAAGGCACCTCCCTGTTACGCCCCGTCCCTGCGTGCTCCCCGTACCGGCATCATCCTTTACCGGCCGTTTCCACTGCATCCTGCCTGCACATCCCGGTGCGCTTCCCTCTGATGCTGCCCTCCCGGCAACAGGTGACACGCCTTGTCTGCTCTCCCTGGCCTCCCCGCTTCCTGATGGGAAGGCTGCGCGCCTGCGCGTCCTGTTACCGGATACTTTACGGCAAACGCTTCCTGTCTCCACCCCACCTGGATGGCTGCTATTTCAGGTGTTTTACCTAATTCTATGAAACTATTAACATTATCTTTAACGCTCTCGCTATTATCAGCGAATGCTGCCACACCGGATAGCCGATCGCTTACAGCCCACCCGCAAAATGCCTGCATTTACGCCGCCCACAGGGATTAAAACCCACAAACATGCCGCTTTTAGTAACGATGCAGTTATAATCGCCAGCCAGAGATATTTAGCCTTACGGAGACCACATTTTGACCAGCCGAACTTATAACTATCAGGTGACCCACTTTGTCACCAGTGCTCCGGACATCCGGCACCTGCCTGCGGATGAAGGCATTGAAGTTGCATTTGCCGGGCGTTCCAACGCGGGGAAATCCAGCGCGCTGAACACCCTGACCAACCAAAAGAGCCTGGCGCGTACCAGTAAAACGCCGGGCCGTACTCAGCTGATCAACCTGTTTGAGCTACAGCCGGGCCTGCGCCTGGTTGACCTGCCGGGTTATGGCTATGCCGAAGTCCCGGAAGAGCTGAAGCGTAAATGGCAGAAAGCGCTGGGTGAATACCTGCAAAAGCGTAACTGCCTGAAAGGCCTGGTGGTGCTGATGGACATCCGCCACCCGCTCAAAGACCTCGATCAGCAGATGATTCAGTGGGCCGTGGCGGTCGATCTGCCGGTGCTGGTGCTGCTGACCAAAGCGGATAAGCTGGCATCCGGTGCGCGTAAGGCGCAGCTGAACATGGTGCGCGAAGCGGTACTGGCGTTCATGGGTGATATTCAGGTAGAGGCGTTCTCGTCGCTGAAGAAGATTGGCGTCGATAAACTGAGCCAGAAACTGGACACCTGGTTCAGCGAGCTGCCGCCGGCCGTTGCCGATGAAATGGGTGACGAAGAAGCGTAGTTGCAAAAGCCCTGAGACAAAAAAAGACAGCCGGTGTGCTGTCTTTTTTTATAGCTGCCGGAAAAAGGCAGGCGGGCTGCGTTTTGCCCAATAAAAAACGCCCCAGTCAATACTGACTGGGGCGGCTAAATATTCAGCCAAATCCGATTACGTGAAGTAAAAGGTCTGAAAGATAGAACATCTTACCTCTGTACCCTACACCGCTAACTCTACAACATTTTTTCAAAGGGCAAAAGAAATTTTTGTAGTTTACTTACACAATATCCGGCGTTTTTGCGGCATATATCGTCATATCTTCTGCTTATGATGTAGCTTAATTACAAAAAATGCTTAGGTTATGGCCGTTTAGTGCGCCTGATCCCAGTTTTCCCCTACCCCAACCTCGACCTGTAACGGCACGTCCAGTTGCATGCTCTGCTCCATCAGCGACCGGATCTTCTCTGACGCCTCGTCCAGCACAGACTCATGCACTTCAAATACCAGTTCATCGTGCACCTGCATGATCATCCGGACGTGCGGGTCTTGTTGCTGTTGCAGCCAGGCGTCCACGTCGATCATCGCACGCTTGATGATGTCAGCGGCGGTGCCCTGCATCGGGGCGTTGATCGCGGCACGTTCCGCCCCTTTACGGCGCATGGCGTTTTTCGAGTTGATGTCCGGCAGGTAGAGCCGGCGGCCGTCCAGCGTGGTGACATACCCTTTGTCCGCAGCCAGTTTACGCGTGCGGTCCATATAGGCCAGTACGCCAGGATAGCGCTCAAAGTATTTGTCCATGTAACGCTGAGCTTCGTTGCGCGGGATGTTCAGCTGGCGCGACAGGCCGAAGGCGCTCATGCCGTAGATCAGGCCGAAGTTAATCGCCTTGGCGCTGCGGCGCTGGTCACCGGTGACGCTCTCCAGTGACATACCGAACACTTCCGCCGCCGTGGCACGGTGGATGTCCTCACCGGCCGCAAAGGCCTCCAGCAGCCCTTTGTCCTGCGAGAGGTGCGCCATGATGCGCAGCTCAATCTGGGAGTAGTCCGCAGCCACGATCTTGTACCCTTCCGGCGCGATAAACGCCTGGCGGATGCGCCGCCCTTCCTCATTGCGCACCGGAATGTTTTGCAAGTTCGGATCGCTGGATGAAAGCCGCCCGGTGGCCGTGACCGCCTGATGATACGAGGTGTGCACCCGGCCACTGGCCGGGTTGATCATCTGCGGCAGCTTGTCGGTATAGGTGGATTTGAGCTTCGCCAGGCTGCGGTATTCGAGAATCACTTTCGGCAGCGGGTAATCCAGCGCCAGTTCGGCCAGTACCTCTTCATTGGTGGACGGCGCGCCGCCCGGCGTCTTTTTCAGGATCGGCAATTTCTGTTTGTCGTACAGGATCGCCTGCAACTGCTTGGTGGACGACAGGTTGAACGGCTCTTCCGCCAGTTCGTGCGCCTTGCTTTCCAGCTCGCCCAGGCGCCCGGTCAGCTCCACCGAATGCGCTGCCAGAATCGACTTATCGATTAATACCCCGGTTCGCTCCATGCGGGACAGCACCGGCACCAGCGGCATCTCGATTTCACGGAAGACGTTCGGCAGCCCTTCGCTGGCTTCAATTTTGGGCCACATTGCCTGATGGAGTTGCAGAGTGACATCCGCATCTTCCGCGGCGTAGTGGCTCGCCTCTTCCAGCGCAATCTGGTTAAAGGTGAGCTGATTTTTACCTTTGCCGGCAATCTCAACAAAGCTGACGGTGGTATGGCCCAGATGGCGATCGGCCAGCGTATCCATGTCATGGCGGCTGGAGACGCTGTCCAGCACGTAGGATTCCAGCATGGTATCGAAGGCGATACCGCGCAGCTCAATGCCGTAGCGCTTCAGGACGCCCTGATCAAACTTCAGGTTCTGGCCAATTTTCAGCGCTTTTTCACTCTCCAGCAGCGGCTTGAGCTTTTGCAGCACCAGGTCGAGATTAAGCTGATCGGGCGCATCAATGTAATCGTGGCCAACCGGCAGATAAGCCGCTTTTCCTGGCTCGATAGCAAAAGACAAGCCCACCAGATTCGCGGTCAGGGTATCGAGGGAGTCGGTCTCGGTATCAAACGCGAACTGTTCTGCCGCCGAGAGCTTCTCCAGCCACGCATCCAGTTCCGCCTCGGTCAGCAGGGTCACGTACTCATCCTGCGCCAGCTGGGCGCGTTCTACCTCCGGCACCGGCACATCGATGTCGATTTCATCCGCGCCACGGCTGCCTGACGTTGGGGCTTTTTTGTTAATCAGCCATTTGCCGGCATCCAGATCGCTGGCCCAGCGTTTGAACTCATAATGCTGGAACAGCGCACGCAGTTCGTCCGTGGCCGGGGCCATGACATTCAGCTCATCGCAGGTGACATCCAGTTCCACATCGGTCTTGATGGTAGCCAGTTGGTAGGAGAGGTAGGCCACCTCTTTGTTTTGCTCCAGCTTCGCCGCCATGGTCTTCGCGCCACGGAAGCTCAGGCCGGCGATGCCCTCCAGATTGTTGTAGAGCGCATCCAGCCCACCGATGCCTTGCAGCAGCGCCTGTGCTGTTTTCTCACCCACGCCCGGCACGCCCGGAATGTTATCGGAGGAGTCGCCCATCAGCGCCAGGAAATCGATGATCAATTCCGGCGGCACGCCGTATTTGGTGATCACCTCTTCAGGGCCGAGGATCGCGTTATTCATGGTGTTGATCAGCGTGATATTCGGTGTGACCAACTGGGCCATGTCTTTGTCCCCGGTACTGATCAGCACTGCATGGCCGGCTTTTTCCGCCTGCAGGGCCAGCGTGCCGATCACATCGTCCGCTTCCACGCCGGAGACCGCCAGCAACGGCAGCCCCATCGCTTTCACCATATTATGCAACGGGGCGATCTGGGCGCGCAGGTCATCCGGCATCGGCGGGCGGTGCGATTTATACTCAGCAAAGAGTTCATCACGGAAGGTCTTGCCCTTGGCATCAAACACCACGGCGACATGGCTGGGCTGGTACTGCTGCAACAGGCTCTTGAGCATGTTGATCACGCCATACATCGCGCCCGTCGGCTCACCGGCGGAGTTGGTCAACGGTGGGAAGGCGTGATAGGCGCGGTAGAGGTAAGAGGACCCATCAACCAGGATCAGGGGATTTTCTGCAATATGTGCCATAGCGACTCTTTTCGTCATCGGTCAATCTACTAAGGATGCCATAGCTGGCGAGAAAGGCGAACCTTTGGCGGCCTGACGCCCCGATCAATCCGATCATTTGCGCACTGATCCGCAGGATCAATATTGTGGATAACTTTGTGCATAAAAGATCACGCAAATGCGACACCGGGTATTTTACCCGGCGTTATTTGGTTTTTTAGCTTATAAATCATAAAACTATGTGAGATCAAAACGCCAGGATCGCTTTTTTTAGCGTTATAGCCAATGTGGATATAACTTTATACAGATTTCCGTTTTGCCTGAAACGGTTAAATAAGCGCCGGTGCAATTAATGCGCTTTTCCCCAGCCGCAGACACTCCTTTTCATATTTTCTTTCTGTTGTGGCTCTTGTTAACACGGCTTATTTATCAACACAGCAGCAGGCGGCAATCGGGTTACGGGAACAGAGGGATGAGCGGGAAGCGTATAAAAATAGCGAGTCAGGGCAACGTTATGACGCCATAAAAAAATGCCGGATAATCCGGCATTTTCAATGTCATCACAGGGATATTATTTTTGCGTCAGCAGGAAGTTCACAACATCAGAGTATTGCTTGCTGTAGATATCCATCGAGCTCATATCCAGGCCATCATTTTTGACCATATATTTGCCGTTAACAAAGATGGAAGGCACACCCTGAAGGCCCATGTCAGCTGCGGCTTTTTCCTGCTGTACAACCAGGGATTTCACTACAAAGCTGTTCCAGGCAGAGTCATACTCTTCTGAGGTCACACCGGCCTGAATAAAGACTTTTTTAATATCATCCGGCGTCTGTACTACCTGGGTTTTCTGCACGGCATCAAACATCAGCGGGGCAACTTTCTCTTCTACGCCCAGGGCGATTGCCACTGCCCACGCCTGCGTCATCTCTTTACCCAACGGGCCAAGGAACTCAACGTGATATTTGGTCACTTTGGTGCCCTGAGGAAGATTCTTTTTAATGGTGTCAGAGATATGATAAATCTTTTCGAACTGGTAGCAGTGCGGGCAATAGAACGAGAAGAACTCCAGTACCTGCGGCTCTCCCGAAACCGGCTTATCCAGGGTGACGAATTGATCCCCATTTGAAAATTGCGCGGCCGAAGCACTGAATGCCAGCACCATTCCCACCAACGCTAAAAATATCTTCTTCATAATTCCTTGTTCTCCGTTGATATGACTATTAATACATAGGCGTTAATTGCAGAGGCGGTTCCTGCAATTGGTTAAGCTGCTCCCTGAAAACCGCCGTCTGGCGCTCCCAGAAACTTCCCTCTGTCATCCACGGGAAGCTGCGTGGGAACGCAGGATCTTCCCAGCGACGCGCCACCCAGGCCAGATAATGCACCATCCGCATGGCACGCAGCGGCTCAATCAGTGCCAGTTCACGCTGATCAAACCCGCTGAATTCTTCATAGGCTTCCAGCAGGATGTCGAGCTGGATCCGTTGCTCCGCCTTATCCCCATGCAATAGCATCCAGAGATCCTGTACCGCAGGCCCGTTACGCGCATCATCCAGATCCACAAAACAGGGGCCGTCACGCCACAGGATATTCCCGGGGTGGCAATCCCCATGCAGACGCAATGGCTGCCACTGGGTATGCCAGTGCTGCTGAATCGCGTTGATAAGGTTGTCTGCTGCCGCCAGAAAGGCGTGGCGCTGACCATCGGGGATAAGTGCGCACGTTTCCAGTACCTGCCGGGGATGGATCACATATTCATCCAGCCCCAGGGTTGGGCGCGCCTTGAACACGTCCTGGCTGCCAATCTGATGGATACGGCCAAGATAACGCCCTACCATCTCCAGCTGATCGAGATTATCTACTTCATATTGCCGGCCGCCTGCGCTGGGGAACACCGCAAAAAAGTAACCGTGATAAGCGTTCAGGGTATCACCGGCAAGAGACAATGGAGCAATGAGCGGGATTTCCGCCTCATTTAACGCTGCTGCATAGGCGTGCTCTTCACGCAATTGCGCTTCGCTCCACCGTTCCGGCCGATAAAATTTTACGACGTAGCGCTGACGGGATTCTCCCATAAACTGGAAAACCCGGTTTTCATAGCTGTTGAGTTCAGTCAGGCCGGATTCGGCATAAAGACCCACATGCTGTAATGCATCCAGAATGAGATCCGGCGTCAGGGCATGGAAATTAAAGGCAGGGGTTGTCGTCATAGGCTCATGGGGTGAAACGTTTAATAGGGAAAGGCACTGTCATTACTCTTTAATGACGCCGCGGGCCCGCAAAATAGCTGTTTTAAAATCCTCTTCGTAGTCTTTTTTCAGGCCGGGAATAACCTCAGTCTGCGCGCTGCCCCGCATTTTAAGATGATAAATTAAGGTGTCATCTGTCATATCGGTTATTTTGCCCTGAAAACCACTCTCTTGTGCCAGCTTTTGCAGGAATTGCAGCAAATTAAGATCGGCGTCTTTTTCCCATGCCGGCTGAAGCAACGCAATCAGTTCATTGATCCGATGGCTATTCATGACAATGCCCTTTCTCTGGAGGAAACGGACAAAGTAGCAGGGATGCCCTTCGAGTAAAAGGGCAGGAGTTGTCAATAAAAGTAAATCATTCCCCCTGACCCGCATGGCGTTACAATTGTAATATCAGTGAACAGGAGGCGATGACGTGATACCAACAGCGATCACCGGGGTCATACTTTGCGGCGGGCAGGCGACCCGCATGGGCGGAAATGATAAAGGGTTACTCCCTCTACATGGCAAACCCCTTTATCAGCACGTCGCAGACCGCCTGCAGCCGCAGCTGACAACAATCATCCTCAGTGCTAACCGCAATCTGGCTGAGTATCGCCAGGCTTATCCTGCCTATACCGATACCTTTCCCGGCTTTGCGGGGCCGCTGGCGGGCATATTAACCGGGCTACAAAAGAGTGAGACGGAGTGGGTCGCTTTTGTGCCTTGTGATGTCCCTTTTCTGCCAACCGATTTGATTGCGCGTTTATGGTCGGGGCGTCAGCAGGCAGCAGCCGTTTATGCCCATGATGGTGTACGCGCGCATCCGACGTTATGCCTGTTGCATCGGCGCATTGCACAACCCCTTGAGCAATTCCTTCAACGGGGCGACCGTAAGCTGATGCTCTTTTTTGAACAAGCTGAAGCACAGGCCGTTTATTTCCGCGAGCAGCCGCAGGCGTTTCAAAATATCAATACGCCTTCAGATCTACAGGAAAGAACACGATGACAGTGCCGTTATTGGGTATTGTCGCTTACAGCGGCACAGGAAAAACAACACTGCTCAAACAACTGATCCCTTTACTGACGCAACAGGGAGTCCGGGTAGGGTTGATTAAACATAGCCATCATAATGTGGATGTCGATACGCCAGGCAAAGACAGCTATGAGCTGCGTAAGGCGGGTGCCTTACAAACGATGGTTGCCAGTTCCCAGCGCTGGGCCTTGATGACGGAGACGCCAGAGGAGGCTACGGAGCCGGATCTCTTCTCTCTCGCCAGCCGTTTTGACAGCAGCAAGATCGATCTCATTTTAGTGGAAGGGTTCAAACACGAGCCTGTTCCCAAAATTGCCCTTTACCGCGCTGAGGTGGGTAAGCCAATAGATGATCTTATTGATCAACATGTTATTGCACTTGCAAGCAACAGGTCGGTAACGGCTGGCATTCCTGAGTTAGATCTTAATCAGCCGCAGCATATCGCGGCTTTTATCCTGCGCTGGTTAACTGAAAAGTCATAGATTTGCCGAAATGCCGTGGTTGTATAAGGCCGGTAACAGGAAGGAAAGGGAAAAGATCAGAAAGGAGGAGGATAGTATGCGTTTTTATACACAGGCTTTCCTGCCTGACAGTTAACTATGCCTGCTGGATTAATGGTTTTGTACCCTGAGCTTAAGCTTTCTTATAAATTTATCCCAAAGCAAAAAGGCCATCCTTGCGGATGGCCTCGTGCTTGATTTGATGCCTGGCAGTTCCCTACTCTCGCATGGG
>NZ_PJZH01000016.1 GCF_002858715.1 Chimaeribacter coloradensis | reverse complement strand
GCATCAGGAACGCAGCGGGGTCAAGGGCCTTATCGGGGCTGGTAAAGGTCAGGCGGTAACAGAAGGGCAGGCTCAGCACCTCCTCGCTGCTCAGGCCCAGTATATCCAGCTCAGCGGTGCAGCCGCGGATATGGAGCAGATGGTGGCGGTGGTCAAAAAATATCGAGGGGGTGTTTTTCATGAGGCTCCCTGCGTGCACTGGAGTAACAATATCCGGCACAATGCGTTGTAAGTGTAGGAGAAAAAAACAACGCTGAGCAACATAGTATAGAAAAATAAGGTTATGAAATACAAAGATATTATTGGTTTGAAGGGAGGTATTGAGCGGGGTGATGAGTAAAGATTTTTTTAATTTAAATAGAGGATTAAAAACAGAGTTGTTAGGTTGATAACAACCATTCAAGTAAAGAGAAACAGTCATTATGAGGGTTAAAGGGCAATAGCTCTTTTATCAAGAACGGTATTAACTACCAACCACTCATAAAAAAAGCGCCCATTGGGCGCTTTTTGTTTTTCTTATGCTGTTATCAGCCGCGGTCCACCGGGGTGGTGCTGACGGAAGAGAGGTAGTTGAGCAGGGCGATGTCGTTGTCGACGCCCAGTTTCATCATCGCTGACTTCTTCTGGCTGCTGATGGTTTTGATGCTGCGGTTGAGCTTCTTGGCGATCTCGGTCACCAGGAAACCTTCGGCGAACAGGCGCAGCACTTCGCTCTCCTTCGGTGACAGGCGCTTGTCGCCGTACCCGTTGGCGCTGATCTTCTCCAGCAGTTTGGAGACGCTCTCCGGCGTGAACTTCTTGCCTTTTTGCAGCGCTGCCAGCGCTTTCGGCAGGTCGGTCGGCGCACCCTGTTTCAGCACAATGCCTTCGATGTCCAGATCCAGCACCGCGCTGAGGATCGCCGGGTTGTTGTTCATGGTCAGCACAATAATCGCCAGCTGCGGGTAGTGGCGTTTGATGTACTTGATAAGCGTGATGCCGTCGCCATACTTCTCGCCCGGCATGGAGAGGTCGGTGACCAGAACATTGGCGTCCAGTTTCGCCAGATTGTTAATCAGCGCGGTGGAGTCCTCGAACTCCCCAACCACATTTACCCACTCAATCTGTTCCAGTGATTTTTTGATGCCAAACAGAACAATAGGATGGTCATCGGCAATAATTACGTTCAGGTTATTCATGGTTTTGGCTACCTTGCTGTAGCAGTCTGCTGACAAAATGATCAATCTGACTGATGTTATTCTCGATTTTCAGCATATCGGTTTCAACAATATGCTGTTCTAACGTTTCACATAACACTTTGCCGGGGGTCAGGTTCAACATGGCAAAGACCCCCTTCAGGCGATGTGCAGTCTGAGAAAGCGCTGTGAAATCATGTTGCTGGCATTCACTATGCAGTTTATCCAGGTCTTCCGGCACTGTCTCGGTGAACAGCGCGTAATAGTCGCTGGCCTCAAGCTGCGCCCGATAATCCTGGATGTCATCGCCCGGGGTGCTCTCCGGGGCCGGGCTGTCAAAAGGGGCCGCCATCTGCTGCTCAATCAGCACCAGGATGGCATCAATAACAGCACTGCTGATATTATAATTCACGCGAATATAATCCCGCTGTAACTGTTGGAAGCCCGCCTCATCGCTGGAGAGCAACAGGGTGTAGCGATCACAGTTATGGGGATTATCTGTCAACATGACATCATAATCACGACTAATCTGTCTATCCTCGGCGGTAATGCAGTTTGCGCCATAACCGGCCAGCAGCCGGGTGACGATCGAACGCACCTCTTCTGAGGTCACATCCAGCAATACCGTCACGTCATCCAGCAGTTTTTCGCTCTCCTCCTCATCACGCGGCTCCACGCCGAGCAGGATGCGCACCGTATAACGGGTGCCGATGTCCGCCTTGCTGCGGATCTCCAGCTGGCCGTTGAGCTTTTTGCACAACTGGTTGCAGAGGAAGAAGGTCAGGCCGGAGCCGTGGTTAAAGCGGTCAATCAGCGTCTGGCTGAGGAACGGGTAGTTCAGGTTACGGATCTCCTCTTTGGAGATGCCGCTGCCGGTGTCGGTGATGTGGAAAATCAGCTGCTCCGGCTGTTGCGGTTCGCTCTCCACAATCAGCGAGATCTTGCCGAACGCGGTGGTGACGATGGCGTAATCCAGCAGCAGTGACAGCACTTTTTTCAGCGCCTGCACATCCCCGATGTAGGTCTGGGTGGCATCAAGCTGGAAGTGGTTAAACAGCGACAGCCCCTTACGGTTCAGCGCCGGCAGCGTCTCCAGCAGCAGCTCATCCACCATGCCGGAGAGGGAGAACTGGTGGCGCGACGGCTGCCAGTCCTGCGTCTCCAGCCGGGTGAGCAGGGTGATGTTCTCCACCAATGTCAGCACCGACTGCGACTCATAGGCCAGATCGCCCAGCATCTGCTCCCGCTCCGCCTCCGGTGCCTCCTGCAACGCGGTGGAGAGCGCATGGATGGTGTTGAGCGGCTGGTTCAGCTCAATGCCGAGGTTGTGCAGCATCAGCTTGCGCGCCTGCAAATTCTTCTCATACTCGCGCCGCGCCTGTTGCAGCTTCTTGTTGACCATCACCTCTTTGTCCTGGTCATGCAGCAGGAAGAGGTAGGTGTCCGGCGCAAACTTGCTGCGCGACATGCGGATCTCATACACCTCATTGTTTACCGTGGCCTGTATGGTGCCGTGGTGCTGCTCCGCCATCGAGGCGATCTTTTGCAGGCTGAGGTGCGGCAACAGGTGGTCAGCCACTTTATTGCTGGCGACCACGCTGTTGCTGCCGAAGTTATACACCAGCAACCCGGTCGGCAAACTGGAGACGATCTCCTGGTTCAGCGCCTGCTGGGCGCGCAGCTGCGCCGCCATGTTCTCGCTCGGGCGGATGAACTGGTGGCGGATAAAGTAAATGCCGCTCATCGCCATCGCCAGCAGCGCCAGGTTAATCAGCAGCAGCCAGGTGTTGTTGTGCAGCATGTCCAGCGCCAGGCTGAGCAGGGGAACGCGGTATACCACCTGTAACGGCGCATTGGCGAGCGGGGTGGAGAAGTCGAGCCACCAGCCGTTGCGCACCACCTGCGTGCTGCCGCCGGACGCGTCGGCATCCCCTTCGCTCACCGGCGCGCTCTCTTCACGCAGCTGGAAATTGGCGCGCGCCAGGTTGGCCGGCAGCAAATCGTTGACCGGCAGGTCAAAGGCGATCACCGTCGCCAGGTGGCCGGGGTTATTAAAGGTGGTACGCAGCGAGAAGAACATCTCATTGCCGAAACGCGATTTGCGCAGCATGGAGAAGCTCTCGCGCTCATCCAGCGTGTTGGCCTGTTGCAGCATCTCGTTGCGGCGCGCGTCGGCGGAGGTGGTGAGGTAGTTCTCCTTGAAGCGCGAGGTCAGCTCCTGCAACGGCTGGGTGGTGACCATGATCAGGCTGTTATCCTGGCCGTTCAGGTAGTACATGGTGTAGGTTTGCGGCTTGCCGCCCCACTGCATGTCGAGGTAGGACGACACCTGAAGGGTCAGGTCAAGGGTGGCGCTGTCATGGTTGCCGAAGATCACCGCGTCAGTTTTGCGGCGCGCCTTCTGCACATAGAACACATCGGGCCGCAGGCGGATCTCCTGCGCCGGGGTGGCGCTGCTGCCCTGCGGGCTGCCGGTGTAGTTGTCATAGATCTGGTAGGTGTTGTAGCGGTAAATATCGATCCGTTGCTGCATACGGTCGGCGATATTTTCCATCACATGTTTTTTTTCGTTCAGGTAGGCGTTGGTGTAGTTATAGCCATACAGCCCGATGCCGGTGGTCAGCAGCAGAATAAACACCAGGAAAAACCGGGTGATATTGGTTGACGTCAATGACAAATACTTTTGCATAAAGGTGAATAGGAGTCCTTGATTGCCGCGTCACGAATCGGGTGCCGGCCGTGGCCGCCGGCATCAGGGCGGCCACGCAGGCAAAGGCCACCGACAAATTATTCAAACGGCGGGGTCACGCCGGGTGCCCACCGCGCAGGATAAGAATCAGTGCTTATGGCGGTACGGCCTTCCCTGTTTCAAACCTGTTAAGGCAGAGGATACCGTGTTTGCTTTATCTGGTAAAACCAGTAACGCGCCGGGCGCTGCCGGTAAGCACACTCTGCGCCTTCCTGCGCAGGCAGCGGCGGGCAGGCGCGCCATGTTAGCAGAAAGTAACAGGGCAGAACGTGGCATTTTTCCGAAAGTGATCCGGCCCGTGCCGCCCGGCAGCGGCACAGGCGCAAGGCCGCGGGCGTCAGCGGGAAATTATTCCCATAACCTGCGGGTTTCCCCCCTATTAAGTTGTGAAAATTTGTGTCTACACTGTGCGCCTTGCACCACCTGTCATTCTGTTTTTTTAATGATTCATTCTGCTTATTAATAATAAGCGGAAGGGAGGGCTTAATTCGCTTTTCCTTTGCGTTAAGGCGATGTCGTGTTTTAAAAAAAGAAAGAAAAGTTTATTTATTTCGCTTTTATTTCATTTTTTATTTTGCTTTGCCGCACCAGTTCAGAAAGCGTAATCACCTGATGTGTAAGTGATTCCATGATAGCCCTGCGCCAGGCCACGCATTATTGGCAGGCACTGGCCGGGTATTCTTTACAGCTTATTGAATAAGAGGCAATTCATGACGACCACGACCGTTTCCTCCCGCCAGACCGGTAAGGTTATTTCCCAGATCGTTGAAGCGAATCAAATTATTTCGCTGACGGAACCCAGCGTTGTCACTATTAACCAGCCAGCCGGCTGGGCCACCGGTTATTCGCGCAGCGGTGACGACCTCACGCTCGACACGCAGGCAGGCACGCTGCACTACAACAACTTCTTCAGCGCAGGCAGCAGCACCCTGGTATTCGATGACGGCGCCGCCCCGGCCACGCAGGCGGTGTTCAGCAGTAACGCCGCCGACAGCAGCCTGACGCCGGTGTTTACGGCCTACCACCCGGCCACAGCGTCAGGCCCCGTTGCACAGGCCGCCGCCGTGCAGGCGGAGGAGGGCATCACCTTCGACCCCATCACCGGCGACGACATCCTCTACGCTGATGAAACCTCGGGCGAAATTACCATCACCGGCCATGCGCCGGTGAGCGCGCAGGGCGGCACGATCGTCGTCACCGCTTTTGAAGACCCGGCCTACAGCTACACCGGCACCGTCGCGGCGGACGGCAGCTGGCAGGTCACCGTGCCGGAATATGATTTCAGTGGCGCGCCGAACGGCATCTACACGCTGGTAGCGGCGCTCACCGCACCGGACGGCACCGTCACCACCGCCACCCATGACGTCACCCTCAACCAGCGGCCATTTGAAGGTTACCTGTACTTTTATTCCCTGACCGGGGACGGGGTGCTGACGCCTGACGAACAGGCGCAGGGTATGCTTATTGAGGGGGCGTTCATCAATGACAGCGGCCTTTACGGTGACCATTACGCGGTCACCATTACCTTAACAGACAATACCAACGCGCAATCCTTCACCTACACCACCACGCTGGGAGAGGACGGCTACTGACAGGTCACGGCCCCTGCCGATGATCTGGCCCAGCTAACGGACGGCTCAGCCACGCTGGTCGGTATCGTGACGGATGCCGCAGGTAACAGCATCACCGTTGCGGAACCGCTCATCCTCAACCTGCAGCAGGGCGAGATCATGTTCGACCCGATTGCCGGGGATAATGTCCTGACAGCGGATGAATTGCATACCGGGCTGGTAATCAGCGGGAGCAGCCGGTGGTTGCCTGACCAGAGCCTGCTCGAGGTAAAGGTAAACGGCGTGTCTCATACGGCGGGGCTAATCAACGGCTCAGAATGGTCGGTGACATTCCCGCCTGAGGAGCTGGCCCAGTTTCCCAATGGCCCGCTGACGGTAACGGTCACCACCTCGGATTTCGGCGTTAACGACATCGTCGCAACCACAGAAATGCTGGTGGACCGTGGGCCGTTGCCGGGGTTGGACACGCCGTTCGGCGATAATATCCTGGACAGCGGTGAAGCGGCGCGAGGGCAGACGCTGACCGGCGCGACCGGTTTCAATAGCCCGGGGCAGCGCATCACCGTGACGCTGGCGGGCACAGACTACACCACCGAAGCCGAAGAAAATGGTGTGTGGCAGCTCCTGCTGCCGGCGGCCGCCTTGCAGGCCCTGCCGGAAGGTGACACCACCATGACGGTGACCGCCACGGATGCGGACGGCAACAGCGCCAGCGTGGAACACACCTTCTCGGTCAACCCCTCCGGCCTGACCGTCAACCCGGTCACCGATGACAATATGGTCGTCTCTTATGAAGCAGAAGGCGACATTACCATCAGTGGCCGCGCCCCGACTGACAAGCAGGGCGCGACAGTCACCGTGACCCTGCTTGATCAACCTGAACGCCAATACACCGGCAGCGTGGAGGCTGACGGCACCTGGGCCGTCGCCTTGCCGGGCGGCAACGTCTCCGGCTCAAGCAACGGCAACTATACCCTGGTGGCCGAGCTGACCGACGCCGACGGCAACACCACCAGCGTCACCCACGATTTCCTTATGAACTTCTGGCCGCTGGAAGGGAGTATTACCTTTGACGACTTTACCGGCGACGGCGTGCTGACGGCGGGGGAGCGCACGCAGGATCAGGTCTTGAGCGGCAGGTTCCTGGGGTTGGGAAGCGACGTCAACGGGTTATCGATCACGGTTTACCTGCACAGCAGCCTGGACCAGCTCTTCACCTATACCGGCACCACCGATGCAAACGGTAACTGGTCGGTGATTGTCCCGGCCACCGACCTGCAACAGCTGAGCGAGGGCTGGGGTTACATGACGGCCACGGCGACGGATGCCGTAGGCAACGGCGTCAGCACCGAGCGCGAAGAACCCTTTACGGTGTTGCCGGCAGACAGCGGTACCATCACCGTTAACCCGATCGCCGGGGACAATGTGCTGACGGCGGATGAAATCAGCGGCGGGCTGACCATCAGCGGCAGCAGCACCTATATGGGGGAAAGGTATACGCAGATTGAGGTCGAGATAAACGGCAAACTCGCCATTTATGCCGATTATGATTCCAACTGGTCAGTCACCTTTGGGCCGGAGTTTGTGGCCACCCTGCCGGACGGCCCGGTGACGGTGACCGCCTCCGGGTATGACCTCGCCGGGAACCGGGTGACCACCACCGCCACCCTGGAGGTGAATCTGAGCGATGTGTCAACGCTGTCCTTTGACCCGGTCACCGGTGATGACATCATCTACAGCAATGAAACCTCAGGCGAGATCCTGATCACCGGCCATGCCCCAGCGGGCACCGAGGGCAGCACCATCGTCGTCACCGCGTTTGACGACCCGGCCTACCGCTACACCGGCACCGTCGCCGCCGACGGCAGCTGGCAGGTCACCGTGCCGGAAGATAATTTCGGCGGCGCCTCGAACGGCGTCTACACGCTGGTGGCGGAGCTCACCGCACTGGACGGCACCGTCACCACCGCCACCCATGACTTCACCATTAACGTATGGCCGTTTACCGGTGACTTCGTTTTTGGCGGGTTTGACGGCGATAAAGGGCTGACGGTTGAGGAGCGCACGCAGGATCAGGTCTACCGCGGCAGCTTCCGGAGTGACGAAAGCTATGTCGGCGGGCTGAATATTACACTTCATGCCACAGACAACAGCGGCCGGACTTTTGACTTTACCACGACCACCGATAACGACGGCTACTGGGTGGTCACCCTCCCGGCCACCTCTCTGCAACAGATGAGTGAAGGCTGGGGCTACATGACCGCGACCGCCACGGATGCCGCAGGCAACACCATCAACAGCACCCGCGATGACAGCTTTGTGGTGATGCCGGCAGGCGGCGGCACCATCACCGTTGACCCGATCGCCGGGGACAATGTGCTGACGGCGGATGAAGTGGATGGCGGGCTGACGATAAGCGGCGGCAGCGTTTATATGGGGGAAAGGTATAAAGAAATCGAGGTCGAGATAAACGGGGAAGTCAGGTATTACAGCGACTATTACTCCAACTGGTCAGTGACCTTTGGGCCGGAATTTGTGGCCACCCTGCCGGATGGCCCGGTGGTGGTCAATGTCTCCGGGTATGATCTCTCCGGGGCGCTGATCACCACCACCGCCACCCTGGAGGTGAATCTGAGTGATATGTCAACGCTGACCTTTGACCCGGTCACCGGTGATGACATCCTCTACGGCGATGAAACCTCAGGCGAAATCACCATCACCGGCCATGCGCCGGCGGGCACCGAGGGCGGCACGATTGTCGTCACCGCCTTTGGCGACCCGGCCTACAGTTACACCGGCACCGTCGCGGCGGACGGCAGCTGGCAGGTCACCGTACCGGAATCTAATTTCGGCGGCACCTCGAACGGCGTCTACACGCTGGTGGCGGAGCTCACCGCACCGGACGGCACCGTCACCACTGCCACCCACGACATTGCGATCAACCAATGGCCCTTCAGCGGTGACTTCTACTTTGATGACTTCACCGGCGACGGCGCGCTGACGGCGGCGGAGCGCACGCAGGATCAGACCTTCAGCGGCACCTTCGCCAGTGAGGAGAACAGCGTCAGCGGGCTGGCGATCACCGTTTACATGCACGACAACGACGGCCAGACCTTTGCCTACACCGGCACCACCGACAGCAACGGCCGCTGGTCAGTCACCGTCCCGGCCGCTGACCTGCAACAGCTGAGCGAAGGCTGGAGTTACATGACGGCCACCGCCGAGGATGCCGTAAGCAACACCGCGCCCAGCTCCCGCGAGGGGGTCTTTGCGGTGTTGCCGGCAACCGGCGGCACCATCACCGTTAACCCGATCGCCGGGGACAATGTGCTGACGGCGGATGAAGTGGACGGCGGGCTGACCATCAGCGGCAGCAGCACCTATATGGGGGAGAGATACACGGAGATCAGCGTCGAGATAAACGGGGAAGTCAGGT
This sequence comes from Chimaeribacter coloradensis, assembly GCF_002858715.1. Classification (GTDB taxonomy): domain Bacteria; phylum Pseudomonadota; class Gammaproteobacteria; order Enterobacterales; family Enterobacteriaceae; genus Chimaeribacter; species Chimaeribacter coloradensis. The sequence continues at coordinate 75,536 of NZ_PJZH01000016.1, read as the reverse complement.
ATTACAGCGACTATTACTCCAACTGGTCAGTGACCTTTGGGCCGGAATTTTTGGCCACCCTGCCGGATGGCCCGGTAACGGTAACGGTCTCAGGGACTGACGTTTCCGGGAATCTGGTCACCACCACCTCTACCCTCGAGGTGGATCTGGGTAATGTCTTAACGCTGGCGATTGACCGGGTCACCGGGGACGATGTGCTCTACGCGAATGAAACGGCGGAGGACATCCTCATCACCGGTCGTGCGCCGGTGGGCACCGCAGGCGGCACTATCGCCGTCACCGTGTTTGATGACCCGGATTATCGCTACACCGGCACCGTTGAGGCCAACGGCACCTGGCACATCACCGTCCCGGCAGGCAGCTTCAACGGCATCGCCAATGGCGTCTACCCGCTGGTGGCGGAGCTCACCGCGCCGGACGGCACCGTCTCCAGCGTCAGCCGCGACATCACCCTCAGCCAGCAGATATTGAGCGGCGAACTCACCTTCGACCCCCTGACCGGGGATGACATCCTGACCAGCGCAGAGAGCACGCAGGATCAGATCCTGTCAGGCCAGTTCACCAATAGCGACGGCGTGAATCATGCCGGGCTGACCGTCTTTATCCAGATGTTCTTTGACGGCGACTACACAAGCTACACCACCACCACGGGTGAGAATGGCCGCTGGCAGGTGACGCTCCCGGCCGCCGATCTCTCCCGCATCCCGGAGGGGGAGGTCTACCTCGACGTTGCCGTGTATGACGCGGCAGGTAACGGCGTCAGCACTGAAAAATTTTTCCAGGTCATCGCAGACCCGGTCATCACCCTCGACCCGATCGCCCAGGATAACATCATCAACGCCGCCGAGGCGGCGGCCGGGGTGGTGCTCAGCGGCCAGAGCTCGGAAGCGGGCGGGGTGGTCAGCGTGCTGCTTAACGGCGTGACCTATGAGGCTGACGTCAATGACGAAGGCGGCTGGCGGCTAACCTTGCCGAAAGAGGCGTTCGCCGGGCTGGAGGATGGCCGCTACACGCTGACCCTCAGCCAGACTGACAGCCACGGCCAGACCACCACGATTACCGAGTCGCTGCTGCTGGACGCTGACCCGGCTAACCGCCCGGTGCTGCGCATCCATACCATCTCCGGCGACAACCTGATCAACGGCGCAGAGCTGCAGAGTGACCAGATCATCACCGGCAGCTCAGAGAACGTGGAGGGCGGGCAGACCCTGAGCCTGAAAGTGGGCGGCGTCACTTACACCACCCAGGTGCAGGCGGGCGGCGGCTGGTCGCTGTTTATTCCGGCAGAAGACCTGGCGGCACTGGGTGATGGCGGGCTGACGCTGCGCGCCAGCGTCACGGACGCTTCCGGCAACCGCGCCACCGCCAGCCGCAACCTCAACATCAAAAGTGACCGCGACGGCCTGAGCATCGACCCGGTCACCGGCGACAACCTGATCAATGCCGGGGAGGCGGGCGGGGCGATCACCCTCACCGGCCACACCGACGGCGTGCGGCATGGCGCAACGGTGCAGCTGACGCTCAACGGCGAACACTACACCGCGAAGGTCGGCAAAGACGGCAGCTGGTCGGCTAAGGTTCCGGCGGCGGATGTGGCCGCGCTGGACGACGGCAGTGTGACCCTGACTGCCTGCGTAAAAAGCGCCTGCGGCCAGATGCTTTACGCCAAAGCGGTGCTGACGGTAGACACCCGCGCGCCGGAGCTGACGTTGGCCCCGGTCACCGGCGACAACCTGATAAGCCAGCAGGAGGCGCAGGCGGGCTTTGCGCTCACCGGCAGCGCCGGGATGGCGGCGGCCGGGCTGCTGGTGCTGGTGGTGCTCAACGGCGTGGAGTATCACGCGAAGGTGCAGGAGGGCGGCGACTGGTCAGTGGCCATCCCGATGGAGGCGCTGGCCGATCAACCGGCCGGTGACTATCCGCTGACCATCAGCCTCACGGATGTGGCCGGGAACCTCGCCACGTTCACTCATACCGTGACGCTGGAGGCCGCGCCGGATACAGAGGCGGTTGAAACCACTGCCGCCCTGACCGTCGCCAGCCAGGCCACAGAGGTGGAAAGCGCCGACAGCACCCTGACCAGCGCGCTGGCGGTGCCGGATGTCGTTACGCCGGAGCACGGGACCTACACCATCGGCGGTGTGACGCTGGATCTCGTGGCAAGCGGCGGCGAGGCGCAGGGCGGCAGCGGCAATGACACCATTATCCTGTCTACGCTGGACTTCCTGCATATCGACGGCGGCAGCGGTACCGACACGCTGCTGCTGGCAGGCAGCGATCAGCACCTCGACCTCACCGCGCTGGGGCTGAAGATCGAAAACATCGATATCGTCGACCTCGGCCACGGCGGCAACAGCCTGACGCTGGGGCAGGAGGAGGCGCAAGCCGTCACCGGCCAGCCAGACGAGGATCTGGTGATCCGCGGCGCGGCGGGCAGCCAGCTGACCTTAGCAGGCGACGGCAGTGCCTGGGAAAGCAGCGGCCAGCGCCATCTCGATGGCCTGACCTTTGACGTCTACCACCACAGCGCGGCGGACAGCGCCGATCTGCTGGTGCAGCAGGGCATCCTGGTGCAACAGGTGTAACCCGCCACAGGGGCCGGGCAGCCCGGCCCCTTCATTCCTTTAACGTAACGTCATAACAGGATCTCCCTGCGTTTTTTCCCGGGCCGTGCATAACGGGAAGGTGCCGCATGGGGGTATTTATGGACTCGTGAACATGAGGCACTTATGGCAAGAGCTATGTCTTTCACCCGCTACCACAGCACCCTGACGTCCCCACGTAGTGATGACACTTCGATGATTGCGCTGGCCGGGCCGGTAAACAGCGCCGCCGCGCCCGCCCCGCAGGCAGACGCGGCACAGGCGACCCTGACGGCCACGGAAGCGCAGGCCGCCGCCCAGACGCTGACGATCCATCCTTTTGCCGGTGACAATATCCTTAATGGGGTTGAGGGTGAAACCGAGCAAATTATTCGTGGTATGACAACCGGCGTAGCCGCCGGGCGGGTCGTCAGTATCACTGTTGGGGATTACGCCCATGCAACTGCCATAGTCCAGGCAGACGGTAGCTGGAGCACGACCATCCATCCCTCGGATATGTACTACGTGTTCCGCTATAACGGAAGTGGGATTATAGCGTCGGTAAGTAATGCCGACGGCCCCTATGTCTACGCCTCGTCACCTCTTACCGTGAATTATGGTTGGCCCTCTATCACCCTTCACGCCTTTACAGGGGATGATATTGTCAGCGGCCCGGAAGGGCAGGCAGTACAACGCCTGAGCGGCAGTGCGGGGTTTGTTGAGCCGGGCCAGACCGTCACGGTCACCCTCAATGAAAAAACCTATACTGCGCAAGTCGGGACGGATGGCAATTGGTACATCGACATCCCGGCCGCGGAGTTGGCAACGCTGCCCGATGGCGCAGAGATTATCGCCACCGTCAGCAATGCGCGCGGTCAGCAGGCCGGGGACAGCGCCATCCTGACGGTCAACAGCAGCCTGCCGTCACTGACCTTAAATGCGTTTGCCACAGACAACGTGCTGAGTGATGCCGAAGCCTTCCGCTCACCGACCCTGAGCGGCACCACCACCGGCGTCGAAGCCGGACAAACGGTGACCATCACCCTGAACGGCAAAACCTATACCACCCTGGTCGCCGCCGACGGCAGCTTCTCCGCCGCGATCCCGGCCGCCGATCTGTTGCAGCTATACAACGGGGAAGCGGAGATTTCAGCGGCCACGACCAACCTGGCGGGTGAAACAACCCGTGACAGCCAGTTCTTTACCGCCGTTTATACCACGCCGCGTATTATCGTTAACCCGGTTACAGGGGATAACTATATTAACGGGTTGGAAGTCGGCAGTGTTGAGATTAGCGGCAGCGCACCCTCTATTGCCCCCGGTTCTGTGATTAACCTGACGTTTGTCAACAGAAGCTTCAGCACGCAGGTAGAAGCTAACGGCACCTGGCACATCCCGATTGAGGGGATATTTATGTACGGCTTGCCGGATGGCCAGTATACGCTGACCGTTGACGCCCCCGGCAGCGCCCCGGTCAGCATGGAGGTGGGGGTCTATGCTTCGCCCCTTTATAACTTTCCGATGCGTATCGATACCCCGTTTGGTGATGGTGTACTGACCTCGGCCGAGATGGTACAGGAGCAAACCCTGACCGGCTCGACGGGGATCACCGGGGCAGGGCAGCGGATCGAGCTGCGTGTGTGGGAGTGGCGTTATGAGACCACGGCCGATGTTAACGGGGAGTGGGCCGTGACCATCCCGGCGGGCGCGCTGCAGGAGATCTCAGGAACGCGTGAGCAGATCTTTGTGGTGGCGTATGATTTCGCCGGTAACCTCGATTACGAGGAAAAAAGTTTCGAAGTGGCGTTCGGCGATGCCAACCTGACCCTTAACCCGGTCGCCGGGGATAACATCATTAACGCCGCCGAAGCCGCCGCCGGTATTGTGCTCAGCGGCACCGCCAATGCCTCGGCAGCCGGGCTGACGCTGACCATCACGCTCAACGGTGTGGTTCATCGTGCCACTATTTCCGGTAACGGCAGCTGGTCAGTGCCGATCACCACGGCGGAGCTGGTCAGCCTGCCTGACGGCATTGTCACGGCAACGGTGAGCCTGCCGGGCAGCACACCAGCCAGTGTTGAGGTGGGGGTAGTGATTCAGGCCAGCCCGGCTCCCCATTTCACTGCGCCCTTCGGTGACGGTGTGCTCACAGCAGAAGAGGCCGCGACCGACCAGCTGTTGACCGGCACCACCGGCGTGACCGGCAGCGGGCAGTCGGTGGTGGTCACGCTGAACGGCAAAACCTATACCGGTACCGTGGATGACAGCGGCCATTGGCAGGCCACCCTGCCGTCTTCTGTTTTGCAGGCGTTGCCGGAGGGCGGCGCGACCCTGAAGGTGGTTGCCACCGATGCCGCAGGTTACAGCGGCAGCGAAACGCTCACGATACTGGTTGATCAGATCACTGCCCCGATCACCATTTACCCGGTGACCGGTGACAATCTGGTTAACTTTGACGAGGCGCTGGGCGGTATCACCCTAAACGGCATCACCGATGGAATGCCACCCGGCACGGAACTCCTGTTGAATCTTGCCTGGAATACCTACACTACCACCACCGGCGCGGACGGCAGCTGGACGTTTGACGTTCCTGAGAGTGACATTTTCAGCAGCTGGTGGCAGGTCAGCCCGCTGGTACTGACGGTAACGGCCCCCGACGGGCAGTCCGCCAGTACCGTGATCGGCAACTATATTGATAACCGCGCAGACCCGACGTTCAATCAGCCCTTTGGCGACGGCATCCTCACCCTCGCCGAGGCGGCCACCGACCAGTTGCTCACCGGCAAAACCGGAATGCGCGGTGCCGGGCAGACGGTGGTGGTGATGCTGGAGAGTGAGCCGCTTGGCAACGGCAATGTCGCCTCATTCAGCGGCAGCGTGGATGAGAACGGCAACTGGCAGGTGACCCTGCCTTCCGCCGCGTTACAGGCGCTGACCGGTGACTGGGTCTATATGCTGGCTACCGTTACCGACATTGCCGGTAACAGCGGTACCCGTGAGCAGATCCCGACCCTCGCCCTGACGCCCCCGGCGTTAACGCTCGATCCGCTGACCGGCGACAACCAGCTCAACCGGGATGAGTTGCTGGCAGGCGTCACCCTCACCGGGCAGACGGATGCACCCGGTGCCAACGTTATTGTGACCTTGAATGGCAGTGCCTACTCCACTGTTGCCGACGGTGACGGCCACTGGGGCATTGCGCTTTTACCGGCAGTCCTGGCGGATCTGACATCCGGCAACTATACGCTGACAGCCACGGTGAGCGATGAATACAGCAACCAGACGCTGATCAATCAGGTTATCGTTGTGGAGGAAACGGCGCTGCCGGAGCTGACCTTCAACCCGTTTACCGGGGATGATCTCCTGAACAGCCGGGAACAGAGCCTTGATCAGTCCCTCAGCGGTTACGCCTACAACATTGATGCGGGCAGTGTCGTTACCCTGACGCTGAATGGAAAGCAGTATAGCGCTGACGTTCAACAGGATGAGCGCTGGAGCGTACAGGTTCCGGCCGATGATCTGGCCCTGCTGACTTACGGGGACGTGACTATCACCGGCAACGTCACGGATGCAGCAGGCAATGTGGTGGCGTCTGCAGAACACCTCTTTGTTGTCGACCCAAGCGCAGGCGGTATCAGCATCAACCCACTGGCGGGGGGCGATAATATGCTGAATGCCGAAGAGGCTGCCGGGGGGTTGGTTGTCAGCGGCACCGTAGATCAGGTTTCGGCGCGCGCCGGGGTCACGGTCACCCTTAATGGGGCGCATTATCATGCTTCCCTGGACTTCCCGGAAATTGGCGTTGACTGGACGCTGACCATTCCGCCGGAAGATTTGGCCCTGTTGCCGGATGGCCCGGTCACGATCAAGGCCACGACATATGATTTCTTATTTAATACCATCTCGACCATCACCACACTTGACGTGTATCTGCATAACCTGCCTGAACCCACCGTCAATACGCCATTTGGGGATGGCGTGCTTACCAGTGATGAAGTGCAACAGGCACAGATTCTCACCGGCAGCACCGGCGTCAGTGGGGCCGGGCAGAGTGTTACCCTGACCATTGCCGATTATCCGGTCTCCGCCGTCGTAGACAGCGACGGCCACTGGCAAGCCACGGTGCCGGTGACGACCCTGCAACAGCTGAGTCACGGCGACCTGGCCCTGACGGTGACGGCCACCGATGCCGCCGGTAATTTCAGCAGTACCCAGGCGACCTTTTTTGCGAATATCAACGAACCGATGTTCCAGATCGACCCGATCAGCGATGACAACATCCTGAATGCCGATGAGACGGCAGACGAGATCGTGATCAGCGGCCGTGCGCCGGCCGGCACGATCGTGGTCACCGCTTTTGATGACCCGGCCTACCGCTACACCGGCACCGTGGAGGCCAACGGCCGCTGGCAGGTCACCGTACCGGCCGGTCAGTTTAGCCATGCGGCCAACGGCACTTACACGCTGGTGGCGGAGCTGACCGCGCCGGACGGCACCGTCACCACCGCCACCCACGACGTGACCATCAACCAGCGGCCCTTTACCGGCAGCTTCTCCTTTGATGCATTCACCGGGGATGGGGTGATGACCTACGCGGAGCGCGCGCAGGATCAGGTACTCAGCGGCCGTTTCCTGAGCGATGAGAATCCTGACGGTGGGGTGAGCATCCACATTCAAACCTTTGATCTGGAAGGCCAGCCGTTCTTCTATTCCACCACGACCGACCAGGAGGGCCGCTGGCAGGTGACGTTACCCTCTGCGGATTTACAACAGATGACGGAAGGGTATCTGGTGGTGCTCGCCAGTGCCGTTGATGGGGTGGATAACCAGATTGCCGGGCAGTATGAAATTTTGGGCATGCCGGAAGAGGGCGGCACCCTCTATTTTAACCCGATTGCCGGGGACGATGTGCTCACCGCCGATGAGATCGGTGACGGGCTGGTGATTGGCGGCAGCGCGTTTTACCTGACGGCCGCAAGCAATGCGGTTCAGGTCAGCCTGAATGGGAGGGTACAGACCACCCAGGCACTGAGTTATGCCTGGTCAGTGACGTTCACGCCGGAAGAGCTGGCCGGGCTGCCGGATGGCCCGGTGACCGTCACGGTGTCCGCTTACGATCTGGCCGGCAACCTGATCACCCGCACTACTACCCTGTATGTGGATCTGAGTACCCCGGTCATCACCCTCGATCCAACCGCCGGGGACAACATCATCAACGCCGCTGAAGCGGCCGCCGGGGTAACGATCGGCGGGCAAAGCACCCGCATAGGCGGCACCGTCGGCGTGACGTTTAACGGCATCACTTATGACGCCGCGGTCAATGACGAGGGCAGCTGGCAGGTCACGCTGCCGAAAAGCGTCTTTGCAGGCCTGGAGGACAGGTATCATAAACTGACTGTCAGCCAGACCGGCAGCAACGGAAAGACCACCACCGTGACGGAGTGGCTGCTGCTGGACGCTGATCCCGCCAACCGCCCGGTGCTGCGCATCCATAACATTTCCGGGGATAATGTGCTCAACGGCGCGGAGCTTCAGAGCGACCAGATCATCACCGGCAGCTCAGAGAATGTCGAAAGAGGGCAGATGCTGAGTCTTAACATCGGCGGCGTCACTTATACCACCCAGATCCAGGCGGATGGCGGCTGGTCGCTGATTGTTCCGGCCGCCGATCTGGCGGCGCTGGGCGACGGCGGTGAAACGCTGCGCGCCGCTGTCATGGATACCTCCGGCAACCGCGCCACCGCCAGCCGCAACCTCACCATCAAAAGTGACCGTGACGGCCTGAGCATCGACCCGGTCACCGGTGACAACCTGATCAGTGCCACCGAGGCGGGCGGCGCGATCACCGTCACCGGCCATACCGACGGCGTGCAGCAAGGGGCAACGGTACACCTGACGCTGAATAACAAACACTACACTGCCACCGTCGGGAAAGACGGCAACTGGTCAGCGACGCTCCTGGCGGAGGATGTGGCGGCGCTGGGGCAGGGCAGCGCCACGCTCACCGCCTGCGTGAAAAGTGCCTGCGGCCAGATGCTCTACGCCAAAGCCGCCTTGACGGTAGACAGCAGCGCGCTGGAACTGACATTCAACCCGGTCACCGGCGACAATCTGGTAAGCCACCAGGAAGCGCTGGCGGGCTTTATGATGAACGGCAGCGCCAGTCTGGTTGCCGCCGGGCTGCTGGTGCTGGTGGTACTCAACGGGGAGGAGTATCGCGCCACCGTGCAGGCAAGCGGCAGCTGGGAGGTGTTGATCCCGGCTGAGGCGCTTTCGGAGCAGCCGGCAGGCCATTACCCGCTGACGGTAAGCCTCATACAGCGGGACGGCATGCTGACCACCGTGACCGGTGCGCTGACGCTGGAAGCGGCCCCGGACGCGGACGCCACAGACACCACCGCCGCCCTGACCGTCGCCAGCCAGGCCACAGAGGTGGAAAACGTCGCCAGCGCCCTGACCACGGCGCTGGCGGTGCCGGACGCCCCGGCCACGGAGCACCCGGCCTACGCTATCGGTGGCCTGACGCTGGATCTCGCCACAGGCGGCGAGGCGATCGGCGGCAGCGGTAATGACACCATCCTCCTGAATACGCTGGACTTCCTGCATATCGATGGCGGCAGCGGCACCGACACCCTGCTGCTGGCAGGCAGCGATCTGCACCTCGACCTCACCACGCTGGGGCTGAAGATCGAAAATATCGACATCGTCGACCTCGGCCACGGCGGCAACAGCCTGAGGCTGGGGCAGGAGGAGGCGCAGGCCGTCACCGGCCAGCCGGACGAGGATCTGGTGATCCGTGGGGCAGCGGGCAGCCAGCTGACCTTAGCAGGCGACGGCAGCGCCTGGGAAACCAGCGGCCAGCGCCATCTGGATGGCCTGACCTTCGATGTTTACCACTATAACGCGCCGGACAGCGCCGACCTGCTGGTACAGCAGGGCATTCTGGTGCAACAGGTGTAATAAGAAAGGGGCGCCGGAGAGGCCCGGCGCCTTATAAACCGGAGAGACCACGGTAAATAAACGGCGTCTCTGGCCTTTTTCCTAAAAAGGGCTGTTTTTCCCCTGCGCTGTCAAAAGGCAATATTCAGAGGCCGCGCGCAGACTATATAAATAACCCGGTTTACCCTATTTTCCTGTTATTTTTCGGTTACACTGGGCACCTGACAACAGACCCTGAATCAACACGTTAATCCGCCCCGGTGGCGGATCATTGCCTATCAGGGCGGGATGTTATTTTATTCGCGTTATTCATTAACCTTTTTATTCTTTTTTTGCCTTGCTGCACCAGCCTGGAAAGCGTAACGCCATGATCGTTGAGTCTTTATGGAATCGCCACGCGGTTTATTTCCGCACGCCGGAATATACCACAGGGCAATTATTCAGGATTATTAAATAAGAGGCAGTGTATGACTACCACGCGTTCCTCCCGCTCTACCGGCAACCTTATTTCCCCCGCGTCCGATGAAAACGCCCTGAGTGCGCTGGCCGGGCCCGGTGCTGTGCAGGCAACCGCCGCCGCCACTGACGTGCAGGCCGTTGTGACCCCGTCGATTACTGTTGACCCCTTTGCCGGGGACAATATCCTTACACCGTTTGAAGGCGATTTTATTCAGACCCGCGTCCTGAGCGGTACCACCACCGGCATTGCGGCCGGAAGAATAGTCACCCTCCGGCTCAGCAACTTTGTGGATATGGTCTCAGCCACGGTAAAGGCGGACGGCAGCTGGCGCACGGAACTCACTTACTCTGAGATGGATACCCTGCTCAGGCAGGGGGCCGGCCCTGCTATTGAGGTGTCTGCCAGAACGGAAACAGGGGACGAGATCAGCGTCAGCGTGCCGATGACGTCCAGCCGCGACTGGCCCTCCTTGCTTGTGTATGCATTTGCCGGTGACAACACCCTCAGCGGCCCGGAAGGCCAGGCCATCCAGATACTGAGCGGCAGAACCCATCATGTGGAAGCGGGGCAGACGGTCACCCTGACGCTGAACGGCCACACCTACACCGCGACTGTGGGGGAGGATGGTTACTGGCAAACCACCGTCCCGGCGGCCGAGGTGGCGGCGTTGCCTGACGGCGCAAAGATTATCGCCACCGTCAGCAACCTGGCCGGGCAGGAGGCGGGTTACACCAGCAAGTTGACGGTGGACAGCAGCCAGCCCTCCCTGACCATTAATCCCTTTGCCACTGACCATGTGCTGAGCGATGCCGAAGCACTGCGGCCGCAGACCCTGAGCGGCACCACCACCGGCATTGAGGCGGGGCAGGTAGTCACCCTTACCCTGAATTATAAAACCTACAGCGCCACCGTCGCGGCGGACGGCAGCTTCGCCACCACCGTGCCGGCCGCCGATCTGCTCAAACTCTATAACGGCCAGACGGAGATCACCGCCAGCGCCACCAACCTGGCCGGGCAGACCACCCACGGCAGTGAAATCCTGACGGTGGCCTATACCACCAACCGGCTGACGGTAAACCCCATCGCCGGGGATGACTACATCAACGTCGGTGAAGCAGGTTCACTGGTTATCAGCGGCACCGCCCCTTCACTCCCGGCGGGGTCAGCCATCCGGGTGGAATTTGCTGACAAGACCTTTTCAGATGTGGTCACGGCCAACGGGAAATGGAGTATCTACGTTGATTATTATAAGATTTTCCTCCTTCCTGACGGCCAGTATAACTTCACCATTACCGCCCCGGGCAGCGCGCCGGTCACCCGGGAAGTGGGGCTCTATTTAAACCGCGAAAACTATTGGGTGAAGATGGACACCCCCTTTGGCGACGGCGTGCTGACACCGGAGGAGGCGGCGCAGGGCCAGGTGTTAACCGGCACAGCCTCGAAAGGCATGCTGCGGGTGGAGGTCTACCTCGGTAATGGGACATATCAGGGGAACGTGGACGCAGAAGGCCACTGGCGCGTGACCCTCCCCCCTGAGGGATTGCAGGAGCTTGCCTATTGGGGAACCCAGGCAGGACTCACGGTGTACGCCTTTGATGTGGCTGAGAACCGTACCGAGACGAGCCATACCATCGATGTCGTACCCGGTGAGATCAACCTGACGCTGAATCCGGTCACCGGGGATAACCACATCACGGCGGCGGAAGCGGCAGCGGGCATCGTGCTCAGCGGCAGCGCCGACCCGGCTGCGGCGTGGTTGACGGTGACCGTCACACTCAACGGCGTGGCCCATACCACCACCATCAACGAGGACGGCAGCTGGTCAGTGCCGATCCCCACGGTGGAGCTGATCAACCTGCCGGACGGCACCGTCACCGCGACCGCCAGCGTGCCGGGCACGACCCCGGCCACGCTCGACGTGACCGTGGGGATTCAGGCCAGCCCCACGCCGGCATTTGACCTGCCGTTTGGTGACGGCGTATTGACGGCAGAGGAGGCGGCCACCGACCAGTTGCTTACCGGCACCACCGGCGTCTCCGGCAGCGGGCAGTCAGTGACCCTGACGCTGAACGGCAAAACCTATGCCGCTGCCGTCGATAATGACGGCCACTGGCAGGCCATGCTCCCGGCGGTGGATTTGCAGGCGCTGCCGGAGGGGGCTGCGGCACTGAAGGTGCTGGCTACCGATGCGGCCGGTAACAGCGGCAGCGCGGCCACCACCGCCCAGGTGGATCTGGTTTTCGCCCCCATCAGCATCAACCCGGTGGCCGGTGACAACCTGATCAACTATGCAGAGGGCCAGGCGGGGGTCACCCTGAGCGGCATGACGGACGGGCTGCCGGCCGGTACCAGGCTGATCCTGACCATACTCCAGATCCCGGGCAACGGCGGCCGGTATTACACCACCACCACCCGCGAAGACGGCAGCTGGTCGTATAAGATTTCGAGTGATGAGCTCTACGGATACTGGAATCAGGTGGACCAGCAGACGCTGACGGTGAAAGCGCCGGACGGGCGGAGTGCCAGCATACAGATTGGTATGCATTATGACTCCGCCATAGCCCAGCTTAATACACCGTTTGGCAACGAGGTGCTCAACGCGGAGAAGGCCGCCGTTGACCAGCTGCTCACCGGCAGAACCGGCCTGCGCGGGCCGGGGCAGACGGCGACCGTCACCATGGAAGGCATCACCTACAACGGGACGGTTGATGAAGAGGGGAACTGGCAGCTGATCCTGCCGTCCTCTGCGTTGCAGGCGCTGGCCGGTAAAGATGCTATCACGCTTACCGTTACCGTGAGTGACATTGCCGGTAACACCGCGACCGAGGACCGGTATTTCGTCACCGTTGACCTGGTTGCGCCGACCCTGACGCTGGATCCGATCGCCGGGGATAACGTGATCACCTTTGCCGAGGCGGAAAAGGATATCATCCTCAGCGGCACCTCCTCCGAACCCAATGTGAAGGTGACGATCACACTTGGCGACCTTACCCTCACCACGGAGGCCGGGGATAACGGCATCTGGCAGGTCACCATCCCGGCGCATACCCTCAGCGGCCGCGACGGCAGCTTCCCGGATGGCACCTATCAGCTGGTGCTCACTGCACGCGATTACTACGGCAACACCACCACCACCACCCAGGACCTGCGCCTGGAGGTGGAATCCACCGTCCGCCCGGTGCTGCGCATCCATGATATTTCCGGGGATAACCTGATCAACGGCGCGGAGTTGCAAAGTGACCAGATCATCACCGGCAGCTCGGAGAACGTCGAAAGCGGGCAAACGCTGAGCCTGAAGGTCGGCAGCGTCACCTACACCACGCAGGTGCAGGCGGGCGGCGGCTGGTCGCTGATCGTTCCGGCCGCGGATCTGGCGGCGCTGGGCGATGGCGGGTTGACGCTGCGCGCCAGCGTCACGGACGCCGCAGGCCACCGCGCCACTGCCAGCCGCAACCTCAACATCAAAAGTGACCGCGACGGCCTGAGCATCGACCCGGTGACCGGCGACAACCTGATCAACGCTGCCGAGACGGGCGGTGCCATCACCCTGACCGGCCACACTGACGGCGTGCAGCCCGGGGCAACGGTGCAACTGACGCTGAACAGCAAGCACTACACCGCCACTGTCGGCCAGGACGGCAACTGGGCAGCCACGCTCCCGGCCGCGGATGTGGCGGCGCTGAAAGAGGGCAGCGTGACCCTGACCGCCGGCGTAAAAAGCACCGGCGGCCAGATGCTCTCCGCCAAAGCGGTGCTGACGGTGGACACCACCGCGCCGGAGCTGGCGTTTAACCCCCTCACCGGCAATAACCTGCTAAGCCAGCAGGCGGCGCAGGCGGGCTTTACGCTCACCGGCAGCGCCGGGATGATGGCCGCCGGGTTGCTGGTGCTGGTGGTGCTTAACGGCGTGGAGTACCACGGCAAGGTGCAGACGGGCGGTGACTGGTCGGTGGCGATCCCGGCGGAGGCGCTGGCCGATCAACCGGCCGGTGATTACCCGTTGACAGTGAGCCTGACGGACGTGGCCGGGAACCTGGCCAGCGTCACCGGCGCGCTGACGCTGGATGCCGCCCCGGGTACGGAGGGCGCTGAACAGCTGTCCGCGCTGATGGTCACCAGCCAGGCGGCTGTTGCAGACAACGCCGACAGCACCCTGACCAGTGCGCTGGTTGCGCCGGAGGCGGCGGCGGCAGAGTCACCGGCCGGGCACGGCACCTACACCATCGGCGGGCAGACGCTGAACCTGACGGAACACGGCGGTGAAGCCCTCGGCGGCAGCGGCAATGACACCATTGTGTTGCACACCCTGGACTTCCTGCATATCGACGGCGGCAGCGGTACCGACACCCTGCTGCTGGCAGGCACGGATCAGCACCTCGACCTCACTGCGCTGGGGCTGAAGATCGAGCACATCGATATCTTCGACCTCGGCAACGGCCACAACAGCCTGACGCTGGGGCTGCACGACGCGGAGAGCGTCACCGGCCAGCCGGACGAGGGCCTGCTTATCCGCGGCGCAGAGGGCAGTATGCTGACATTAACAGGTGGAAGCGATGCCTGGGCCAGCAGCGGCCAGCGCGACATAGATGGCCTGACCTTTGACGTCTACCACCACAGCGCGGCGGAGGGCGCGGATCTGCTGGGGGATCTGCTGGTGCAGCACGGTATTCTGGTGCAACAGGCCTAAGCTAAAACAGCATTTTATTTATAACCGGGGTCGCCATTGTGGCCCTTTATTTTTATTCCCGCTTCGCTATTTATGCATTTACTCAGGCGGCGCGTTTTTCATTTATTCAGGGCGAGGTAAAAACCGGGCGAATTATTTGGGATTCAGCTCCCATAACGAATAAAATCGTCCGTTACAAGTTGCAGGCTATTTAATTTCATCGCAACTACGACTACTATTTAACCTGATTTTAACAATGGCTAAATTTGTTAAAATAGGGGGGCGCGTAACAACGTCAGGCGCGGTGCAGCCTGTAAGGCCCTGTTTTTCTCTGTATTAAACACATCATGTTGATCATAAAGCCCCTTTCTGCCCGGCCTGCACAAGGGAATGGGCCTGCCCGCGGGCTGAAAAAACAGGCCTGAGAGATGCCGCTATTTAAAAAACATGGTTTTTCAATGCACAGGAAAGCGTGGCGGGGAAATAACCGTTTTTATAGGGTGTTTCTTTATTTGGAAGAACGGTTGGCTCATTAAAAAGAGGTACGCCTTGCCGTGCAGGGTGTACAGATAATGTTCCATTTTCTTTTTTTCCTTCGAATGAAATAAGCGGGGGCATCCCGCATGGAATATGAACGCGTTTTTTAAATAAGAGGCAGCCTATGAAAAATATCCCAGAACTCTCCCGTTATTCCGGTGCGTCAGAAGTGAGCCGCGCCGGGGTTGTTGCCGCCGCGGCAAGCAGCGCGCTGGCCGAGCCGGTGCTGACCATCGACCCGCTGGTGCCGGACGACGTCATTAACTTTGCCGAGGCGGAAGAGGAGATTACCGTCAGCGGCACCTCGTCGCTGAACAGCGCGCTGGTCACCCTGACTATCGGCAACCAGACCTTTACCACCCAGACCACGGCAGGGGGCGACTGGCAGCTCACCATCCCGGCGCATACCCTCAGCGCCCGCGACGGCAGCTTCCCGGACGGCACTTACCAGCTGGTCGCCGAATCCGCAGACGGCGACGGCAACCCCGTTTCTGCCACCCGGGAACTGCGAATCAACGCCGACCCCGACTCATTGCCCACGTTAAGCGGCGGGCTGGAGAGCGTCCTGACGGGCGCAGAGCATCAGGTGGCGCAGGCGATCCACGGCACCACCCAGAACGTAGACGCCGGGCAAATCGTGACCGTCAGCCTGAATGAAAAAAGCTACACCGCCGAGGTGCAGGAGGACGGCAGCTGGAGCCTGATCATCCCGGCGGCGGACATCGCCGCCCTGCCTAACGGCGCGAATATTTTGCTGGCCGACGTCGTTGACAGCGCCGGTAACCCGGCGGAAACAGTGATCAACCGCTTTACGGTGGAGGATACGCTGGACGGCATCGCCATCGACACCCTGGCCGGGGATAACCGCCTCAATGCGCAGGAGGCGCAAAGCGATCTCACCGTGCAGGGGGCCGCCAGCAATCTGGCGCAGGGCACGCCCGTGACCCTGACCCTGAATGGCCAGAGCTACAGCAGCACCGTGGCCGCCGATGGCCGCTGGCAGCTCACCGTGCCTGCGGCCGATCTTCAGGCGCTGGCTGATGGGCCGGTCACCGCAGAGGTCACCGCCCTTAATGCCGCCGGTGACCCGCTGACAGACAGCCTGACCCTGGGCGTCTACGCCAACGCGCTGCCGCAGGTCTCTATCGACTTCCCGATTTCAATCAACGCTGAGCGTGCGCAGCAGGACCAGATCCTGTCCGGCACCGCCAGCGTCAGCGGGCTTAACCCGGTCGTCAGCGTCACCCTTGACGGCCAGACCTACCAGGGGCCGGTGGGCAGTGACGGCGTCTGGCGCGTCACGCTGCCTGCGGGGGTGCTGCAAACCCTGGATGACGGCAACTACCCGCTGACCGCCACCGTCACCGATCAGGCGGGCAACAGCCGCAGCGCCACCAGCCAGCTGGAGGTGGATGTCACCGCGCCGGTGCTCACCTTTGACCCGGTTACCGGGGATGACGTGCTGGATCGTGCGGAGCTGCTGGCGGGCATCACTCTCACCGGCCACACCGACGAACTGATCAGCAGCATTATCGTCACCTTTAACGGCCACCGTTACATCGGCTCCCCGGACAGCGACGGGCTGTGGACGGTGGCGCTGCCCGCGTCGGCGCTGAACGGCCTCGCCCCCGGCAGCTACACCCTGACGGCTAAGACAGGCGATGGGGCGCTGAATGAGACCGAGGTCAGCCGCACCATTACCGTTGAAGAGACCAACCTGCCGCTGCTGAACATCGACCCGTTCACCGGTGACAATGAGCTGAACAGCGCCGAGCGCGGCGTGGCGCAGGAGCTGACCGGCACCACCACCCATGTGGAGGCGGGGCAGACGGTCACCGTGACTTTCAACGACAAAACGTACACCACCACGGTGGAGGCGGACGGCAGCTGGCGGCTGATTGTACCGCAGGCCGATCTGGCTGAGCTGGGCGTGGTGCGCCCGAACTATGACCTCACGGCCAGCGTCAGCAACAACAACGGCGACAGCGTCTCCGCCACCGAAGAGGTGACGGTGGTCACCGGCCGCACGGCGGTGGCGATCGGTATTGTGGCGGGGGATAACCAGCTCGACACCGCCGAAGCCGCCACGAACCTGACGGTCAGCGGCGTGGTGATCGGCGTGCCCTCGGACAACGTCGTCACCGTGACGCTCAACGGCCAGAGCTACACCACGCTGGTGCAGAGTGACAACACCTGGAGCCTGCAAATCCCGGCCGGGGATCTGGCTGACCTGAGCAGCGGTACCTACACCGTCACCGCCCATGCGCTGGACACCTTTACCGTGCCGGTCACCGACACCCTCGACCTGCGGGTAGTATTTGATGATTTCCGCCTTGACCCGATCACTGAAGACAACATCCTCAGCGCCGATGAAGCGGCCAACGAGATCGTGATCAGCGGCCATGCGCCGGTGAGCGCGGCGGGCGGCAGCGTGGCGGTCACCGCCTTTGATGACCCGGCCTACCATTACACCGGCACGGTAGCGGCCGACGGCAGCTGGCAGGTCACGGTACCGGCGGGCAGCTTCAGCGGCGTCGCCAACGGCGTCTATACGCTGGTGGCGGAACTCACCGCCCCGGACGGCACCGTCACCACCGCCAGCCACGACGTCACCTTTAGCCCGCAGCCGTTCAGCGGCGGCTTCGTCTTTTACCCCTTTGCCGGGGATGATGTGGTCGATGCCGGGGAACAGGCGCAGGACCAGATCCTCGACGGCACCTTCTTCCTGGACGACAGCCCCACGGGTGAGGGCGTGGCCGGGCTGGCGGTGACGATCCGCATGACCTCCTTTGACGGCCAGAGCTTTACCTATACCACCACCACCGGCGTCGGCGGCAACTGGCAGGTTACGGTGCCGGCCGCCGATCTGGCGTTGCTGCCCGATGGCCGGGTTGACCTCGTGGGCAGCGTCACGGACGGCGCGGGTAACACCATCAGTAATGACAATGTGTTTGTGGTGCTGGCTGACCCGGGCACCCTCACCATCGACCCGATCGCCGGGGACAACGTGCTGACGCCGGAGGAGGCCGCCGCCGGGCTGGTCATCAGCGGCAGCAGCCACTTTATGGCGATGCCGCTGGATGTGCAGGTCACCATCAACGGCGTCACCCACAGCTTCTCCGACTACAGTGACACCTGGGCCGTGACCTTTACCCCGCAGGAGCTGGCCGGGTTGCCGGACGGCCCGCTCACCGTCACCGTCAGCGCCTTTGATCTGGCCGGTAACCCGATCACCGCCACCGCGCCGCTCACCGTCGAGCTGGGCGACCTGCAACCGCTGACCTTCGACCCGTTCGGCGGCAGCGACAACTATATGGACGAAGATGAGCTGGAGAGCGATCAGCTGCTCAGCGGCCACGCGGACAACAGCCCGGCGGGCAGCATCGTGACCCTGACGCTGGGCGGCTTTACTTACCAGGCAGAGGTGCAGGCAGACCACAGCTGGAGCGTGCTGATCCCGTCGGCGGATCTGAAAACCCTGCCCAATGACCCGACCACCGACATCCTCGGCAGCATCAGCGACGCAGACGGCAACCTGCTGGCAGTGGGCAGCCACAGCTTCCTGCTCTACCGCACGCCGGGGCAGCTTAACATCGACACCCTGGCCGGTGACGGCACCCTCACCGCCGACGAGGCCAACGGCCCGCTGGTGATCAGCGGCACCATTACCAACGGGCAGGTAGGCGCGGCGATCACCGTTGATCTGAATGGCCACCTCTACCAGACCACCGTCACCGACTCTGACGGTGCCTGGAGCGTCACGGTGCCGCAGGCGGATCTGGCGCTGCTGGGCAACACCGACTACTGGGTCTCGGCGACCTCCACCGATCTCAGCGGCAACGAAATCAGCGGCCTGAACCTGCTGACGGTGGATCTCTCCGCGCCGGTGATCACCCTTAACCCGATCGCCGGGGATAACATCATCAACATCGCCGAAGCCGCCGCCGGGGTGGCGATCAGCGGCCAGAGCTCCGAGGCGGGCGGCACAGTCAGCGTGCTGCTTAACGGCGTCACCTATAACGCCGCCGTCAACGACGAGGGGAGCTGGCAGGTGACGCTGCCGAGGCGCGTCCTCGCCGGGCTGGAGGATGGGCGCTATACGCTGACCGTCAGCCAGACCGACGCCGACGGCCAGACCACCACCCTGACCGAGTCGCTGCTGCTGGACGCTGACCGGGCCAACCGGCCGGTACTGCGCATCCATAAAGTCTCGGGTGACAACGTGATCAACGGCGCGGAGATCCAGAGTGACCAGATCATCAGCGGCAGTTCGGAAAATGTCGAAAGCGGGCAGACCCTGAGCCTGAAAGTCGGCAGCGTGACCTACACCACCCAGATACAGGCGGGCGGCGTCTGGTCGCTGGTGATCCCGGCGGAAGATCTGGCGGCACTCGGCAACGGCGGGGAGACGCTGCGCGCCAGCGTGACGGATACCTCCGGTAACCCCGCCACCGCCAGCCGTAACATCACCATCCATAGCCACCGCGACGGCCTGAGCATCGACCCGATCACCGGTGACAACCTGATCAACGCCGCCGAAGCAGGCGGGGCGATTACCATCACCGGCCATACCGACGGCGTGCAGCGCGGTGCCACGGTGCACCTGACGCTGAACGGCGAGCACTACACGGCGAAAGTCGGCCGTGACGGCAGCTGGTCGGCGACCCTTCCGGCCGCGGATGTGGCGGCGCTGGAAGAGGGCTGCAACACGCTGAAAGCGAGCGTCAAAGGCGCAGGGCACCAAACCCTGCACGCCAAAGCGGTATTGACAGTGGACACCCTCGCACCGGAACTGGCGTTTAACCCGGTCACCGGGGATAACCGCATCAGCGTGCAGGAGGCGCAGGCGGGCTTCGGCCTGACCGGCACCGCCACCGCTGCGGCCGCCGGGCTGCTGGTGCTGGTGGTGCTGAACGGCGTGGATTACCACGGCCTGG
Organism: Chimaeribacter coloradensis; assembly: GCF_002858715.1. Taxonomy (GTDB): domain Bacteria; phylum Pseudomonadota; class Gammaproteobacteria; order Enterobacterales; family Enterobacteriaceae; genus Chimaeribacter; species Chimaeribacter coloradensis. The sequence goes on along the minus strand of NZ_PJZH01000016.1, from coordinate 55,415 downwards.
TACAGGAGGACGGCCACTGGGCGGTGGCGATCCCGGCCGGGGCGCTGGCGGATCAGCCCGCCGGTGACTACCCGCTGACGGTCAGCCTCGCTGACGTGGCCGGGAACCTGACGACGGTCACCGGGGCGCTGACGCTGGAGGCCGCGCCGGAGGCGGCAGAAAGTGACGCGGCCCAGGCGATGGCTGCCACAGCAACCGCTGCCAGCACCCTGGCCGCCGCGCTGGCGGTGCCGGAAGCGGCGGCCACTGAGGAACAGGGCACTTACAGCATCGCCGGGCTGACGCTGGATCTCACCGCAGGCGGCGAGGCGATCGGCGGCAGCGGCAATGACACCATCGTTGTGCACACGCTGGATTTCCTGCATATCGACGGCGGCAGCGGCACGGACACCCTGCTGCTGGCGGGCAGCGATCAGCACCTTGACCTCACCGCGCTGGGGCTGAAGATTGAGAATATCGACGTCTTCGACCTCGGCAACGGCAGCAACAGCCTGACGCTGGGGCTGCATGAAGCGGAAAGCGTCAAAGACCAGCCGGAGGAGAGCCTGCTCATCCGCGGGGCGGAGGGCAGTGTGCTGACATTAACCGGTGACGGCGGAAGCTGGGCCGACAGCGGCCAGCGCGACGTCAATGGCCTGACGTTTGATGTCTACCACCACAGCGCGCTGGGAAGCAGCGATCTGTTTGCGGACGTGCTGGTGCAGCAGGGCATTCTGGTACAGCAGGTGTAACGCAATAACAGGGGGGAAAAAGGCCGGGCGGGAAACCCGGCCTTTTTTATCGGCATCCGGCGCGGGGGCCTTTCCTTAATAACCGCCCCGGTTATTACCGATAAAAAGGATAAAATATTCTAATGTTTTCTCCGTGATTTTAATGAGGGGGCTTTTTATGGCTATTATTTCGCGCCGGAATAAATGGGAAGCCACCCGGATAAATTCACCGCAGATCAAGCTGTAATTGAAGGGGCTTATTTTTCCGCTGTTATTTTCTGATATCACGCTGTGTTAACTTAATTGTTTTCAGGACTTTTCTTAGCCCAATAACGGGCGCATTTTCCCATAGACTTTCTCTCAGGCCGGAATATCCGGCCCTTTTATTTATCCTAAAAAAACAGCATTTATCGGTTATTACCTTAACCTCTGGGCCTTTTTGTCTTTTTTTGGCCGCGTTTATTACTGCACGTCACCAGTCTGGAAAAACATAACGCCCCTGAGCAGCGGGGCTTTTGAATTGATGCTCCCCCGGCCGCGCGGGCTGACCCGGCGGCCGGGGACTCATGACGATTCCTACAAGAGGCAGTGTATGGCAACCACAAACCCAAGCTCCCGATCCTCCGGCAACGCCCTCGCCCAGGTGGCCGCAAGCGACCTGACCTTCACCCTTGACCCGCTCTCCGGGGATAACGCCCTGAACGCCGCCGAGGCCGCCCAGCCGCTGGTGATCAGCGGCAACACCTCGCCGTGGCTGCCTGACGCCGCCGTAGAGGTGCTGCTGAACGGCACTTCCTACCGCGCCACCGTCAATGCGGATGGCCGCTGGAGCACCACCGTGCCGGTGGCGGCCGTGGGCGCGCTGCCGGACGGCGCGCAGCCGGTGACCGCCACCCTCACCGCCGCCGACGGCACCTCCCAGCGCGCGGAGGCGACGCTGGCGGTGCACGTCACCACGCTGCCGCAGGCGGAACTCGACCCGCCCGCCACCCTCAACCAGGCGCAGACACAGAGCGACCAGACGCTCACCGGCCGCACCGGCGTCAGCGGTGAGGGCCAGAGCGTGGTGGTGGCGCTTAACGGCCAGACCTACAGCGGGGAGGTCACCGCAGACGGCACCTGGCAGGTGACGCTGCCGTCCGCCGCCCTGCAGGCGCTGGCAGAGGGCAGCTACCCGGTCAACGTGACGGTGACCGATGCCGCCGGGAACGTGAGCACCACCCAGGGCAGCCTGCCGCTGGACATCACCGCGCCGCAACTGGCGATCGACCCGGTCACCGGCGACAACCTGCTGAGCCAGCGGGATGTGCAGCAGGGGATCACCCTCACCGGCCAGTCCGGCGAGCCGGGCCGCCCGGTGGCCCTGACCTTCAACGACCAGAGCTACAGCGCCACCGTGGCCGCCGACGGCACCTGGCGGCTGGCGCTCCCGCCTGAGGCACTGAGCGGGCTGGCCGCCGGTGACTACACCCTCACCGCCACCACCACCGACGCCGCCGGGAACCCGGCCACCGCCCAACAGACCGTGACGGTGGACACCAGCAACCTGCCGCAGATAGCGATCACCCCCTTCACCGGTGACAACCAGCTCGACCTCGCCGAGCGTAACGTGGCGCAGGAGCTGAGCGGTACCACCCGCAACGTGGAGCCGGGGCAGACGGTGAACATCACGCTGAACAGCCACAGCTACAGCACGGTGGTGCAGGCGGACGGCAGCTGGCAGCTGATTGTGCCGCAGATCGACATGGTGCAGATTGCCGCGGGCACGCTTCCGCTGAGCGCCACCGTCACCGATCTGGCCGGGAACAGCGCCAGCGCCCGCCAGACCATTACGGTGGTCAACGGCGGGCAGACGGTGGCGATCGACACCCTGGCGGGGGATAACATCCTCAACGCCGCCGAAGCCGAAACCGACCTCACCATCAGCGGCGTGGCGCAGGGGCTGGCGGTGGGGAACAGCGTCACCGTCACCCTCAACGGCGTCAGCTACACCGCCACCCTGACCAGCAACGCCACCGTCAACGGCGGCACCAGCTGGCGCGCCACCGTCCCGGCGGCAGACCTCAACGCGCTGGCGGACGGCACCTACAGCGTCTCGGCGGAGGTGCGCAGCAGCAGCGGCACGCCGGTCACCTCCACCCAGGAGCTGCTGGTGGTGATCAACACCCAGCCTGACCTGCTGAATGACAGCCCGTTCGGCGACGGCTACCTGAACCTCGCCGAGGCGGCGGCCGGGCAGTTCCTCTCCGGCCACACCGGCGTCACCGGGGCGGGGCAGAGCGTCACCGTGACGCTGGCCGGGCAGAATTTCACGGCGGTGGTGGATGAGGGCGGCCAGTGGCGCGCCGCCATCCCCCCGGCAACGCTGCAGGCACTGCCCAACGGGCTGGTGACCTACACCGTCACCGCCAGTGACGTCGCCGGGAACACCGTGACCGGCCCCGGTGCCTTTACCGTGGACTTCACCCCGCCGGGGCTGAACATCAGCCCGCTTACCGCCGACAACATCGTCAACCAGAGCGAAGTGGGCCGCGGGCTGATCCTGCACGGCACCTCGGCAGATGTGCCGATCAACACCAGCCTGGGGGCCACGGTGGTCGCGACGCTCAACGGCGAAACCTACACCACCACCGTCACCGAGGACGGCATCTGGAGCATCCCGCTGCCGCCGGGGGCGCTGGCCGGGCTGCCGGACGGCAGCTACCCGATCACCGCGGAAATCACCGATGACGCGGGCAACCATACCCTGGTCACCGGCGCGGTGGTGCTGGCGGCCGGGCCGCTGAACACGCCGGTGCTCACCTTCGACCCGTTCGCCGGGGACAACGTGCTCAACGGCGCGGAGCAGAACACCGCCCAGACCCTGAGCGGCCACGCTGACCATGTCGAGGCGGGGCAGCTCGTCACCCTGGGGCTGAACGGCCGCACCTACACCGCCGTGGTGCAGCCGGACGGCAGCTGGAGCGCCGCCGTCCCGGCCAATGATCTGCGCCTGCTCAGTGACGGCACCCTGACGTTGACCGCCACGGTGGACAATATCGCCGGCAACCGCGCCACCGCCAGCGAAGAGCTTACCGTTGACCTCAACCGCGGCGGCATCAGCGTCAACCCGCTGGCCGGGGACGGGATGCTGAACGTCGCTGAACAGGCGGCGGGGCTGATTGTCAGCGGCACCACCGCCGGGGTGCCTGTGGGCAACACCGTGACCGTGACCCTGAACGGCCGGGAGTACACCACCACCACCGACGCACAGGGCATCTGGGCCCTGCGGGTGCCGCCGGAGGCGCTGGCGCAGCTGGCTGACGGTCGGCAGACCCTCGCCGTCAGCACCACCGACGCCGACGGTGACGTGGTTTTCACCCGCGCGCCGCTTAACGTCTTCCTGAATAACCTGCCGCACCCGACGCTGGACACGCCGTTTGTGGATGGGCGGCTGAATGCCGCCGAGGTGCAAACCCCCCAGATCCTCACCGGCCACACCGGCATTACCGGCGCGGGGCAGAGCGTCAGCCTGGCGCTGGGCGGGCTGATCTACACCGGCACGGTGGATGAGAACGGCGTCTGGAGCCTGAGCCTGCCGCCTTCCGCCTTCCGCGGGCTGGCCGAAGGCACCACCTCCTTTGAGGTCACCGTCAGCGATCTGGCGGGCAACACCGCCACGGCCGCCAGCCCGGTGGTGGTGGATTTCACCCCGCCGACGCTGGTGGTGAACACCATCGCCGGGGATAACATCGTCAACGCCCGTGAAATGGCCGCGGGCGTCACCCTCAGCGGCAGCGGCTCCGAAGTGGGCGGCACCGTCAGCGTGACAGTGCTGTTCAACAACATCAGCTATGAGGCCACCGTGAAACCGGGCGGCGGCTGGAGCCTGCGCCTGCCGCCGGGCGCGCTGAATAACCTGCCGGACGGCCGCTATGACCTGCTGGTCAGCCTGTCGGACGCGGCGGGCAACACCGCCACCGAGACCCGTTCACTGGTGCTGGACGGCGACGCCGCCACCCTGCCGCGCCTGCGCATCAACGCCGTCTCCGGCGATAACCAGCTGCACGGGGCTGACCTGTTCAGCGACCAGATCATCAGCGGCTCGGCGGATAACGTCGAAACCGGCCAGCAGGTGCAGCTGAGGATCGGCAGCCACACCTACACCACGCTGATCCAGGCGGGCGGCATCTGGTCGCTCACCGTTCCGGCGGAGGATCTGGCGGCGCTGAACAGCGGGCGGCTCACCCTGCTGGGGCGCGTCTCGGATCTCGCCGGCAACCCGGCCACCGCCACCCGCTTTGTCAACGTCAACACCGACCGCGCCGGGCTGAGCATCGACCCGGTCACCGGTGACAACCTGATCAACGCCGCCGAGGCGGGCGGGGCGATCGCGCTCAGCGGCCACGCCCTGGGGGTCGCCACCGGCACGGTGGTCAACCTGACGCTGAACGGCCACCGCTACACCGCCCGGGTGGATGCGGAGGGCCACTGGGCCACCCAGATCCCGGCGGCGGATGCGGCGCAGCTCCCTGACGGCACCCTGTCACTGGTGGCGCGCGCGGCGGGCCTCAGCGGTTCACAGCTCTACACCAGCATGCCGATCGGGGTGGTGGCCCATACGCTGCCCGCCCCGACCGTGAACACGCTGTTCGGCGACGGCCTGCTCGGCCACGCCGACGCGGCGCAGACGCTGGGGCAGAGCATCGCCGGGAATACCGGCGTCACCGGTAACGGCCAGAACGTGGTGATTACCCTGAGCGGCCGGGAGATCCACGCGGTGGTGGACAGCCACGGTGCCTGGAGCGCCACGCTTCCCGCCGCGCTGCTTACCGGCCTGCCGGAGGGGCAGAACAGCCTGACCGTGACCGCCACGGACGCCGCGGGGAACCGGGCGCAGACTGAAGGGAGCTTCCAGGTGGATTTCACCCCACCGGCGCTGACGCTCGACCCGGTCTCCGGCGACGATGTATTGCTGAACAGTGACACCAACACCACGATTTCCGGTACCGCCGACATGGACACCGTGGGCCAGAAAGCGGTGGTGACGCTGTTTGGCGTGCCGTACCAGGCGGAGGTGCTGTGGGACGGTAGCTGGGCGCTCTACCTCAGCGGCCTGAACCAGATGCCGAACGGCATCTACCCGATCACCGTCAGCGTCACCGATGCCGCCGGTAACGTCTCGACCCTCAGCCGGGAGGTGCAGGTGGCGCGTAACCTCGACCTCGCCATCACCCGCGATGCGCTGACCGGGGACGACGTGCTCAACGCCGCGGAGATTCAGGTGGATCAGGTGATCACCGGCCACACCGTGGGCGTCGAAGCGGGGCAGATCCTGACCCTGCGCTTCAACGGCACCGACTACACCACCACCGTGGCCTCCGGCGGAGAATGGCGCGTCACCATCCCGCAGTCGGCGCTGGCCGGGCTGGAGAACGGCGAACGGGTGATCATCGAGTCGCGGGTCAATGACATCCACGGCAACCCGGCGGTGCAGAGCCAGGCCGCCACCGTGAACCTCGATCAAGGGGGAATCGCCTTTCACCCGGTGGGGGGCGACAACACCCTGAATGCGGAAGAGGCGGCCGGCACGGTGGTGCTCAGCGGCATCACGGCCTATGTGGCGGAGGGGGCGGCGCTGGCGCTGATCTTTGACGGCCACAGCTACACCACCACGGTGGCGGCGGACGGCAGCTGGCGCTTTACCCTGCCTGCGGCGGATGTGGCGCGGCTGCCGGACGGCAAGGTGCCGCTGACCGCCACCGTCACCGATCTTGACGGCACGCTGATCACCCAGAGCACCGACATCCATGTGCACATCAACTCGCTGCCTGCGCCGACGCTTAACACGCCGTTTGCGGACGGCCTGCTCAGTGCGGCGGAAGCGGCGGCCGGGCAGGCGCTCTCCGGCACCACCGGCGTCAGCGGCGAGGGGCAGCAGGTCAGCGTGGCGCTGGGCGAACAGCGCTTTAACGCCATCGTCGCCAACGACGGCAGCTGGACGGTGCTGATCCCGGCCGCCACCCTCCAGGCGTTGCCGGAGGGGCGCGCCACGGTCACCGTGACGGCGCGCGACGCCGCGGGCAACAGCCGCGAGGCCAACAGCACCTTTACCGTGGACGTCACGCCGCCTGAACTCAGCGTCAACCCGCTCACCGGTGACAATGTGATCACCGCGCGTGAGGTCCAGAGCGGCTTCGCCGTCACCGGCAGCACCACCGCCGCGGCGGCCGGGCTGATGGTGGCAGTGGTGCTCAACAGCGTCACCTACCACACCCCGGTCCATGACGACGGCAGCTGGTCGGTGGCGATCCCGGCGCGGGCGCTGGCCGGGCAGCCGGACGGCCACTACCCGCTGACCGTGAGCCTGGCGGATGCGGCGGGCAACCTCACCACCTCCAGCAGTGAGTTCACCCTCGGCACGCCGCCTGCGGTGGCCGTGGCCGCGACAGAGAGTGCGCCGGCTGCCTCCGCAGGCAGTGAGGCGGCGGCCGTGGGGGAGGCCCCCGTTACCCTCAGCACGGCACAGGCCGCGGCCCCCCTGGCTGAGGCCACACCCGGCGAGACGGCCTACTCCATCGGCGGGCAGGTGATTGACCTCACCACCCCCGGCGGTGAGGCGCAGGGTGGCAGCGGCAACGACACCCTCAGCCTGCACACGCTTGATTTCCTGCACGTTGACGGCGGCAGCGGCACCGACACGCTGCTGCTGGCGGGCAGCGACCAGCACCTCGACCTGACCGCGCTGGGGCTGAAGGTAGAACACATCGAGATTTTTGACCTCGGCAACAGCGGCAGCAACAGCCTGACGCTGGGGGTGCATGAGGCGGAAACCGTCAAAGACCAGCCGGACGAGAGCCTGTTCATCCGCGGGGCGGCGGGCAGCCAGCTGACGCTCACGGGCGACGGCGATACCTGGGCCACCACTGGCCAACGGGTGGTGGACGGCCTGACCTTCGACGTTTACCACAACAGTTCACTGGAGGGCAGCAACACCCTGGGGGATGTGCTGGTGCAGCACGGCATTCAGGTTCAACAGGTGTAAACAGCCATCGCACCGCGTTTTATGGCCGGGGCCGGGGAAACCCGGCCTTTTTTATGGCCTGAGGGCAGGGTGGGAAACGGCCAGCGCCGGGCGGGAAAACGGTGCCCGCACCGCCTGCGGGGCCATTATGCACGGTGTTTTCCCCGGCAACAGGCAGGGGCAGGCCAAGCCCGCAAATACGATCCAGCCAGCACAATAGATAAATTCTTTTGATGTATCCGGTGCCCTCTTTAAAAAGAGGAAAAGTTGTGTTTATTATGTGTTACTTAAGTTAAATTATCGTTGATTGTGTTAAATTTGTTTTATATCAGAGGATTATTTGGGAAATTTATTCTTATAAACCGGTTTATCACGCACATCACTGAGAAAATAACGTGTTGTAATAAATATTTTTTATCTCTGTGATAAATTTTTTTCCAAGCAGAGCGCGGTTTCGCTGCATATACCTAGATAGCCACTGATTTAAAAAAGTGCCGCTTATCAATAATCAGGGTAACGATAGACGCTTATTTGCTTTGTTTTTTGGTTGTTCCTTGTTGCTGTTGCCACACCAGATTGAAAAACAATGAAGCCACGGAATTCCAGGGCTTTTTGGTTAATTTCCCTTACTGTCTCTTTCTCCGATCAGGGCGGGCCTGTCTATGACAAGCTGCTGTAATGAAAGGTAAAAGCGTGCCGGCATGGGATTTTTTACGACGATTTGGAGAAGAGGCAGCATATGGCAACCGCAAACATCCTTTCCCGTAGTTCCGGTGACGTGATTACCCAGGTCGCAGACGGAAACCAGACACTCTCCCTGAATGAACCGAGCGTGGTGCGCATCAACGGCACGCGCGCCATGGTCGTCCGCTATGAGCGGGTCGGCAATGATCTGATCCTGCATATGCAGGATGGCTCCACCATGACCTACCGCAGCTTCTTCCTGACCAATGCCGAGGGGCTGCACAGTGAACTGGTGTTTGATGACGGTGCGGGCCTCATCGACCATGCGGTGTTTGCGGATGCCGCGGCGACAGCGGGCGCGACGGCGGTGGTGCCTACCTTTGCAGCGATGGAAAGCATCGGGCCGCTGATTGCCGCCGGGTCGACCCTGGGCCTGTCGCCGCTGGCGCTGGCCGGGATCGGGGCGGTGGCGCTGGGCGGCGGGATTGCCCTGGCCGCCGGCGGCGGTGGCGGTGGTGGCGGCGGCAGCGCCGGGGATGGCGGCACCGTCACGCCGGGCACCGCACCGGTGGTCACCCTGACCCCCTGGCCGCCGATAACCTGCTGAACGCTGCGGAAGCGCAGGCCGCCCAGACCCTGACCGGCACCGTGCAGAACGCCGAAGCGGGCAGCGTAGTCCAGGTGACGCTGAACGGCGTCACGTACAGCGGCACCGTGGCCGCAGACGGCAGCTTCAGCATCAGCATCCCGGCCTCCGCCCTGCAGGGGCTGGCGGACGGCAGTTATCCGCTTGGCGTGACAGTGACCAACGCCGCCGGGCTGAGCGGCCAGGCGACCGCCACGCTGGTGGTAGACACCACCGCGCCGACCGTAACCGTAAATCCGGTGGCCGGTGACAACCTGATCGACGCCAACGAAGCGGCCCAACCCCTGACCATCAGCGGCACCGCCTCCGCCAGCGAGGCGGGGCAGACCGTCACCGTAACCCTGAACGGCACCGCCTACACCGGCACCGTGGGCGCGGACGGCAGCTGGAGCCTGACCCTCCCGGCCGGGGCGCTGAACGGCCTCGCCAACGGCACCTATCTGCTGACCACCTCCCTGACCGATGCCGCCGGTAACACCACTACCGTGACCCAGAGCGTCACCCTGAACACCACCGGCGCGACCCTGCCGACCCTGACCCTGGCCCCGTTCGCCGGGGATAACGTGGTCGACGGCACCGAGGCGCAGAGCGCCCAGACCCTGAGCGGCACCACCACCGGTGTGGAAGCGGGGCAGACCGTGACGCTGGTGCTGAACGGCATCACCTACACCGCCGCCGTGAATGCCGACGGCAGCTGGAGCACCACCGTCCCGGCCGCCGATCTGGCGCAGCTTGCGGCGGGCACCACCACCCTGACCGCCACCGTCACCACGCTGGCGGGCGTCCAGGCCGCTGACAGCGAAACCATCACTGTTAACCTGAGCGCGGCGCAACCGACCCTGACCCTGGCCCCGTTCACCGGGGATAACGTGATCGACCGTACCGAAGTGCTCGCTGACCAGACCCTGAGCGGCACCACCACCGGCGTGGAAGCGGGCCAGACCGTGACGCTGGTGCTGAACGGCATCACCTACACCGCCGCCGTCAACGCGGACGGCAGCTGGAGCACCACCGTCCCGGCCGCCGATCTGGCGCAGCTCGCGGCGGGCACTACTACCCTGACCGCCGCCGTCAGCACCGCCGGCGGCGTGGCGGCTGACGCCAGCGCCACCCTGACCGTGGCCGGGCAGCCGACCCTGAACCCGGTCACTGGGGATAACATCATCAACGCCGCCGATGCCGGTGCCGATCTGGTGCTGAGCGGCACCACCGGGACGGCGGGCGTGGGCCAGAGCGTCACCGTGACGCTGGGCGGCACCACCTACACCGGCAGCGTGGACGCGGCAGGCAACTGGACGGTGACCGTGCCGTCGGAAACGCTGCAGGCGCTGCCGCAGGGCACCACCACCCTCGACGTGGCGATCACCGATGCCGCCGGCAACGTCACGCCGCTGACCGCCACCGTCACCAATGACACCGCCGCGCCGGTGCTGGCGGTGGACCCGGTCGCCGGTGACCAGACCATCAACATCGCGGAAGGGCAGGCGGACATCGTCGTCAGCGGCACCACCAGTGACCCGGCTGCGCCGTTAAGCGTCACCCTGAACGGCGTTGCCTATACGCCGGTGATCGCCGCCGACGGCAGCTGGACGGCCACCATCCCGGCCAATACCCTGACCTACCCGGCAGGCAGCTACCCGCTGGAGGTCACCACCACCGACGCCGCCGGGAACCCGGCCACGGTCACCCAGACCCTCTACCTGCACGCTGACCCGGCCGCCGCGCCGACGGTGAGCATCAATGCCTTCGCCGGGGATAACACCGTCGACGGCGCTGAGCTGGCCACCGCACAGGTGTTGAGCGGGACCACCACCAACATGGAAGCGGGGCAGACGCTGACCATCAACATCGGCGCGTCGCTGCAACGCACGGCGGTCGTCCAGGCGGACGGCAGCTGGCAGCTCACCCTCACGGCGGAGGAGCTGGGCGCGCTCCCGGCCGGTACCACTGACATTACCGTCCAGGCCACCGACGCCGCCGGTAACCCGGCCACCAGCACCCCGCTCAGCATCGGCGTGATCCCGACGCAGGGCGGTGTGGCGATCGATGCCGTCACCGGGGATAACCTGATCAACGCCGCCGAAGCCGCGGCCGGGCTGACCCTGCAGGGCACCACCCTGAATGTGGCGGAAGGCACCACTGTCGACGTGACGCTGAACGGCATCACCTACAGCGCCATTACCCAGGCGGACGGCAGCTGGAGCGTCAACGTGCCTGCCGCAGATGCGCAGCTTCTGGGTGACGGCAGCTACCCGGTGACCGTCACCACCACGGACAACAACGGCGCGGCCCTGACCACCAGCACGACTATCACCACTGCCATCGCCACCCAGCCGGTGGTGACCATCAACCCGCCGCTGGGGGATGGCGTCCTGAACCTGGCGGAAGCCGCCACTGACCAGACGCTGACCGGCAACACCGGCGTGACCGGGGCAGGGCAGGCGGTGACGCTGACCCTGGGCGGCGTGGCCTATAACGCCACCGTGGCCGCCGACGGCAGCTGGAGCCTGGTGGTTCCGGCCGCAGACCTGCAGGCGCTGCCGGACGGCAGCGTGCCCTACAGCGTGGTGGCCGCCGACGCCGCCGGGAACAGCAACACCCTGTCCGGCAGCCTGCCGGTGGACTTCGGCGCGCCGACCCTGACCCTGAACCCGGTCGCCGGGGACGGCATCCTCAACGCCGCTGAACAGCAGGTCACGCAGATCCTCAGCGGCACCGCCTTCGGCGTGGAGCCGGGGCAGGCGGTCACCGTGACCCTGAACGGTGTCACCTACAGCGCGCCGGTGCTCTCCGGCGGCAGCTGGCAGGTGGAGATCCCGGCCGCCGATCTGGCGCAGCTCGCCAACGGCGGGCTGACCGTGACCGCCACCGTGGCGGATGCGGCGGGCAACAGCGTCAGTGAAAGCCAGACGCTGATCGTGAACAACACCCTGGGCGGCCTGGCCCTCGATCCAATCGCCGGGGATAACCGCATCAACGCCACCGAGGCGACCGCGCCGCTGGTGCTCACCGGCAGCGCCGCCAATGTGGCGGAAGGCAGCCCGGTCACCGTGACGCTGAATGAGCGCACCTACACCGCCGCCGTCGGCGCAGACGGCAGCTGGACAATCACCGTGCCGGTGGCCGACGTGGCCGCCCTGCCGGACGGCACCAACACCCTGACCGTCACGGCCACCGATGCCGCCGGTAACCCGCTGAGCAGCAGTGTCGACATTGACACCCGCATCACCACCCTGCCGGAGCCGGTAGCCGACGCGCCGTTCGGCGACGGCACCCTGAGCGGGCCGGAAGCGGCGGTTGACCAGACGCTGACCGGCAGCACCGGCGTGACCGGCAGCGGCCAGTCTGTGGTGGTGAACCTGAACGGCGTTGACTACGCCGCCACCGTGCAGCCGGACGGCACCTGGAGCGCCACGATTCCGGCCGCCGATCTGCAGGCGATCCCGCCGGGCAGCACCCCGCTGACGGTCACCGCCACCGACCCGGCCGGGAACAGCGACAGCAGCACCACCCCGGTCACGGTGGTCGGCAGCAGCAACCTGATCGTCATCGACCCGGTCACCGGCGACAACCTGGTGAACGCCGATGAAGCAGTGGGCGGCATCACCCTGAGCGGCACCGCCGACAGCCTGCCTGCCGGCACCGCCCTGACGCTGACCCTCGCCGGGCAGACCTACACCGCCACCACCGCCGCCGACGGCAGCTGGAGCGTGGATGTGCCGGAAGCGGACGTGCTGGCCTGGACGGATAACCCGCTGCTGCTGGTGGTCACCGCCCCGGACGGCACCAGCAACAGCGTGGAGATCGGCAACTACGTCACCAGCCCGCTGGCCCCGACCTTTGACACGCCGTTCGGCGATAACGTGCTGAATATCGAGGAGGCGGCCGCCGACCAGACACTCTCCGGCACCACCGGCGCAGCGGGGGCGGGGCAGACCGTGACCGTGACGCTGGACGGCACCACCTACCCCGGCAGTGTCGACAACGACGGCAACTGGACGGTGAGCCTGCCGGCCGCCGCGTTGCAGGCGCTCGCGGACGGCACCACCACCATTGAGGTCACCGTGAGTGACGTGGCGGGCAACAGCGCCACCACCAGCCAGACCCCGACCGTGGCCCTCACCGCGCCGACGCTGACCGTCGGCACTATTGCCGATGACAACGTCATCAACTACGCCGAGGCGCAGGCGGGCGTGACCCTGACCGGCACCTCCTCACTGCCCGGCAGCACTGTGACCGTGACGCTGGGCAGCGAGACCTTTACCGCGGACACCGGCACCGACGGCAGCTGGACGCTGACCCTGCCTGCCGGTGCGCTCAGCGCGGGCGGTGCCTTCCCGGACGGCACCTACCCGCTGACCGCCACCCTTACCGATGCCAACGGCAACACCACCACCACGACCCAGCCAGTGGTGATCAACGCCGATGAGGACTCCCTGCCGACCGTGACGCTGGACAACGTCAGCGGCGACAACCAGCTGACTGAGGCGGAGCACCAGGTCTCGCAGACCCTGAGCGGCACCACCACCAACGTCGAGCCGGGCCAGCAGGTGACCCTGACCTTCAACAACCTGACTTACACTGCCACCGTACAGGGGGACGGCAGCTGGAGCGTGATTGTGCCGGCGGCGGACATCGCCGCCCTGCCTGCCGGGGCCAGCACCGTCACCGCCACGGTCAGTGACAGCGCCGGTAACACCGCGACCGCGGCCGAACAGAGCGTCACTGTGGTCGAGACCCTGGGCGGCATCGCCATTGACACCATCGCCACCGACAACCGCATCAACGCCGCCGAGGCCGCCACCGATCTGGTGGTGCAGGGCAGCGTCTCCAATGTGGCGGAAAACGCCCTGGTAACCTTCTCCTTTGCCGGGCGCAGCTTCTTCAGCCGTGTCGCCAGCAGCGGCTGGCGCGTCACCGTGCCGGCGGAGGTGGCCCAGTCAGTGGGCAGCGGCACCGTGGTGGCCACCGTGAGCACCACCGATCTTGACGGCAACACCACCACCAACGAACTGCCGATCTCCCTCTATGTTAGCCCGGTGCCGGTGGCCTCTCTCGACACCCCGTTTGGTGACGGCTTCCTCAATGCGCAGGATGTGACCGCCGCCCAGACCCTGACCGGCCGCACCGGCGTTAGCGGGGCGGGGCAGACCGTGACCGTTACCCTGGCGGGCACTACGCTCACCGGTACCGTGGGGAATGACGGCGTCTGGAACGTGACCGTGCCGGTCGCGGTGCTGCAACAGCTGTCAGAAAGCGCCTCGCCGGTCACCGTTGAGGTGCAGGTGGCGGATGCGGGCGGCAACACCAGCACCACCAGCGGCACTGCGGTGGTGGATCTCACCGCCCCTGTGCTGACCCTCAACACCCTGGCGGGGGATGACATCCTCAACGCTGCGGAACAGGCTGTCCCGCTGGTCATCAGCGGCACCGCCACCGGCGGCGTCGAAGGGCAGACCGTCACCGTCACGCTGAACGGCATCAGCTACACCGCCACCGTGCAGGCCAGCGGTAACTGGCAGGTCACCGTCCCGGCCGCCGATCTGGCGCAGCTCACCAACGGCGGCTTCACCGTCACCGCCAGCGTCAACGATGCGGCCGGTAACCCCGGCACCGTCAGTGACGTGCTGGTGGTCAACACCGATCTGGGCGGCATCGCGATTGATGCCATCTCCGGCGACAACGCCCTGAGCCAGGCAGAAAGCGGCCAGCCGCTGGTGATCGGCGGCACCACCGCCAACGTCACCGCGGGCAGCAGCGTCAGCGTGGTGCTGGCGGGCGTTACCTACACCACCACCGTGAACGCGGACGGCAGCTGGTCGGTCACCGTTCCGGCCGCTGACGTCGGCGGCCTGCCGGACGGCCTCAACAGCGTCACCGCCACCGTGACCGATGCGGGCGGCACCGGCGAGAGCGCCACCGCCACGCTGGATGTCCATATCACCAATCTGCCGCAGGCGGTGCTGGATGCCCCGGCCACCCTGAACGGCGACGCCGCGCAGGCGGAGCTGGCGCTTACCGGCAGCACCGGCGTCAGCGGTGACGGCCAGACCGTGACCCTGACCCTGAACGGCCAGACCTTCACCGGGCTGGTGGACGGCGACGGCAACTGGCGTGTGGCGGTACCGGCCTCCGCCCTGCAGGCGCTGACGGACGGCGACTACCCGCTGGCGGTGACCGTCACGGATGCGGCCGGCAACATCAGCACCGCGACCGGCACGCTGCCGGTGGATGTCACCGCGCCGACGCTGGCGATCGACCCGGTCACCGGCGACAACATCCTCAACCAGACTGAAGTGCAGGCGGGGATCACCGTCACCGGCCAGTCCGATAACCTCGACGGCACCGTGACCGTGACCTTTAACGACCAGACCTACACTGCCACCGTGGGCGGTGACGGCAGCTGGAGTGTGGCGATCCCGGCCGACGCGCTGGCGGGGCTGGCGGGCAACCTGCCGCTGACCGCCACCCTGACCGATGCCGCGGGCAACGTCACCACCGTCAGCCAGACGGTGACGGTCGACGCCACCGATCTGCCGCAGCTCACCCTGGATCCGTTCACCGGTGACAACGAGCTGGACAGCGCCGAGATCGGCGTGGCCCAGACCCTGACCGGCACCACCACCAATGTGGAAGCGGGGCAGACGGTCACCGTGACCCTCAACAACCAGACCTACACCACCACCGTGCAGGCGGACGGCAGCTGGAGCCTGATTGTCCCGGCGGCGGATCTGGCGCTGCTGGGCACCGGCTCCGCTACCCTGACCGCCACGGTGGCTGACCTCGCCGGGAACAGCATCACCGCGGAAGAGACCCTTACCGTGGTCACCGGCCAGGAGGCGGTGGCGATCGACACCCTTGCCGGTGACAACTTCCTTAATGCCGCAGAGGCCGGTGAACCGCTGGCAGTCAGCGGCGTGGCGGTGGGCGTGGCGGAAGGCAACGCCGTCACTGTTACCTTTAACGACCAGACCTACACCTCCACCGTCAACGCGGACGGCAGCTGGCGCGTGGAGATCCCGGCGGATGATCTGGCCGGGCTGGCGGACGGCACCTACAGCGTCACCGCCAGTGCCGTCGACAACAACGGCGCGACTGTGACCGACAGCCAGGATCTGGTGGTGCTGGTCAACAACCTGCCGGCCCCGATCAGCCTCACGCCGTTCGGTGACGGCTACCTGAGCATCAGCGAGGCGGCGGCCGGGCAGGCGCTCACCGGGCAGACCGGCGTCAGCGGCACCGGGCAGAGCGTCACCGTGACGCTGGCCGGGCAGAACTTTACCGCGACCGTGGATGAGAACGGCTTCTGGAGCGCCGACATCCCGGCGGAGGTGTTGCAGTCCCTGACCAACGGGCTGGTGAACTTCACCATTGCCGCCACGGACGCGGCGGGCAACAGCAGCGAGGCCACCGGTGCCTTTACCGTGGACTTCACCGCGCCGGGGCTGAGCATCGGCCCGATCTCCAATGACAACATCATCAACATCGCCGAGGCGGCAGGTGAGGTAGTCCTGCGCGGGACCTCGGCGGACATCCCGCAGAACGGCGCGGCCGGGGCCACGGTCACGGTGACGCTGAACGGCGAAACCTACACCACCACCGTCACGGAAGAGGGCACCTGGAGCGTGCCGCTGCCGGTAGGCGCGCTGGCCGGGCTGCCGGACGGCAGCTACCCGATCACCGCCGCCATTACCGATGATGCAGGCAACAGCACCAGCGTCACCGGATCCGTGACCCTGGCCACCGATCCGGCCAACGCCCCGCAGATCACCTTCGATCCGTTTGCCGGTGACAACGTGCTCAACGGCGCGGAGCAGAACACCACCCAGCTGCTGAGCGGCACCGTAAGCAATGTGGAGGCCGGGCAGGTGGTGACGCTGACGCTGAACGACCGCAGCTACACCGCCACCGTGCAGCCGGACGGCAGCTGGAGCACCGAGGTGCCGGCCAACGACCTGCGCCTGCTCAGCAACGGCACGGTCACCATCAGTGCCAGCGTGCAGAACGTCGCCGGTAACCCCGGCACGGCGGAAAGCAGCCTGACCGTTGACCTCGACCAGGGCGGCCTCAGCCTCAGCCCGCTGGCCGGGGACAACCTGCTGAACGCCGAAGAGGCCGCCAACGATCTGGTGATCAGCGGCACCTCGCTGGATGTCCCGGCGGGGGCGCTCATCACCGTGACGCTGAACGGCCAGACCTACACCACCACCCTGGGGGATGCGCAGGGAGGCTGGAGCGTCACCGTACCGGCTGCGGCACTGGCCCTGCTGCCGGACGGCCCGCAGACCGTGACGGTCACCAGTACCGACAGCGCCGGTAACCCGGTGACCACGGACGCCACGCTCACTGTCCTCATCAATAACCTGCCTGTCCCGACGCTGGATCTGCCGTTCGGCGACGGTATCCTCAACAGCAATGAGGCGCTGGTCAGCCAGACCCTCACCGGCTCCACCGGCGTGAGCGGTGCCGGGCAGAGCGTCAGCCTGACGCTGGGCGGCACGCTCTACACCGGCACCGTGGACGAGAACGGCCTCTGGAGCCTGACCCTGCCGCCGCAGGCGCTGAGCAACCTGCCGGAAGGCACCACTACGCTGCCGATTACCGTCAGCGATCTGGCGGGCAACACTGCCACCCTCAACGGCAGCGCGCAGCTCGACTTCACCGCGCCGACCGTGGTGGTGAACCCGATCGCCAATGACAACATCGCCAACGCCAGCGAGATTGCGGCCGGGGTGGTGGTCAGCGGCAGCGGCTCGGAAGTGGGTGAGGTGGTCACCGTGACCATCCTGTTCAACGGCATCTCCTATGACGCCACCGTGCAGCCGGGGGGCGGCTGGAGCCTGACCCTGCCGCCGAGCGCGCTGGCCAACCTGCCGGACGGCAACTATGACCTGTCGGTCAGCCTGACGGACATCTCCGGCAACACCTCCACCCTGATCCAGACCCTGACGCTGGATGGCGCGGCCGCCAACCTGCCGCAAATCACCATCAACGCCGTCGCCGGGGATGACATCCTCAACGGCGCGGAGATTCAGAGCGCGCAGCTCATCAGCGGCGTGGCGCAGAATGTGGAAACCGGCCAGAGCGTGCAGATCACCCTGGGCGACAACACCTACACCGCGCAGGTGCAGGCGGGCGGCGTCTGGTCAGTGACCATCCCGGCGGCCGACCTCGCCCTGCTGGCTGACGGGGCACAGACCCTCAGCGCCGGGGTGGCGGATGTGGCGGGCAACCTGGCGACCACCAGCCGCCCGATCACCCTCAACAACGCCCAGGGCGGGATCAGCATCAACCCGGTTACCGGTGACAACCTGATCAACGCCGCCGAAGCGGGCGCGGCCATTACCCTGAGCGGTAACACCGCCAACGTGGCCGGGGGGGCCACCGTGACCGTGACGCTGAACGGGGTGACCTACACCGCCGACGTCGGCGCGGACGGCAGCTGGACGGCCACCGTCCCGGCGGAGGATGCGGCGCTGCTCACGGACGGCAACCTGCTGCTGTCGGCCAGCGTGACCGACAACGGCGGCACGGTGCAGACCACCGACGTCACCCTGGGCGTGTTCACCACGCCGGTGCCGGTGCCGGTCGTCAACGACCTGTTTGCTGACGGCGTGCTGAGCAGCGGCGAGGCGGCGCAAAGCCTCGGCCAGAGCATCGCCGGCAGCACCGGCGTGACCGGCAACGGCCAGACGGTGGTGGTCACCCTGGCCGGGCAGCAGATCAATGCGGTGGTAGACAACACCGGTGCCTGGAGCGCCACGCTGCCTTCCGCCCTGTTGACCGGGCTGGCGGGCGGCACCAACAGCCTGATCGTGACGGCCACCGACGCCGCCGGGAACACTAACCAGACCGAGGCCACCTTCGAGGTCGACTTTACCCCGCCGACCCTGACCCTCGACCCGATCGCCGGTGACAATATCCTGATCAACAGCGACACCAACACCACCATCAGCGGCACCACTGATGCCGTGGGCCAGACGGTGGTGGTCACCCTGTTTGATGTGCCGTACCAGGCGGAAGTGCAGCAGGACGGTACCTGGACGCTGTTCCTCAGCGGCCTGAACCAGATGCCGAACGGGACTTACCCGGTCACCGTCAGCGTCACTGACGCCTCCGGCAATGTCACCACCCTGACGGATCAACTTCAGGTGGCGCGTAACCTCGACATCGCCATCACCCGCGATGCCCTGACCGGCGATGACGTGCTCAACGGCGCGGAAGTGCTGGCAGACCAGGTGATCACCGGCAGCACCGTGGGCGTGGAGGCGGGCCAGACCCTGACCCTGCGCTTCAACGGCACCGACTACACCACCACCGTCACCTCCGGCGGCGGCTGGAGCGTCACCATCCCGCAGACGGCGCTGGCCGGGCTGGCGAGCGGCGAACAGGTGATCATCGAAACGCGTGTCACTGACATCTACGGCAACCCGGCGGTGCAGAGCAGCTCGGTCACCGTGAACCTCGAGCAGGGCGGCATCGCCTTTGACCCGGTCAGCGGCGACAACGCCATCAATGCTCAGGAAGCCACCGGCGACATCGTGCTCAGCGGGGCCACCGCCAATGTGGCGGCAGGGGCGACGCTGGCGCTGACCTTTGACGGCAACAGCTACACCACCACCGTCAATGCCGACGGCAGCTGGAGCTTCACCGTGCCGGCGGCCGATGTGGCCGGCCTGCCGGACGGCATCGTACCGCTGACGGCCACCGTCACGGATCTGGGCGGCACCACGCTGACCCAGACCCAGGACATCAACGTCCATATCACCAGCCTGCCTGCACCGGTGGTCAGCACCCCGCTGGGTGACGGCTTCCTTGGCTCGGCAGATGCCGCACAAGACCAGTACCTCTCCGGCTCCACCGGCATCAGCGGTGACGGCCAGACAGTGGTCGTTACCCTGGGCGGCTTTACCTATAACGCCCAGGTCAACAACGACGGCAGCTGGACGGCGACCCTGCCGTCCGCTGACCTGCTGACCCTGCCGGAAGGCACCACCCCGGTGACCGTGACCGCCACGGACATCGCCGGGAACAGCGTCACCACCAGCAGCAGCCTGACGGTGGACTTCACCGCGCCGGTGCTGACGGTTGCGGCGGTCGCCACCGACAACGCCCTTAACGCCACCGAAGTGCAGCAGCCGTTTACCGTCAGCGGCACCGCACCGGCCGGGGAAGCGGGCCAGACCGTGACCGTGACCCTGAACAGCGTCAGCTATACGGCGGCGGTGCAGGGCGACGGCAGCTGGACGCTGGATATCCCGGCCGGGGCGCTGGCCGGGCAGCCGGACGGCAGCTACCCGCTCACCGTGACCCTCACGGATGCGGCCGGGAACAGCAGCACCAGCACCAACACCCTCACGCTGGCGGCCTCACTGCCGCTGCCGCAGGTGGATACCCCGCTGCAAAACAGCTACCTCAACGCCGCCGAGGCGGCCGTGCCGCAGGTCTTCACCGGTAACAGCGGCGTGGCGGGCAGCGGCCAGAGCGTGGTGATTAACTTCGCGGGCGTGGACTACCCGGCGACCGTGGACGCCGACGGCAACTGGACGCTGACGCTGCAACCGGCGGTGTTGCAGGCCCTGCCGGAAGGCACCCAGCCGGTGCTGGTCACCGTGACCGATGCCTTCGGCAACCAGGGCGTCACCGAGAGCGCGATCATCGTCGACTACAGCGCCCCGGTGCTGAATGTGACGCCGGTAGCGGGGGATAACATCATCAACGCCGCCGAAATCACCGGCAGCGTGCTGTTCAGCGGCACCACCGGCGCCGCGGAGGCGGGGCAGACCGTCACCGTTGATTTCATTAACCAGACCTACCAGACGCAGGTGCAGGCGGACGGCAGCTGGAGCATCACCCTGCCCAACAGCGTGACCCAGACGCTGGCCGACGGCAGCTACCCGGCCACCGTGACCCTGCTGGACGCGGCGGGCAACCCTGTCACGCAGAGCGTTACCGTGACGGTGGACGCCTCCGCCGCCGATCTGCCGACCCTTACCGTGGTCGCCGTCAGCGGGGATAACTTCGTCAACCAGGCGGAAGCCGCGGCGGATGTGCTCGTCACCGGCAGCAGCACCAACCTCCCGGCCGGGCAGGTGGTGACGCTGACGCTGGCAGACCAGACCTTTACCGGCACCGTGGCCGCAGACGGCACCTGGAGTGTCACCGTGCCGCAGGCCGCCCTGGCCGCGCTGGCTGACGGCACCCAGACCTTTACCGTCAGCGCCGCTGACGTGGCGGGCAACCCGGCCAACAACCTCGGCCAGTTCACGCTGGTGGCGCAGGCGGCGAGCCTGCCGTCCGTGACCCTTGACCCGGTCAGCGGTGACGGGGTGCTCAACGCCCAGGAGGTGCTGAACGACCTGACGATCACCGGCAGCAGCCAGAACGTGCCGGAAGGGGGCACGCTGACCGTCAGCCTCGGCAACGGGCTGGACTACGCCGCCACCGTCAATGCTGACGGCAGCTGGAGCGTGGTGGTCCCGGCGATCGACCTGCAAACCCTGCCGCAGGGGGCCAACAGCGTTACGGTTACCGGCAGTGATGCCGCGGGCAACCCGGCCACCGGCAGCGAAAGTTTCACCGTGGACACCACCATCCCGTTGCTGGATGTCACCACCAGCCTCGGCACGGATGCGATCCTCAACCAGGCCGAAGCGCTGGCCGGGCTGACCATCAACGGCACCGCCGAAGCGGGTCTGCCGGTCACCGCCACCCTGAGCGGCATCACCTACAGCGTGGTGGCCGCCGCGGACGGCAGCTACAGCCTGACCATCCCGGCCGGTGAGCTGCAACAGCTCCCGGACGGCCCGGCCTCGCTGGTCGTGACCGTGACGGACGGCAGCGGCAACGTGGCAACCCAGACCTTCCCGGTCGGCATCGCCATCAATACCCTGCCGTCACTGACCCTGGACACGCCGTTCGGCGACGGCCTGGTCAGTGCGGCGGAAGCCGCGGCTGACCAGGTGCTGAGCGGCACCGCCACCAACCTGGAAGCGGGCACCACCATCACCGTGACCTACGGCAGCCTGACCTTTGCCACCACCCTGAACGCCGACAACACCTGGAACCTGATCATCCCGGCCAACACCCTGACGCCGCTGGGCGACGGGGCCGAGCAGGTGCTGGTCTCGGCGGCGGATCTGGCGGGTAACCCGGCCAGTATCAGTACCAGCGTGGAACAACTGGTCAGCGCCGTGCCTGTGGCGGTGCTCAACACGCCGTTCGTCGACGGCCTGCTGAATGCCGCGGAAGCGGCCAGTGACCAGGTGATCAGCGGCTCCACCGGCGTCACCGGCAGCGGCCAGACCGTGACCCTGACGCTGGATGGGCAGCCCATCACCACCACCGTGGATGAGGGCGGCATCTGGAGCGCGACGCTGACGGCCGAACAGCTCTCCGGCCTCAGCGACGGCACCCACACCCTGGCGCTGTCAGTGGTTGACCGGGCGGGCAACACCTCCGACATCAGCACGGACTTCACCGCCATCGTCAATACCCTGCCGGATGTCACCTTCAACCTGCCGTTCGGGGACGGCATCATCAATGCCGTTGAGGCGGCGCAGGGCGGGGCGCTCAGCGGGACCACCGGCATCACCGGTGCGCAGACGGTGGTGGTGAACGTCAACGGGACGCTCTACCCGGCGGATGTCAACCCTGACACCGGCGACTGGTCACTCACCCTCTCCCCGGCGCTGCTGACCACGCTGCCGGACGGCGCATGGCCGGGTTCCGTCACCGTGACGGACGCAGTGGGGAACACCTCGACCCTGGGCGGTGACCTGTTTATCGCCATCAATAACCTGCCGGTGGCGAGCCTGAACGCGCCGTTCGGCGATGCGCAGCTCAACATCGCGGAAGCGGCGGCCGGGCAGACCCTGAGCGGCAAAACCGGCCTCAACGGCGACGGCCAGACGGTCACTGTCTCTATTGACGGCGGCGCGCCGATTGCGGCCACTGTCTCCGCCAACGGCGACTGGACGCTGGATCTTACCCCGGCGCAGTTGCAGGCCCTGTCCGACGGCACGCACACGCTGCTGGTCACCGCCAGTGACTTTGCCGATAACACCAGCACCACGTCGCTCGACTTCGTCGCCAGCCTGACCCCGCTTGACCCGGTGATCGACACGCCGTTCGGCGATGGCGTGCTCAATATCGCCGAGGCGGCCGGTGTCGTGACCATCACCGGGAATACCGGTGAGGTGGGCGTCGGCCAGGGGGCGCAGCTTACCCTTGACCTGGACGGCATCAGCTACATCGGCACGGTGGACGCGCAGGGCAACTGGACGGTGACCCTGCCGGCCGGGGCGCTCAGCGGCCTGCCGAGCGGCCCGCATGAGCTGGATGTGACGCTGATTGACCAGGCCGGCAACATCGCCACCGATGTGCTCGCCTTCACCGCGGTGCTGACCGCGCCGCAGCCGACCTTCTCGGTGGCCTCCGGCGAGGGGGTGATTAACGCCGCCGCCGTGGCCAGCGGCATCGTGATGAGTGGTACCACCGGGGCCACCGGGGCCGGGCAGACCGCCACCGTGACGCTGGGCGGCACGCCGTACACCGCCACCGTGGCCGAGGACGGCACCTGGACGCTGCCGCTCTCTTCGGCGCAGCTCGGCCTCCTCGGGCAGGGCAACCAGCCGCTGATCCTGGATGTCACCGACAGCGCAGGCAACCCGGCCCGGCTCTCTGACAGCGTGCTGATTGATACCACCGTCCCGGCGGTGGATGGGCTGGTCTTCTCCGCAGGCGATACCCTGGACTATGTGGAGAGCTTCACCACCCAGACCCTGAGCGGCACCACCACCAATGCCGAAGCGGGGGACGTCATCACCGTGACCATCGGGGAGGCGACCCAGACCGGCATTGTGGCGGCGGACGGCAGCTGGTCCGTGAACCTGACCCCGGCGCTGCTGGCAGGGCTGGAAGATGCCGGGGCGATCGGCGTCACCATCACTGACCTGGCGGGCAACACCAGCGGCACCACGCTGCCGGTGGCGGTGGATCTCACCCCGCCTGCCGCGCCGGACATCGCCGTGGTGGCGCTGGGCGGCGACAACATCATCAACGCCACAGATGCCGCCACCCTGGCCCTGACCGGCCGCTTCTTCCGGCTGGCGACCGGCAGCGTGGGCACCGTCACGGTGGCCCGTGCTGACGGCACCGTGCTCGGCAGTACGCCGATCTCCGGTACCGACGGCGAGTGGAGCGTCAGCGTACCGAACACTGCCGCCAGCCTGCCGGACGGCACCCAGACGCTGACGGTCACCCTGACCACGGCGACCACCACCCTGACCGGCACCACCACGGTGCTGGTGGACCGCGCCGCGCCGACCCTGACGCTGGATCCGTTCACCGGGGATAACATCCTGAATGCCGGTGAGCAGAACAGCGGCCAGACCCTGAGCGGCACCGTCTCGGCCGCGGACGCCGGGCAGACGGTGACCCTGACGCTGGACGGCAACACCTACCGCGCCGTGGTGCAGGCGGACGGCACCTGGGCAACCACCGTGCCTTCCTCCGCGCTGCAGGCGCTGGCTGACGGCAGCTACCCGATCACCGCCACCGTGAGTGACGTGGCGGGCAACACCACCAGCCAGACCCAGACCCTGACGGTGGACACCGCCGCGCCGCTGATCACCGTGGAAGCGCTGGCCGGGGATAACATCCTCAACGCCGCCGACATTCTGGTGACGCAGGTGCTGACCGGGACTGCCTCCGGGGCCGAAGGGCAGACCGTCGGCCTCTACCTCGGCGACGGCAGCCCGCTGGCCACCGGCGTGGTGGCAGCGAACGGCACCTTCAGCCTCGACCTGACGCCGGAAGTGCTCGGCAGCCTGACCGAAGGGCCGCTGGTGCTGGGGCTGCGGGTCGGCGATGCGGCCGGGAACACCACCGCCGCCACCGTGACCGTGAACAAAGTGGTCAACAGTGCGCTGAACCTGGTGGTGGACTCGGTGTTCGGCGACAACACCCTGAACGCGCTGGATACCGCCGTAGCGCAGACCATCAGCGGGGTGGCGACCTCCGCCGGGATCGGCGCTACCGTGGCCGTGACCCTGGGCGGGACGACCCTCACCGCCGACGTCGGCCAGAACGGCCAGTTTGCCATTGTGGTGCCGCCGAGCGTGCTCGGGCTGCTCAGTGACGGCCCGCTGGCCGTGGATGTCACCCTGACCGACGCCGCGGGTAACACCCGCACTGTGGGCCAGACCGTGACTGCCATTGTCGATGCGGTGCCGGTAGTGGGCGAACTCACCGGGCTGTTCGGCGGGGATAACCTGCTGAACGTGGCGGAATCCCTGGCCGGGCAGACCATCGGCGGGGTGATCAACGCTGCCGCAGGCTCGACCGTGACCGTGACCCTGGGGACGCGCGCCTACCAGAGCGTGGTGGGTGCCGACGGCAACTGGAGCGTCACGCTGCCGGCCGCCGACCTCACGGCGCTGGCCGGGGGCAACCTCAACCTCGGCCTCACGGTGGTTGACCCGGCAGGCAACGTCGCCTCCAGCACGACCACGGTAGGCATTTTCAACCTCCAGCCGACCCTGACCCTGAACCCGATCTTCGGCGACGGGCTGCTCAACATCGCCGATGCGCTGGTGAACCAGACCATCAGCGGCGTGGTCACCAATGCCGCACCGGGCAGCACCGTGACGCTCTCCCTCGTCAACCGCACCGTTGACGCCACCGTAGGCAGCAACGGCAGCTTCAGCGCGGTGATCACGCCGGACATCCTCGGCACCCTGACCAGCGGCCCCCTGACCGTGGGCGCGACGCTGAACGGGGCGGCCGGCAATACCGCCACCGCCAGCGCCGGGCTGACGGTGGATGTCACCGCGCCGACCATTACGCTTAACCCGCTGTTTGGTGACGCGCTGCTGAACGCGGCAGACGCCACCGTGAACCAGCTGATTGGCGGGACCGTCGGCAACGCGGAGGCGGGCTCACGCGTGGTGGTGTCTATCGGCAGCCAGCAGTATGTCACCACCACCGCCGCTGACGGCACCTTCAGCCTGGCGCTGACGCCGTCCATCCTGCGTACCCTCACTGACGGCAACCTGTCCGTGGGCGTCAGCGTCACCGATGCCGCCGGGAACACCAGCAGCACCAGCGGCACCGCGCTGGTCGGCATCACTAACCTGCCGACCATCAGCCTCAACCCGGTGTTTGGCGGCGACAATATCCTGAACGTGCTGGAAGCGCTGACCACCCAGACCATCAGCGGTAACGTGGGCAACGTGGCGGCAGGCAGCACCGTGCGGATCAACGTCGGCAACATCGTCACCACCGCCACCGTGGGGCAGAACGGCAGCTTCAGCGCCCAGCTGACGCCGGATGTGCTCGGCACGCTGCTCTCCGGCAACCTCACCGTGGGCGTCTCGGTGACTGACCCGGTCGGCAACGTCGCCAGCGCCAGCATCGGGGCGCAGGTCGGGCCGCGTGTGACCCCGACCGTGACGCTCAACACCATCTTTGGTGACGGCGTGCTGAGCGCGGCGGATCTCAGCATCGCGCAGACCATCAGCGGCACCACCACCAACGCGGCGACCGGCTCGGCCGTCAGCGTGACATTGGGCGGCGCGACCTACAGCACCACCGTAGGCAGCAACGGGGCCTGGTCACTGAGTGTCCCGGCCGGTTCCCTGAGCGGGCTGGCCAACGGCACCCAGACGGTGAACGCCACGGTCACTGACCCCTACGGCGCAACCGGCACCGCCAGCCGTACCGTCAGCGTGATCGCCCAGACCCCGCCGACCGTGACCCTGACCTCGGTGTTTGGGGATAACGCCATCAGTGCCACCGATGCGCGCCAGGCCCAGACCATCACCGGGACCACCACCAACGCCGAAGGATCGACGCTGCGGGTAACGCTGGGCGGCACCACCTACACCACCACCGTGGGCAGCAACGGTGCCTGGAGCGTCTCCGTCCCGGCGGCGGCACTGGCGGCACTGGCGGACGGTAACTACACCGTCACCGCCAGCGTCACCAACGCCGCCAACAACAGCGGCAGCGGCAGCGCGGCAGTCTCGGTGATCACCCACACCCAGCCGACCGTGACGTTAGGCTCGGTGTTCGGCGGCGACGGCTACCTGAACCTCGCCGAGGCCAGCACCAACGAAACCATCAGCGGCACTGCCACCAATGCGGTAGGCAGCACGGTGACGGTGAACGTGGCGGGGAACGTGCTGACCACCACCGTGGGCAGCAACGGCACCTGGAGCGTGTCGGTGCCGAGCGCAACGCTGCTCAACATCAGCGACGGCAGCCATACTGTCACGGCCACGGTGAGCGACGCAGCGGGCAACACCGCCAACGCCAGCAGCACCTTTACCGCCGTGACCCATAACCTGCCGCTGGTGGCGGTCGACCCGGTGCTCAACCTGGTCAACTTCCTGCTGTTCGGCCTGACGGTCTCCGGCGGGACGCTGAACCTGCCGCAAGGCTCGCGGGTGAGGGTCACCCTGCAAGGGGTGAGCCAGACCACCACCGTGGATGCCTTCGGCCGCTACAGTGTGCACTACACCTCGTCGCTGCTGGGCGGGCTGCTGATCAACCTCAACTCGATTGTCACCGTGTCGGCGGTGGATGTGGCGGGTAACACCGCGGCGGTCACCACCACGCTGTTGCTCGGCTCGCTGTTGCCGGTCGCGGCAACCGCCGAAGCACAGACACTGATGGTGGCGACAGCGAGTGATGATGTCTCGTCGCTGGCGACCGGGGATGACAGCAGCAACACAACGGTCCACACGCTGTCGGCGCTGAGTGTCAGTGAGGTCGCCTCCACCACCGCGGAGGCGTCTGACAGCACGTTGGCCACCACGGCACTCACTGCCGGTGACACCACCACCGCCAACGCGGCGGTGGTCACGGCAGAAAGTGACGAAACCGCCTATTCTATCGGGGGGCTGACGCTGGATCTCACCACGCCAGACAGCGAGGCGCTGGGCGGCACCGGTAACGACGTCATCCAGCTGCACACGCTGGACTTCCTGCACATTGACGGCGGCGCGGGCACCGACACCCTGCAACTGGCGGGCACCGGGCAACACCTTGATCTGGTGGCGCTCGGGCTGAAAGTGGAGCACGTCGAGATCTTTGACCTCGGCCAGAGCGGCACCAACAGCATCCGGCTCGATCTGCATGAGGCGGAAACCGTGAAGGATTCACCGGAGGACACCCTGTTCATCCGCGGCGCGGACGGCAGCCAGGTCACCCTGGTGGGAGACGGCAGCACCTGGGCCACCACCGGCCAGCGGGTGGTGGACGGCCTGACCTTCGACGTTTACCACAACAGTTCACTGGACAGCAGCAACACCCTGGGGGATGTGCTGGTACAGCACGGTATTCAGGTACACCAGGCATAAGGAGGCCACCGGGACCACAGGTACTGACGCCGGGGCCGGGGCAACCCCCCGGCCCCCTGACAGTTGTAAGGAAACCACACGCCGCGCGGCGGAAACCGCCGCCGTGCGGCATGACCTAAAAGAACCGAATATGGGGTAGCGTCGGTAATGACCAAACAAGGCAGGCGGTGTGCTGGGGTATTGCTCAGCACCCTATGGATCACAGGGATAACGGCAGCGGGCGCCCCCCGTGCCGAGACACAACCGGAATTTCACTGGCAGGCGGCACCCACCGAGGAGCAGCGGGCCAGCCTTACCCTGCGCGAAGCCATTTTGCGGGCCTTCGCGCGCAACCCACAAATCGCCTCCGCCGCGGCACAGATTCACGTCGGCGAAGGCGACCTCAAACAGGCGCGCAGCGCCTGGTTCCCCCAGATTTCCCTTAACGCCTCGGCCGGGCACTCCAACCAGACGGACTCGGCCGGGCAACTCAATAACAACGCCTCCGGCGGCATCGAGCTGAGCCAGCTGCTGTATGACTTCGGCAAAACCGGCGGCGCCATCGACGAGCAGGAGCAGCTCTCGGCCTCCTACCGTTACACGCTGTTCAGCACCATGACCGATGTCGGCCTCAGCACGCTCCAGACCTACCTGGAGGTGAAGCGCTACCAGGCGCTGACGCTGGCGGCACGGGACAATATCGCCTCGCTGGAGCGGGTGCGCGACACCGCCAAAATGCGCGCGGACGCAGGCTTAAGCTCGCAGTCCGACGTGTTGCAGGCGCAGACCCGCATCGCCGGGATGCGCGCCACCCTGGAGCAGTACCGCGCCCAGCAGCGCTCCGCCTCGGCGCAGCTCACGGTGCTCACCGGCGTGGTCTCCGACAACCTGCCCGATCTGCCGCAGAGCCTGCTGGAGCAGCAGGTGGCGCTGGACCGTATCCCCTACCAGAACAGCGCACTGGTGCGCAGCGCGCAGGCCAAACAGGAAGCGGCGATCCAGCGGGTGAGGTCGCAGCGGGCAGAGCACTGGCCGACCTTACGGGTGCAGGCGGGGCGCACCCGCTATGAAAATGACACCCGCTCCTACTGGGACGACCAGGTGCAGCTGGCCGTCGAGGCCCCGGTCTACCAGGGCGGGGCGATCAGCGCGCGGGTGCAGTCCGCCGAGGGCGAACGCGAGGCGGCCCAGGCGGAGGTGGAGAAGGCGAAGCTGGACATCAACCAGAAAGCCTCCACCGCCTACGCGGACATGATCGGCGCGCAGCAGCGCCAGCAGGCGGGGGATGAGCAGTTTGAGAGCGCCGTCCATACCCGCAGCGTCTACCAGGATGAGTACAAACTCAGCAAGCGCAGCCTCAATGACCTGCTGACAGTGGAGCAGGATGTGTTCCAGGCGGACACCATGCGCATCGGCGCGCTGTATGACGGCTGGGACGGCACGGTGCGCTATGCGGCGGCCGTGGACAACCTGCTCGACATGCTGGGGATCGACCGGCAGCAACAGAGCGGCGACACCTTGCCCGCGCTGTAGCCGGGGCGGGTGACCCTGATATTTTCCCCGGCCGGGCATGGCAAGGGCGCGGCCGGGAAACCAGAGAGAGTGTGGATATGAAAACAACGACCGATGCATGGATTGCCGCGATGGTGAGATCGGCGGAGATCTTCGGCAAACCCGCCGACCCGCAGTTCCTGCGCCAGCAGATGCGCTGGTTCGAACAGCTCAGCCAGGCGCGCCAGCTGGAGCGTCTCAGCGGGCTGATGGGGTTACAGGTGAGCCTGGTGCACCGCGACCGGGTGCGCTGGCGGCAGGAGATTCTGCCGGCGATTGTGGTGCTGGAGCAGGGCAGCACAGCGGTGATCGAGACGCTGGATGCCGAGGGGCAGGCGGGCTATTGGCTGCAGGACGGCGGTGACATCCTGCGGCAGGCTGACCTCTCCTCGCTGCTCTCCCAGGGCGACGGCAATGTGGTACTGGTCGGGGTGGCGGCGCGCGGGCGCGACGGGCGCATCGACGAGTTTGTGCAGCCCTACCGCAAACACTGGTTCTGGCACAACTTCCGCGGTGCCGGGCGGCGCATCGGTGAAATTTCACTGGCGTCGGTGATCGGCAACGTGCTGGCGCTGGCCGGTATCCTCTTTTCGATGCAGGTGTATGACCGGGTGATCCCGGCGGAGTCCTATTCGTCGCTCTGGGTGCTGTTCGTCGGGGTGCTGCTGGCCGCGGCGATTGAGTACGGCATCCGGCTGATGCGCACCCGCGTCTCTGACCTGATGGGCAAGCGCATCGACCTGAAAGTCTCCTCGCTGTTCTTCGCCCGCGCCATGAGCATGAAAAACGAGGCGCGGCCCAAATCCACCGGCTCCTTTATCTCGCAGCTGCGGGAGATTGACCAGGTGCGCGAGCTGCTGACCTCCACCACCGTGGGCGCGGCGGCGGATATGCCGTTTGTGCTGCTGTTCCTGGCGATCATGGCGTTCATCGGCGGGCCGCTGGTGATTATCCCGCTGCTGGCGATCCCGCTGATTGTGATCCCGGGGTTACTGATCCAGATCCCAATGGCGAAGCTGGCGAAAGAGGGGATGCGCGAAGGGGCGCTGCGCAACGCGGTGCTGGTGGAGGCGATCGAAGGCATTGAGGACATCAAGGCGTTGCAGGCGGAGCCGTACTTCCAGCGCCAGTGGGAGCAGAACCACGACGTCGGCGCGACCATCGGCATGAAGCAGCGGCTCTGGGGCGCGCGCCTCACCGGCTGGGCCTCCACGGTGCAGCAGCTTACCTACGCCGGGATGCTGGTGTTCGGTGTCTACCTGGTGCTGAACGGCGACATCACCACCGGGACGCTGGTGGCCGCCAGCCTGCTCTCCTCACGCACCATTGCGCCGCTGATGCAGCTGACGCTGGTGTTCTCGCGCTGGCAGCACGCCAAGAGCGCGATGAAAGGGCTGGATGAGCTGCTGAAAAAGCCGCTCGACCGCCCGGAAGAGGGGGAGATGGCGCACTGCCCGGCGCTCAGCGGGCATTACCAGCTGAGCAATGTGCAGTACGCCTATGACGCAGAGCACGGGCCGAATGTGCTCGGCCTCGGCAAACTGGAGATCAAGCCCGGCGAGCGGGTGGCGATCCTCGGCAAGGTGGGGGCGGGGAAATCGACCCTGCTGAAACTGCTGGCCGGGCAGGCGACGCCCACCGGCGGCAAAATTATCATCGACGGGGTGGACATGACCCACGTCGACCCGGTAGACCTGCGCCGCCAGCTCGGTTACCTCTCCCAGGATTCGCGGCTGTTCTTCGGCACGCTGCGGCAGAACCTGATGCTCGGCCACCCGCACGCCACCGATCAGGAGATGTTGCAGGCGCTGCGCATCAGCGGCGCGCTGAGCATGGTGCAGCAGGACGCCGCCAGCCTCGACCGGATCATCAACGAAGGCGGGCGCGGGCTGTCCGGCGGGCAGCAGCAGATGGTGCTGATCAGCCGGATGGTGCTGCGTAACCCGCAGGTGGTGCTGATGGATGAGCCGACCGCCTCGATGGATGAGCAGCTGGAAGAGTATGTGTTGCGGCAGATGCACAGCTGGCTCACCGGGCGCACGCTGGTGCTGGTGACGCACCGCCCGGCGCTGCTGAAGCTGGTGGACCGGATTGTGGTGATGGACAACGGGCGCGTGGTGGCTGACGGCCCGCGCGAACAGATTCTGGCGAATGCGGCGGCAACGCAGGCCGCGGCGGCCAAGGCGCAACAGGGCGCAGCCTGAGGGAAGGACGATGACGCATATTGTATCGGATGAGTTTGAGCGCGATCAGAAGCGGGTCTCCGGGATTATCTGGCTATCGCTGCTGGCGCTGGTGGTGTTTTTCGTCTGGGCTTATTTTGCGGTGCTGGACGAGGTGACGGTGGGAACCGGAAAGGTGACGCCGTCGAGCCGGGCGCAGCAGATTGAGAGTTTTGACGGCGGGGTGATCAAGCAACTGCTGGTGCAGGAGGGGAGTATTGTCGATAAGGGGCAGATTCTGGCGCGCCTCGACCCGACGCGTTTCCAGTCTAACTACGGGGAAGCGGCGGCGCGGGTGCAGACGTTACGCGCCTCGGCGGAGCGGCTGACGGCCGAGCTGACCGGGGAGCCGCTGAAGTTCAGCGCGCAGACGATGAAGTCCCCCGAGCTGGTGGCGCGTGAGCGGCAGTATTACCTGTCGCGGTTGCAGAACCGGAATGAGACGGTGAAGAATTTGCAGGATTCGCTGCGGCTGGTGGAGCAGGAGCTGCGGATGACGGAGCCGCTGGTGGCGAAAGGAGCCGCCGGTCAGGTAGAGGTGATCCGCCTGCGGCGGCAGGCCAGTGAGATCCGCGGGAAGATTGACGAGGCGCGTAACCAGTACGCGGTGAAGGCGCGTGAGGAGCAGGTGAAGAATAACGCCGATCTGGAAGCGGAGCTGCAGGTGATGGCGGGCAAAGAGGACCAGGTGACGCGCGCGGAGCTGTTCTCACCGGTGCGCGGCATCGTGAAGGATATTCAGGTGACCACCGTCGGCGGGGTGCTGCAGCCGGGCGGGAAGCTGATGGAGATCGTCCCGATTGAGGATCAGCTGCTGATTGAGACGCGCATTAACCCGCGCGACATCGCCTACATCCGCCCCGGGTTGCCGGCCACGGTGAAAATCACCGCCTACGACTCCTCGATCTACGGCGATCTCAAAGGCAAAGTGGAGACGGTTTCCCCGGACACCATCCAGGACGAAGTCAAACGTGACCAGTTCTACTACCGGGTTTACGTGCGCACGGACAAAGCGATCCTGACCAACAAAGCGGGCCGCGAGTTCCCTATCGTTCCCGGCATGGTCGCCACCGTCGACATCAAAACCGGCCAGAAAAGCGTCCTCGACTACCTGCTGAAACCGCTCAACAAAGTCAAAGAGTCCCTGCGGGAACGGTAACCCTGAAGGCAGGCACCGCGCCTGCCTTTTTCTTTCCTGAAGCGCGGCCGCGCTGGGGAACAGGGCGCATGCCGCCCACTTACGCTACTCCCCCAGAAAATCACCGCCCTCCCCAAGCCGCCGCC
Source organism: Chimaeribacter coloradensis (assembly GCF_002858715.1). Lineage (GTDB taxonomy): Bacteria > Pseudomonadota > Gammaproteobacteria > Enterobacterales > Enterobacteriaceae > Chimaeribacter > Chimaeribacter coloradensis. The sequence goes on along the minus strand of NZ_PJZH01000016.1, from coordinate 21,972 downwards.
GATCCTGCCACAACGCCATCCTGTCCCGCAGGGAGGCACTCAACGCGGCCAGCGCCGCCTGCGCCGCCTCAAATTCCGGATTGATGGAGAGCGCCAGCTCAAACAGCTGTTGCGCCCTGTAGCGGTTCTTCTCACAGCCCAGCCCCTCGCGCCACGCCATGCCCAGCGACCAGGCGGCCTCGGCGCGGGTCGCGCTGCTTTCATCGCGGATAATCTCCGGCAGCCAGTGGGTGACGGCCTGCTGTTTGTCCGCCTCCGGCCCCGCCTCCAGCGCCCAGGTGGCGCGCCAGTAGCGGGCGTTCAGGTCACCGTGCTCAATCGCCCGCTGATACCACGCCATCGCCCCGGCATAGTCGGGGCCTTCTTCCCCGCCTTCGCGCAGGGCGTTGGCGTAGGCGAACATCGCCGGCACCAGCCCCGCTTCCGCGGCGCGCCCGGCCGCCTGCAGCGCCCCCTGCGCACTGCGCAGGTCGTCCGGCACATCCTCGTGCCAGGCGTCACGGTAGAACAGATAGAGTTCATAACTGTGCAGCGCGCTGCCGCGCAGCGCCATGCCGAGCAGCATGGTGTGGGCGGCGTGCAGGTCACCGTTCAGCGCCATGTCGTGCGCCAGGGTGATCTGCTGTTGCTCCGTCACTGCCCGGTCCGGCTGGGCGGCCAGCAGCGAGGCGGCATAATCCAGCAGGGAGGCCGAAAGGCGCAGGTTCTCCGGCACGCCGTACAGCCCGTGGGCGCAGGCGCAGGCGGCAAAGGCCGCCAGCAGGGCGTCTGACGGGTGGGCGCAGGCGCGCTGCAACAGCATCGGCAGCACGCCGTGGGCATCCTCAACGCCGGAAGCGAGCACCGCGCGGGAGATAAACAGCGTGGCGAACGGGCCGGGGACCCGATCCGGTGACAGCGCCAGCAATTTGGCATAGCAGGCCAGCCCCGCGGCATCATCATCCTGCCAGTAGGCCAGGCAGGGGGCGGCCGCCTCCAGCAGCCGCGCGTGCAGCGCCGGTTCCGGCGGCGGCGTCAGGGCCTCTGCCAGCCGTTGCTGGAGCTGCTCCGCCCGGTCGCTGCCGCGCTCCGCCACCTCATCACCCAGCGCATAGAGCAGCACCTCCGCGCGGAAGCGGCGCTGGCTGGCGTCGTCAAAGCCCGCCATCAGCGCGCTGTCAACCACTGCCTCGCGGTGGGCCGGGTCGCCGCCCCAGTGTGGGGACTGAAACACCAGCCAGGACTCCAGGGTGCCGGTGTCGCCGGGGCGCACCGCCAGCGCCAGCCGCAGCCAGTAGTCGGGTGCTGCTTCGCCCTCATTGCGCGTTTCGATCAGGGCGGGCGGGAGCTGCGCGGGCCACGCTTCCGGCGCGCCGGCACCCAGCGCCGCCAGCCAGGACAACCCCTCGGCCCAGACCGGGTTGCCGGTCAGCCGGAATTTCTGGTGCAGCGGCAGCGGCACCTCACCGGCAAACAGCGCGCGCAGCCAGTAAGGTTCGCCAAAGCCGCCGCTCAGGGTCATCAGGTGGCGGTAGGCGTGGGTCGGGCGCGGGTGGCACGCTACGGCCCGCAGCAGCGCCAGCACCGCGTGGTCACAGCAGAGCTGCGCACCGAGCCACTGGCTGTCCGGCAGGGCGGCTTCGTCACCCTGGCTGCGGATCGCCCATGCCTGCCCGTGCCAGAACATCCCCAGCAGCACCTGGGCGTGGTAGCTCTCCGGCGACAACTGTACCCACTCCCGCAGCAACTCCAGCCGGCCGGCGGCATCCAGTTCGCTGCCGCTAAACAGGCTTTCCATGCTCATGAGCAGCCCGTACTGGCTGTCTGGTGTGGTGTGCGACTGCCATCCGCGCATCAGCATCAGCAGCCACTCATCCAGTTTGGCAAAGCGGCGGGTCAGGAGCAGGGTGCGCGCCCGCAGGGTGTCATCGGGCTGGGTATCAGAAAGTGGCATGCGATTCCTTCAAGCTGGCTGAACGGGGCTGCCGTGTGGCGGACGGCAAAAAGTGGGGGTAATTATGCGAAGTTTCTGCGCATAAGTCTAAGTAATGGCCGTGGTTCCCAGCAGCAGAATGTTCTGAGAAACATTGCCCCTGAGCAACGCGGGGCAAACGGGGCAGGGCAAAGCAGGAAAAGCAGGCCCGGATATAAGTAAGCGACAAAAGGTTATTATTACCCGCGGGCCGGACAGGCTTATTATTACCGCTATCAGCGCTCCTGTTACCCCTGCATTTTCCAAGGAGATAGAAGGAGAGAAAATAATAGATAATTACCGTTATCACTAATCACGGATAATGACTACCGCACAAAAAGGCAATAAAAAACCGGCCAGAAGGCCGGTGCAAAAACAATCAAATTATCAGAGATAATGAAGGTAATAAATACAAATAATGATGATAGCAGGGCGTATTATAGTGAGCGCGTTAGGAATTCCTTTATCATCCTGTGCGATAAAGCTAAATTTTAATAACTTAATGAATTTAAACAAATTTATAGAAAAGTTTACCAAATAGTGCCTTATTTGACTTATTGCGGAGTTTAAATAATCAGCAATTAATTACATGTTGACATGTTTATTTATAACAAAGAAACATTATTGCTAAATTGGTAGCATTTTCTTTCTGGATTAATTATGCACTTATCCTGAGAATGAATTCGCCTTGTCGGGTTTAATTATTCATCGGTAACAGTGGCGCTCACCCGACATCACGATCAAGGATACTTACATGAAATTCCGCATTCTCTCTCTGATGGTTCCCGCTTTACTGGTTGCCGGCACCGCAGGTGCTGCCGAAATTTATAACAAAGATGGCAACAAGCTGGATCTGTTCGGCAAAATTGATGGCCTGCATTACTTCTCTGACAATGACGGCAGCGACGGCGACCAGTCTTACATGCGTTTCGGCCTGCGTGGTGAGACCCAGATCAGCGACCAGTTAACCGGGTACGGCGAGTGGGAGTACCAGGTTGCGCTGAATAACTCCGAAGATGAGGGCAGCGCAGACACCTTTACCCGTATCGGCTTTGCCGGCCTGAAGTTCGGCGACTACGGCTCCCTGGATTACGGCCGCAACTACGGGGTGATCTATGACGTCACCGCCTGGACCGACGTGCTGCCGGAGTTCGGCGGTGACACCTACGGTGCGGATAACTTTATGCTGCAGCGCGGCAACGGCATGCTGACCTACCGCAACACCAACTTCTTCGGCCTGGTGGACGGCCTGAGCCTCGGCCTGCAGTACCAGGGCAAAAACAGCAGCGGTTCTGGTTCTGAAGATGGCCGTGATGTGCTGGACAGCAACGGTGACGGCTACGGCGTGTCGCTCTCCTACGATCTGGGCAACGGCTTCAGCGCCGCGGCGGCCTACGCCAGCTCTGACCGCACCACTGACCAGAATTCTGACGCGCTGTATGGCCGCGGTGACCACGCAGACGCCTACACCGGTGGCCTGAAGTATGACGCCAACAACATCTACCTGGCGGCGATGTACACCAAAACCTACAACGCCACCCGCTTCGGCGGCGGCGGCAGTGACATCGAAGGCTTTGCCAACGAAGCGGACAACTGGGAAGCCGTGGCGCAGTACCAGTTCGACTTCGGCCTGCGCCCATCGGTGGCGTACCTGCAATCCCGCGGGAAAGACATTGAAGGGTTCGGCAACCAGGATCTGCTGAAATATGTGGATGTGGGCGCGACCTACTACTTCAACAAAAACATGTCGACCTATGTTGATTACAAAATCAACCTGCTGGACGACAACACCTTCACCAACGCGGCCGGTATCAATACCGATGACGTGGTGGGTGTCGGCCTGGTGTACCAGTTCTAAGCGTTCACCGCTGACCCGTTATCCGCCCCCTTATGGGGGCGTTTTTATTTCACCTTCCTCTCTTTTATTTCGTTTATTCCCCGGGCGGCCGCCAGCCGAAATGGTTTTTCCTTTCTGCCCCGGCACATGAATCCTCTCTTTTTCGTTGTTTATAAAATTAATCCCTCATTAATTTAAAATGTATTAACTATTAATTTTAATACTGTTTATTTTAAATATTATTTCTCCGGCGTTAATTTGAATTGATATGATCTCAAATTTAATTTTTATAAGGAGAGAGTGATGAGGCTAAACAAAATAACCACGGCGCTTATTCTGTCGGCAGTGGCCCTTCCTTTATATGCGTCCGCGGCCACCCTGACGGCGGATGACAACACCAACACCATTACCGGCCTTGATACCAGCCAGATGATCTCCAGCGACAACGGGCATAAGTGGGAAGCCTACACAAGTGAAAAACAAAATAATTTTCCCGGCACGCTGACGGTAACCGTGGCGGTAAAAGACGATCAGGCCATTAAAGCGGTGGATTATGACCCGTCCGTTGCCTATTCCGAAAACGGTACCCTGGTGCGGTATAACGGTTATTACTGGACCAATAAATGGTGGGCCAACCCGGGTGAATTGCCGGGCAGTAATAGCGTCTGGGAAAAAGGAAGCAAGATTGAGATTACCACCCTTGCCACCTTTAAATTTACCCCGTACACCGGCCAGGCGGCGATTGATTTCCAGAACCAGCAGAAAGCCAAAGTGGCTGAACAGCGGAAAGTTGTGGGGTATTTCCCGGAGTGGGGCGTGTATGACGCACACAATAACTTTACGCCGGACAAAATTGATTTCTCTGAGCTGACCCATCTGAATTATGGCTTTGGGATTGTCAAAAATGGTGAAGTGGTTATCCACGACACCGAAAAAGGCCCGGGATTACTGGCGCAGCTCGATGATATGACCGAGGATGCAGGCGTCTCTTATATGGCATCGATTGGCGGCTGGAACAACTCGGAAGAGGGCGTGTTCGAAGCGGCTACCGCCACCGACGCAGGCGTGGACAAACTGGCCAACAGCATGCTGGCCTTTATGCTGGAGTGGGGCTTCGACGGGATCGACGTGGACTGGGAGTACCCGGACACCGACGCCGAAAAAGCGCAGTTCACCAAGCTGATGCAGAGCCTGCGCAGCAAGCTGGATGCGCAGGGTAAAAAAGATGATAAGTACTATCAGCTCTCTGCCGCCGTGACCACCAACCACAGCAAAATTGAGTTTATCAACCCGTCGGTCACTACGCCGCTGATGGACAGCGTCAACGTGATGGCCTATGACTTCCACGGTGCTTTTGACCCGATCACCGGCCACAATGCCCCGCTGTATGCCAACCGCCAGGATGCTGACCAGAAATTCAACGCGTCGTCGGCCATGAAAGAGTATGCCGACACCTATAATGTGCCGAAAAATAAACTGCTGATGGGGATTCCTTTCTACGGCCGTGGCTGGGGCGATGTGGAGCCGACGGAGATCGTCCCGGGGCTGCCGGGGCTGTTTGCGCCGGGCACTGCCACCGTTCACGGTGCCTGGGATGACGTCGGGCAGTTCACCGGCACCAACCCGTGGTATGTGCTGAAAGAGAAACTGGCCAGCGGTGAGTACACCCGTTACTGGGACCGCGAATCCCGCGTGCCGTACCTGTATAACGCCGCCACTAAAGAGTTCCTCACCTATGACGATCCGCAATCTGTGCGTGAAAAAGTGGACTTCATCAATAATGAAGGCTACGGCGGCGCGATTATCTGGGATTTGAGCGGTGACACGCCGACGCATGAGCTGGGCGAAATTGTGAAGGATGTGAAAGATGCCCAGGAGCAATCTGAAGCGAAAGATCTGCGCCTGCAATTTTTCAATAATGTTTTAAATATTGTAGCCGTGCTGGATGAGGCGCACCAGGCCGGTGAAAACCGTTATAAAGTGTATGTGAATAACACATACCGGATGGAAAGCTATGCGGGTAAAGTTTATTACTGCAGCATGACCGCCCAGCCTGAAGAACATACCGTCAGACTGACACAGGCGGCTAAAGGAACAGCTGCCGTGAACGTCGGTGATGTCATTGAATTACGTAAAACCAGCAATACGCCGGGAGAACCTTCAGGTGATTATACGGTGCTGAGGAAAATTACCGTTACCGAGGAGATGCTGAAAAACCCTACTCTGGATGCCGATATTAAAAAGGCAAAAGAGGGGTTGAAAGGCCTGACCGTGAATAAAAATGGCTTCTCTATTACCGAGACCAAGGCGCTGTTTAACGACACGCTGCGTATCGTAGGCTATGTTAACGGTGCCTATAATATGGAAACCTTCCACGGCAAAAACTATTACTCTTCAAAAAAAGAGCAGGGTGATGACGTGGTAGTGACCGCCAGTCGCGCCTTAAAAGCGGGCGATAAGGTCACGGTGAAATTTACTGCCGGGAAACCGGGTGCCGGCAGCGATGCCCTCGCGACACTGGCAGAAACGACGTTGCAGGAAGTCACCGTAACGGCCGATATGCTGAAATAAGATTAATTTGTTGCGGTGAAATAGTAGGTAAGCGCCCCGGCCATTATGACCGGGGCGTTTTTTATGCATTTTATTATTAGAGGGTTGCCGCATTACCCTTCATGACGGATGAAAGTATGTAACGTATTTATTAATAGTACATAACACAAGGCGTTCTAATTTAATTGTCAGTTAATTAAGAGTGTAATAACTATTGATTCTGCTGGAGGGAAAACTATTTATTATGCACGCCGCATTACTGGATGTCGTTACGGCGATGATTTTTTTAAAAGGATACAATTATGAAGCTAAGTAAAATAACCACCGCCATTCTGCTGGCGGCGGTTACGGCTCCCCTGGCGGCGTCAGCGGCTACCCTCTCTGCCAATGACAGCACCAATACCATTTCCGGCCTTGATACTACCCAGATGATCTCCCGCGATAACGGAAAAACCTGGGAAGCCTACGCCAGCGAAAAACAGAACCATTTCCCGGGTACCCTGACCGTCATCGTGGCGAAAAAAGAGGATACGGCGATGAAAGCCGTGGATTACGACCCGGCGGCCACCTACTCTCAGGCAGGCACCGTGGTACGTTACAACGGCTATTACTGGACCAATAAATGGTGGTCTAACCCGGGTGAGCTGCCGGGCAGCAACGACGTCTGGGCAAAAGGGGCGAAAATCGCGGTGACGACCCTCGCCACCTTTAAATTTACCCCGTACACCGGCCAGGCGGCGATCGATTTCCAGAACCAGCAGAAAGCGAAAGTGGCTGAGCAGCGGAAAGTGATCGGTTACTTCCCGGAGTGGGGCGTGTATGACGCACACAATAACTTTACGCCGGACAAAATTGATTTCTCTGAGCTGACCCACCTGAACTATGGCTTTGCCGTGGTGAAAAACGGTGAAGTCGGTATTCATGACACCTATAAAGCTCCTGAATTGCTGACGCAACTCGACAAGATGACCGAAGAAGCGGGCGTCACTAACATGATCTCCGTAGGCGGCTGGAACAACTCCCTTGAAGGCGTGTTCGAAGCGGCTACCGCCACCGATGCGGGTGTGGACAAACTGGCCAACAGCATGCTGGCCTTTATGTTGCAGTGGGGCTTCGACGGGATCGACGTGGACTGGGAGTACCCGGACACCGAGGCCGAAAAAGCGCAGTTCACCAAGCTGATGCAGAGCCTGCGCAGCAAGCTGGATGCGCAGGGCAAAAAAGATGACAAGTACTATCAGCTCTCTGCCGCCGTGACCACCAACCACAGCAAAATTGAGTTTATCAACCCGGCGGTGACTACGCCGCTGATGGACAGCGTCAACGTGATGGCCTATGACATTCACGGTGCCTTTGACGCGATTACCGGCCACAATGCGCCGCTGTATGCCAACCGCCAGGATGCTGACCAGAAACTCAACGTCTCTGCCACCCTGAAAGAGTACGCTGACACCTATAATGTGCCGAAAAACAAGCTGATGGTTGGTATTCCTTACTACGGCCGCGGCTGGGGCAATGTCGAACCCACCGAAATTATTCCGGGGATGCCGGGCCTGTTTGCACCGGGTTCCGCCACCTCTCAGGGTGCCTGGGATGACGTCGGCCAGTTCACCGGCACCAACCCGTGGTATGTGCTGAAAGAGAAACTGGCGAACGGCGGCTTCACCCGCTACTGGGACAGCGAATCACGCGTGCCGTATATGTACAACGCCTCTACCAAAGAGCTGCTGACCTATGACGACCCGCAATCTGTCCGTGAAAAAGTGGACTTCATCAATAATGAAGGCTACGGCGGCGCGATTGTCTGGGATCTGAGCGGTGACACGCCGGATCATGAGCTGGGCAAGATTGTGAAGGATGTGAAGGATGCACAAGAGCAATCTGAAGTGAAAGATCTGCGTCTTCAATATTTCAATAATGTATTGAATATTGTTGCCGTTCTGGATGAAGCGCATCAGACCGGCGAAAACCGCTATATGGTCTATGTGAATAACCAATACCGGATGGAAAGCTATGCGGGTACGGTTTATTACGGCAGCAAAACCACCCAGGCTAATGAGCATACCGTCAGACTGACACAAGCGGCTAAAGGAACAGCTGCCGTGAAGGTGGGTGATGTCATCGAATTACGTAAAGCTACCAACAAACCGGGGCAAAGTTCATCTGAATATACCGTCCTGAGAAAAATTATCGTCACCGAAGAGATGCTGAACAATCCTACCCTTGATGCTGATGTCAAAAAAGCAACAGAAGGTTTGAAAAGCCTGACCGTTAATAAAAATGGCTTCTCTATTGTTGAAACGAAGGATCTGTTTAACGCCAACATTCGTATCGTAGGCTACGTCAACGGTGCCTATAATATGGAAACCTTTAACGGTCAACACTATTACTCTTCCAAGCAAGAACAGGGTAATGACGTGATATTGTCAGCCAACCGGAAATTAAACGTCGGGGATAAAGTGACGGTTAAATTTACCGCCGGGTCACCAGGTGCGGGCAGCAGTGCAATCACTACTCTTGCAGAAAACACCTTAAAGGAAGTGAAGGTCACCGCAGATATGCTGAAATAATTCCGGCATAATTCAGTAATAGGTGCATTAAACGCCCCGGCTGTGATGGCCGGGGCGTTTTTTTATGTGCTTTTACCGGGCAGGCCTGTCTCAGGCCGTTTTCTGATGGATAAGGTGCAACGGCGGGGCGATGTCCAGCGTGATGTCGGGGTTCTGCCGGAACTCGTGCGGGGTAATGTTAAAGCGCTTACGGAACATGTAAGTAAAGTGCGACTGGGAGCCGAAGCCAAAATCCATCGCAATGTCAAAAATTGGCGTATCGCTGGCACTGAGCTGGTACACCGCGCCCGCCAGACGGCGTTCGCGGATATATTTACCCAGCGAAATGCCTGTCGATTCTTTGAACAGCTTCTGCATGTGCCACAAGGAGTAACCGGAGTAGCTGGCCAGCTCTTCCAGATGGATGACGCGGCCAAGGTGGTTTTCAATCCACTTGCTCAGGGCGCAGACAACTGTGATATGAATATCGTGTGCCATGGGTTTGTCTGTTTCTGAATTTGGTATAGGGCAGTATACACAAAATCTATGAAATAGCGGAGTTGAGCGGGGCAGGGGGACATGGGCAGGGGCAAAGACGGCGGCCCGCTTCCCCGGCCCGCCGCCGTTCATCACAGGTGAAGGTGGTGAGCGAGGGTCTCCAGCGCCCCCTTCCGATCGTCAGCAGGATCGGGTGACAGTGCACTGGCACCTTGCGCGTCAATCCTGACTGCCCACCATCCCTCAGCTTCACTGAATATGGCATAACTTCCCTGTTCACACGCCGTCAGTAAGTCGTCAGCCTCAAGCTGATAGACAACGTTGTCCAGATAGACCGTTCTAATCATTTCTCATCCTTGAATAGTGGGCCTGAATACAACCGGTGGCTGGCGCGCCATGCGGCTGCGGTATCGGGGTAATACCTCAGGCGGCATTCTAGTATCAGCTTACCGTGGACAGCTGTGAAGCGTAACGTCACAAATCTGCGAGTCGCCACAAAAAGTAGGATGATAAAGATGCAAATGATGATTTTTCAGCTGCTTAAAGGAGTTTTCAGCGGCTTAGAACAGTTGTACAGCCAGCATTATCATCGACAGCCAGAACAGCGCACAGCCGCTCAGCAGCAGGGTCCAGACAGACGTGAGTGTTGGGATCAGGGTCATGGCAGCCTCAGGGATCAGGGAAGAGAGCCGCCATTATCAATCAACCGGGAGGAAACAATGGGGGGAGCAGAGAGGCATTTCCCCGCCAATTTGTGCCGTAAACGCTTACTTTAGCAGCAGCCAATGAATCAGCCGGGCGATGGCATCATCCAACAGCACCACTGCGACCAGCACCCCGGCGATCAACCAGTAAAATTGCCTGCCCTTCACCAGCCAGCCCCTGCCGGCATCAGCCCCACGGGCTGGTACCTTGCATCAATGAAATAATACCGGCGCATACGGCGACAAAACAGACGAACACGATCAGTAACCGGATCATCAGCCAGAACTCCCTTATCTATGTTGGGTGATTTTACCGGATGCTATTTTTTCAGAAACGAATTCAAAAACAAACTGAATTTCTTGCCGGAGGCGGTGGGGTGAAAAGAGGGCACAAGCAGCAGAAATATACGGTGAACACGGCAGGGGTAATGCAGATAGCCGCAACCAATAACAAACCGGCAGCCCAGGGGCTGCCGGTCAATATTACCAGTCATCGCGGTCATGATGATGCCAGTGTGGCGGTGGGCCATCATGCCAGTCATCATGCCAGCGTGGCGGAGGCGGCGGCTCATGCCAGCGGGGCGGCGGCACGTCTTCATCAGGCTCTTCCACCCAGACCCAGCGGCCATCTTCGTGATGGCGGTGATGGTGGTGCCACCAGTGCGGGTCACGCCAGTCATCGCCATCCCAGTAATAACCGCGGCGATCCTGATCGCCGATATGCAGAGACAAACCGGGAACATCCACACCCAGTTCTACCCCAGCGTGGGAAACCAGCGGGAGCGATAACAACAGGGCACACAGCGTGACGGCTTTTTTCATCATAATAAACTCCAGCGCCTGATAGTCAGGTGCCGCTAAAGTAATCCTGAAAAAAGTGCACGCCTATAGGATTTTACCCTATTTACGCAGTCATACGGATTCTTAACAGTTGCAACTGAAAACATACATTTTTCACACTGTATAGCATGCGGCCGGGCTTAATAGTCGCTGTGTGTCAGCCACTCATCGGCATCGTCAAACATCTCTTCCACTAATCGGTTCAGTACCGATTTGTCCTGTTTGTTGGCATCACTGTTCAGGCCATTGGCTTGCATCGCTTTCACTTTAATCTCGGCATCCGGAAATACGCGGTGTACCCGTTTGGTCAGTTCAGCGGTGATCATGGCATGGGCATTCGGCAGCCCGGCCACATTGCGTTTATCGTAAATCAGCTCTACACGCATGGCGCGTCCTTATAAGGTGGCAAATTCAAGGTGGACGAATATACAGTGGTTGCCACCATTTCGCTATGGGTTTGCCGGGGCGGGCAAAAAAATTTTTTAAGGCCACCCCTCAATGCGGTATGGCGACGAGATCCTAACAACGCTGGAAGCCTTCGCACCCGGCCTGTCCCACCTCAACCGGGCATGATAAATCGCGAAAGCGATTTATCCAGGCGGCTTTACCCTGAATGTCGACAGAACGGGTATCTGATGATTTTAAGATAAGACTCTTATTATGCTGGCGAAATATAAATCGCCGTTTCTATAATGATTAATTTATTGCCCAGTGATTCATTGATAAGAATTATAAAATCAAATTTTTTATTTATTGGTTTTATAAATTTATCGGGGAAAATTGTTTTCCTGGATGATTAACTTACACTGAATTCTCTTTTTAAACAAGAGGAAATATTATTTATGCACTTGATTTTTAAGCTTATTTTATCGATCAAAAATTAACCAAAACGCCAGTTGTCAGTGATTTAAATTTAATTATCATTATTTTTAATGTCATTATTAAAATTCAAATAGTTAAATTAATTTTTTTAGATGAAGGTTGTTTATCTGCCAATAATTCAGTGCTAATTTATGGTGATAAATAGCTGGTTTCTGCTTTTGTCTTCCCGGGTAAGTTATTTTCCTTACGTCATCTCTTGCTTTATATAAAAGGAGTTATCGTGTCCAGTTCTTTTCAGAATGAGATCCCCAAGGCCCGCGTCAATATAAAACTTGATCTGCACACCGGCGGCGCCCAGAAAAAAATGGAATTACCCCTGAAGCTGGTCGTCATGGGGGATTACAGCAACGGTCAGGAGCATCGCCCGATCTCTGAGCGTGAAAAAGTCAGCATTAACAAAAACAACTTCAACAGCGTCCTGGCGGAGTTCGCGCCGGCCGTCAACCTCACCGTGGAAAACACCCTGGCGGGGGACGGCACCGAAGAGAACGTCCGCCTCGCCTTCCGCGAGATGAAAGATTTCGAGCCGGAGCAGGTCGCCCGCCAAATCCCGCAGCTGCGCGCCATGCTGGCAATGCGCAACCTGCTGCGTGACCTGAAATCCAATCTGCTCGACAACGTCACCTTCCGCAAAGAGCTTGAAAATATCCTGAAAGACCCGTCCCTCAGCGACGCGCTGCGTGACGAACTCAATGCCCTGGCGCCGAAGGCGTAATTCCTCAATTAATGGATTAATGCGAGATAATGCTTATGTCTGTCAACACTGAAAAAACCGCCTCTGCCGGTAAAACCACGGTGCTGGAGCACCCGGAAGCCGCAGGCGTCTATGCCTCCCTGTTTGAAAAAATCAACCTGACGCCGGTCTCTGAGCTGGGTGACCTCAATGACTTTCAGGACGGTGCGGCCCTGGCGGATGTGACCGCCGACCAGCGCGTCACCGCGGCGGTACAGGTCTTCCTGGCACGCCTGAAGCAATCCGGCCAGACGGTGGAGCGCCTGGACAAAACCCTGCTTGACCACCATATCGCCGAACTGGACCACCAGATAAGCCGCCAGCTGGACGCGGTGATGCACCATAAATCCTTCCAGCAGGTGGAGTCCGCCTGGCGCGGCCTGAAGTCGCTGGTTGACCGTACCGATTTCCGCCAGAACGTCAAAATCGACGTGCTGGACGTCGCCAAAGATGACCTGCGTCAGGACTTTGAAGACAGCCCGGAAATCATCCAGACCGGCCTCTACTACCACACCTACATCCAGGAGTATGACACCCCGGGCGGCGAGCCGATTGGGGCCATCATCTCAAACTATGAGTTTGATGCCTCTGCCCAGGATGTGGCGCTGCTGCGCAATATCTCCAAAGTGTCTGCGTCTGCCCATATGCCGTTTATCGGCTCTGTCGGCCCGGCTTTCTTCCTGAAAGAGTCGATGGAAGAAGTAGCGGCCATTAAAGACATCGGCAACTACTTTGACCGTGCCGAGTACATTAAATGGAAGTCGTTCCGTGACACGGATGATGCCCGCTATATCGGCCTGACCATGCCGCGCGTGCTGGGCCGCCTGCCGTATGGCCCGGACACCGTACCGGTGCGCAGCTTCAACTATGTGGAAGAGGTCAAAGGCCCGGACCATGAGAAATACCTCTGGACCAACGCCTCGTTTGCCTTTGCCGCCAATATGGTGAAAAGCTTCATCAAAAACGGCTGGTGCGTGCAGATCCGCGGCCCGCAGGCGGGCGGGGCCGTCACTGACCTGCCGATCCACCTCTATGATCTGGGTACCGGCAACCAGGTGAAAATCCCGTCTGAGGTGATGATCCCGGAAACGCGCGAATTTGAGTTTGCCAACCTCGGCTTTATCCCGCTCTCTTACTATAAAAACCGCGACTACTCCTGCTTCTTCTCAGCGAACTCCGCCCAGAAACCGGCGCTGTATGACACCGCGGATGCAACCGCCAACAGCCGTATCAACGCGCGTCTGCCGTACATCTTCCTGCTGTCACGCATCGCCCATTACCTGAAGCTTATCCAGCGTGAAAACATCGGTACCACCAAAGACCGCCGCCTGCTGGAGCTGGAGCTGAACACCTGGGTACGCACGCTGGTTACGGAAATGAAAGATCCGGGCGATGAACTTCAGGCTTCCCACCCGCTGCGCGACGCGAAAGTCATCGTGGAAGACATCGAGGACAACCCGGGCTTCTTCCGCGTGAAACTCTATGCGGTGCCACACTTCCAGGTCGAAGGGCTGGACGTGAACCTGTCGCTGGTCTCGCAGATGCCGAAGGCGAAAGCCTGAAGCCCGGAGGCGCAATGAAGATAGAGCGACCGTTATGGATGCAGGGCGTTATGGTGTCGCCACAGCATTTCCAGCAGCAGGCTGCTTTTACAGCCTGGCATACCGAGTGTATCGCGCTGATGGGCGTGATGCACCCCTGGGGTGTGCTGGCGGCTGAGTTTGATCAGGATGCGCTGAAACAGGGCCGGCTCCAAGCCGGCCGTCTGGCAGTGCGTTTTTCTGACGGCACCCTGACAGACAGTGACAACGCCGATAGATTGCCGCCAACGCTGACTCTGCCGGAAGGGGGCAGCGGTGACATTATCGCGATGCTGGCACTGCCGCAGATCTACGCGAATGGCGGCAATTGCCTGAAACCGGAGGAGGAAGCTGAACGTCCGGTACGCTATCGCCAGCGCTGGCACGATGTGCGTAACTGTTTTGGCGAAGATACGCGCCAGATTGCCACGATGCAGCATGAGCTGACGCTACGCCTGGACTCCCAGGATAACAGTGACTATCTGGTCTGCCCGGTAGCGCGCCTGCACCGGGACAGGCAGGGATGTTGGACACAGGACAGTCGCTTTATTCCACCGCTGTTGAGCCTGAAGGCCAGCCCATGGCTCATCAACCAGCTTGAACAGCTGATGACTCAATTGCGGGCCCGGTTGGCACGGCTGATGGCGATGCGCCGTGAGAGTAATGAGCGTATGGCCGATTTTGCCGTGGCCGATGTTTCCCTGTTCTGGCTGCTCAATGCGCTGAATGGTGCAGAGCCGGTGCTGGGTAATTTCCAGCGCCATGCGCAGGTGCATCCTGAACGTCTGTATCAGGAACTGGTACGTCTGGCGGGCAGTCTGCTGACATTTTCGCTGGCGCATACCGTCACTGATATTCCTGTCTACCGGCACAACCAATTGACCGATGTCTTCCCGCCGCTGTTTGGACTGCTTGGTGAGTTGCTTGAGGCCAGTCTGCCTTCGCGTGTGATAGCGGTCGAACTGACCCATGAAAAACGGCTGCGACAGTGGCAGGCTCGTCTGAACGACCCGCGCCTGCGTGAGCAGGTGGACTTTTATCTCTCGGTACGCTCGTCGCTGCCGGCGGTGCAGTTGCTGGAACAGTTCCCGCAACAGTGCAAGGTGGGCAGCCCGGATGAGGTAAATGAGGTCATCAATGCGTCGCGACAGGGTATTCCACTGCGCGCGCTAAGCCATGTGCCAGCAGCTATACCGCTGCGTCTGGAAAATCAGTATTTCGCACTGGATATGACCCACCCTGCGGCACAGGCCATGCAGGCGGCAGGAAGTTGCGTCTTTTATGTCCCTGGAACGCTGGACGAGCCCGAGCTTGAACTCTTTGCGGTGCTGAGAACATGAGTAACAACCAAACGTGTGATATCGACGCCTTGTTACAGGAGACATGGCTTGTGGTTATCAGCTTGCGCCATGGTCCGGTATTTAAGGAGGGTGAAGGGCAGCAGCTCTGGCAACGCTGTGTAGAAAACCTGGAGAGGGTGCAGAAGCACCTGATAGCTACCGATCACAGCGCAGAGAGCTGTCAACATATTCTGTATGCGCAGTGTGCATTGCTGGATGAGGCAGCAAAAAGCCGGGGAGTGCAGGACGACGCATGTATGCAATGGTATGACAGGCCATTACAGGGGCAATTTTTCGGCAAAATAAATGCCGGCGATCAGCTGTATGAACGTATGCGTCAGGTACTGCGTGAAGCTGCACCCGACAGAGCTGTGCTGACCTGTTTTCACCGGGTGCTCATGCTCGGATTTCTGGGCGGATTTAGTGATGTTAATGCACCGGAGCGCATACGACTGGTACGGGAACTGGGGGAACGGGTTCCAGCCTTCGGTGTTCCCCAGAATTATCCGGTGATGGCATTTGCTTCCGCCGGGCTCGGGGCAGTTGCCTGGTTACGCCACTGGCCGGTACGCATTGGCCTGTCAGTGGCGAGCCTGGCTGCGTTGTGGTGGGGGCTTGACCATTGGCTCGATAGCCTGATCACCACGCTGTTGCCGGGAGGGATGCAATGAAGCCCGCACTGCAACGGGGGTTATGGCTATGGGCGGGAGTGCTGGCCGTATTGTTATGCCTGCTGTTTTTACCCCTTCCGCCTGCTGCCCGGGGCGTCAGCACCGGTGTAGTCATTATGATAGTTATCATCGGTTTTATCCGGGCCGGGCGTCAGCCTGTGGGCACAGATGTCACACGTTTTTCCGATTTGCCGGAAGAACCTTATCGCCTCCCCGTCGTGCTGGTATGCGGAGAAACGGCAGGCTGGCCGGGGAAAAGTGCGGTCTATCAAACGTCACAGGGCTGCTGGCTGCGGGTAGATGAGGGCTGTGAACTGCACCATGTGGCACGGGAGTTATTGTGGCTACGCCCTGCCTGGGCCGGGCAACTGGCGGCGATGATTTGTGTTAACCCCCAGCAATACGCCTGTGGTCAGGTGCTTGCCCCCCGGTTGTATGAACTGCGCTGGCAGATTGGCCGGCTGCGGCGGGAAACCCGGCAGGCAGTTCCCCTGTTGTTAAGCAGCCATATCGCAGGGCAAGCTGTCACCGAATCTCTATGGCAGACCGCATTTCCCAGCGAGCCGGTGCGTGTCTGGCAGGATAACTGCGCGCCCTGCGGCGTAACGGCCTGGACCTCACAAGATGAAAGCGGCGTACGCTTGCAACAACAGGCGATGCTGAATAGCCTGGCAAATTGGTTCAGCCAGCATATCTCACCCACGTTCATTGATGAAAATCCTGATATTCCGCCGGTATTGCCTTATGCCGTGCTGTTCCATCAGGGCCAGTCGATGGCTGGGGCGATAGAGCATAACCTCTGGGTAGACTGGCTGAGGCAACAGACCTCTCTTGGCCAGGTGGCGGGTTGGATGCCGGTAGAAGGGAAAGAGACATCATCACTGCCGGACTTTGTGTTGCCGTTGTTGCCGAAAGGCCATGCTTCTACTCCCCGCCGTCGGGCGATATGCCATGCGCTTACGCTGTTTACTGTGGCTGCAATGATAGCCCTGTGCAGCAGCGGCTGGCATAACCGGCAGCTTTTGCAGCGCATCGCGTTTGATATCCAGCATTACTACACCGTACCCATGCAGGACTACCTCCCCAAAGCGCAGGCTGTCGTGGTATTGCGCTCCCACGCTACGCAACTGGACAGCTGGTCACGTAATGGGGAACCGCTACGTCTTGGTCTGGGGCTGTATCAAGGAAGTAGCCTTCGTATGCCGGTATTAAACGCCATTAAAAGCTACGTTCCGCCGCCACCCTCCTCTGAGCCGAAACCCACACCTATACCGAAGATCGTACGCCTCGACAGCATGTCGCTGTTTGACGTCGGCAGTGACCGGCTTAAACCCGGCTCGACGAAAGTGCTGGTGAATGCGCTGGTGGGGATTAAGGCCAAACCCGGCTGGCTGATTGTGGTGGCCGGCCACACCGATGACACCGGTGATGAGGCGTCCAACCAGCAGCTCTCGCTGAAGCGCGCGGTCTCGGTGCGCAACTGGATGCGTGACACCGGCGAGGTACCGGAGAGCTGCTTTGCAGTGCAGGGTTACGGCGAAAGCCGCCCGCGTGAAACGAATGACACGGAGGCGGGCCGGGCGGCCAACCGCCGGGTCGAAATCAGCCTGGTGCCGCAGGCGAATGCCTGTCAGGTCACCGGCGCAACCCCCGTATCACCGGCTCTGGGTGATGCGTTAACTCAAAAAATGGAGAAGTAAATCATGGCAATTCCAGTCTATCTGTGGCTCAAGGACGACGGCGGCGCAGACATCAAAGGATGTGTGGATGTCAAAGACCGCGAAGGCAGCATCGAAGTGGTGGCGCAGGAGCATAACCTCTATATCCCGACCGACAACAACACCGGCAAGCTGACCGGCACCCGTATCCACACCCCGTTCCTGTTTACCAAAGAAATCGATGCCTCCACGCCGTACCTCTACAAGGCGGTCACCACCGGCCAGACCCTGAAATCTGCGGAGTTCAAATGGTACCGCATCAATGACGCGGGCCAGGAGGTGGAGTACTTCAACACCAAACTGGAGAACGTCAAGCTGGTGAAAGTGGCTCCACTGATGCACGACATCAAAGACCCGGCGTATGAGAAGCACAATCACCTGGAAGTGATTGAGCTGCGTTACGAAAAAATCACCTGGACCTACAAAGACGGCAACATCATTCATTCCGATTCCTGGAACGAACGCACCACCGCCTGATACCTCCTCACAGCAGACGGCCCGCCGTCTGCTGTTTTTTGCTTTTTGTGTTTGCGAAATCAACACACGACGACGCAAACCCAAACAGCAATACAGACCCGGCACCGGCCTTATGCGCTTTGGATAACAGCGAAGGGCGGTAGCGTACCTGAAAAGGAGAGAAAGCATGGAGCAGCAAGCCGTATTACTTCGTCGTTTAAACCCCTATTGCGCACGGGCGCTGGAGGCGGCGGCCACGCTGTGCCGCACCCGGGCACATGCCGCCATCACGGTAGAGCACTGGCTGCTCAAGCTGCTGGAGCTGGGCGAGGGCGACATCACGGTGCTGGCGCGCCGCTATGAATGGGATATGGACGCGCTCTGGCAGAGCCTGCTGGCGCACCTCGACGCGCTGCCGCGCTCGGTGCAGACCCGCCCGCAGCTGTCAGATGATGTGCAGGCGCTGATGCAGGCCGCCTGGCTTACGGCCTCCTTGCAGCACGGTGCCGAGACCGTCCGCAGCGTGCATCTGCTGGAGGCGCTGATAACGCAGCCCTTGCTGCTGCGCTGTGAGGGGGCCTGGCCGCTGTTCAGCCTGAGCAGCGCCCAGCTTACCCGCCTGACGCCGCTGCTGGATGCGCAGTCTGACGAGCGGCCAGAACGGCAGCAGCAGGCGCGTCTTAACCAGGGCGTTCCCGCACTCGATGAAGCACAACAAAACGAGACGGACGGCACCGGCCACAGCCTGAGTGACGCCCTGCAGGCCGCGCTGGACAAATTCACCCTGGATGTCACAGCCAAAGCCCGGGCCGGGCAGATTGACCCGGTGTTCGGCCGCGACAGCGAAATCCGCCAGATGATTGACATCCTTTCCCGGCGGCGCAAAAACAACCCGATTCTGGTCGGCGAGCCGGGCGTGGGTAAAACGGCCCTGGTGGAGGGGCTGGCGCTGCGCATCGCCGAAGGCAATGTGCCGGAGAGCCTGAAACCCGTGAGCCTGCGCACCCTGGACCTCGGCCTGTTGCAGGCGGGCGCAGGGGTGAAAGGAGAATTTGAGCAGCGGCTGAAAAACGTGATTGACGCCGTGCAGCAGTCACCGGTGCCGGTGCTGCTGTTTATTGATGAGGCGCACACCATTATCGGGGCAGGTAATCAGGCGGGCGGCGCGGATGCGGCCAACCTGCTGAAACCGGCGCTGGCGCGGGGCGAACTGCGCACCATTGCCGCGACAACCTGGAGCGAGTACAAGCAATATTTTGAGCGTGACGCCGCGCTGGAGCGCCGCTTCCAGCGGGTCAGCGTTGATGAGCCGGACGATGCGGCGGCCTATCTGATGCTGCGCGGGCTGAAGTCCCGCTATGCGCAGCACCACGGGGTGCATATCCGGGATGCGGCCATCACCGCGGCGGTGACGCTCTCCCGCCGCTTCCTCACCGGCCGCCAGCTGCCGGACAAAGCGGTCGACCTGCTCGACACCGCCGGCGCGCGGGTACGTATGAGCCTTGATACCCTGCCGGATGCACTGACGGCCCTTCACGCCGAGCTGGCCGCACTGCTGCTGGAGCAGCAGGCCATTGAGCAGGATTTGGTGCTGATGCCGGACAGTGGCTCGACCCGCCTGCAGGAGATTGAACAGCGCCGCACCACGCTGACCGCAGAGCAGCAGCGGCTGCAGCAGCAGTACGACGAAGAGCAGCGCCTGACCCGGCTTATCATCGCGGCCCGTCAGGACATTGCCGATGCTGCCCGGCTGGCGGTGCTGCAGGAAGAGTTACTACAAGTGCAGGGCAGTGCACCGCTGCTGTCGCTGGATGTGGATGTGCGCACCGTGGCGGGCGTCATCGCTGACTGGACAGGCGTCCCGCTCTCCAGCCTGCTGAAAGATGAGCAGAGCGACCTGCTGCAACTCGAACAGCACCTGGGTACCCGGGTGGTGGGGCAGGAGGCAGCCCTCAGCGGCCTGGCGCAGCGCCTGCGCGCCGCGAAAACCGGCCTCACCCCGGAGAACGGCCCGCTGGGGGTGTTCCTGCTGGTCGGCCCCAGCGGCACCGGCAAAACCGAGACCGCCCTGGCGCTGGCGGACAGCCTGTTCGGCGGCGAGAAATCCCTCATCACCATCAACCTTTCCGAATACCAGGAGGCGCACACCGTCTCCCAGCTCAAAGGCTCCCCACCGGGGTATGTCGGCTACGGCCAGGGCGGTGTTCTTACCGAGGCGGTACGCAAGCGCCCCTACAGCGTGGTGCTGCTCGATGAGGTGGAGAAAGCGCACCGCGACGTGCTGAATCTCTTCTATCAGGTGTTCGACCGTGGGTTTATGCGCGACGGCGAGGGGCGGGAAATCGACTTTCGCCACACGGTGATTCTGATGACCGCCAACCTCGGCAGCGATGCGCTGATGCAACGGCTCGATGCGCAACCCGACGCCACCGACGGCGACTTGCACGAACTGCTGCGCCCGATTCTGCGCGACCACTTCCAGCCTGCGCTGCTGGCGCGCTTCCAGACGCTGATTTACCGCCCGCTGAGTGCTGACGCCCTGCGGACCATCGTGGCGATGAAGCTCACCCAGGTCGCCGGTCGCCTGAAACGTCACTACGGCCTGACCTGCACGGTGAAGGAGAGCCTGTACGACACGCTGGTCAGCGCCTGCCTGCTGCCGGACACCGGCGCCCGCAATATTGACAGCCTGCTCAACCAGCAGATTTTACCAGTGCTGAGCCGTCAACTGCTGCAGCGCCGGGCGCAGCAGCTGCCCACCACCCACCTGACGCTGGGCTGGGAGGAGGAGGAAGGCATTGTGCTGGAATTTGATGCAATAGAATAATCAGTAATACATGTTGTGCAGTATTTTATAGCGCTCTTTCATAAAAATTTTCTAAACGGATATGAGGGCTTGTTACATGTCCTCTGGGGTATTTTAAGAAATAATTAAAAGAGGTGTAGTATGGGTTACACATTTAATGATGATGCGGCTCTGAAGGCGCGTCAGTCAGGTAAAAGCAGAGAAGTACATCCCGCTGCAATAAAAAAATATGAAGAATGGCGACATTTAATAAAAGACAGGAGCATATCACCTGTTGAGGCCGCAAAGCAGGTGGGGAAATTAAGAATTGAAAAGCTTACCGGGAATATGTGTTCTATCCGGCTGACGCATGTGCACCGTGTGCTGTTTTCTGTTGACGGGCAGCAAATTACCGTCCATGCCATTGGGGGGCATTATTAAAGGCTTGGTATAAGAGCTAACCAAAGTGGGTTTTAAATGGTATTTAAATTTTGACTCCTGCTTTATCGTTTTTAAACATGGTTAGAGAGTGGGGGTAATGGCTTTAATGTTGGTTTGATAAAGTGATCTCTTAATTTTAAATATTTCCCCTGCTCTGCTGTTTTGATTTTTTTATGTTTTTTAGTTCGGTTTTTTATTAATTTCAGAAACGTTAATCCCTGGATTTTTATTATCTATAACTCAGGTTGATAAAATGAAAAAATCGTCTCCTCCGATAGCTTTTGACCACCGCCACCATTTACTCCGCGTGCGCGGCTGCACCGCTGAGCTGGACATCCTGGGCCTGAGCAGCGAGGAGGCGCTGAGCCTGCCCTTCTGTTACCGCCTGACCTTTACCAGCCCCGATAAGGCCCTTGACCCCGCTGCGTTCCTGATGC
>NZ_PJZH01000015.1 GCF_002858715.1 Chimaeribacter coloradensis | reverse complement strand
CCGCTGCCGCCACCGCGCAAGGGGCGCGTAGGCGCGCGCCCCTTGCATCCCCGCGCCTTGGGTGATCTGGCTGAATCATTGCACGCTCCCGCGTGTCCCCTCATTTCACCTCCGGGCTGATCGGGCCGGTACAGACACGCTCCCAGCGTGGCTGTACCTCTCGCGGACGTCCTGTCCGCTCGCCCGGCCCTGCGGCTCCATTCGGCAATGATTTTTACGCCCCCACCCCCTCTGCAAGCCTGCGGGTATGTAAGGAAATAGTAGGGGTGGATTATTGAGCATTCTGTGTGCTCGCCCGGCCCTGCGGCTCCATTCGGCAATGATTTTTACGCCCCCACCCCCTCTGCAAACCTGCGGGTATGTAAGGAAATGGTAGGGGTGGATACTTGTTGTCAGGCGTGCTTTTACCTTTATCCTGCGGCTCCGCTCGGCAATGATCGTTATGCTCCTATCACGTCTGCCACTCTTTAAGTGTGTGAGGAAATGGCGGCGGTAAGTTTTGCAGGTGAGTGCGGAAGGAGAACGCCCGGCGTTTGCCGGGCGTTGGGGTTACAGCAGTTTTTTCGACTGTTTCAGTACCACGTCGCAGGCTTTGGTTTTCAGCTTCTGCTTCAGTTGGGCGGTGCCGACGCCGAGGTTGCTCAGGTTCAGGTCGTTGCCCTGGCCGGTGTGCAGGATGCCGCCGAGGCCGTCCTGGTACTCTTCACTCTGCGCGCCGGACGCGCTCTGGATGCCGAGTTTGCTCAGCAGCTGATCCTTCACGCTGGTGGCGTTGGCAGTGGAGAGCACGTTGTTTTTGACACAGTACTCCAGCACGCC
Source organism: Chimaeribacter coloradensis (assembly GCF_002858715.1). Lineage (GTDB taxonomy): Bacteria > Pseudomonadota > Gammaproteobacteria > Enterobacterales > Enterobacteriaceae > Chimaeribacter > Chimaeribacter coloradensis. Next base: position 87,766 of record NZ_PJZH01000015.1, on the reverse strand, counting down.
TGCGGCGTTGGTGGCGCTCTCGGCTTTCAGGCCATTGTCGCCGCCGTTGAGCAGCCCGGTCAGCGCGCCGAGCGACAGCCCGCCGGTGCCGGTGGTTGCCGCCGCACTGCTGCTGTTGTTGGCCGTATTTGTGTTGTTGCTGTTCAGCGCGTCACTGGCGCTTTTCAGTGTGCCCGCCCAGTCAGCCTGCGCTGCACCGCTTGCCAGCAACCCGCCCAACGCCAGCGCTGCAACCCAGCGTGATGAAAACGTAACCATCGACTACCCCTCATTGATAAAAAAGAGAAAAAATGATGTCACCAGAACTCAGCCTGTCACACTAGGGGGCAGTGCGGCCCACCTCAACCGGATCTGTCTGAGTTTGCCGCTGACGGGGTGATTTCAGCGGCTTATCCGGCTTATGGCAGGATAACAGGAAAAAAAACTGCCCTCAGGCGCGATCTCCGGCGGGGCCGGTTGCCTGCCTGCGCTGCTGTAACGCCAGCAGAATCCCTTCGTAACGCACCTCATCCAGCCGGTAAAAACACCACCAGACAACCAGCGTCAGCAACGCCAGCAGCCCGGGGTAGATAAACATCAGCAGCGTAATCCCGTGCTCGGCAGTGGGCGTCTGCACGCTGTTGGGCCGGTAACCGACCCACGCCAGCACCACCCCCGGCAGCGACCCGGCGATCGCCTGCGACAGCTTGCGGCTGAAGGTGAAAAACGAATAGACCATCCCCTCGGTGCGCAGCCCGGTTTTCCATTCGCCATACTCCACCGCGTCTGAGGCGAAGGCCCAGTAAAGGCTGTTCACCAGCGCACTGCCGAAAAACGCCAGACAAGAGAACAAGATAAACGGCAGCGCACCGGGCGTGGGCCAGAAATAGTTACAGAGATCGCCCAGCGCCCAGATGGCGCACCCCAGCACAAAGGTCACCTTCTTGCCGCGGTGCTTGCTGAGCCACGGCACACAGGCCACGCCCAGAAACACGCAGCCCATGCTGAAAAAACCCATATAGGGCAGGATGCCGATGTCACGCAACACATACTGGCAGTAGTAAACCTGCGCCACCAGCTTGACGTTAAAGGCGGAAAAGGTCAGCAGGTTCACCAGGCAGAGCAGCAGCAGCGGCGTGTTGCGGCCGATGGCGCGCACCCCGTCCAGCAGCGGGAACGGCGGCGCGCGGCGCTGTACCGCCTCCGGCCGGCCGATGCGCTCATGGATATTGGCGTAACAGAAGAGCTGCAACAGCACCCCCGCCAGCGCGAAGCCCCCCACTACCCACAGCGCCCCCTGCTGGCTGGTAGGCACCCAGGCCAGCAGCGGCACAAAACAGACGGTGGTGATCAGCAGCGCCAGGTTCGAGCCGCCCTGCCGCCAGGCGGCGAGCTGGGCGCGCTCCACCGGGTCCTGCGTCATGGCGGCGATCATCGAGCCGTAAGGGATATTGACGATGCTGTAGATCAGCCCAAACAGCATATAGCTGAAATAGGCCCACAGCAGCGTGCCGTCCGGGCTGAAACCCGGCTGCCAGAAACTCGCCACCGTCGCCAGCCCCAGCGGCACCGCGCCGAACAGGATGAACGGCCGGAACTTGCCGCGCGGGCCGATGTTGCGCCGCCGGTCTACCCAGGTGCCGACGCTGAAATCCGCCAGCGCGTCAAACAGCTTGGTGAAGAAAAACACCCCACCGGCGGCCGCAGGCGGCAGGCCGAGGGTGTCGGTGTAGAACTTCAGCAGGTAGATCTGCCCGAGGTCAAACATAAAGCCGTTGCCGACGTCGCCCAGCCCGTAGGCCAGCTTCTCGCGCAGCGTCAGCAGCGGCGTCTGCACCGCCCCGGCGGGCTGTGCGGCCGCCAGGGTTACGGAATGTTGCGTCATGGTCTCTCCTTCCCCCGGACGGCCCTCGGGGTGTGGTGTGCGGGTCAGGCGCGCTGCCGGCGCGCCTCCAGTTCACTGACGATCTTCACATAGGTCTTCTCGTTCAGGCGGTAGAACAGCCCCATGATGGCGGCGGTCGCCAGCGCCAGCACACAGGGCCAGACAAAAATCAGCTGGCGCAGCCCCTCCTGCGTGGCGGCGCTCTGCACCACGTTCGGCACATAACCGATCTGCGTCAGCATCAGGCCGGGGAAGAACCCGGCCAGCGCCTGCGACACCTTGCGGAAGAAGGTGAAGCCGGTGTAGACGGTGCCCTCGGCGCGCACGCCAGTGCGCCATTCGCCGAACTCCACCGTGTCTGACACCAGCGCCCAGTTGAGGCTGTTGACAAAGGCCGAGCCGAAAAAGGCCAGGCAGGAGAAGAGCACAAACAGCAGCGAACTGCTGCCTACCGCGTAGTTCAGCAGGTCACCCGCCGCCCAGATCAGCAGCCCGGCGAGGTAGACCGGCTTCTTGCCGAAACGCCGTACCATCAGCGGCACCAGCAGCACCCCAAGGAAGATGCAGCCCATGCTAAAGAAGCCCATCCAGGCCATCAGCGAGAGATCGTGCAGCACGTACTGGGTGTAGTAGATCTGGATCGCCAGCTTGACGTTAAACGCCGCCAGCGTGCAGAGGTTGGCGAGGCAGAGGATAAACAGCGGCCGGTTACCGGCAATGGCGCGGAACGAGGCGAGCAGCCCCGGCCGTGCGCCGGTGGGGGCGGCGCTGACATAGCGCTCGGTGACGCCGCGGTAACAGAGCCACATGCAGCCGAGGCCCAGCAGCGCAAACAACGTGGAAGCGACCAGATAGCCCTGCTGCGGGTTCTGCGCGAAGCGGTCGAGGATCGGCACAAAGCCCACGGTACAGAGCAGCAGCCCCAGCGTCGCCCCGCCCTGCCGCCAGGCGGCGAGCTGGGCGCGGTCGTCCGGGTTTTTGGTCATCGCCGGTACCATCGCGCCGTAGGCGCAGTTCATCATGCTGAAGAACAGGCCGTAGAGCATAAACAGCACCGTCGCCATCAGCGCCTTGCCGCCGGGGGAAAAGGGCGTGCCGACGAAATTCGCTACCGCCAGCAGCGCCACCGGGAAGGCGGCAAACAGGATAAAGGGGCGGAACTTGCCGCGCGGCCCGACGTGGCGGCGCGCATCCAGCAGCACGCCGGTGCCCATGTCGGTGAAGGCGGTGAAGAACTTCGCCACCAGGAAAATCAGGCCGCCCCAGGCCCCCGGCAGGCCGAGCACATCGGTGTAAAACTTCAGCAGGTAGAGCGTGCCGATGTCCAGCAGCAGGTTGGAGCCGACGTCGCCGAGGCCGTAGGCGATCTTCTCACGCAGCGGCAGCGTGGAGAGCACGGCGCGCGGCGGGGCATCAACGGAGAGGGTCATGGTTAATCTCCTTGAAAGCGCACCGCAGCCCGGTGCGCAGGAAAAGCAGGGTTATCGCTCAGGCATCACGCAGGGTGGCGAACAGCGTCGCCCACGCACTGTCACGCCGGTAGAACACCGGCGGCTGCCCCAGCGGCGCGTCCACGGTCACCTCATGGCCGCCGCTGTCCGGCTCGCCGCTCCAGAGGTTGACCCAGTGGTCGCGCGGCAGGTAGAGCGTCCACGTCCGGCAGTCCGGCTGGTGCACCGGGGCCACCAGCAGGTCGCGCCCCAGCAGGTACTGGTAGGCGAGATCAAAGGTCTGCGGGTCATCCTCGTAGTGCAGCAGCAGCGGGCGCATTACCGGGATGCCTTCGCGGCTGTTCTCTGCCACCGCCTGTTGCAGGTAGGGTTTCAGGCGGCGGAAGATGCCGGTCATGCGCGCCAGGTGGCGCAACGTCTCGTCGTCGCTGTCAAACTGCCAGTTATCGTCCGGGCGGTTGCCTTCGTGGCTGCGCATCATCGGGGTGAAGGCGGCAAAATCACACCAGCGCAGCAGCAGCTCTTTGCTGCGTTTCATGCCAAACAGCGTGGTGTAGCCGCCGAGGTCGCTGTGGTGCAGGCCGTGGCCGGTCATCGCCAGCGACAGCGCCGCCGGGATCACTGAGGCGAGGCCGTCATCCAGGCTCCAGTCGACGTTCTGGTCACCGGCCCACATCATCAGCGAATATTTCTGGCTGCCGGTGTACCCGGCGCGCATAAAGAACAGCACCTCGCCGAGTTTGCCGCTCTCGGCCAGCGCCTCGTAGTTGCACTGCGCCCAGAGCGCCGGCCAGCGGTTGTGCATGATCTCCGCGCTGACGCCGTTGTGCAGGAAGGTGTCGGTAGGCAGGTATTCGCCGAAATCGGCCATCCAGCCGTCGAGGCCGAAGTTAATCAGGTTGCGTTTGATCACCTCTTTGTACCAGCGGTAAGCCTCAGGGTTGGTCAAATCCACCACCCCGGCGTAGAACTCGCCGAACTCCACCTGATAGTCGCGGCCTTCGGCGTCACGCGTCAGGTAGCCGTGCGCCGCCGCCTCGGCGTAGAGCTCTTTTTCGATCGCCACATAGGGGTTGATGTACCCCAGGAAGCGCACCCCCTCCTGTTTCCACTGCGGGATGCGCTGGTCCAGCCCCGGGTAGAGTTCCTCATCCCAGCGCCAGTTCCACATCAGCCGTTTGCCGAACGAAGTGATGCGCCGCCCTTCCCAGTCCTGCGCCCAGATGCCCGCCACGCTGACGCCCATTTCACGGGCGCGGTCCAGCTTCTGCTGGCAGACCTCGGTGCCGCCCTGAATGCCGAGGATGATGCCGTCATAGACCCACTCCGGCAGCTCCGGCTGACGGCCGAGCATCGCCGAGAGCTTGCTGACCAGCGCCAGCTGGCTCGGGGCGGTGTCGAAGCAGAGTTCAGCCTGCGGCTCCCAGATCGCCAGCGCGTGGTGGTCAGGCGCGGAGAAGTCGAAACACATGTAGCCGCTGTTGCTGATGTGGCAGAAGTAGCGGCGGCTGGAGACAAAAGTCGGCTGCGGGAAAAACGTCCAGTAGTAGTCGCCGCCGGCGTTCTCCTGGCAGTCCGCCTGCCAGGTGACCAGGGTTTTCTTGTTGCGCCCGACGCCCTGTTCGCTGGTCCAGAGCGGGAACGGGCGGCCGCGCAGGTTGAAGTAGGAGAACTGCTCGCCGCAGCCGTAGATACGCTCCTCCGGCCCGGCCACCAGGTTCAGCCAGATCCGGTTATGGTGCGGGCTGTGGTTGTTGACCGAAATCCGCAGCCTGCCTGCCTCATCCTGGGCGATCATCAGCGTGGCGGCGGCGACCTCCCCGCGTGACAGCGTGACGCAGAGGCCCGCGTCACTGTCACGGATGGCGCACGCCGTCAGTGCCAGCTTCTCATGCAGGTTGTCTTTGATGCTGAAGTTGCCGCGGAACATCTCAATGTCCGCCTCGCCCTGCCCGACGCTCAGGCAGGGGCGCTGCGCGCTGTGCTGCAACAGCAAACGGCCGCCGAGGTGCAGGGTGAAGCCGTCCGCAGTGGGGCTGAACTCAAGGCCGCCCTGGGGGATAGTGCTTGTCATGGTGGTATGCTCCCTGTGTGTGAGCCGGCATCAGGCCAGCTCAAGCAAATCCAGATCCAGCAGTTGCGCCACTTTGCGCAGCAGCGGGCGGTGGTCGCCGTAGGCCAGCGAGGTGTGGTGCTCCATCCCGGCGTCCAGCAGCCGCTGCCGGTAGAGGTCGGCATGGACATCCAGCCGCGCCACCCCGGCCGTGCCGGAGAAGGCCAGCGGCGCTTTCAGCATCTCGCCCCCGGCCAGCATCAGCCGCAGTTTGCCCTGCCCCTGCGAAATGCGGCAGAGGGTGATGCGCCCCGGCTTCAGCGCGAACTCCGACAGCAGCGGCAGCTTGCGGTTGGAGTGCAGCGCGGCGCGCACCGGGGCGTCACGGTCGGCCATCTCAATCGGTGCCTGGCCGCAGTGCCAGAACACCACGCTGTCCTGTTCCGGGTCGATGTCCACCAGATCGGTGTTGAATGCCCCCTGCCCGGAGGCCCACTGCAACAGCAGCGAGGAGAGCACGCCGAACATGTCCGCCTCACAACCGCACGGGATCTTGTCTTCGTTCATCAGCGCCAGCGCGCCGCAGGCGGCACAGCCGTAGTCGGTGAAGAAATCGGGCCAGCAGCGCACGGCGATGCCGTCGTAGCCGTGGCTCGCCGCCTGCTGTTGCAGCGCGGCGTAGACTTTCAGCGTTTTGCGGGCCGGTGCTTCCGGCATCTCCGCGAGGTTGCTGAAATCGCGGCTGCGCCGCTGCCACGGGGCGTCGGTGATGCTCTCCGGCAAGGCCGACGCCTGGGCGATCAGCGCATGCACCGGCATCCGCTCGCTGTGGGTGCCGAACCGCGCGGCCAGCTGGTCGCGGTCATAGTTGCAGGCGTCAAAGCCCTGCGGATGGTCGCCCACTACCAGCACCTTCGCCCGCCGCAGTTTGCCGACGATCCCGGCGGCCTCTGCCAGCAGGCGGAGTTCTTCGGCGGCCTGGGCGCTGCCCGGCGCGGCGTGCAGCGTCTGCACCCGGATGCCGTGACGGCTCAGGGCGTGGCAGGCGAGGTTCACGCCGCAAAAGGCGTTCAGCCGCAGCCGCCCGCCGGTGCGCGCCTCGGGGAATGACCAGAGCAGCGCGGGCGTGTGCCACGCCCGCAGCAGTTCCGTGGTGAGCGCCGCATCGGTAAAGGTAACCTGGAGGATCACCAGCAGGTCGGGCTGCGCCTCACGCAGTGCGGCGGTGGCAGCGTGTACCGCGTCCGCCTCCAGGCAGAGCACCGGCTCCCCGGCCAGTGAGCAGCCCAGGCCGCGCAGCGTCTGCCACGCCTGCGCCATCATCTCTTCGGCATAGGGCACATCAAAGGTGGCGCGCCCCAGGGCCAGTACGCCCAGCGTCAGCGGGCGGGTCGTCTCTTCTTTCATGGTTTACGCCTCCCTGAGGATGCTGAAATGGTGGGCGGTGTGGTGGCGGTAGACCTCGCCCGGTTGCAGGACAACGCCGGGGAAATGCGGCTGGTTGACGCTGTCCGGGAAGGCCTGCGTCTCCAGGCAGAGGCCGGAAAACGCGCCGTAAGGCAGGCCGCCCTTGCCGGCCCACGGCCGGTTGCTGAGTTTCGCGCCGTTATAGAGTTGCAGGCCGGGCTGGTCGGTAAAGACCCGCATTGCCCGCCCGGAGACCGGGTCTGCCAGCGTGGCGGCGGGGTGTAAACCGTTCTCTGTGGAACGCGCCCGCAACACGTAGTTGATGTCGATGGCCGGTTGCTTTGCCATCGCCGCGCCCAGCGCGATCGGTTGGCGGAAATCGAGCGGCGTCCCCGCCACCGCACGGATCTCGCCGCCCGGCAGCATCGTGGCCGGATCAACCGGGGTATAGAGATCGGCCTCTATCTGCAACCGGTGGCCGCGGATGTCGTCCGCCTGTGCCGACAGGTTGTAGTAGCTGTGGTTGGTGAGGTTGACCGGCGTCGCGCGGTCGGTGACCGCTTCATACTCAAAATGCAGCACGTTCTCTTCCGTGAGACGGACGCGGTGCGTCACCGTCAGCGTGCCGGGGTAGCCCTCCTCGCCGTCCGGTGAGACGCGGCGGAAGCAGACGCCGTCCGCCTCTGCCTCCGCCTGCCAGACGTACTTGTCAAAGCCGCGCACCCCGCCGTGCAGGTGCTGGCCGGTGGCCGCCTCGTTACAGGCCAGCGTGAAGCTCTCCTCCCCAAGGCGGAAGCGCCCGCCGCCGATGCGGTTGGCGCAGCGCCCGGCGATGGCCCCGAAAAAGGGGTGCCCGGCCTGATATTCCGCCAGCGTGTCGAAGCCCAGCACCACGTCCGCCAGCCTGCCGTGCCGGTCGGGCAGCCAGAGCTGGGTGACGATGCAGCCGTAGTTAGTGACTGCTAACCTGATGCCCTGCGCATTGGTCAGCGTAAACAGGCTCACCGCCTGCCCCTGGTGTTCCCCAAACGGGGTCTCTGTTACCTGCGTCATCTCACTCTCCTGTAAAATGGCCCGCCTGCCCCTGACTGCCGAACAGCCGGATCTTCTCCTGCACTTTGCGCCGCATCGCCTCGCGCCCGGCCCCCAGCGACACCGCCAGCACGTACTCCTGCGGGTCCTCCGCCAGCACCGCCGCCATGCCCTCGGTAAACGCCTGCCGCAGCTCGGTATCGACGTTGACCTTGGCAACCCCAAGCGCGATGGCGCGGCGTACCTGATCGTCCGGCACGCCGGAGCCGCCGTGCAGCACTACCGGCCGCTGCACGGTTTCACGGATCTCCGCCAGCCGGTCAAACGCCAGCCGGGGCGTTTTCTTATACAGCCCGTGGGCGGTGCCGATGGAGACCGCCAGGTAGTCCACCCCGGTGGCCTGTACAAAGGCCAGCGCCTCGTCACAGCCGGTGATCAGCGCATCCTCTTCGGCCACGTCGATCTCATCCTCCACGCCGCCGATTTTGCCGATCTCCCCTTCGCAGCCGATGCGCAGCGCATGGGCGACCTCCGCCACCGCGTGGGTGATGCGCACGTTCTCGGCAAACGGCAGGTGCGAGCCGTCAAACATCACTGACTGGAAGCCGCAGCGCACCGCCTCCATGGTCTGCTCAAAGCTGCGGCTGTGGTCGAGGTGCACGCAGACCGGCACCGTGACGCGATCGAGCCAGGCGTCGATCAGCGCCTTCATCGGCCGCAGCCCCAGGGTGTTAATCACCTTCTGGCCGACCTGGATCATCACCGGGGCCTGCTCCGCCTCGGCGGCCTCCAGGATCGCCAGCACGGTTTCGGCGTTGTGGGCGCTGAATGCGCCGATGGCATACCCCTGCTGCCAGGCGTGGCGAATCAGGGTATCTCCCGCGATATAGGGCATCGTTCTCTCCTCAGTAAACGCGCCTCAGGCGCTGTGATGGTCCCGCCCCGCGGCGGCACGAACCTGTTCCAGCAGGGCGCTCCAGTCCTGCCGCCCCCGCCCTTGCGCCCGCGCCTGGCTGTAAAGCTCGCGCGCGGCGGCCCCCAGCGGCAGCGGCACGCGCAGCTGGCTGCCGATGTCCAGCGCCAGCCCCAGATCTTTGTGGGCCAGGTCGATCATAAAGGCGGGGGTGAGGTCGCCTTTCAGCACCTTGTCCGGCCAGCTGGTGGTAAAGTGCCCGCGCCCGGCGGCGGTCTGGCCCATCACCGCCAGCGCGGTCTCCAGCGGCAGGCCGAGCGCCTCGCACAGCACTGCCGCCTCGGCTGACAGCGCATTGAGCGCGATGCTCATGTAGTTGTTGACGATCTTGATGCGGATGCCGCGCCCCGGCCCCCCCGCCTCGACCAGCGTGTCCCCCATGCAGCGCAGCAGCGGCGCGGCGCGGCTCACCTGCTCCGGCGTGCCGCCCGCCAGGATCAGCAGCGTGCCCGCCACCGCGTGCGCCGAGGTGCGGCCGACCGGCGCATCCATAAAGCTGAAACCCTGGGCCGCCATCGCCTGCGCCAGCGCGTCACTCTCCCGCGGGTGGATGGTGGACATCTCCACCACCAGCGCGCCCGGGGCGAGGGTCTGCGTAACGCCCTGCGCACCGAGCAGCACCTCGCGCACCCGTTGGCCGTCCGGCAGCATGGTGATCACCACCTCCGCGCCGCGCGCGGCCTCCGCCGGGCTGCTGCCGGGCTGTGCCCCTTCTGCCGCCAGCGCGGCCACCGCCTGCGGGTTGAGGTCGTAAACCTGAAGGTGATGCCCGTGGCGCAGCAGGTTCCGCGCCATCGGCGCGCCCATCTGCCCCAGTCCGATAAATGCCGCCTTTGTCATTACTGCGTTCTCCCCTGGCAAACTCAAAACAAAATGACACGAGATTTGTCATTTCATGGTGTTTTTTGATCATATTTGTTGTTTTGAGTAAAAAATCAGACATCAGTCACTTTTCCAACAATTCCCGCCGATAAAATGGACAGCATTGACCATCTGGATTGTTAAGGAGAGCAGCATGACCACCCTGGCCTGCGTGGGGATCGCCGTGGAAGACCGGCTGTACTATGTTGAGGCGCTGCCCGGCGGCGGCGGGAAATATGTGGCGCAGCACTATCAGGAGGCGGGCGGCGGCCCGGCCGCCACGGCAGCCGTGGCCGCGGCGCGGCTGGGGGCGCAGGTCGATTTTATCGGCCGCGTCGGGCAGGATGCCTGCGGTGAGGCGCTGTGCGCCGGGCTGGCGGCGGAGGGGGTCTCCGCCCGCCACTGCCGCCGGATCGCGGGCGCGGCTTCCGGCCAGTCGGCGATTCTGGTTGACCGCCACGGCGAGCGGATGATCGTCAATTTCCCCGGCCGCGCGCTGGACGCCGACGCCGCCTGGCTGGCGGCGATCGATTTCCGCCATTACGACGCCCTGCTGGCGGACGTGCGCTGGCCGGAAGGGGCCGCGCGGGCGATGGCGCAGGCGCGCGCGGCGGGCATCCCCACGCTGCTGGACGCCGACCTCACGCCGCAGCCGATCGCCCCGCTGCTGGCGCTGGCAGACCACGCCGCCTTCTCCTGGCCCGCGCTGCAACGGCTGGCCGGGGATCTTCCCCCGGAGGCGGCGCTGCGCCGCGCGGCTGAGATGACGCCCGGCACCGTTTACGTCACGCTGGGCCGGGAGGGCTGCCTGTGGCTGGAGAACGGCCGCTGCCGCCACCAGCCGGCGTTTGAGGTGGCGGTCAAAGACACCACCGGGGCCGGGGATGTGTTCCACGGGGCGCTGGCGTGGGCAATTGCCCGCGGAGAGCCACCGGCTGAGGCGGTGCGGTGCGCCAGTGCGGCGGCCGCGCTGAAATGCACCCGGCCTGGCGGCCGCGCCGGCATCCCGGACTGTGATCAACTCAGCGCATTTTTGTCACTTTCTGTATAAAATGGCCCGGAACCGGACAAAAGGAGAAGGAGCAGCCATGAGTGTGACGGACCTGACGGGCAACCCCCGGCACGATCAGCTGATCGCGCTGATTGCCGAGCGTGGCTATATGAGCATTGAGGCGCTGGCACAATTGCTGGCGGTCTCGACCCAGACGGTGCGCCGTGACATCCGCAAGCTGAGCCAGGAGGGGTTTATCACCCGCCACCACGGCGGCGCGGGGCGCGCCTCCAGCCTGGTCAACACCGCCTTTGAGCAGCGCGAGCTGGCCTGCAATGAGGAGAAACAGGCGATCGCCGAGGCGCTGGCGCGGCAACTGCCCGACCGCTGCACGCTGTTTATGACCATCGGCACCACTGTGGAGCATATCGCCCGCGCGCTGCTGTCACACAGCCAGTTGCGCATCATCACCAACAGCCTGCGGGTGGCGCAGATCCTCTACAAGCAGAAGGATTTTGAGGTGCTGGTGCCGGGCGGCACGCTGCGCGCCCACAACGGCGGCATCATCGGGCCGAGCGCCATGCAGTTTGTCTCCGGCTTCCGCGCCGATTACACCCTCACCAGCACCGGCGCGCTGGAGGGGGACGGCACGCTGCTGGAATTTGACGTCAACGAGGCGGCGATGGCGCGGGCGATGATGACCCACAGCCGCAATGTACTGGTGGCGGCCGACCACACCAAATTCCGCGCCTCGGCCGCCGTGGAGCTGGCGCAGGTCAGCGAGATCAGCGCGCTGTTTACCGATGCCGCCCCGCCGCCGCCGCTGGCGGCCCGGCTGGCCCAGCACCAGGTGGAGGTTCACCTCGCGCCGGTCGTTCCTGCCCCCGGCACACAGCCCTGATCCCTGCCAATCCGCTGAATGGGCGGCCCCGGAGGCCGTTTCACAGCGGATTACCCACCCCCTTGAGTGCTATACTGGCCGTCATTACCCCCCTCGCGTGGATACCCTGCCCAATTTATGGACATCAAACAACTTATCTACCTCTGCAACCTGGAGCGTGAACGCCACTTCGGCCGCGCCGCCGAGGCGAGCTTCGTCAGCCAGCCGACCCTCTCCATGCGGTTAAAAAACCTGGAGAAGGAGCTGGGGCTGAACCTGATTAACCGCGGCAATAACTTTGAGGGGTTTACCGCCGAGGGGCAGCGGGTGCTGAACTGGGCGCGTGAGATTGTGGCGGTCTATCAGGGGCTGAAACTGGAGGTCGACTCCCTGAAGCACGGGCTGACCGGCACGCTGCGCATCGGCGTGATGCCGCAGTGCAGCGTGTCGCTGGCGGAGATGCTGAAGGGGGTACAGGCGGATAACCCGCGGCTTGACTACCGGGTCGCTGAGCTGAGCGCCGATCAGCTGCTCGACGCGCTGAACAGCCACGCGGTGGATGTCGGCATCGGCTTCTTTGAGATGACCACGCTGAACGAGCTGCGTTTCCAGATGCAGCCACTGGAGGACAGCGGCGTGGATCTGCTCTACCACCCTGACCACTTCCCGCAGCTCAATGGTGACACGCCGCTGACGCTGGCGGAGGCGGCCGTGCTGCCGCTCTGCCTTTCCGACCCGAGCCGCTACTTCCGCCGCTACCTGGATAACCAGTTCAGCCTGGCCGGGCTGGTGCTGCGCCCGATCCTCGACAGCAGCTCGATTTTCCAGCTGATGCAGGGGGTGTACGTCGGGCTGGGCTGCGGGCTGGTGCCGCACGGCCACCTGATTGACGCCATGACCCCCGCCCTGCGCCACCGCCCGCTGGCGATTGCGCCGATGAGCCGCCACGCCGCGCTGGTGGTGGCGGAATCCGGCCGCGCCACCCCGCTCGCCCAGCACTTCTTCGACGCCGCCCAAAGCTGGCTGCGCGAGCGGCAGGCGTAAAAACGCCGCCCGGCGGGCGGCGTGGGCCGGGGCGTGACCGGCTTAATGCAGTGCCGCGCCGCGCTGCTGCTGCCAGTAGTCGTAGAGTTGCAGGGCGGCAGGCTGGATCGCCTCCTGGCTTTCGGCATAGGCTTCCGGCGTCATCTGCTCCAGCTGTGCGCTCTGCGCCTCCTGCGCATGCAGGGCGATGGCCGCCAGCGCCGGTTGCTGGCTCTCCGGCAGGGACGGCCAGTGCCCCAGTTCTACCCCGCGCAGATAGCCCGCGCACCACTCCTCCACCACGGTGTACTCGTCTTCCCCCTCTTCGAGGTAACCGAACATCGGGTCGAACTGGTCAGGGGCCTCGCTGAGCCGCTGGGCGATGTCATCCATGTGCTGGAAGGTAAGATCCATAAAGCGGGTCATCTCCTCCTCTGAGGCCCAGTGCGGGACGTTCGCCTCCCCGCCCCACAGCGCCGTCAGCCACTGCGCCGGCTCCACCGGGGTGGGGCCGGAAAGCAGGGCCGTCAGCAGCCCATCCAGTTCAGAGACATCCAGCACCGAGTCCTCATTGCCGTACTTCAGCAACACCTCGTCCAGCCACTCCAGCTCGTTTTCTGTCAACGGCCCTTGATTCATACCGCGCCTCCTCAGGCTTGTGTTGTGCGTGGGGCGCCCATGTGCGGCCCACGACCCCTGTCACTATTTTAGTCAGGATTTGTTGTCTTTACGGCAGCAATAAAAAAGCCGGCGCGGGGGCCGGCTTGTCTCCTGCTGACGCACTAGATCTTCAGCTTGATGTAGTCCACCGCGCGGCTGAACAGGCTGCCCTGTTTCACCGGCTCCAGCACCACCAGCGGAATGGATTTGAGCACTTTGCCCTGGTCGACGATGTTGATCTTGCCGACCGCCTGCCCTTTTTGCAGCGGTGCCTCCAGTTGCGGGCTGTTCAGCACGTACTGGGCCTTGATCTTGTCGCTGTCGCCCGCCGGGACGCTGAGGAACACGGCGTCGGCGCTGCCGAGTTTCACCTTGTCGGTGTCACCGTACCAGACCGGCTCGCTGGCGATGTTCTGCCCGGCCTTGAACACCGGCAGGGTGGCGAACTCGCGGAAGCCCCAGGTCAGCAGTTTGCGCGCCTGCTCCTCACGCCCTTTCGGGCTTTTGCCGCCCATCACCACGGCGATCAGGCGGCGCTGGCCCTCGGTCGCCGAGGCGATGATGTTGAACCCGGCGCTCTCGGTGTGGCCGGTTTTCAGGCCGTCGACGTTGAGGTTTTTGTCCCACAGCAGGCCGTTGCGGTTGTTCTGGGTGATGTTGTTGTAAGTGAGCGTCTTCTCGCTGTACATGTGGTACTCCTCCGGCTCGCCGTGGATGATGGCGCGCGAGAGCACCGCCAGGTCGTGCGCGGTGGTGTACTGCCCCGGCGCGTCCAGCCCGTGTACGGTCTCGAAGTGGGTGTCTTTCAGGCCGAGGCGGGTGACGTACTGGTTCATCAGGTCAACAAACGCCGGCTGGCTGCCCGCCACGTAGTCCGCCATCGCCACGCAGGCGTCATTGCCGGAGTCGATGATGATGCCGCGGCTCAGGTCACGCACGGTGACGCGGTCGCCCGGCTTGAGGAACATCAGCGAGGAGCCGGCAAACACCGGGTTGCCCGCTGCCCAGGCATCTTTGCCCACGGTGACCACATCATCCAGGGTGATTTTGTGCTGGTCCAGCGCGCGGTCTACCACGTAGCCGGTCATCAGCTTGGTAAGGCTGGCCGGGTTGCGGCGCTCGTCCTGGTTGCCCTGCGCCAGGATGTCGCCGGTGGCGTAGTCCATCAGCACAAAGGAGGCGGCATCAATGCCCGGTGCCACTACCGGGAACGCCACCGGCGCGACGCCGGCCGCGGTCGGCGCGTCGGCCGCCATGCCCTGCCCGGCGGTGATCATCAATACGCCACATAACATACTCAATACACTACGCTTCACACACTTATCCTCTTACTGCGCGAGCAGCCCCGGCCCACGCCAAAAAACCGATGAAAATCCGGCGGGTAGAGTGCATGAATTCCCCGGCGGGTGGAACCCTAAGACCTTTGCCAAAGATTGCATAATGAAACTGGCCTGTTACAACTCGGTCACAAAAACAGCGGATGGCCGGGCGCGGCTTTTTTGTTGCGCAATCTGACCCGGAGCGATAAGCCTCCTCTATCAGGCGATTGCGCCATTCGATTAGACGCTCCCGCCTTGACTCCCTAGAATTGCGACATAAATTATGCAAACACTTAAAAAAGTGTTTACGTTTCTGAAACAACTACACCTGCGACAACACATCGAATGAAATTCAAACCGTCTATTAAACCGTACACCGCTGCCGCGGGCGGCTGGGGTGCGCTTGAGTCCACCACCCGTTACGTTTTTGACAGCAAAAAAGTCCTCTCTAACCTGCGTAACCTGATGCGCGTCAACAAAGGCCGCGGTTTCGACTGCCCGGGCTGCGCCTGGGGTGATGACAACCACAGCACCTTCAGCTTCTGTGAGAACGGCGCGAAAGCCGTGACCTGGGAAGCGACCCGCAAAGCGGTAGAGCCGGAGTTCTTCGCCAAGCACAGCGTCTCAACCCTGCGTGAGCAGAGCGACTACTTCCTGGAATACCAGGGCCGCCTGACCCACCCGCTGCGCTATGACCGCGCCACCGACCGTTACCGCCCGGTCAGCTGGGAAGCGGCGTTTGACCTGATCGCCCAGCACATCAAGGCGATGGATAACCCGGACCAGATCGAGCTTTACACCTCCGGCCGCGCCAGTAATGAAGCCTCCTACCTTTACCAGGTGTTTGGCCGCATGCTCGGCACCAACAACTTCCCGGACTGCTCCAACATGTGCCATGAGGCGAGCGGTGTGGCGCTGAAGCAGAGCATCGGCGTCGGCAAAGGCACCATCCGCCTGGAAGACTTCGACAAAGCGGACGCGATCTTCGTGTTCGGCCAGAACCCGGGCACCAACCACCCGCGTATGCTGCACAGCCTGCGCCACGCTGCCGACCGCGGCGCGCGCGTGGTGAGCTTCAACACCCTGCGCGAGCGCGGCCTGGAGCGTTTCGCTGACCCGCAGAAACCGCTGGAAGTGCTGACCACCAAAGCCGGCCGCATCAGCTCCGCCTACTACCAGCCGAACCTCGGCGGTGACATGGCGGCGGTGCGCGGTATGGTGAAAGTGCTGCTGGAGCGCCACCGCCTGAAACTGGCGGCCGGTGAGCCGGGCCTGTTCGACCAGGCGTTCCTCGACCAGAACTGCGACGGCGTGGACGCCTACTTCGACGTGGTCGACGCCACCAGCTGGGAGCAGATCGTCAGCCAGTCCGGCCTGAGCGAGCAAGACCTGCGCGAAGCAGCCAGCCTGTATGAAGGCGCTGAGCGCGTGATCTGCACCTGGGCGATGGGCCTGACCCAGCACAAACACTCGGTGCCGACCATCCGTGAGATCGTCAACCTGCAGCTGCTGTTCGGCCAGCTCGGTAAACCGGGTGCCGGCCTCTGCCCGGTGCGCGGCCATAGTAACGTCCAGGGCAACCGCACCATGGGCATTGACGAGAAGGCCCCGGCCGCGCTGATGGACAGCCTGGCTGCCCACTTCAACTTCACCCCGCCGCGTGAAAAGGGCCACAACACCGTGGAAGCCCTGGAAGCGATGCTGCGCGGCGAAGTGAAAGTCCTGATCGCCCTGGGCGGTAACCTGGCCGCCGCCGCGCCGGACACCGCCCGCACCGCAGCCGCGTTGCAGGCGTGTGGCCTGAGCGTGCAGATCAGCACCAAGCTGAACCGCAGCCACCTGCTGCCGGGCAAAGAGGCGCTGATCCTGCCGACGCTGGGCCGCACCGAGCTGGATATGCAGGCCACCGGCTCGCAGTTCATCACCGTGGAAGACTCCTTCAGCATGGTGCACGCCTCTGAAGGCGTGGGCAAACCGCTCTCTGACATGCAGCGCTCCGAGACCGCGATCGTCTGCGGCATCGCGGATGCGGTGCTCGGCACCCAGTACCTCGACTGGATGGCGCTGGCCGCAGACTACAACCTGATCCGTGACCACATTGAAGCGACCATCCCGGGCTTCCAGGACTTCAATGCCCGTTGCGACATCAAAGGCGGCTTCTACCTGGGCAACGCGGCGGCTGAGCTGCGCTTCAACACGCCGGGCAACAAGGCTCACTTCAGCAGCGCCCCGCTGCCGGACGCGGTGATCCCGATGCCGAATGGCGAAAAAGCGCCGTTTACCCTGCAGACCCTGCGTTCGCACGACCAGTACAACACCACCATCTACGGCCTGGATGACCGCTACCGCGGCGTGTACGGCCAGCGTGAAGTGCTGTTCATCCACCCGCAGGACATCGCGGCGCTGGGCCTGAGCGACGGCGAGCTGGTCGACATCGAGACGATCTGGCACGACGGCGTGGAACGTGTGGTCAGCGGTTTCAAGCTGGTGAGCTACGACATCCCGCGCGGCAACCTGGCGGCTTACTACCCGGAAACCAACCCGCTGGTGCCGATGTCCAGCTTCGGTGACGGCACCCATACCCCGACCTCCAAATCGGTGCCGGTGGTGATCCGCCGCAGCGAACAACGGGACCTCCGCCGCATCGCCTGATGCGGTTTTCCGGCCGGTGGCCGGGCCTTGCCAAAGGCGCTTTTTTCGCAGGGGATTGCGGCTAAAGCGCTTGCCCGTCGCGGCTGATTCGCGTAAAACTGTCAGCCGCGATTTACGCCACCTTTAACCCATGCCCGGGACGCTATGTTTCAAGATAACCCGCTGCTTGCACAGCTAAAACAGCAACTTCACTCTCAGACTCCCCGCGCGGAAGGCGTGGTCAAAGGCACTGAGAAAGGCTTTGGCTTCCTGGAAGTGGACGGCCAGAAAAGCTACTTCATCCCGCCGCCGTACATGAAGAAAGTGATGCACGGTGACCGGGTTATTGCCGCCCTCCATACCGAAAAAGAGCGTGAAGTCGCTGACCCGGAATCGCTGGTGGAGCCGTTCCTGACGCGCTTTGTCGGCCGGGTACAGAAAAAAGATGACCGCCTGTCTATCGTGCCGGATCATCCGCTGCTGAAAGACGCCATCCCGTGCCGCCCGGCGCGCGATGTAAAACATGAATTCAAAGAGGGTGACTGGGCCGTTGCTGAGATGCGCCGCCACCCGCTGAAAGGTGACCGCGGCTTCTACGCCGACCTGACCACCTACATTACCTTTGGTGAAGACGATTTCGCCCCCTGGTGGGTGACGCTGGCACGCCATAACCTTGAGCGCGAAGCGCCGGAGGCCGAGGCCCCGACCGAGATGCTCGACGCCCAGCCGCCGCGTGAAGACCTCACCGCCCTGCCGTTCGTCACCATCGACAGCGCCAGCACCGAAGACATGGACGATGCGCTCTATGTCGGGACGCTGGCCGACGGCCGCCTGCAGCTCACCGTGGCGATTGCCGACCCGACCGCCTACGTCAGCGAAGGCAGCGACATCGACAACATCGCCCGCATCCGCGCCTTCACCAACTACCTGCCGGGCTTCAACATCCCGATGCTGCCGCGCGACCTCTCCGACGACACCTGCTCGCTGCGCCCGAACGTGCTGCGCCCGGTGCTGGCCTGCCGCGTGACGCTGGGCGAGGACGGCAGCCTGGGTGATGACATCCGCTTCTTTGCCGCCAACATCGAGTCCAAAGCCAAACTGGTGTATGACGAGGTCTCTGACTGGCTGGAAGAGAAAGGCAGCTGGCAGCCGCAAAATGACGCGATTGCTGAACAAATCCGCCTGCTGAAGCGCGTCTGTGACCTGCGCAGCCAGTGGCGTGAACAGCATGCGCTGGTGTTCAAAGACCGCCCGGACTTCCGCTTTGTGCTGGGTGACAAGGGCAACGTGCTGGAGATCGTGGTGGAGCACCGCCGCATCGCCAACCGCATTGTCGAAGAGTCGATGATCGCCGCCAACGTCTGCGCCGCCCGCGTGCTGCGTGACCGCCTCGGCTTCGGCGTCTACAACGTGCACACCGGCTTTGACCCGCTGCTGGTCGAGAATGCCGTGGCGATCCTGGAGGCCAACGGCATCAAGGCGGACGCCGCCGAGCTGCTGACCCTGCCGGGCTTCTGCACCCTGCGCCGTGAGCTGGACGCCCAGCCGACGCCGTTCCTCGACAGCCGCATCCGCCGCTTCCAGACCTTCGCCGAGATCGCGACCGAGCCGGGCCCGCACTTCGGCCTTGGCCTGGAGGCGTACGCCACCTGGACCTCCCCGATCCGTAAGTACGGCGACATGGTGAACCACCGCCTGCTGAAAGCGATCATCCTGGAACAGGGGGCCGAGCGCCCGCAGGCGGAGATGACCCAGCAACTGGCTGACCGCCGCCGCCTGAACCGCATGGCAGAGCGCGATGTGGGTGACTGGCTCTATGCCCGCTACCTGCAGCCGAAAGTCGGCACCGGCGAGCGCTTCCGCGCCGAGGTGATTGACGTCACCCGCGGCGGCCTGCGCGTGCGCCTGCTGGACAACGGCGCGGTGGCCTTTATCCCGGCACCGTTCCTGCACGCCGTGCGTGATGAACTGGCCTGCAGCCAGGAGACCGGCACCGTGCAGATCAAAGGCGACGTGGCCTACCGCCAGAGCGACGTGATTGAGGTGGAAATCGCCGAAGTGCGTATGGAAAACCGCAACGTCATCGCCCGCCCGGCTGCCTGACCGGCCCCGCCCCGGCGCTGACCTGACACTCCCGCACCCCGGTGCGGGATTTTTTTTGCCTGCGGTTCCTCCCGCCGATCCCCTTTCTCCTGATAAAACCCCGCCCGCCTCACATTTCTTCGCTGCCTCACTTCTCAAGCGCGCCACAATCCCTATGGTTAACAGGTTACAAAAGATGAGCCGGGGTTACAGAAGGTTAACCGTACGCGGCCCCTGCCCCGGCCACGCATTTTCTCCTCCCCCTACAGATACAAGGAGCAGTTTCCATGAACAACGTCAAAACCAGGCTTATCTGGTTAGCGGTGGCGTTACTCGGTGCGGTGGCTTTTGCCATGCTGGCGCTGAGCCGTGGCGAGGCGGTTAACGCCGTGTGGCTGGTGGTGGCCGCCGTGGCCTGTTACAGCATCGCTTACCGCTTCTACAGCCGGTTCATCGCGACAAAGGTGTTTGAGCTGGATGACCGCCGCATGACGCCGGCGGAGCGGCATAACGACGGGCTGGACTACGTGCCGACCAATAAGTGGGTGCTGTTCGGCCACCATTTCGCGGCGATTGCCGGGGCCGGGCCGCTGGTCGGGCCGATTCTGGCGGCGCAGATGGGCTTTCTGCCCGGCACGCTGTGGATCCTGATTGGCGTGATGCTGGCCGGTGCGGTGCAGGATTTCCTGGTGCTGTTCATCTCCACCCGCCGCGACGGCCGTTCGCTGGGTGAGATGGCGAAGCAGGAGCTGGGTGCGTTCGCCGGGGTGGTGACCATGCTCGGCGCGCTGGGGGTGATGATCATCATTCTGTCGGCACTGGCGCTGGTGGTGGTCAAAGCGCTGGCCAACAGCCCGTGGGGGCTGTTCACCATCGCCGCCACCATCCCGATTGCGCTGCTGATGGGCGTCTATATGCGCTTTATCCGCCCCGGCAAGATCGCGGAAGTCTCCATTATCGGGTTCGTGCTGATGATGCTGGCGATTATCTACGGCGGCAATGTGGCGCAAGACCCCTACTGGGGGCCGTTCTTCACCCTCTCCGGCACCGCCCTGACCTGGGTGCTGGTGATTTACGGCTTTGTCGCCTCGGTGCTGCCGGTGTGGCTGCTGTTGGCCCCGCGTGACTACCTCTCTACCTTCCTGAAAATCGGCGTGATTGTCGGGCTGGCGGTGGGCATTGTGTTCGCCATGCCGGAGATGAAGATGCCGGCGGTGTCGCGCTTTATTGACGGCTCCGGCCCGGTGTTTGCCGGCAGCCTGTTCCCGTTCCTGTTTATTACCATCGCCTGCGGCGCGATTTCCGGCTTCCATGCGCTGGTCTCCAGCGGCACCACGCCGAAGCTGGTGGAGCGCGAGAGCCATATCCGGTTCATCGGTTACGGCGCGATGCTGATGGAGTCGTTTGTGGCGATCATGGCGCTGATCTGCGCCTCAGTGATCGACCCAGGCGTCTACTTCGCCATGAACGCCCCGGCGGCGCTGATCGGCACCACGGTGGAGAGCGCCTCGCAGGCGATCAACAGCTGGGGCTTTGTGGTGACGCCGGATCTGCTGACGCAGATTGCGCGTGACGTGGGTGAAACCTCGATCCTCTCCCGCGCGGGCGGCGCACCGACCTTTGCCGTGGGCATGGCGCATATCATCACCGAGGTGTTCAACAGCCGCGCGATGATGGCGTTCTGGTACCACTTCGCCATTCTGTTCGAGGCGCTGTTCATCCTCACGGCGGTGGACGCCGGGACCCGTGCCTGCCGCTTTATGGTGCAGGATCTGGCGGGCGTGGTGGTGCCGGGGCTGGCGAATAACCGCTCGTGGCTCGGCAACCTGGCCGGCACCACTGTGGCGGTGGCCGGCTGGGGCTTCTTCGTCTACCAGGGGGTGATCGACCCGCTCGGCGGCATCAACACCCTGTGGCCGCTGTTCGGCATCGGCAACCAGATGCTGGCCTCGATGGCGCTGATCCTCGGCACCGTGGTGCTGTTCAAGATGAAAAAACAGCGCTACGCCTGGGTAACGCTGCTGCCTACCGCCTGGCTGTTCATCACCTCGATGACCGCCGGCTGGCAGAAAATTTTCCATGAGAAACCGGCCATCGGCTTCCTGGCGCAGGCGCGTAAGTTCTCCGCCGGGATCGACGCCGGGACGGTGATCGCCCCGGCCAAATCGCTGAAGGATATGGAGACCATCGTGTTTGCCAACCAGATCAACGCCGCGCTGTGCGGGTTCTTTATGCTGGTGGCGGTCACCATGCTGGTGTCGGCGTTCTTCGTTGTCCGCCGGGCGCTGAACGCCAGCCAGCCCACCACCCATGAGACCGAGGTGCGCCTGCGCCGGGAGGTGACCCGTGGCTGAACCCTGCCTGCTGCGGGCGGCGGCACGCCCCTCCGCCCTGATCATTAAACAGTGCTACCCGCTGGCGGGTGACCTGCCGCCGGGTAACCGGGTGCGGCTCTTTTTCCGGCGGCTGGCGCAAAGCTTCCGGCTGATGGTCGGCGTGCATGACTATCAGGCCTACCTGCGCCACCACCGGCAGCACCACCCCACGGAGACGCCGATGAGCGAGCGGGCTTTCCACCGCTACTGCCTGGAGGCGCGCTTCCCCAGCCAGGGCGGCAAACTGGGCAAGTGCCCCTGCTGACACAAAAAAAAACGGCTCCGCAAGGAGCCGTTTTTACTGGCAGCCTGTACTCAGGCGACTTTGGCAATCGACGACCAGCTCAGCGCGCCGTCCGTATTCACGAACATAATGCCGGCCTTGGCCGTGTCCGCCCCCATTCTTTCGGTGATCGTCCCAATGGGGTAATTGGTGCCGGACGGCGTGGCCCATTTGGTGACGGTGGTGGCCCGGCAGCCGCGGGTCACGAAACCGCGCTCACCGGTGTAGTTGAAGCTGTCCATCAGGACGTTGTTAAACACAATCGCCGCGCCGTTGACCAGATCCACCTTGGCGGCACGCCCGCCGTTGATGATGGCGCTCTGGCGGTAGGCCCCGCTGATGGTGCCGGTGAAGTTACAGTCGGTGAAGGTCACCGGCGCGAACCCGGCCACCGGGACTTTGGTGCCGGTGATATTGCCGCTGATGTAACTGCCGAGGAAAGTGATGTCCCCGCGGATGTTGTTCGGGAAGCTCAGGTTGCTGATGTTTCCTTTGATGATCTTCACCTTCCCGGCGTTGTAGAAGAATGACAGGTTGGCCACCGTGGGGTTGATAATGTCCATGTCTGATTCGACCTGGAGCACGTTGGAGATGGCCGGCTCCACCACGGTGATGTCATAGGTCGGTGCTTTGATGTACCAGGAGCTGAACAGACAGGTCGAGAACACCGATTTGGTGCCGTAGGCGGTGCTCACCACCGAGGAGCCGCAGTTCCAGTTGCGGAACTCGGAGCGGTCGGCCGCCAGGTAGATAGAGGGCACCAGCGACACGCCCACCGTCTGCTGGGTGGTGTTGTCCAGTTTGTCGGCATCGATAATCACCTGCTGGATAATGGAGTTACCGGTGACGATGCTGTGGTTGAGGTACTTCAGGCCGGAGGCCAGCCCGGTGGTGCCGTCATTCTCGGTGAGGATGATCAGCCGTTCGGCGTGGATGTTGTTGATCACATTACGCACTTTGTTGGCGATTTTGATGCCGCGGTGGTACGCCTGCTCACACTGTACGGAGACGATGTGGGTGGCGTTCTGGGTATCGGAATCGGACCCCATCACCAGCGCATAATCGTTCAGGTTACCGCAGCGCTCCACGCTCAGCCGCTGGAAGGTGGAGTCCCAGATGGTGTCCTGGTGAATACCGATACCGTTGAACCCCTGCGCGCGGAGATGCTCACCGACAAACCATTGACCTTTCATATAGATGCCGTTCAGCACCGTATCCCGGCTGTCGCACTCCACCACTAATGAACCGTCAATGATCTGGCGGCTGGTGCGCCCCGCGTTTGCTGCTTTGGTTGGATCCCCCAGTGTCAGCACATAGTCGCCGACGAAGCCGCTTGGTTTGACTTTGAACCGCCCTGCCTGGTCCGCCACGATACGGGTGACGTTGGTCAGGTCGATGGTGGCACTGACGCGCCACGGGCCGAAGCGGAAATCCACTACTTTACCGGCCGAGGCCGCGACATAGGCTTTCATTTGCGTGGTGCAGTCGATGCTGCCGCCCGGTCGGCAACCAAAATGCACCGGCAACAGCTGGGTATCCATGCGTTTCCAGCGTTTGCCACCGGGGGTGACAATGACAGAGCCGCCGTTGTCTGCGCTGGTGGTGTCTTTGGCGTCATAGGCAAAAAGGCCGCCGCCGTTAGGGATGCTGTCGGTATAAGTCACATTGCTGTAATAGCTGGCGACGTTAATGGTTTCGCCATCGGTGGTCGGTTCAACTTTGCGTAAAGCGACGATATCAAGGCATTGTGTAGCCATGGTTACTTCCTCCTGTTCACTATGAACACCTGCGTAATCACTAAACCCCGTGGCAGGTACGAATCGCTAACTTAAGGGGCGATAATGAGTTTTCGCCTCCCAGCAAGCCAAAGACTAGCGAAACCGTGGGCAGTGAGGAGTCAACAAACATCAATAAACAACACTGTTAATGTTTAAGCAAAACAGGGCGTTCAGAAACAGCAGGATAGTGCCGGAGGAACCCCCTCTGAAAAGGGCTGTGTGAGACATAAAAAACCCCGCCCGGTGAGGGGCAGGGTTTCCGCTAACGGATATAAATGGCTTATTTAATGTGCGCTGCCTGCTCGTCGAGGCTGCTTTTCCGGGCACTCTTTACTTTTCTTGACCAGATGGCGGTGATAATCGGCACCAGCACCGAGGTGACAATCACCGACGTCGCCACCAGCGCCGTGGCCGCCGGGGCCACGCTGCGGAACTCCGGCACCATCTCCGCGATCAGTACCGGGGTGGCCACTGCGGCCCCGGCAGAGCTGGAGGCGGCCACGCCCGCCGTGCCGTCACCGCCGCCAATAAATTTGTCAGCCAGAATCAGCGGGATGCCGGTAATGATGATGACCATCACCCCCAGCAGGATACCCAGCAGGCCGGTCTGGGCAATCACGCTCAGGTTAATGGTGTTGCCCAGGGCGAAGGCGAAGAACGGGATTAAGGTCTGCACCGCTTTGCCGAAGAAATCACGCAGCTCCGGGTCGAGGTTGCCGAGGGCAAAGCCGACCAGGAACGGCAGCACCGCACCGACGAACACATGCGGCTCAAACGAGGCGATGCCCGCCGTGCCGAGGATGACCATGGTCATCAGCGGGCCGGACTCCAGCGACATCAGCACAAAGGCCCCCGCCTCCTCTTTGGTGCCGTACTGCTGCATGATGGAGGCGTAAAGGCCGCCGTTGGTCATGTCCATCGCCGCCACCAGCGCCAGGGTAGACAGCCCGGCAAAGAAGCCGATCTCCACGCCGTTTTCCGGCAATATCCGCGAGGCCACCGCGGCCACCAGCCAGGCCACGGCAATTTTGGTCACCACCAGCGTGCCCGATTTCCGCAGCACGGTGCCGGTGGCGCTGAGCTTGATCGACGCGCCCATACAGAAGAACCAGACCGCCAGAATCGGCACCGTACCGGAGATTAACCCATTGGTAAAGGAGCCAAAATATTTCCCGGCATCCGGCGCAAAGGTGTGGCACAGCGCCCCGATAAACAGCGGCACCAGCATCATGCCGCCCGGAATTTTTTCTATCGCACGTTTAATTTGCATGGGACTTTTTCGCCTCAGAGAACTAAGAAAACGGATGCGGGGCCACTGCTGCCGGCGCGCCTCATTCATTGATGAGCCAATAGGCCAGTAAATTAACCGTTCGCGCGGTGAATAAAAATGATCTCGCCCGCATTTTTGAAACGCCGTTTCTATTTTTGTGAAGTCAGCGGTTCATTAACATAACGGCGGGATAAAAAAGCTCAGTGAGATCTCATTTTTCTCAAAAAAGGCGGGAAAACAGGCGGGTTGCCGCCATAAAAAAGCCTGCCGGGCGGCAGGCCTGATTGTGGGCGGTACGGTCAGCTCAGCAGGCGGGAACCGAACGCGCCCTGCCAGTCATTGCCGAATGCCTGGATGGCGGCGTCCACGGCCGGGGCGGTAAAGAGCTGCTCTGCCACATCCACCGGCAGGGTAATTGCCCGGCAGCCTGCCAGCAGGCAATCCACCGCCTGGCGCGGGGTGCGGAAACTGGCTGCCAGCACGCTGGCGTGCGGGGCGTGCTGGTCCAGCAGCGATTGCAGCTGGCGCACCATGGCGATGCCGTCACTGCCCTGCGCATCCAGCCGGTTCACATAGGGGGCGACATATTCCGCCCCGGCCAGCGCCCCCAGCAGCCCCTGCCCGGCGGCGTAGACCGCGGTGCCGAGCGTCGGGATACCGAGGCTTTTCAGCGTCTTCAGCGCCGCCAGCCCTTCGCCGTTTACCGGCACTTTCACCACCAGCCCCGGCACGCGCTGGGTCAGCATCTGTGCTTCTGCCACCATGTGGTCTGCATCTTCCGCCAGCACCTGGGCAAAGAGTTTGCCGGTGCCGCCCAGCGCATCACGCAGCGCGGGCAGCACCTCCCACAGCGGCTTCCCGGCACGGGCTACAATGCTCGGGTTGGTGGTCACGCCGTGCAGCGGCAGAATGCGCGCCAGGCGTTTGACGGCATTCACGTCTGCCGTATCCAGATATAACTCCATCTCACTCTCCTGATTAGTCGGGCAATGTCACACCGCCCGCATGGTAACGGATAAAGCCGCCCTCTTCTTGATGCGGGTCAAGATAACTTTCGTTCGGAAGCATTTTAATTTGCGAACGAAATGGAGGCGCTATGCTGTTTAATCTTCAACGTTACTCAACCCACGACGGCCCCGGCATCCGCACCGTGGTGTTTTTAAAAGGCTGCTCCCTGAGCTGCCGCTGGTGCCAGAACCCGGAGAGCCGCGCCCGCACGCCCGACCTGCTGTTCGACCCACGCCTCTGTATTGCCGGCTGCCGCGAGTGCAGCCAGGCGCGGCCGGAGGGGGTGACCCATCAGGCTGACGGGCTGATCCTGCACCGCGAGCGGTTGCAGGAGGCTGACCTGCCGGTGCTGGCGGGCTGCTGCCCCAGCGGCGCGCTGGCGCTCTGCGGGGAGGCGCTGGATCTTGATGCGGTGATGGCGACCCTCCTGCGCGACCGGCCGTTCTACCAGCAGAGCGGCGGCGGCGTCACGCTCTCCGGCGGCGAACCCTTTATGCAGCCGGAACCGTGCGCCGCGCTGCTGCAGCGCTGCCGGGCCGAGGGGCTGCACACCGCCGTGGAGAGCTGCCTGCATGTGCCCTGGCACTACATCGCGCCTTCGCTGCCGCACCTGTCGTTGCTGCTCGCTGACCTGAAGCATGTGGATGAGGCGCGTTTCCGTGACTGGACCGGCGGCTCCGCCCGGCGGGTAATGAACAATTTCCGCCGCCTGGCAGAGGCCGGGGTGCCGGTGATTGTGCGGGTGCCGGTGATCCCCGGGTTCAATGCAGATTGCGCCTCGCTGCGCGCCATCATCGATTTTGCCGCAGAGGAGACCGCCTGCAAAGAGATCCATTTCCTGCCCTACCACACGCTCGGCATCAATAAGTATGCCCTGCTGAACCAACCCTACACCGCACCGGCCACCCCGCTGGATGACCCGGCGCTGCTGGCCTTTGCCCGGCACTATGCCCGGCGGCGCGGCCTGGACGCCCTGTTAAGAGGATAGCACCATGACCCAACTCAACCTTGATACCCTGAGTGACCGTATCCGCGCCCACAAAGCGGCGCTGGTGTCGATTGTGAAACCGCCGATCTGTACCGAGCGGGCGCAGCACTATACCGAGATTTACCAGCAGCATCAGGACAAGCCGCTGCCGGTGCGCCGCGCCCTCGCCCTGGCGCACCACCTCGCCCGGCGCACTGTCTGGATCAAGCATGACGAGCTGATCGTCGGCAACCAGGCGAGCCGGGTGCGCGCCGCACCGATCTTCCCGGAATACACCGTCAGCTGGATTGAGAAAGAGATCGACGATCTGGCCGACCGGCCCGGTGCCGGGTTCGCCATCTCGGAGGAGGATAAAACCGTGCTGCACCGGGTCTGCCCCTGGTGGCGCGGCCAGACGGTGCAGGACCGCTGCTACGGCATGTTTACCGACGAACAGAAAGCGCTGCTGGAGGCGGGCATTATCAAAGCAGAGGGCAATATGACCTCCGGCGACGCCCACCTGGCGGTGAACTACCCGCTGCTGCTTGAGCTGGGGCTGGATGGCCTGCGTGAGAAAGTCGCGGAACGCCGCGACCGGCTGGCCCTCACCGACTGGGACGACCTGCACAAAGCGCAGTTCCTGAAGGCGATAGATATTACGCTGGCGGCGCTGAGTGACCATATCCTGCGCTTCGCCGATCTGGCGCGGCGCATGGCGGCAGACGAGACCCGCCCTGCCCGCCGTGACGAATTGCAGGCGATCGCGGCCAACTGCGAGGTAATCGCCCACCAGCCGCCCCAGACCTTCTGGCAGGCGCTGCAACTCTGCTATTTCGTGCAACTGGTACTGCAGATTGAGTCCAACGGCCACTCCGTCTCCTTCGGCCGCCTCGACCAGTACCTCTACCCCTGGTACCGGCGCGATGTGGAGCTGACCGGCGCACTGCCGCGCGAACAGGCGATAGAATTGCTCAACAGCTGCTGGCTGAAACTGCTGGAGGTGAACAAAATCCGCTCCGGCAGCCACTCCAAGGCCTCAGCCGGCAGCCCGCTCTACCAGAACGTCACCATCGGCGGCCAGCGCTGGGCCGACGGGCGGGCGGTGGATGCGGTCAACCCGCTCTCCTATGCGGTGCTGGAGTCCTGCGGCCGCCTGCGCTCGACCCAGCCTAACCTCAGCGTGCGCTACCACAGCGGGGTCAGTGATGATTTTATGGATGCCTGTGTGCAGGTGATCCGCTGCGGCTTCGGGATGCCGGCGTTCAACAACGATGAGATTGTGATCCCGGAGTTTATCAGGCTCGGCGTCTCGCGCGAGGACGCCTACGACTACGCCGCCATCGGCTGCATTGAAACGGCGGTCGGCGGCAAATGGGGCTACCGCTGCACCGGCATGAGCTTTATCAACTTTGCCCGCGTGATGCTGGCCGCGCTGGAACAGGGGCGCGACAGCCAGAGCGGCCGGGTGTTCCTGCCGCAGGCACAGGGGCTTTCCCAGGGCAACTTCCGCAGTTTTGACGAGGTGATGGCCGCCTGGGATACCCAGATCCGCTACTACACCCGCAAGTCGATTGAGATTGAGTGCGTGGTGGATACGGTGCTGGAAGAGAACGCCCACGACATCCTCTGCTCGGCGCTGGTGGATGACTGCATTGAGCGCGGCAAAAGCATCAAACAGGGCGGCGCGAAATATGACTGGGTCTCCGGGTTACAGGTCGGCATCGCCAACCTCGGCAACAGCCTGGCCGCGGTGCGCACGCTGGTGTTTGAGCAGGGCGTGATCGGCCAGCAGCAGCTGGCGGCGGCACTGGCGGCTGATTTCGCCGGGTTGGACGGGGAAAAACTGCGCCAGCGGCTGATCAACGGCGCGCCGAAATACGGCAATGACCGCGATGAGGTGGATGACCTGCTGGTGCGCGCCTACCAGACCTACATTGATGAGCTGAAGCAGTACCACAACACCCGCTTTGGCCGCGGCCCGCTGGGCGGCACCTACTACGCCGGGACGTCGTCTATCTCCGCCAACGTGCCGTTCGGGGCGGCCACCCCGGCCACGCCGGACGGGCGCAAAGCCGGGACGCCGCTGGCGGAGGGGGCCAGCCCCGCCTCCGGCACCGATACCCTCGGCCCCACGGCGGTGTTCAACTCCCTGGGGAAACTGCCGACGGCAGCGATCCTCGGCGGGGTGTTGCTGAACCAGAAACTCAACCCGTCGACGCTGGAGAACCCGCGCGACCGCGAAAAACTGCTGGCGCTGCTGCGCACTTTCTTTGATGTCCACCACGGCTGGCACGTGCAGTACAACATCGTGTCGCGCGACACCCTGCTGGCGGCCAGGGCACAGCCGGATCAGTACCGTGACCTGGTGGTGCGCGTCGCCGGCTATTCCGCGTTCTTTACGGCTTTATCGCCGGACGCGCAGGATGATATTATCGCGCGTACTGAACACACGCTCTGAGAAACACTTTTCAGAAAATCGTTTGTGGCAGCCACCCGGCTGCCCTTTTTCGTCTGGGCCACTATGAACGCACGACAACAACACATTATGCAGGTGGTAAACCAACAACGCCGGGTCAGCGTGGGCACCCTCGCCCAGCAGTGCGGCGTTTCTGAGGTCACTATCCGGCAGGATCTCAACCGGCTTGAGCAGCGCAGCTACCTGAAGCGCGTTCACGGTTACGCTGTCGCGATTGAGAGTGACGATCTGGACGCACGGATGATGTCCAACTTTGCCCAGAAACAGAAGCTGGCGCAGTTCGCTGCCTCGCTGGTGAACGACGGCGAAACCATCTTTATCGAGAGCGGCAGCAGCAACGCCCTGCTGGCGCGCTATCTGGCCGAGCGCAAACACATTACGCTGATCACCGTCAGCAGCTATATCGCCCATCTGCTCCGTTCCACGCCGTGTGAAGTGATCCTGCTCGGCGGCATGTACCAGAAAGAGAGCGAAACCGTGGTCGGCCCGCTGACCCGGCTCTGCATCCAGCAGCTCCATTTCAGCAAGGCGTTCGTGGGCATTGACGGTTTTACACCGGAGAGCGGCTTTACCGGCCGGGACATGATGCGCGCCGATGTGGTCAACGCGCTGCTGGCGAAAGGGGCGGAGAACATCGTGCTGACGGACTCCTCCAAATTCGGCCAGATCACCCCCAACGTGCTGGGCGCGGCCAACGGCTTCAGCCGGGTCATCACCGATGACAAGCTGCCGCCGCACTATGAGCGCTACCTCACAGAGCAAGGGATCACGGTGGATCTGGTCAGCGAATAGGCCTGCGCCAGCAGGCCGGAGGGGGATGGCGGCGTTTACCTTGCCTGACCGCGCGGCTTATTGACCGCGGTTTTACTGCCCGTAATAGGCATTTTTGCCGTGCTTGCGCAGGTAGTGCTTGTCCAGCAGTTGCGGCTGCATGGACGGCAGGTCCGGGGTGAGCTGGCGGGAGAAGATCCCCATATAGGCCACCTCTTCCAGCACCACGGCGTTGTGTACCGCATTGTCGGCATCACTGCCCCAGGCAAAGGGGCCGTGAGAGTGCACCAGCACCGCCGGCACGGCCTGCGGGTCGATGCCGCGCTCCCGGAAGGTCTCCACGATCACTTCACCGGTTTCCCACTCATAGCGCCCGCCGATCTCCGCCTCATTCATCATGCGGGTGCAGGGGATCGGGCCGTAGAAGTAGTCCGCGTGGGTGGTGCCCCAGGCTGGGATATCCTGCCCCGCCTGCGCCCAGATGGTGGCGTGGCGCGAATGGGTATGCACAATGCCGCCCGCCTGTGCAAAGTTGAGGTAGAGCACCCGGTGGGTATCGGTGTCAGAAGAGGGTTTTTTGCTGCCCTCCACCACCCGGCCACTCTCCAGCTCCACCACCACCATATCCTCTGCCGTCATATGCGCATACTCAACGCCCGAGGGCTTGATCACCATCAGCCCCTGCTGCCGGTCAACGGCGCTGACATTTCCCCAGGTAAAGGTCACCAGATTGTGGCGCGGCAGCGCCAGATTGGCCTCCAGCACCTGCTGTTTCAATTCGTTAAGCATCTTCTTGTCCTTGGTTACTGCGCAGATGCCCTATTCTGGAAGCGCCGCCCCCGGCCCGGTATGGGTGAAATCGCTGAAGAGTGCGTAGAAACCTGCTGTGTCACCGTCTGTGTCTTTTTGTGCGGCGACAATTCCGGGCTGAATAAATTAAGAATATTTACCTTGGCGCTGCGCCGGCAATAAATAGAATACGCCCTGTCCGGTGTGCATTTTTTGCTGCATTTTGTTTGCCGCGCTGTAGCACGGTAAAACAGAACGCTGAAAAAGCCGGTCCATTCCACGGGAATGCCAATGATTATTCTGTTGTTCCCGATAATCTGCTGTGCAGAATTCTGCCCAGAGACGATAAGATGGGCGTTGTTGCCTATAATGAATACAGCAGTACCCGCTTAAGTTGATTAATTTCACTTAAGTCAGAATATGGCGTATTCCCCTGCAAGGAGAAGTAAAAATGATGAAAGTAAATAAACGTCTGACCACCGTTGTGCTGGTGACGACCCTGGCCCTGTCCCTGTCGGCCTGCTCGAATATGTCTCACCGCGGCCGCAACACGGCGATTGGTGCCGGTGCCGGTGCGCTGGGCGGCGCTGTCCTGACTGACGGCAGCACTCTGGGGACCCTGGGCGGTGCCGCTATCGGCGGTATTATCGGCCATCAGGTTGACCGTTAATTACGGCGGCTGGAAATAAAAGAAAGGTAAAGAAGTGTCTGCCCGGTTTAAATTACTCCCCGGCAAAGGCTCTCTTTAAAAATAAGGCAGGACGCCGGTCATAACTCGTCAGGTCTGATAATAAAAAAAGTGCCTTACGGCACAAGCATCAGGAAAAGCGCGGGATCTCCGCCGGGATGCCGGATAAAAACGCTCTCCTGCCCGCTTTTGATTTATTCTCGCTCAGCAACCTCAACGTTGTTCCCTGCGGGCGCACACCGCGCCCGCAGTTTTATCAGGCCAGGCATCAGCCACCGGCCAGTTTCACTTTCATGCCTTTCGCTTCCAGCAGTTGCTGGAGCAGTTCACGCTTGTCGCCCTGAATTTCAATCACGCCCTCTTTCACCGCGCCGCCGCAGCCGCACTTTTTCTTCAGCTCTGCCGCCAGTTTCTCCAGCGCTGCGTCGTCCAGATCGATGCCGGTAATCACGCAGACGCCTTTGCCTTTGCGGCCGCTGGTCTGCCGCTGGATGCGCACGATGCCGTCACCTTTCGGCCGCACCGGTTTGATCTCCGGGGCCGTAATCCGGCCGGTGCCGGTGGAGTAGACCAGGGGGTTATCATCACGTGCCATGTTTTTCTCCTCAGGCCAGGTCAGCCAGAATGGTGCGCAGGGCGGCAGCCGGGTCGGCGGCCTGCGTCACCGGGCGGCCGATGACCATATAGTCCACGCCTGCGGCCTGCGCCTGCTGCGGGGTCATGATGCGGCGCTGGTCGCCCGCCTCACTGCCTGCCGGGCGGATGCCGGGGGTCACCAGCCGGAAATCGCGGCCGCACGCCTGCTTGAGGCGCACCGCTTCCTGCGCCGAGCAGACCACGCCGTCCAGCCCGCAGTCGCGGGTCAGCCTCGCCAGCCGCTCGGCATGGTCCGCCGGTGAGAGGGTAATGCCGACCTCGGCCAGATCCGCCTGCTCCATGCTGGTAAGCACGGTCACGGCGATCAGCAGCGGGGCGTCCGCCCCAAACGGCAACAGCGCCTCGCGGGCAGCCGTCATCATCCGGCGGCCGCCGCCGGCGTGTACGTTCACCATCCAGACGCCCAGTTCCGCGGCCGCGGCCACCGCTTTCGCCACGGTGTTGGGGATGTCGTGGAATTTCAGATCGAGAAAGACGTCAAAACCCCGGCTGTGCAGGTCGCGCACCAGTTGCGGCCCAAACAGGGTGAACATCTCCTTGCCGATTTTCAGGCGGCAGTCACGCGGGTCAATCTGGTCAGCAAAGGCCAGCGCGGCCGCCTGATCAGCATAGTCCAGCGCGACAACAACCGGTGAGGAGACCGGGCCACCGGAGGTGGGGGTGAGAACAGACGCCATTTCATCATCCTTATACGCGGGGGTTGGGCAGGGTTCGCCATTTTTTACCGCCCGCATTCTACCTAACCGCGGCGGGAAAGCCCAGCGTGCGCCGGGCCGCGCGGCAGGGGAAGCGCCGCGCTTACTGGCCGTCGAGGCCGCGGATCGGTTTGACGGAGGCCCAGGCCCGGCAGGAGGGGCAGTGCCAGTAGAGGGAGTGGGCGGTGAAGCCGCATTTGTGGCAGCGGTAGCGCGGTTTGGTGCGGATCTGCTCGCCCACCATGTCCCGCAGCAGTTGCAGGCTCTCTTTGGCGCGCCCTTCTTCGGCGTCCGCCAGGTGGTAGTCCATCAGCCGGTAGAAGACGCGCATGGTCGGGTGGCGCTGGAGCTGCCGGTTGATGTAGACCTGCGCCACATCACGCCCCTGCTCCTGCTCCAGGATCTCCGCCAGGTAGAGTTCGGCAATCGCCCCGGTGTTGCTTTCGACACAGCGTTTGAGGAACTCCGTCCACTCGGTGGGCTGTTGCAGGTGGGTAAAGCACTCATGCAGCATCGGCAGGGTTTCGCTGACCATCTCCTTGTCCTGCTCCAGCACCTGCTCCAGTGCGGCGGCGGCTTTCGCCCACGCCTGCTGGGCCATCAGGATCCGCCCCTGCATAATGGAGACGCGCGCGCAGTTACGATCCGCCGCCGAGGCTTTTTTCAGCAGCGACATCGCCTTCTCCTGGTCGTCACTGCCCATCGCCAGCAGGGCCAGCTCACAGTAGAAGTGCGCGATGTCCGCCCGTTTGTCCTCTTTGCCGAGCCGGGTCAGTTTCTCCGCCACGTCGATCGCTTTCTGCCAGTCGCTGGTGGCCTGGTGGATCACCAGCAGCTGTTGCAGCGCCGAGTGCTGGAAATCCTCTTCTTTGATTAACTGGGTGAACATCTCCTCCGCGCGGTCGTAAAACCCGGCGGCCATATAGTCACGGCCCAGCTGCTGCACCGCCAGCAACCGCTGCTCAAAGCTCAGTGAGGCACTCTCCATCAACGCCTGGTGGATGCGGATGGCGCGGTCAACTTCGCCGCGTGAACGGAACAGGTTGCCCAGCGTCAGGTGGGCCTCCACGGTATTGCTGTCCTCTTTCAGCATATCGAGGAACAGGTCCACCGCTTTGTCCTGCTGGTTGGAGAGCAGGAAGTTCACCCCCGCCACATACTCGCGTGACAGGCGGTTCGCCTCCTGTTGCTTGTTCTGTTGAGCACTTCTGTGCCCCATGTACCAGCCGTAGGCGGCCGCCACAGGCAACAACAGAAACAGCAGCTCTAACATAGGGGGTTATTCCTTGCTGAGAGAGGTCTGCGCCGCAGGCACGCTCTCACCGGCCGGTGCAATCTGCTGCTCCAGGCGCTTGATTTTACGCTGCGCACGGGAAAGTGACAGGCGGACGCGCAGATAGAACAGGCCGCAAATTACCCAGCCGAGGATAAAGCCGGTGCCGAACAGCGTGGCCAGCAGCGTGGAAACGCGGTAATCGCCCTGGGCGAGAAGATAGTTAAAGGTGACAACCTGATCGTTATGGGCGCCTAACGTGATGGAAATCACGATGATCACCAGCAAGACCAAAAAAATGAGCAGATATTTCACATTTATTCCTGTGATGCCGGGTTAACCGGATGAATTAAGCCAACATTGTGGCGTCCTGACCTATTAAGTTAGCACTTCCCATTGCGGCTGGGAAACCCTGCGCCATGATAAAGCCGCAGACCGGCGCTATTTGCACACTGTGTGCCCAATGGCCGGAAGAAGACAGGGGGCCGCCGGCGCGCCGGCGCAAACGCCGGAGGCCCCCACCGGCTATTTCTTGCTGTTTTCGCGCGCGGCGATCTCCTGGTGCTCGTCGCGTTCCACGTTCAGCGGGCCGATAAAACGCTGCACCACGCAGCAGGCCAGCGTTACCAGCACCCAGCTCATCACCGTCGCCATCACCAGATCGCGCGGCCAGTGCATCCCGAGCATCAGGCGGCTGCCCATCACCGCGACGGCCCAGACCACCAGCAGCGCGA
Source organism: Chimaeribacter coloradensis (assembly GCF_002858715.1). Lineage (GTDB taxonomy): Bacteria > Pseudomonadota > Gammaproteobacteria > Enterobacterales > Enterobacteriaceae > Chimaeribacter > Chimaeribacter coloradensis. Next base: position 52,775 of record NZ_PJZH01000015.1, on the reverse strand, counting down.
TGGTTTTATAGCGGCGGCGCGGCCACAGCAGGCCGATGCCGAGCAGCGCCCAGCTGGCGGCAAACAGGGTGTGGCCGGAGGGGAAGGAGAAGCCGGTCTCAAACTGCCAGTGCGCCTTCAGCCAGGGCGGCACTACCCTGTTGTCCCGCAGCTGTTCCTCAACCAGCGCGCCGCGGTCCGCCCGCTTGAGCTGGTAGAAGGCCTGGTTATCGACCTGGTACTGCTGCTCCATCCAGACCACAAAGGGCCGCGGCGCCTGGACGTGATCCTTGACCAGGCTTTTCAGCTGCTGCCCGATGAGGATGGCGGCCGCCAGCAGCAGCGCCAGCCCGATCGCCCCGCGCAACTGGAAGCGCAGGCACCAGAGGAACCAGGCGATCAGCAGCGCGCTGGTGAGGATGCCCCACGGGCGGGTCACGGTCTGGGTTATCCAGTAGAGGGTGCGGAGAAAGGCGTTGCCCTCCCCCGGCTGCCACTGCCAGCCGGAGGCCCAGACTGCCAGGGGCATCAGCAGCAGGAGCAATGCCCCCAGGGTGGTGCGTTTGACGATGGCGAACGCGGTGTCCTTATCAGACGTGGTGTCGTTGCCGGACTTGGAGCCGTTTGCAAGCATGGTGCCGTCCTTGTAAAAAATGAGCGTGAATTTAACCAGGGTGTCATAAGCTTGACACAATAAATCCATTTCCCCGCTGACAAACTGCGCTAGTATGTGAACGGCCGGAAATTTGCCGCTGCGTCAACAGGTCATCATCCCTTTTGGCGGGCGAACCAGCATAATCTGCGGGTGTGCCGCGCCCCGGCGTGCTCTTTTTGCTGACCACGCCGCCGCCTGGTGAGCCGCCCGGCCACGGTTTTGTGCTGGTCAAGGCGCGCCGCAGAACGTAGGATGCGCAACAAGAATAATGTCAAATATCAGTTTTTTGGAGAGTAACATGCAGCTTAAACGGGTCGCCGAGGCGAAACTGCCCACGCCGTGGGGGGATTTCCTCATGGTGGGCTTTGAAGAGTTGGCTACCGGTCAGGATCACCTGGCGCTGGTATTCGGTGACGTCTCCGGCAGCGAGCCGGTGCTGTCGCGCGTGCATTCAGAGTGCCTCACCGGTGATGCCCTGTTCAGCCTGCGCTGTGACTGCGGTTTCCAGCTTGAAGCCGCCCTGACGCAGATTGCCGAAGAGGGGCGCGGCGTCCTGCTGTACCACCGTCAGGAAGGGCGCAACATCGGGCTGCTGAACAAGATCCGCGCCTATGCGTTACAGGACAAAGGGGCCGACACCGTGGAGGCCAACCACCAGCTCGGCTTTGCCGCCGACGAGCGTGATTTCACCCTGTGCGCTGACATGTTCAAGCTGCTGGGGGTAGACGCGGTGCGCCTGCTGACCAACAACCCGAAAAAAGTGGCGATCCTGACCGAAGCGGGCATCAACATCACCGAACGGGTGCCGTTGATCGTCGGGCGCAACCCGAAAAACGAGCACTATCTGGCGACCAAGGCAGCCAAAATGGGCCACCTGCTGGACCCGAAAAAATAGGCCGTTACCGGCAATAAAAAGGGCACCTGCGGGTGCCCTTTTTTATTCGCTGCCCAACCGGTTTCCCGGAAGAAGGCCGGTTATGCCAGCATTTTGCGGATCATATAGTGCAGGATACCGTCATTGTTGAAGTAGGTCAGTTCGTTGCTGGTGTCGATGCGGCAGCGGGCGTCGATCTCCGCAGTATGGCCGTCGGCATAGGTCAGCGTCACTTTCACGGTCTGCCCCGGTGAGAGGGTTTGCAGGCCGTGGATGCTGATCTGCTCCTCGCCGGTCAGGCCCAGGGTTTTGCGCGTCACCCCTTCCGGGAACTCCAGCGGCAGAATGCCCATCCCGATCAGGTTAGAACGGTGGATGCGCTCGAACGACTCGGCGATCACCACGCGGATGCCCAGCAAACGCGGCCCTTTCGCCGCCCAGTCACGGCTGGAGCCGGAGCCGTACTCTTTGCCGGCAATCACCGCCAGCGGCACCTTCTCCTGCTGGTAACGCATCGCCGCGTCATACACCGCCATCTGCGCCTGGGACGGCAGGTGGCGCGTCACCCCGCCCTCCACGCCCGGCACCAGCTCATTGCGGATACGCACGTTGGCAAAGGTGCCGCGCACCATCACCTCGTAGTTACCGCGGCGGGAGCCGTAGGAGTTGAAATCGCCCCGCTCCACGCCGTGATCACGCAGGTAGCGCCCGGCCGGGCTGTCTGCCTTGATGCTGCCCGCCGGTGAGATGTGGTCGGTGGTCACGGAGTCGCCCAGCATCAGCAGGATGCGCGCGCCTTCGATGTCCTGTACCGTTTTCGGCTCCGCTTCCATGTCATCGAAGAACGGCGAGTGGCGGATGTAGGTGGAGTCATCCTGCCAGCTGTAGGTCGGCGAGCCTTTTACCTGGATCGCCTGCCAGTTTTCATCGCCGTTGAACACCTCGGAATACTCTTTGAGGAACATCTCGGTACGCACCTGCTCCACCGCCTCGGCGATCTCATTGGCGGTCGGCCAGATGTCATGCAGGTAGACCGGGTTGCCCGCTTTGTCGGTGCCGAGCGGGTCGGTGCTGAGGTTAACCTTGAGGTTACCTGCCAGCGCATAGGCCACCACCAGCGGCGGCGAGGCAAGCCAGTTGGTTTTGATCAGCGGGTGGATGCGCCCCTCAAAGTTACGGTTACCGGAGAGCACCGCGCCCACGGTCAAATCCCCTGCTTTGATCGCCTCCTCAATCGGGCCGAGCAGCGGGCCGGAGTTACCGATGCAGGTGGTACAGCCGTAGCCCACCAGGTTAAAGCCAAGGCTGTCGAGGTAGCCCATCAGCCCCGCTTTGGCGAGGTAGTTGGTCACCACCATCGAGCCGGGTGCCAGCGAGGTTTTCACCCACGGCTTGCTTTTCAGCCCGCGCTCTACCGCTTTTTTCGCCACCAGCCCGGCGGCCATCAGAATGCTGGGGTTAGAGGTGTTGGTGCAGGAGGTAATGGCGGCGATCACCACCGCGCCGTTCTCCAGCTTCAGTTCTTCGCCACGCAGCGTGATGGGTTCCGCTTCGCTGCCGGCGCGGGCGTTGACGTCCAGTTCAGTCGCGGCGTTAAACGCCTGCGGCACGCCGGGCAGCGCCACGCGATCCTGCGGGCGTTTCGGCCCGGAGACGCTGGACTCCACGGTGCCCATGTCCAGCGACAGGGTACTGGTGAAAATCGGCTCATCGCCCTCATGCCGCCACAGCCCCTGTTCGCGGGTATATTTTTCCACCAGTGCGATCTGCTCATCGCTGCGGCCGGTGAGTTTCATGTAGCTGAGCGTGACCTCATCCACCGGGAAGAAGCCGCAGGTTGCGCCATATTCCGGTGCCATGTTGGCGATGGTGGAGCGGTCCGCCAGCGGCAGGTCGGCCAGCCCGTCGCCGTAGAACTCAACAAACTTGCCGACCACGCCATGTTTGCGCAGCATCTGGGTCACGGTCAGCACCAGGTCGGTGGCGGTGATGCCTTCCCGCAGTTTGCCGGTGAGTTTAAAGCCCACCACATCCGGGATCAGCATCGACACCGGCTGCCCAAGCATCGCCGCTTCCGCCTCGATGCCGCCCACGCCCCAGCCCAGTACCCCGAGGCCGTTGATCATGGTGGTGTGGGAGTCAGTGCCCACCAGCGTATCCGGGTAGGCGACCTGTCTGCCGTCCTGTTCCTCATGCCAGACCGTCTGGCCGAGGTATTCGAGGTTGACCTGGTGGCAGATGCCGGTGCCCGGCGGCACCACGCGGAAGCGGTTGAACGCCTGCTGCCCCCAGCGCAGGAACTGGTAGCGCTCATGGTTGCGCTCCATCTCCAGCCGCACGTTCTCATCAAAGGCGTCAGTGGTACCGTACTCATCCACGGTGACCGAATGGTCGATCACCAGATCGACCGGTGACAGCGGGTTGACCTGGTCAACCGCCCCGCCCAGCCGCTTCACCGCCTCACGCATCGCCGCCAGATCCACCACCGCCGGGACGCCGGTAAAGTCCTGCATCAGCACGCGCGCCGGGCGGTAGGCAATTTCACGGTTGGCGTGGCCGGTTTTCTGCCAGGCGACCATCGCCCGCAGATCCTCTTCGGTGACGGTGTCGCCATCGATATGGCGCAGCAGATTCTCCAGCAAGACTTTCATCGATTTCGGCAGCCGGGCGATGTCCCCCAGCTGTTCTGACACCGTGGCCAGGCTGTAGTAATGGTACTCGTGATTCAGCGCGTCCAGCTTTTTCTGACTTTGCTCACGAAGATCGGATGACATGGCGCTCCTCCCAGTTTGACCTGTTCATGTCGCACAACGCCTGGCGGCTGAGCGGCATGCCGCCAATACCCGGTCAGGTTGTGCGTCTTAATTTAAAGATAACACAAACATAGCGTAACGTTTTGATAACAACACCTTTTGATCAAGGCGATCGGCGCAACCCCTTAATGGCAGGGGAAAATTGATGAAACCGGAGGCAGGAAGGAGAACGGCGGCAGGAAGCAGCCGGGCAGCGCCCGGCAGGCAGGGTTATTTGACCGGCAGGGTAATGTCTTTGAACATCGCCTCGATCTCTTCATTCGAGCGCAGCGAGACGGCGCTGTCCACCACGTCACGCGTCAGGTGCGGGGCGAAACGGTGGATGAAGTCATACATGTAACTGCGCAGGAAGGTGCTGCGGCGGAAACCGATTTTGGTGGTGCTGTAGGTGAAGATGTCCCGCGCATCCACCGTGACCAGGTCAGGGTCCTGCACCGGGTCAATCGCCATGCTGGCGATCACCCCGACCCCCAGCCCCAGCCGCACGTAGGTTTTGATCACGTCGGCATCGGTGGCAGTAAACACGATGCGCGGCGTCAGCCCGGCGCGGTTAAAGGCGGTATCCAGCTCCGAGCGGCCGGTAAAGCCAAAGGTGTAAGTGACGATCGGGTAGGTCGCCAGCTCTTCAATGGTGACATGCGCCTTCCCTGCCAGCGGGTGGTCAGGCTGCACCACCACCGCACGGTTCCAGTGGTAACACGGCAGCATCACCAGATCGTCATAGAGGTGCAGCGCCTCAGTGGCGATGGCGAAATCAGCGGTGCCTTTGGAGACCGCCTCGGCGATCTGGGTCGGGGAGCCCTGATGCATATGCAGCGACACGCGCGGGTAGCGCTCAATAAAGCCTTTAATCACCTGCGGCAGGGCGTAACGCGCCTGGGTGTGGGTGGTCGCGACATAGAGCGAGCCTTTGTCCGGGTAGGTGTGCTCGCCGGCCACCGCTTTGATGGCGTCGACTTTGGAGAGCACCTCCCGCGCGATGCGGATGATCTCCTGCCCCGCCGGGGTGACTTGCGTAAGGTGTTTGCCGCTGCGCGCGAAGATCTGAATGCCCAGCTCATCCTCCAGCATCCGCACCTGCTTGCTGATACCCGGTTGTGAGGTGTAAAGCCCTTCTGCCGTCGAGGAGACGTTAAGGTTGTGATTGACAACTTCCACAATGTAACGAAGCTGCTGCAATTTCATATCTTTACCGTCCTAGGTTAAGCACTGCCCCGCAGGCAGCCAGACAAAAGGTGACAGGCGCATCGCCGCCCGGTGCCTCGCCGGAAGCACGGCACCGGGGCGAAAGAAGATCGGTCAGCTAATGACAATTAAACATAAAAAAAGATTTTATATAACGATTATACCAACCGGAACGGGGCTGTATAGCGCTTCGCCATGCCTGCTATTCATTTAAGCTAATCAATGCGGTTAAAATCATACGCATGCATGATGATAAATCCACCTGCTATAAAAAAACCAGCGTTTATACGCTGGTTTTTTAAGACGTGCTCAGGCGATCACTTTCTCAGAGACGCTTATTTTTTGCTTTCAACCCATTTGCCGTCGACAAAGAACGCTGACCAGCCGGTGGCCTTGCCCTCTTTCTCGGAGGAGACATACTGCTGCTTGGTTTTGCGGCTGTAACGTACCAGGGTTTTATTGCCTTCCGGGTCGGTGACCGGCGCGTCGGCCAGGTAGCGCAGCTTCTCCGGCAGGCGGTCACGGAAGCGGGCCAGCTCTTCGACCAGCGGCGCACGGGTCTCGCGCGATTTCGGGAAGGTGTTGGCCGCCAGGAAGACCCCGGCCGCGCCGTCACGCAGCACAAAATAGGCGTCCGACTTCTCACACGGCAGCTCCGGCAGCGGTACCGGGTCTTCCTTCGGTGGCGCGACTTCGCCGTTACGCAGGATCTTACGGGTGTTTTTACACTCGTCGTTGGTACAGCCCATGTACTTGCCGAAACGCCCCATTTTCAGGTGCATCTCTGAGCCGCACTTCTCGCACTCCACCACCGGGCCGTCGTAGCCTTTCAGGCGGAATTCGCCCTGCTCAATCTCATACCCTTCACAGGCCGGGTTATTCCCGCAGACGTGCAGCTTGCGCTGGTTATCAATCAGGTAACTGTCCATCGCCGTGCCGCATTTCGGGCAGCGGCGGCGGGCGCGCAGCGCGTTGGTTTCGGCGTCTTCGCCTTCCAGCACGTTGAGCACTTCGTTTTCCGGCACCAGGTTAATGGTGGTTTTGCAGCGCTCTTTCGGCGACAGCGCATAGCCGGAGCAGCCGAGGAACACGCCGGTGCTGGCGGTACGGATGCCCATCTTGCGGCCGCAGGTCGGGCAGTCGATGCTGGTCAGCACCATCTGGTTCGGGCGCATGCCGCCCTCTTCCGGGTCCTGCTCCGCTTTGCCCAGCTGGTCGCTGAAGTCGCTGAAGAAGCCGTCCAGCACCGCTTTCCACTCAGCCTGGTTGTTCGCCACCTGGTCGAGGTCATTTTCCATGCGCGCCGTGAAGTCATAGTTCATCAGGTCACGGAAGTTCTCTTCCAGGCGGTCGGTGACAATCTCACCCATCTTCTCGGCGTAGAAACGGCGGTTTTCCACCCGCACGTAACCGCGGTCCTGGATGGTGGAGATGATCGACGCATAGGTCGACGGGCGGCCGATGCCGCGTTTTTCCAGCTCTTTCACCAGCGAGGCTTCGCTGAAGCGCGCCGGCGGCTTGGTGAAGTGCTGGCTCGGCAGCAGCTGCTGCAACGTCAGTTCGGTGCCGATCGCCACGTTCGGCAGCGTGCGGTCTTCGTCATTTTTGCGCAGGGCCGGCATCACGCGCGTCCAGCCGTCAAAGCGCAGGATGCGCCCTTTGGCGCGCAGCTGATAGTCTGCCGCCTGCACCGTCAGGGTGGTGGAGTCATACTTGGCCGGCGTCATCTGGCAGGCCACGAACTGCCGCCAGATCAGCTGGTAGAGTTTCTGGGCGTCCGCTTCCATGTCTTTCAGCTGCTCAGCCACTACCTGCACGTCCGACGGACGGATCGCTTCGTGCGCTTCCTGGGAGTTCTCTTTGCTGCTGTAGGTATTCGGCTCTTTCGGCAGGTACTTATCGCCGAATTCCGTGCCGATGTAGCCACGCACCATGGTCAGGGCGTCCTGGCTCAGGTTGGTGGAGTCGGTACGCATATAGGTGATGTGGCCCGCTTCATACAGGCGCTGCGCCATCATCATGGTTTTTTTCACGCCGAAGCCGAGGCGGGTACTGGCCGCCTGTTGCAGCGTGGAGGTGATGAACGGCGCGCCCGGGCGGCTGCTGGTCGGCTTGTCTTCACGGTCGAGCACCGTGTAACGCGCTTTCTCCAGCAGGGCCACGGCGGCGTGGGTCTGCTCGCGGTTGACCGGCTTGAACGGCTTGTCATGGTGGTGGGTCACCTCCATGTTCAGCACGGCCTCATCCTGGGTGTTCAGCTGCGCATGCAGCTCCCAGTACTCTTCCGGCACAAATGCCTTGATTTCGCGCTCGCGCTCCACCACCAGCCGCACCGCCACGGACTGCACCCGGCCTGCCGAGAGGCCGCGGGCGATCTTTTTCCACAGCAGCGGGGAGACCATGTAGCCCACCACGCGGTCCATGAAACGGCGCGCCTGCTGGGCGTTGACCCGGTCGATATTCAGCTCGCCCGGCTGGTTAAACGCCTGTTTGATGGCATTTTTGGTGATTTCGTTAAACACCACGCGGCTGAAGCGGCTGTCGTCGCCGCCGATCACTTCCCGCAGGTGCCAGGCAATGGCTTCCCCTTCGCGGTCAAGGTCGGTCGCGAGGTAGATGTGGTCGGCATTTTCCGCCAGGGATTTCAGCTCCGCCACCACCTTCTCTTTGCCCGGCAGGATTTCATACTGCGCCTGCCAGCCGTGGTAAGGGTCAACCCCCATCCGGTTTACCAGCGCCGCTTTCTCATCCTTTTTGACTTTTTTCTTTGGTTTTTCTTCGGAAGATTCGGCGCTTTTTTTACTGGCTGACCCGCTGGTGGGTAAATCGCGGATATGACCGACGCTGGACTTCACCACGTAGTCATTGCCTAAATATTTATTAATCGTTTTGGCTTTTGCCGGGGACTCAACTATTACGAGAGCTTTTCCCATATTTATCTTTACCTAAATTAATTCTTCCGAAAAAGAAATTTTTATCTCGTTATGCCGCAGCAGTATGACTCTCTTTTTTATATTGCGGCAGTGAAGCAGGAGATCAAGGCATTTTTCATCATCCGGTTCCTGATTGCTCATCACTGACACAATTCAGCCCGCTCCGCCCGCGGGGAACGCCCCGGTACCTGCCGACTGCAACTGCTTTTCCCTGTGCCTGACCGCCGGCCGGCACCCAGAAAAGTCTGAAGCGTAAAGTAAATCTTCCACTTACCCGGCGAAACGCCACACTCTACCTGATAAATAACGCCACGCAACCTAATTAGCATGGATCCGCTGTTTTCGCCAATGGTCTCTTTTGCCGCAATGCCCTTAGGGGATTTGCGGGTTTTCCTTTGGCGCACTACACTGGCGGCGGATAATCAGTTGCGGAGTCATCAGGATGAACAAAAATAGAACGGCGATCGACAAAAACGCGTTACTGGATCTCGCCAATAATATTATCAAAACACATGAAGATTATTTGCACGGCATGGTTGCCACCGATGTGCGGCAAAATGGCGACGTGCTGGTTTTCAGCGGGGAGTTTTTCCTTGATCAGCAAGGGTTGCCGACGGCGAAAAGTACCGCGGTATTTAATATGTTTAAACACCTGGCGCATCAGCTATCAGATAAATATTATCTGGAAAATTAACCATTCGGTTAAAAGGGGCTGACGCCCCTTTTTCTTGTTAATAACCGCCGGTTTTATTTATAGCAGCGGCTTCTGGCCGCGCTGCCACCAGCGCAACAGCAGGCGGTCGGCACTTTCGGCCGCGCTGTGGGTGAAGCGGTCCATCATGCGCTTGCGGCGGGTGTAACGGACGCTGACCACCTCATGGTTTTCCATCTCGGCGATCAGCAGATCGTCACTGGTGCCGATGGCGTCAATCAGCCCTTTTTCACGCGCCTGAAGCCCGAACCAGTGCTCGCCGGTGGCGACGCTGTCGATGTCCAGTGACGGGCGCTGCTGCTTGACGAACGCCTTGAACAGCTGATGGGTTTCGTTGAGATCCTCACGGAACTTCTCGCGCCCCTGCTCGCTGTTTTCACCAAACAGCGTCAGGGTGCGCTTGAACTCCCCGGCGGTGTGCAGCTCGACGTCAATGTCGTTTTTCTTCAGCAGCCGGTTGAAGTTAGGGATCTGGGCGACCACGCCGATAGAACCGATGATGGCGAACGGCGCAGCGATGATGCGGTCCGCCACGCAGGCCATCATGTAGCCGCCGCTGGCGGCCACTTTGTCCACGGCCACCGTCAGCCGGATGCCCGCCTGGCGCAGGCGGGTCAGCTGCGAGGCGGCCAGCCCGTAACCGTGCACCACCCCGCCCGGGCTTTCGAGGCGCAGCAGCACCTCATCCTGCGGCGTGGCCACCGCCAGCACCGCCGTGATCTCCTCGCGCAGCGACGCCACTTCGTGGGCATCGATGCTGCCGCGGAAATCCAGCACATAGAGGCAGGGTTTGCTGCCGGTGACGCCTTGTTTCGCGTTGTGTTTCGCCTGCTTCGCCTCGGCCTTGCGCTCTTTTTTCAGCGCCCTGGCGCGGGCTTTACGCGCCGGCTCATCCATCCGCGCATCGCGCATCGCCTGCTGCATATCCCGGTACTGCTCCGAGAGGTCAGTGAGTTGCAGTTCGCCGGGGCGCTGCGTTTTGCGCGCCCGCAGGCTGAAGATCAGCACCACCAGTGCGCCGATTGCCACCACCAGGGTGACGACTTTGGCCAGAAACAGCCCATACAGAGAGAGAAATAACGCCACGGATGCCCGCCTTTTTCCTGTCAGTCAACGTCCAGGTGAGTAGTGTAAACATTTCCGGCCGCAGCGTCTCGCGGTACGCTACCCGGCCGGGGCTGAGAGTGTGGCACGGTGTCCCCTGTACCGCCACGCATGTTCCTGTTTTGTTACAAAGAATAGGATGAAAGCGCGGTTATTCGTTGAAATGTCGATCCATTTAAGGCATATAACGTGCAATATCCTGAAAACACCCACGATTCGCGCCAGGGTTGCGTTGACGGTTGAGCCTGCTCCCGCCGTGCCCCTGGTCTCTGTGACCGGCCCGCGCCGCCGGCACCCAAGCCACCGCGAGAGGACACCCCCGTGCACTATCATCCAAAGTATGACCTGCTTAAAAACCGCCTGATTCTGGTCACCGGTGCCGGCGACGGCATCGGCCGTGAAGCCGCCCTCACCTACGCCCGTTTCGGCGCGCAGGTCATCCTGCTGGGCCGTACCGAAAGCAAGCTGCTGGCCGTTCAGCAGCAGATCGCCCAGGCCGGGCTGAAAGCGGCGCAGGTGGTCACCTTTGACCTGCTCACCGCCACCCCGGAGGATTGCCGCGCCGTGGCTGACACCCTGGCGCAGCAGCTGCCGCGCCTTGACGGCGTGCTGCACAATGCCGGGCTGCTGGGTGACATCGTGCCGATGGCGCAGCAGGACATCACCCAGTGGCACCAGGTGATGCAGGTCAACGTCAATGCCACCTTTATGCTGACCCAGGCGCTGTTGCCGCTGCTGCTGAAATCCTCCGGCGGATCGCTGGTCTTCACCACGTCCAGCGTCGGCCGTGAGGGGCGCGCGGGCTGGGGCGCGTATTCCGTCTCCAAGTTCGCCACCGAAGGCATGATGCAGGTGCTGGCCGAGGAGTATAAACACTCCACCCTGCGGGTGAACTGCATCAACCCCGGCGGCACCCGCACCGCGATGCGCGCCTCAGCCTTCCCGCAGGAAGACGCCAACAAGCTGAAAACCCCGGCGGACATTATGCCGCTCTACCTTTACCTGATGGGTGATGACAGCCGCCGCAAAACCGGCATCAGTTTCGATGCCCAACCGGGCCGCAAGCCCGGCCCGGCGGAGTGACGGCGATGAGCGACCGCCACCAGCAGCGCCAGCAAAAACTCAAAGAACAGGTGGATGCCCGCATCAGTGCCGCCCGCGAGGCGCGCGGCCTGCTGATGGTGTTTACCGGCAACGGCAAAGGCAAAACCACCGCCGCGTTCGGCACCGTGACCCGCGCCGTGGGGCATGGGCTGCGCGCCGGCGTGATTCAGTTCATCAAGGGGGAGTGGCCGAACGGCGAGCGCAATTTACTGGAGCCGCACGGCGTGGAGTTTCAGGTGATGGCCACCGGCTTTACCTGGGAGACGCAGAACCGCGACACCGACACCGCGGCCTGCCAGGCAGTGTGGCAGCACGGCAAGCGGATGCTGGCCGATGACGCGCTCGACCTGGTACTGCTCGATGAGCTGACCTACATGGTGAGTTACGGCTACCTGGATCTGGCAGAGCTGATGGCCGCGCTGGACGCCCGCCCGGCGCACCAGACGGTGATTATCACCGGGCGCGGCTGCCACCGTGAGCTGCTGGAACGGGCCGATACGGTGAGCGAGATGCGCCCGGTGAAACATGCCTTTGACGCCGGGATCATGGCGCAGAAAGGCATTGACTGGTAGCCGGCTGCGGCGGGCCGTTAAAGCTGAATATTACACTCCGCCAGCGTTGCCATCTCATTGTGCATGGCGCAGGCGGCGTCAACCAGCGTAAAGGCCAGTGCGGCCCCGCTGCCCTCACCGAGGCGCATGGCCAGATCGAGGTAAGGTTGCAGTTGCAGGTGGGCCAGCGCGATCTGGCTGCCGCGTTCCGCCGAGGTGTGGGACGGGATCAGGTAGTCGCGCGCCGCCGGGGCGATCAGGCAGGCCGCCAGCGCGGAAGCGTAGGAGAGGTAGCCGTCCAGCACCACCGGGATCCCGGCCGCTGCCGCGCCGAGGATCGCCCCGCTCATCGCCGCCAGGTCAAAGCCGCCGACCGCAGCCAGCACGCCGAGGCCGTCCTGCGCGTCCGGCGCGTTGGTCGCCAGGGCGCGGCGCACCACCGCCACTTTATGCGCCAGCTGTTCCGGCGGCAGGTTCGCGCCGAACCCGACCACCTCTTCCGGCGGCTGGCCGGTAATGGCGCAGATCACCGCCGCGGCCGGGGTGGTATTGCCCATGCCCAGCTCCCCCACGCCGAGCAGATCCAGCCCGTTGGCGGCCTGCTCCGCCACCCAGCGGGCGCTCCACAGGATAATCTGCTCCGCCTGCGCCCGCGACATCGCCGGGCCGCGGGCGATGTTGCCGCTGCCCTGCCCCTGATGGCCATTCACCGCCCCGGCCACCGGGCCGCCGATGATGCCGGTATCCACCAGCGTCACGCGGGCCCCGGCGGTTTTCGCCATCGCGTTGACCCCCGCGACGCCGCGCAGGATATTGTTCGCCTGAATCGCCGTGACAACCTGCGGTGACGGGGTGACCCCCTCCTCCCAGACGCCGTGATCGGCGGCCATGACCACAATCTCTTTCTGCGGCAACGCCAGGGCGCGTTCACTGCCGCGGATGCCGGCCAGCTGCACCGCCAGGCTCTCCAGGCGGCCCATGCTGCCGGGCGGCTTCACCAGCGAATCCAGCCGTTGCTGGGCGCGGGCCATGGCCGCGCTGTCCAGCGGGGCGATGGCGTCAGGGATGTCGTTGACCGATTTCATGTTTTACTCTCCATGTGATGCAGCGGCAGCCATGCCGCTGCCGTAAAAGCCTGAGGGGAAAAAGGGCCGGGCGCACGCCGCCCGGCGAGGGGGCCGCCCCGTCACCGCGGGTGCCGGGGGGAGATCAGTGCCACATCAGCGCCAGCAGGAACACCAGCTCAAACAGCTCGTTGCCTGCCCCCAGCGTGTCGCCGGTCTGGCCGCCAATCTTCTCCTGCACTGCACTGCGGAACATCAGCGCCGCAAACAGCGTCACCGCCACCGCGATCAGGCTCATGACACCGCACAGCAGCACCACGCCGAGCACGGTGATCAGCAGCGTAATCACAAAGCGGCGCGGGCAGATCTTGCCGATATAGAGGTTGCCCAGCCCCTCTTCCCGCCGCGCATAGTTCTGGCGGAACATCAGTACCAGCATCATGCCGCGGGCCAGCAGCGGGGTGGCAAGCAGCACCGGCAGCATCGCATAGCCGCTGACGCTCATCTGGTAGATCGCCCCGACGCGGATCAGCAACGACAGCACCACCGCCGTGGCACCATAGGTGCCGATGCGGCTGTCACGCATGATCTCCAGCGCCCGCTCCCGGCCCGCGCGGGAGAAGAGCCCGTCACAGCTGTCAGCCAGGCCGTTGAGGTGGAATGCCCCGGTGGCCAGCACATTGGTGGTCACCGCCAGCATCGCCGCCATCAGCGGCCCCAGGGCGCTGGCCGTCAGCATATAGATGATGGTGCAGCACATCCCGACGATGAGCCCGATGACCGGGAACCAGTAAACCCCACGGGGATAGTCTGCCACGCTCATGCGCGCGGAGGCGTTGGCCGGTACCGGCAGGCGGGTTAAAAATTGTAAGGTTGCCAAAAACACTTTCATAGCGAGCATCTGTCCATTGATGTTAATCCTAGCCTTTAATGTTGTACTCATGCCGGAGACCCGCAAAACCGCCTTAGGGTGCGTCCGGGCTACGCAGGCGGGCCGTGACGGTCTCCTTTCTTTACCCAGGCCGGGGAACCCCGCGGCCGGGCACTGCTCACACGCTGTTTATGCGGCAATCCTGTCCGCCGTTGCCGGGAAACGCGCCACCACTCTTTTCTGGTGGCTTATCCGCCCACGCCTGCGTGCGTGGCGGTATGGCAGGCGCACAATGTGCCTGCCGCGGCGCATTTTCCAGAGGCAATGGCGGTTATTAATATCACAGGCCTTACCACGGGTTAATTGTAATTGATTGAAATAAGATTCATTTTTATTTCAGAGCTGAATATCTTACTGAAATAAAATTACTTTTATATAATTTCATCACTGAAAAATCAGAAAATTCAAAAAAAAACCGCAGCCTGAGCTGCGGTTTAGAGAGAGATGATGCCTGAAATAGATTAGCCGCGCTTATTGGTTGCGCTGCGGCGGCCCGGGGCCACCTGGCTGTGGCGTTTCACTGCCCGGCGGATCTGGTTCGCTTTTACCCGGCGGCGGTCTTTTTCCACCGGCATTTTGCTGACGGTTTCCGGGTCCAGCTCCACCAGCTCACGCAGGTAGTTGATCTGCGGCAGATCCAGCTCCGTCCAGCCGCCGCGCGGCAGCCCTTTCGGCAGCGTCAGATCGCCATAGCGCACGCGGATCAGGCGGCTCACCTGCACGCCCACTGCTTCCCACAGGCGGCGGACTTCACGGTTACGGCCCTCGGTGAGGGTCACGTTGTACCACTGGTTCAGCCCTTCACCACCCTGATAAGTGATGGTGCGGAAGGCGGCCGGGCCATCTTCCAGCTGCACGCCGCGGCTGAGCTGTTTGATTTTTTCATCATCCACCTGGCCGAAGACGCGCACCGCATACTCACGCTCCACTTCACGGCTTGGGTGCATCAGCCGGTTTGCCAGCTCACCGTCGGTGGTGAACAGCAGCAGGCCGGAGGTGTTGACGTCAAGACGCCCCACCGCTACCCAGCGCGCGCCGCGCAGCTTCGGCAGGCGGTCGAACACCGTCGGGCGGCCTTCCGGGTCATTACGGGTGCAGAGTTCGCCTTCCGGTTTGTAGTAGGCCAGTACGCGGCATACCGCTTCGGTGGATTCCGTAATCGAGACCACGTGGCCGTCCATACGGATTTTCATGCCGGCGGTGACCTCGACACGGTCGCCGAGGGTCGCCACTTTGCCGTCTACGCTGACGCGGCCGGCCTGGATAATGGCTTCGATTTCGCGGCGGGAACCGTGGCCGGCCCGCGCCAGAACTTTCTGTAATTTCTCGCTCATTGAGCAACCTCTGTTGTCGCCTTCACAGGCGTCAGATAAACCGCAAAAGAGATTTCTGCGGCTCAGGAATGGGGCTTATAAGCAATATTGATATAAATCAATCACTTATAAAAAGTTTAGCCGACTATTATACACAGTTACGCTCGCTTTGTATTCCCTATTATAGCCCGCAGAGGGGAAAGGATCGGGCGGCTCTGCCCCCGCCGCGCCAGTGCCCGCCAGGGGGCGCGTCAGCCAAACAGCCAGCCGAACAACAGCGCCCAGAACAGCAGGCACCCTGCCAGTATCATCAGCATACCCGGCGGCGCAAGCGATGATCGTCAGCTCCTTTTTTCTGTGCACGCATAATTATTCTCATTAATAAATAAGGCTAATCTTATTGTGAACAGTTAAGCGCGGATAATCGTTTGCACCGTTTAATAACGGAAAGGTAATAGCCGGGATTAATCATGACAAATGAATGAATTACAGGAACCCTTAATTCATGTTGCGCCAGGGAATAGTCATTCCACTTAAGTCAAATTAATAAAGAAACTTAAGCCAAATTATCCCTGAACAGAAAAGAAAATAGCGGGGCACGCCAAATATAATAGGGCGTGACAGGAAGGCGTAATGGCAAGAGGTGTGCGCCCGGCAACCGCGGAGGTTGCCGGGCAGCGGCGATCAGCGGAACGGGGCCGGGTCGCCCGCCCCTTCGCGGATCACTTCCGGCGTGGTGTCGGTGAGATCCACGACCGTGGTGGGCTGCTGGCCCAGGGAGCCGCCGTGAATAATCAGATCCACCTGTTTGCCCAGGGTATCTTTGATCTCATCGGGGTCGGACTCGGCAAAATCGTTGCCCGGCAGCATCAGGGTCGTCGACATCAGCGGCTCGTTCAGCGCATCCAGCAGCGCCACGGTGATGGGGTTGGAGGGCACCCGCAGGCCGATGGTTTTGCGCTTCTCACTCATCAACCGGCGCGGCACCTCTTTGGTGGCTTTCAGGATGAAAGTGTAGTTGCCCGGCGTATTGTTTTTAATCAGCCGGAAGGCGGTGTTATCCACGTAGGCATAGGTGGCCAGCTCGCTGAGATCGCGGCAGACCAGCGTAAAGTTGTGGTTGCTGTCCAGCTGGCGGATGCGGCAGATGCGCTCCATCGCCGCCTTCTCCTCCAGCCGGCAGCCAAGCGCGTAACCGGAGTCGGTCGGGTAGACAATCACCCCGCCTTTGCGCAGCACGTCCACCGTCTGGTTAATCAGGCGCAGTTGCGGGTTTTCGGGGTGAATATAGAAAAACTGACTCATCAGGGACCTCTTTTTCGTTGTGATCCCGGCGTCATGCCGGGCATCCGGCGCGTCAGGCAACCGTCCAGTCACGCCAGACCGGCTCTACGCCGCCCGGCAGCCAGAGTTTGCGGCCCAGCTCGATCCATGAACAGGGCTGGTGAAAGTCCGAGCCCTGCGAGGCCAGCAACCGGAACTGTTGCGCATACTGCGCCAGTTGTGTGCGTTCATTGGGGGCCTGCTGGCACTGGGCCACTTCCATCGCGTCGCCCCCGTGCTCAGCAAAAAAGGCCAGCAACCGCTTGAGCCATTTTGCTGAGAGATCGTAACGGCCGGGGTGAGCCACCACCGCCTGACCGCCAGATTGATGAATAACATCAATAGCCTGTTCTATTGTACACCACTGGGGCGGAACGTAGCCGGTTTTCCCCTTGGCCAGGTATTTCTTAAACACCTGGGCCACGTTCTCCGCTTTGCCCGCCTCAATCAGGTAACGGGCGAAGTGGCCGCGCGTCACCGCCCCGCCGTCTGCCAGGCGTAATGCGCCCTCCAGTGCGCCGGGGATGTGCGCTTTCTCCAGGCGGCGCGCCATCTCCTCCGCCCGCTGCCGGCGGTAGTCGCGCTGCTGCGCCAGCAGCGCCTGCATCATTGGGTGCTGCGGGTCGATGTTCAACCCGACAATGTGGATCTCGTGGTTCTCCCAGAGGGTGGAGATCTCCACCCCGTTGACCAGGCGCAGCGGCAGTTGTTGCGCCGCGATCGCCTCTGCCGCCGCCGCCAGGCCGTCAACTGAGTCATGGTCTGTGATCGCCAATACCCCGACGCGCATCTCCACGGCGCGTGCCACCAGCGCCGCGGGCGTTAACAGCCCGTCGGAGGCGGTGGTGTGGCTGTGGAGGTCGAACAGGGTAAAGGCGGTGGAAGTGGCTTCAGTCAACATGGTCATCCTGCAAAAACGTGAATCCCCGGTGGGGCAGTGGCGGCACGTTACCCCATTGTGGCAACCGGATGCCAGCCCTATGTCATATTCATCATTTTTATCATTTCACGCTAACCCGCAGAAATGAGGGTTGACTTTCCGCCGGCGAACCCGTTAACTAGTACACAAGTTCACGACAACCTGGTGCTGATGATGAAAACGTTGCTGATTACCCTCTTTGTTCGCTGGTGGCGACCCTCTCTTTGGCGGGCGGTGTAATCACGCGTACGGTCATCAGACCTTGCAGATACCCAAAGGCCCGCCCCGTGCGGGCTTTTTTGTGGATAAAAATAACGACGTGGAAGCAAACATGAACACAACTCAACCTACCCTGGACCTGCTGAGCGTGACCGGTTGCTACCGGGACGACCCCACCGCCATCTTTAACCAGCTGTGCGGCGCACGCCCGGCCACGCTGCTGCTGGAGTCCGCGGAGATCACCAGCAAACAGAACCTGAAAAGCCTGCTGATCGTGGACAGCGCCCTGCGCATCACCGCGCTGGGCCGCACCGTCACCCTTCAGGCGCTGACCGCCAACGGCGCGTCGCTGCTGCCGCTGCTGGATGCGGCGCTGCCGCCGGAAGTCAGCAACCAGGTGCGCCCCAACGGCCGCGAGCTGACGTTCCCGGCCATCGACCCGATGCAGGATGAGGACGCGCGCCTCTGTTCGCTGTCGGTGTTTGACGCGCTGCGTACCCTGCTGACGCTGGTGAACAGCCCGGCGGAGGAGCGTGAGGCGATGTTCCTCGGCGGCCTGTTTGCCTACGACCTGGTGGCCGGGTTTGAGGATCTGCCGGCGCTGCGCGCTGACCAGCACTGCCCGGATTTCTGCTTCTACCTGGCGGAGACGCTGCTGGTGCTCGACCACCAGCACCGCACCAGCCGTTTACAGGCCAGTGTGTTTACGCCGTCCGCGGCGGAGAAACAGCGCCTGCAACAGCGCCTGGAACAGTTACAGCGCCAGTTGCAGCAGCCTGCGCACCCCATCCCGCGCCAGTTGGTGCAGGAGATGGCGCTGAGCTGCAACCAGAGCGACGCGGAGTACGGGGCCGTGGTAAGCGGCCTGCAACAGGCGATCCGCGCCGGGGAGATTTTCCAGGTGGTGCCGTCACGCCGCTTCTCCCTGCCCTGCCCGTCGCCGCTGGCCGCCTACCAGACGCTGAAAGAGAACAACCCCAGCCCCTACATGTTTTTCATGCAGGACAATGATTTCCAGCTGTTCGGCGCGTCGCCGGAGAGCGCCCTGAAATATGATGCCGACAGCCGCCAGATTGAGATCTACCCGATTGCCGGCACCCGCCCGCGCGGCCGCCATGCCGACGGCTCGCTGGACCGCGATCTCGACAGCCGGATTGAGCTGGAGATGCGCACTGACCATAAAGAGCTGGCCGAGCACCTGATGCTGGTGGATCTGGCGCGCAACGATCTGGCGCGCATCTGCGAGCCGGGCAGCCGCTACGTCGCCGACCTCACCAAAGTCGACCGCTACTCCTTTGTGATGCACCTGGTCTCCCGCGTGGTGGGCACCCTGCGCCACGATCTTGATGTGCTGCACGCCTACCAGGCCTGCATGAACATGGGCACGCTGAGCGGCGCGCCGAAAGTCCGCGCCATGCAGCTGATCGCCGCCTCAGAAGGGAGCCGCCGCGGCAGCTACGGCGGTGCGGTGGGCTACCTCACCGCCCACGGCGACCTCGACACCTGCATCGTGATCCGCTCCGCCTATGTCGAAGACGGCATCGCCACCGTACAGGCCGGGGCCGGGGTGGTGCTGGACTCCGTCCCGCAGGCGGAAGCGGACGAAACCCGCAACAAAGCCCGCGCCGTGCTGCGCGCCATTGCTACCGCACATCACGCCCGGGAGGTGTTCTGATGGCTGACATCCTGCTGCTCGATAATATCGACTCCTTTACCTACAACCTGGTGGATCAGCTGCGCACCTTCGGCCACCGGGTAGTGATCTACCGCAACCAGATTCCGGCTGAGACCATCATCAGCAAGCTGAAAGAGATGGAGCAGCCGATCCTGATGCTCTCCCCCGGCCCCGGCACCCCGGCGGAGGCGGGCTGCATGCCCGCCCTGCTGCAACGGCTGCGCGGCCAGTTGCCGGTGATCGGCATCTGCCTCGGCCACCAGGCGATTGTGGAAGCCTACGGCGGCCGGGTCGGCCAGGCGGGCGAGATCCTGCACGGCAAGGCCTCGCTGGTCGAGCATGACGGTACCGGCATGTTCGCCGGGCTGCCGAACCCGCTGCCGGTGGCGCGTTACCACTCGCTGGTGGGCAGCGACCTCCCGGCCGGGCTGGTGGTCAATGCCCGGTTCGGCGGCATGGTGATGGCCGTCCGCCACGACGCTGACCGCGTCTGCGGCTTCCAGTTCCACCCGGAATCAATTCTGACCTCACAGGGCGCGCGTCTGCTGGAGCAGACCCTGGCCTGGGCGCTGGCATAACACAAGGAGAGAGAACCATGACCCTATCACATGAAAGCCACGCCGCGATCCTTGAGCAGCTCTACCGCGCAGAGCCGATGAGCCAGGCGCAGAGCCGTGCCCTGTTCAGCACCATTATCCAGGGCGGGCTGGAGCCGTCCCAGCTGGCGGCAGCGCTGATCAGCATGAAAGTGCGCGGCGAGCGCCCGGAAGAGATCGCCGGGGCGGCGCAGGCGCTGCTGGCCGATGCCCAGCCCTTCCCGCGGCCGGACTACCCGTTTGCCGACATCGTCGGCACCGGCGGCGACGGCAGCAACAGCATTAACATCTCCACCGCCAGCGCCTTTGTGGCCGCGGCGTGCGGGGTGCGGGTCGCCAAACACGGCAACCGCAGCGTGTCGAGCCGCTCCGGTTCTTCCGATCTGCTGGCGGCGTTCGGCATCCGCCTCGATTTACCGGCTGACGAGGCACGTCAGGCGCTGGATGACCTCGGTATCTGTTTCCTGTTTGCGCCGCAGTACCACACCGGGTTCCGCCACGCGATGCCGGTGCGCCAGCAGCTGAAAACCCGCACGCTGTTTAACGTGCTGGGGCCGCTGATCAACCCGGCCCGCCCGCCGCTGGCGCTGATTGGCGTCTACAGCCCGGAGCTGGTACTGCCGATTGCCGAAACCCTGCGCACACTGGGCTACCAGCGCGCCGCAGTGGTACACGGCGGCGGCATGGACGAGGTGGCGATCCACGCGCCGACCCAGGTGGCAGAGCTGAACCACGGGGCCATCACCAGCTACCAGCTCACGCCTGCTGACTTCGGCCTGCGCGGCTACCCGGTGGAGGCGCTGCTGGGCGGTACGCCGGAAGAAAACCGTGACATTCTGGCACGCTTGTTACAAGGTAAAGGCGAGCCTGCCCATGAGGCGGCGGTGGCCGCTAATGTCGCGCTTTTACTGAAGCTTTTCGGGCAAGAAGACCTAAAACAGAATGCGCAACAGGCGCTCGCGGTGATCCGCAGCGGCGACGCTTACCAGCGTGTCAGCGCATTGGCAGCAAGAGGATAAGTGATGCAGGAAACCGTGCTCCACCGGATCGTTCGTGACAAGGCAGTTTGGGTCGCGGCGCGTAAAGAACAGCAGCCGCTGGCCGATTTTGAACACCTGCTTGGCCCCAGCCAGCGCAGCTTTTACCACGCCCTGCAGGGCGCCCGTACCGCCTTTATCCTGGAATGCAAAAAGGCTTCGCCTTCCAAGGGGCTGATCCGGGAAGATTTTGACCCGGCAGCGATTGCGGGGATCTACAGCGCCTACGCCTCCGCCATTTCGGTGCTGACTGACGAGAAATATTTCCAGGGCAGTTTCGATTTCCTGCCGCAGGTGAGTGCCGCCGTGCCGCAGCCGGTGCTGTGCAAAGATTTCATCATCGACCCGTACCAGATCTACCTGGCGCGCCACTATCAGGCCGATGCCGTGCTGCTGATGCTCTCCGTGCTGGAGGATGAGCAGTACCGCCAGCTGGCGGCGGTGGCCCACAGCCTGAACATGGGCGTGCTGACGGAAGTGATCAGCGAAGAGGAGGCTGAACGGGCGCTGCGGCTGGGAGCGAAGGTGGTGGGTATTAACAACCGCGACCTGCGCGACCTGAGCATCGACCTCGACCGCACCCGCCGCCTCGCGCCGCGGCTGCCGGGCGTGACGGTGATCAGCGAGTCAGGCATTAACACCTACGGCCAGATCCGCGAACTGAGCCGCTTCGCCAACGGCTTCCTGATCGGCAGCGCCCTGATGGCGGAGCCGGATCTGGCCGCCGCCGTGCGCCGGGTGATCCTCGGTGAAAACAAAGTCTGCGGCCTGACCCGGCCGCAGGATGCCCAGGCGGCGTACCAGGCCGGGGCGGCGTTCGGCGGGCTGATTTTCGCCGCCCGCTCACCGCGCTGCCTCACGCCGGAACAGGCGCGGCAGGTGATGGCAGGCGCGCCGCTGAAGTATGTCGGCGTGTTCAGTGACCAGCCGGTGGCGGACGTCGCGGAGACTGCCGCGGCCCTCGGCCTGCACGCGGTGCAGCTGCACGGGCAGGAGGATCAGGCCTATATAGACCACCTGCGCGCCGCACTGCCGCCAGCCTGCCGCATCTGGAAAGCGCTGAGCGTGCGTGACCAGATGCCCGCCCGCGACCTGAACCACGTTGACCGCTATGTGCTGGACAACGGCAACGGCGGCAGCGGCCAGCCCTTTGACTGGCGGGTGCTGGCGGGGCAGCCACTGGACAATGTGCTGCTGGCCGGCGGCCTGGGGGCGGACAACTGCGTGCAGGCTGCGCAACTCGGCTGCGCCGGGCTGGACTTTAACTCTGGGGTGGAATCCGCCCCCGGCATCAAGGATGCTGAGAAAATTACCGCCGTATTTCAGACGCTGCGCGCCTACTGAGCCGCGCCGTCAGACCGTTTTCACAGACAGGACAGCGAATAATGACATTACTCAACCCTTACTTTGGTGAATTCGGCGGCATGTATGTGCCGCAGATTCTGATGCCCGCGCTGAAACAGCTGGAAGAGGCGTTCGTCAGCGCCCAGCGCGACCCCGGTTTCCAGGCCGAGTTTTTTGACCTGCTGAAAAATTACGCCGGCCGCCCCACTGCCCTGACGCTGTGCCGCAACCTCACGGCCGGCACCCGCACCAAACTCTACCTGAAGCGCGAGGATCTGCTGCACGGCGGCGCGCACAAAACCAACCAGGTGCTGGGCCAGGCACTGCTGGCGAAACGCATGGGCAAAACCGAAATCATCGCCGAAACCGGTGCCGGGCAGCACGGCGTGGCGTCGGCGCTGGCCTCCGCCCTGCTCGGCCTGAAGTGCCGCATCTATATGGGCGCGAAAGACATTGCCCGCCAGTCGCCGAACGTGTTCCGTATGCGGCTGATGGGCGCAGAGGTGATCCCGGTGCACAGCGGCTCCTCCACCCTGAAAGATGCCTGTAATGAGGCGCTGCGCGACTGGTCCGGCAGCTATGAGACCGCCCACTATATGCTCGGCACCGCCGCCGGGCCGCACCCCTACCCGACCATTGTGCGTGAGTTCCAGCGGATGATCGGCGAAGAGACCAAAGCGCAGGTGCTGGAGAAAGAGGGCCGCCTGCCGGACGCGGTGCTGGCCTGCGTCGGCGGCGGTTCCAACGCCATCGGCATGTTTGCGGACTTCATCGAAGAGGAGTCGGTGGCGCTGATCGGCGTGGAGCCGGGCGGGCTGGGCATTGAGTCCGGCCAGCACGGCGCACCGCTCAAACATGGCCATGTCGGCATCTATTTCGGCATGAAAGCACCGATGATGCAGACCGACGAGGGGCAGATTGAGGAGTCCTACTCTATCTCTGCCGGGCTGGATTTCCCGTCCGTCGGCCCGCAGCACGCCTACCTCAACAGCATCGGCCGCGCTGAGTATGTCTCCATCACCGATGAAGAGGCGCTGGAGGCCTTTAAGGCGCTCTCCCGCAGTGAGGGGATTATCCCGGCGCTGGAGTCCTCCCATGCGCTGGCCCACGCGCTGAAGATGATAAAAGAGAACCCGGAGAAAGAGCAGCTGCTGGTGGTGAACCTCTCCGGCCGCGGCGACAAGGATATTTTCACGGTCCATGACATTCTGAAAACACGGGGAGAGATTTGATGGAACGCTATCAGCACTGTTTTACGGCGCTGGCCGCCCGCCGCGAAGGCGCGTTTGTGCCTTTCGTGACCCTTGGCGACCCGGACCCGGAGCTCTCGCTGGCGATTGTCGACACGCTGGTCGAAGCCGGGGCCGACGCGCTGGAGCTGGGCATCCCCTTCTCCGACCCGCTGGCCGACGGCCCGACCATCCAGAATGCGACCCTGCGCGCCTTTGCCGCCGGCGTCACGCCAACCCGCTGTTTCGAGATGCTGGCGGCAATCCGCGCGAAACACCCGGACATTCCGATTGGCCTGCTGATGTACGCCAACCTGGTATTCCACAAGGGGATTGACGCCTTCTACCAGCGCTGCGCCGAGGTGGGCGTGGATTCGGTGCTGGTGGCGGACGTGCCGGTGGAGGAGTCCGCGCCGTTCCGCGCGGCCGCCCTGCGCCACAATATCGCGCCGATCTTTATCTGCCCGCCGAATGCCGACGAGGCGCTGCTGCGTGAAGTGGCGGCCCAGGGGCGCGGCTACACATACCTGCTCTCCCGCGCCGGGGTGACCGGCACCGAGCAGCGCGCCCAGCTGCCGCTCGGCCACCTGATCGACAAGCTGACAGAATACCAGGCCGCGCCGCCGTTGCAGGGCTTCGGCATCTCGGAGCCGTCGCAGGTGCGTGAAGCGCTCAAGGCCGGGGCCGCCGGGGCGATCTCCGGCTCCGCCATCGTGCGGATTATCGAACAGTACCATGCGGAGCCGGAAGAGATGCTGCGCCGCCTGGCCGCGTTCGTCACGGAGATGAAAGCCGCCACCCGCGCCTGATCCCCCCGCCTTACCGTTTCGTGCGGTAAGGCGTTATTTGTGCTGCTTATTTCCCTGGTGAATTTGTCTAACGCCAATCCATGCACCAAACTGATTGAACCTGCGCCCGTAACGGCTCACCAGCCGTGGCAAAGGACGATACCCCTATTTGGCATGGAGAATGGACATGAAATTAGTCAAAGCCTTATCTGCATTATGTATGGCGCTGATGGTGGCGCTGACCCTGTCAGCCTGTGCACCGACCGCAAAATCGGAAGGCACCGGCGGTTATCTGGATGACACCGTGGTGACCACCAAAGTGAAATCAGCCCTGCTGGCCGATGAAACGCTGAAATCGCGTGAGATTAACGTCGAAACCTTTAAAGGCCGGGTGCAGTTGAGCGGCTTCGTCAGCTCAATGGCGGATGCCAACCGCGCCGTGCAGGTGACGCGCAAAATCACCGGTGTGCGCTCGGTTGAGAATGCGATGCAGATTAAGTAAAAGATCGCCGCACAGAGACAGAAAAGGCGCACCCCGGTGCGCCTTTTTCCTGCCTGCCGGTCAGAAGCGGTAACCGGCCCCGAACATAAAGACCCACGGGTCGAGGCGGGTGTCGATGCTCTGGTGGGCACCCCCGGCGTTGAAGCGCGCCTTGGTTTCAATATTCATCCACCACACCGACATGTTCAGCAGCCAGTGCTCGTTGAGGTTGTAATCCAGCCCCGCCTGCCCGGCGATGCCCCAGGAGTCTTTCAGGCTGAGATCGCTCAGGCCTGCGGCTTTCCCGGTGTCGTTGAATTTTTCATCAAAGAAGGTGGTGTAGTTCACCCCGACGCCCAGATAGGGGCGCAGCGCATCCTGTTTGCTGCCGAAATAGTATTGCGCCATCAGCGTCGGCGGCAGCTGCTTCACTTCGGCAAGGGTGCCGGTGGCTTGCAGGCCGATTTTGTGTTTGAACGGCGTGGCGGCCAACAGCTCTACGCCGATATTGTCCGTGACCAGGTAGCTGAAAGTCAGCCCCAGCTGGGTATTGTTATCCACGTTGAAAGGGCCGAGCCCCAGCACATTGTCTGACCCTTCCGTGGGGCGGACGGTGGCCGTGCCGGCGCGCACGATGAAATCCCCGGCCTGGTGTGCTGATGCCACCGCCGGCAGCGCGGCCGCCACCAGCAAAACCCAAGACGCCTTGTTCATTCCCTTCTCCTTTTGCCTGAATATATTTCCGTCAGAAATGCTTATGGTTTTCGCATTCACATTTTGTATAGGCGCGCATCTTTGCATTGAAAAGACACGGATTCCATCCCGATCAATTTGACTCAATACATTAAAAAGCAATGAATTGATCCAGATCAAAAACAACGGTTTTAACCAGGCTTTTTTTCGCCCCGAAATTTCAGTTGCCAAAAAAAACCGCCGTGAGTAACGTGCTCTTTCCCCGTGTTTTTGGTTCGAAACCGTAAGGAGTCGGTGGGTAATCAAGATGAGCGAATCACATAATCCCTGCATTAGCTGTGGCGCTTGCTGCGCCTATTTCCGCGTCTCGTTTTATTGGGCTGAAGCTGAAGACGGCGGCGGGCCGGTGCCGGTCGATCGCACCGAGCCGGTCACCCCGTTTCTCCGCTGCATGCAAGGCACCAACAGTAAATCCCCGCGCTGCACCGCCCTTGAGGGCGAGATAGGCCGGGCGGTTTCCTGTTCCATCTACCTGAACCGGCCGACCCCGTGCCGGGAGTTTGACCAGTCGGGTGAAAACGGCATCGCCAATGAGGCGTGTGACCGGGCGCGGGCGCGTTACGGCCTGCCGCCGCTGCCGGTGGCGCCGGTGAACCTGTTGCCGGTGTCAATGCCGGATGCGGGGTGCCACACCGGGGCGTAACAGGTTACAATCAGTGCCTTATTATGATTTTGATTGTTGCCAAGGAGTTTCCATGCCCATCACGGCCAGTACGTTGTACCGTGACAGTTTTAACTTTATGCGTAACCAGCTGACCAGCATCCTGTTGCTGGCGCTGCTGACCGCATTTATTACCGTGCTGCTGAACCAGGCCTTTGTCCCGGACGCTGACCAGCTCAATATCCTGGCCAACGCGGAGAGTGACCTGACCTCGACGGCCGGGATGGGTCTGCAGGAGATCATCCAGCAGATGACGCCGGAGCAGCAGATGGTGCTGCTGAAGGTGTCCGCTGCGGCCACTTTCTCCGCGCTGGTGGGCAATGTGCTGCTGGCGGGCGGGATGCTGACGCTGATCCGGCTGGTCTCTGAGCGCCAGCCGACCAGCGCGCTGCGGTCCATCGGGGCGTCTGCCCCGATCCTGCCGCGGATGCTGGTGCTGATGTTCATCTGCACCCTGCTGATCCAGCTCGGCCTGATGCTGTTCGTCCTGCCGGGGGTGCTGATTGCGATTGCCGTGGCGCTGGCCCCGGTGATTACCGCCACTGAGCGCGTCGGCGTGATGGGCGCGCTGCGCCTCAGCGCACGGCTGGCGTACGCCAACATCCGCCTGGTGGTGCCGGCGATGATGCTGTGGCTGGCCGCCAAACTGCTGCTGCTGTTCCTGGTCAGCCACCTCACTGCCCTGACGCCGACCGTCGCCACGGTGGTGCTGACGGCGCTGAGCAATGTGGTCTCCGCCATGCTGCTGATCTACCTGTTCCGCCTCTATATGCTGTTGCGCAAGTAACGGCCGGGCGTTGCAAGGGCACCTGCGGGTGCCCTTTTTTCTGCGCGCCTGCCGGCCAGGGCGCGGCGGGCCGGTGGTACACACACCCCGCTGAATCCGGTATAGTCGGACGATGGGTTTAACTTGGAATCATGTATGAAGCAGTTTCTTGATTTTCTTCCGCTGGTTGTGTTTTTTGTGGTGTACAAGTTGTATGACATCTACGCCGCGTCGGGCGCGCTGATTGCGGCGACCGCGCTGGCGCTGATCTTTACCTGGGTGAAGTACCGCAAAGTCGAGAAGATGACCCTGATCACCTTCGCGATGGTGGCGGTATTCGGCACGCTGACGCTGGTGTTCCATGATGATCTGTTCATCAAATGGAAAGTCACGGTGATCTATGTGCTGTTCGCCCTGGCGCTGCTGGTCAGCCAGTGGATGCTGCGCAACCCGCTGATCCAGCGGATGCTGGGCAAAGAGCTGACGCTGCCGGACGGCGTCTGGAACCGGCTCAACACCGCCTGGGCGTTGTTCTTCCTGCTGTGCGGGCTGGCCAACATCTATGTGGCGTTCTGGCTGCCGCAGAGCGTCTGGGTGAATTTCAAAGTCTTCGGCCTGACCGCACTGACGCTGGTGTTTACCCTGCTGAGCGGCCTCTATATCTACCGCCATATGCCGGATGAGCAAAAAAACCCGCAAGAGCCAAAAAAATAAGTGGCCTGCCCCTGCCGTACCGGCAGGGATATTACTTTCTGACTGTGAAGCAATCCCATGAGTGAAAAACAGAGTTTACCCAACGGCGAGCTGGTGCTGCGTACGCTGGCGATGCCGGCGGACACCAATGCCAACGGCGATATTTTCGGCGGCTGGCTGATGGCGCAGATGGACATGGGCGGTGCCATTCAGGCCAAAGAGATCGCCGAAGGGCGGGTGGTTACGGTGCGGGTGGACGGCATGACCTTCCTGAAGCCGGTCGCGGTGGGGGATGTGGTCTGCTGTTATGCACGCTGCATCCGTACCGGGCGCAGCTCGATGACCATCAATGTGGAAGTCTGGGTGAAAAAGGTGTCGTCTGAGCCGCTGGGCCAGCGCTACCGCGCCACCGAGGCGGTATTCACCTACGTGGCCGTGGATGACCAGGGTAAATCCCGCCGTTTGCCCGCCGGGAAAGACAACTTCCGCGTCGGCAGCGACGACTGACCCGCCCCGCGCGGCAGTAACCAGAAAAAAGCCACGGCAGATGCCGTGGCTTTTTTTATCTACTGAATGCTGCTGCCGCCATTGATTTTAAACACAATGGTCACCACCAGGTCCTTGCCGGCTTTCGCCTCATAACGCCATTTCCGCATCGCCTGTTTGACTTCCCGCTCAAACATGTTGCGCGGCTCCGCCGAGAGGATGCGCACATTGCTGACGCTGCCGTCGCTCTCGACATCAAACTGCACTTTGACGCGCCCTTCCAGCCGCAGGGCAAAGGCGCGCTGCGGGTAGGTCGGCTGCCCGCGCTGCAACGGGCGCGGCCCCTGGGCTGCGGCAGGCTGCGCGGCAGCGGCGGCCGGGGCCGCTTTCGCCGGGGCGGGGGTGTTGGCCGTCTGGCTGAACGGTGAGGCGTCCGGCTTCCGGCGCTCTGCCGGCTTCGCCACCTCTTTGGGCCGCGGCTTCGGTTTCGGCTTCTCGGCCTTTTTCTCCACCGGTTTCGGCTTCGGCTTCTCGATGGTCACCGCTTTGGGCGGCGGTGGCGGCTCCGGCTCAGGTTCCGGCTGCACCTCCGGCTCCGGCGGCGCGGGTTCCGGCTCAGCCGGCGGCGGCGGCTCCACTGCTTTCGGCGGGGCAAAATCCGCCGGGTTGACCATGGTCACGCTGATGGGGGCTTCCTGCCTGGGCGGCAGGGTGATCTCCTGATTAAAGGAGGCGTAAAGTAAACCGCCCACCACGGCACTATGCAATCCAACCGAGAGCACAACCGGGAGCGATATCCTGCGGGCAAATGAGAAGGTTTTTGGCGGCATAATGATTCGTTTTCCTCTGAAGCCGCAAGTTTAAATGCAAATAGCAATCATATTCAATAAGCAGCGGGCAACTCTTGTTAACCGGTCTCCAAAAAAATCGCTAAAACATGCTTTTTCAGCAACTTATTAACAAGCAGAGAGAATTAACCCTACAGAAATTACGTTTTGTTAACGCTCAGTCCGGGGCCGCCGCCGCAGAAGGCACATTAATCCCCTTTCCGCCGCGGCTGGTTTTCCGCTATGGTAGAACGCTGTTCAGCCCAATGATTCAAAAGGTGAAATATGCTCTATCTGTTCTATTGCGAGGATCATCCTGACACCCTGGCCAAACGCCAGGCCGCCCGCCCGGAACATCTGGCTCGTTTGCAGGCGCTGCATGATGCCGGGCGTCTGGTTGTCGCCGGGCCACACCCGGCGGTGGACAGCAATGATCCCGGCGACGCCGGTTTCACCGGGTCGACGATTATTGCCGAATTCGAGTCGCTGGCCGACGCCCAGGCCTGGGCGGATGCCGAGCCCTATCTGGCGGCCGGGATCTATAAATCGGTGGTGGTGAAGCCGTTCCGCCGCACCTTTTGAGTGACCGGCAGCAGGGTTTCCCAAAATGCAAAACAGTCCCGTCAGGGACTGTTGTTTTCTCAGTAGTTCACCGCATTAAGAACCAGACGGCGCAGCAGCTGTTGGTGGTTTACCTCACGGATCCGGTAGATGTGCCGGTAGCGACGCGACTGGGCCTCCAGCCAACGGCTGCGGCGGCGTTGCTGTTGACGCAGCATCCGCCAGCGTCCCACTTCATTTCTGGTGCGTTTCATTGCAATAATTCTCAGTTCTTGGGTGACGGGGGCATTATAGGCATTTCATTTTGTGAGCCAAGTCTAAAAATGCTGCGGTAAATCCCTGCTTTCTCTCAGCCTTTTCCGGCAACCCCCGGCATACGCGGCCTCCGGCCTGTCCACGTCACAGGTCTGATCACTTTACCTGGCTGACTCCCTCTGCTTTATCTGGGACAAAAGGTTTCACCTTTCGTTAACTCTGCGTAAACTCAGTAAAACGGCTCGCGAACAGGATTTTTCGCCCTTATGACAACATTTTATACAGTGATCAGTTGGCTGATGGTATTTGGCTATTGGTTACTGATTGCCGGGGTCACCCTGCGGATTCTGATGAAACGCCGGGCAGTGCCGTCGGCGATGGCTTGGCTGCTGATTATTTACATTCTGCCGCTGGTAGGGATTGTGGCTTACCTCTCGTTTGGCGAGCTGCACCTGGGCAAACGCCGCGCGGAGCGCGCCAAGGCGATGTGGCCCGCCACCGCACGCTGGCTGGGCGAGCTTAAGCAGTCCAAGGATATTTTTGCCACGGAGCACAGTGAGGTCGCCTTGCCGCTGTTCCAGCTCTGTGAGCGCCGCCAGGGGGTGCCGGGGGTCAAGGGCAATCAGCTGCAACTGCTGACCACCTGTGATGACACCCTGAAGTCGCTGATCCGCGATATTGAACTGGCGCGCCATAATATAGAGATGGTGTTCTACATCTGGCAGCCGGGCGGGCTGGTCGATCAGGTGGCGGAATCGCTGATGGCGGCGGCGCGGCGCGGTATCCACTGCCGGCTGATGCTCGACTCCGCCGGCAGCCTGCAATTTTTCCGCAGCCCCTACCCGGCGATGATGCGGAACGCCGGCATTGAGGTAGTGGAAGCGCTGAAGGTTAACCTGTTCCGCGTGTTCCTGCGCCGCATGGACCTGCGCCAGCACCGCAAAGTGGTGCTGATCGACAACTATGTGGCCTATACCGGCAGCATGAATATGGTGGACCCGCGCTACTTCAAGCAAGATTCCGGCGTCGGCCAGTGGATTGACCTGATGGCGCGCATGGAAGGGCCGGTGGCGACTACCATGGGCATCGTCTACTCCTGTGACTGGGAGATCGAGACCGGGAAGCGCATCCTGCCGCCGGAGCCGGAGTCGACCATCATGCCGTTTGAGCAGGAGAGCGGCCACACGATTCAGGTGATCGCCTCCGGCCCCGGGTTCCCGGAGGAGATGATTCACCAGGCGCTGCTGACGGCGGCCTATTCCGCCCGTGAACAGCTGATCATGACCACGCCCTACTTCGTGCCCAGCGATGACCTGCTGCATGCCATCTGTACGGCGGCGCAGCGGGGGGTGGAAGTCAGCATTATTGTGCCGCGGAAAAATGACTCCCTGCTGGTGGACTGGGCCAGCCGCGCCTTCTTCAACGAACTGCTGGAGGCGGGCGTCAATATCTATCAGTTTGAGGGAGGGCTGCTGCACACCAAAAGTGTGCTGGTGGATGGGCAGCTCAGCCTGGTCGGCACCGTGAACCTCGATATGCGCAGCCTGTGGCTGAATTTCGAGATTACGCTGGTGATTGATGATGACGGCTTTGGGGCCGATCTGGCGCGGGTGCAGGAGGATTACATTGCGCGCTCTACCCTGTTAAATGGGAAAAAATGGCTGAACCGGCCATTATGGCACCGGATCGTCGAGCGGCTGTTTTACTTTTTCAGCCCGCTGCTGTAAAAAACGGGGCGGCGGAGATGACCGGGGGCGGATGTGCCTTTGGCGGCCCCGGTGTTAACGCGAAAAGGTTTTAAAAAGAGTGCGGCGGCCCATGCTATGCTGCTGATTCCCCCCTTTGACTCACGGGATTGTATATGGATCTGAATAACCGCCTGACTGAAGATGAAACGCTGGAACAGGCTTACGATATTTTTCTGGAGCTGGCGACCGACAATCTCGATCCTGCTGATGTGCTGCTGTTCAATCTTCAGTTTGAAGAGCGCGGCGGCGCGGAGCTGTACGACCCGGCCGAAGACTGGAGCGAGCACGTTGACCTCGATCTGAACCCGGACTTTTTTGCCGAGGTGGTGATTGGCCTGGCCGATGAGGATGGCGAACCGATCAATGACGTGTTTGCACGGGTACTGATCTGCCGCGAAAAAGATCATAAGTTCTGCCATATCCTCTGGAAAGAGTAACGCGGCCTGACTTCTCCTGCGGGCAGGCGGTGGTGCCGCCTGCCCGCTCTGCGTTTGCCCCACTTCTTTGCGCCCCGCTCTCCTTTTCAGCCCCTGACCGCACCTTTCTGCCGCCACACCTCGCGACAGGCTTCCTCAGCCCCCGCTGCCTGCCCCCTCTTTTATAGCCTGCAAGACAGCGCTACGTTAAGTTTGCCCGTACTGCTCAGGTGACCGAAAAACAGAAAACTAAGTATGTTGTAACTATATGGGAAATTTTCGGGGGATGCCCCTGTTGCTCCGCCAGGCATAAAAAAACACCGTGCCCGGGCACGGTGTTTGTGGTCACAGTCAGAGTTACAGCGGGTCCACCTTCAGGCAGGAGACCGCATGACGGAAGCTCCCTTCCAGCAGCGGCCGGGTCTGTGCGCACTCCGGCCCGGCAATCGGGCAGCGGGTACGGAAGACGCAGCCGGATGGCGGGTTGATCGGCGACGGCAGATCCCCTTCCAGCAACTGGATGACTTTCAGCTTCTCTTTGTCCGGGTCCGGGATCGGCACGGCGGACATCAGCGCGCGGGTATAGGGGTGCTGCGGGTTGTGGTAGACCTCATCGTAGGTGCCCAGCTCCACCGCATGGCCCAGGTACATCACCAGCACCCGGTCTGAAATGTGCTTCACCACCGCCAGATCGTGCGCGATAAAGATTAACGACAGCCCCATTTCCCGTTGCAGCTTCTGTAACAGGTTCACCACCTGCGCCTGGATTGAGACGTCCAGCGCGGAGACCGGCTCGTCACAGATAATCAGCTTCGGCTCCAGGATCAGCGCCCGCGCGATACCGATGCGCTGGCACTGGCCGCCGGAGAACTCATGGGGGTAGCGGTTCACCAGGTTAGGCAGCAGCCCCACCTTCATCATCATCGCTTTGACTTTCTCTTTCACCTCGGCACGCGGCATCTTCGGGTAGTAGGTGCGCAGCGGTTCCGCGATGATCTCCCCGATAGTCATGCGTGGGTTCAGCGACGCCAGCGGGTCCTGGAAAATCATCTGGATATCGCTGCGGGTGTCACGCCACTGCTCATCGTTCATATTGAGCAGATCTTTGCCCAGCCAGGCCACCCGGCCGCTGGTGGCTTTTACCAGGCCGATAATGGCGCGGGCGAAAGTCGATTTGCCGCAGCCGGACTCCCCTACCACGCCCAGAGTCTCCCCTTCGAACAGCCGTAAGGTTACCCCATCGACCGCTTTCAGGGTTTTTGACGGCTGCCAGAACCACTGTTTGCCGTCTTTGATATCGAAATGCACCTTCAGATCGGCGACTTCAAGCAGGACTTTCTTTTCAGCGACGCTGGTCATACTAACTCCTCCACCGGCTTAAAGCAGGCGCGCAGGCGCCCGTCACCAAAACGTTCCAACGGCGGTGCGGTGGAACAGATCTCCATCGCGTAGGGGCAACGCGGCTGGAAGGGGCACCCTTTCGGCAGGCGCAGCAGGTTGGGCGGGTTGCCGGGAATGGTCATCAGGGTTTCGCCTTCTGCGTCCAGGCGCGGTACCGCATTCAGCAGGCCGATGGAGTACGGGTGCGTCGGCTGGTAGAAGACGTCACGCGCGCTGCCGTACTCCATGGTGCGGCCGGCATACATCACCAGCACTTTGTCACAGATGCCGGCCACTACCCCCAGATCGTGGGTAATCATGATGATGGCGGTGTTGAATTCGCGTTTCAGTTCGTTCAGCAGCGTCATGATCTGCGCCTGTACCGTGACGTCGAGCGCGGTGGTCGGCTCATCGGCAATCAGCAGTTTGGGCTGGCAGAGCAGCGCCATGGCGATCATCACCCGCTGACGCATCCCGCCGGAGAACTCATGCGGGTACATCGTCATCCGTTTGCGCGCTTCCGGCATTTTTACCGCATCCAGCATCCGCACCGAGGCATCGAACGCATCGCGGCGGCTCATTTTTTTGTGCAGCTGCAACACTTCCATCAGCTGCTCACCCACCCGCATGTAGGGGTTCAGCGAGGTCATCGGATCCTGGAAGATCATGGCGATCTCTTCGGCGCGCAGTTTGTTGAGCTGCGCCTCCGGCAGGTTAAGAATCTCCCGCCCATTGAGTTTAGCCGAGCCGCCGATGCGGCCGTTGCTGGCCAGCAGGCCCATCAGGGCAAAGGCCGTCTGGGATTTGCCGGAGCCGGACTCCCCCACGATGCCGAGGGTCTCCCCGGCGCGCAGGTCGAAGTTGAGATCGTTGACGGCAGTGACGTCGCCGTCAGGGGTGCCGAAGGTCACGCGCAGGTCTTTGACATCCAGCAGGCTCGCCGCCGGATTATTGACAGTTATGGTGCTCATGGTTGCACTCCTTAACGATCTTTCGGGTCGAGGGCATCACGCAGGCCATCGCCGATAAAGTTAAAACAAAACAGAGTGACAACCAGGAAACCTGCCGGGAACAGCAGCAACCAGGGTGAAACTTCCATCGAGTTGGCGCCGTCACTTAACAGTGCACCCCAGCTGCTCAGCGGCTCCTGCGTGCCCAGCCCCAGGAAACTCAGGAAGGACTCAAACAGGATCATGCTCGGCACCAGCAGTGAGGCGTACACCACCACCACGCCCAGCACGTTCGGCACAATATGGCGCAGCACGATGTTGCGGGTAGAGACGCCGCCGACCAGCGCGGCCTCAATAAACTCTTTACGTTTCAGGCTCAGGGTCTGGCCGCGCACGATACGCGCCATGTCCAGCCACGACACCATGCCGATCGCCACAAAGATCAGCAAAATGTTCTGACCAAAGAAGGTCACCAGCAGGATGACGAAAAACATGAACGGGAAGGAGTTGAGGATCTCCAGCAGGCGCATCATCACCGAGTCGGTTTTGCCGCCGAGGTAACCCGAGAGCGAACCATAAAGCGTGCCGACAACCACTGCCACCAGCGCTGCCGCCACCCCGACCATCAGGGAGATGCGGCCGCCGATCGCCACGCGCACCAGCAGGTCACGCCCGGAGGAGTCGGTACCGAAATAGTGGCCGGAGGCCATATCGGGCGCGGCGGACATCATATTCCAGTCGGTATCATCATAGGTAAAGGCGGCAAGCAGCGGTGCCAGCGCCACGAACAGCGCAATCAGGCAGAGCACCACCAGGCTGGTGACCGCGGCGCGGTTATGCATAAAACGACGGCGGGCATCCTGCCACAGGCTGCGCCCTTCCACTTCCAGTTTTTCAGTGAAACTTTCCAGAGCTTCGCTGTTTTTCTTACTGACAATCATGAGCGTGCTCCAGCGTTAATAACGGATTTTCGGATCGATAACGGCATAGAGCACGTCAACAATCGCATTGAACAGAATCGTCAGCCCGCCGACCAGAATGGTCAGGCTCAGCACCAGCGAATAGTCGCGGTTCAGGGCGCCGTTCACAAACAGCTGGCCGATGCCCGGCAGGCCATAGATGGTTTCAATCACCATTGACCCGGTGATGATGCCGACAAACGCCGGGCCCATGTAGGACATCACCGGCAGCAGCGCCGGCTTCAGCGCATGGCGCAGGATAATGCGGCGCAGCGGCAGCCCTTTGGCGCGGGCAGTACGGATAAAGTTGGAGTGCAGCACCTCGATCATCGACCCGCGGGTAATACGCGCGATACTGGCGATATAGGCCAACGACAGCGCCACCATCGGCAGGATGATAAATTTAGGTGCCCCGCCGTTCCAGCCACCGCCCGGCAGCCACTTCAGGGTGATGGAGAAGATCAGCACCAGCAACGGCGCGACCACGAAGCTCGGTATCACCACCCCGGTCATCGCGAACCCCATGACGGTATAGTCCCAGCGGGTGTTCTGGTTCAGCGCGGCAATGACCCCGGCGGCAACCCCCAGCACCACCGCCAGCACGAACGCCGCCAGCCCCAGCTTGGCAGAGACCGGGAAGGAGGCCGCAACCAGATCGTTGACGGTATAGTCTTTGTATTTGAAGGAGGGGCCGAAATCACCTTTGGCCAGCTGCTCCAGATAGTTGAAGTATTGCTTATACATCGGGTCATTGAGGTGATATTTCGCCTCAATGTTGGCCATCACCTCAGGCGGCAGATTGCGCTCACCGGTAAACGGGCTGCCCGGCGCAAGACGCATCATAAAGAACGAGATGGTGATCAGGATAAAGAGTGTCGGAATCGCTTCCAGACAGCGACGGAAAATAAACTTTAACATTGCCCATACCTGTTTTTAAGCCGCAATCACGGCTTTATAACGACAGCTCACTCTCTTCATTATTATCAGCGGGCAGGCGCAGCGCCTGCCCGTTAACACCGGGTTTTACTTAGTGTTTAATAATGTAGAGGTCTTTAACGTAGACGTTGTCCTGCGGGTCTTTACCGGTATAACCACCGATATACGGTTTCACCAGACGCGCATTGACGTAGTAATAGACCGGGACAAGCACCGAGTCTTTATCCAGCTGCGCTTCGGCTTTCTGGTAAAGGTCAGCGCGTTCGCCGTCGGTTTTCACTGTCACGGTCTGGGCGATCAGCTTGTCAAACTCCTCACCTTTATAGTGGGCGGTATTGTTGCTGCTGTCGGAGAGCAACATGTTCAGGAATGACGTCGGCTCGTTATAGTCAGAACACCAGCCGGCGCGCGCCACATCAAAATTGCCCTGGTGGCGGGTATCCAGGAAGGTTTTCCACTCCTGGTTCTCCAGCTTCACATTAACGCCCAGGTTTTTCTTCCAGATGGACGCGGCGGCAATCGCCAGTTTTTTGTGCAGGTCAGAGGTGTTGTAGAGCAGGTCAAAGCTCAGCGGCTTGCCCGGGCCATAACCCGCTTCCGCCAGCAGTTTTTTCGCCTCTTCGTTGCGTTTTTCCTGCGTCCAGGTGAACCACTCCGGCTTGGTCAGCTTGCCTTCGGTGCCGTCGGTGTACGGCGGGGTAAAGCCGTAAGCCGGCAGATCGCCTTGGTTTTTCACCTTATTGACGATGATGTCGCGATCCAGGCCCAGTTTCAGCGCGGTACGCACACGCACGTCATTGAACGGCGCTTTCTGGTTGTTGATTTCGTAATAGTAGGTGCAGAGGTACGGGTCAACATGCACTTCAGTTGGGATCTCTTTCTTCAGCTTCTGGAACAGCTCAATCGGCATGTTGTTATAAGTCATGTCGATTTCACCGCTGCGGTAGCGATTGACGTCCGTGACTTCAGAGGAGATCGGCAGGTAGGTGACCTGGTTGATTACGGTGTGGGCGTTATCCCAGTATTGCGGGTTGCGCTCCAGCACGATGCGTTCGTTGACCGTCCAGTTTTTCAGCTTATAAGCGCCGTTGCTGACGTAGTTTTCCGGCTGCGTCCACTTGTCGCCAAACTTCTCAACGACCTTTTTGTTCACCGGCTTCATCGCCGTGTGGGAGAGCATTTTAACAAAGTAAGGCACCGGCTCGGTCAGGGTGACTTCCAGGGTGTGCGCATCCAGCGCTTTCACGCCCAGGGTATCCGGGCTTTTTTTGCCGGAGATGATGTCATCGATATTGGCGATATGGCCATATTGCAGGTAGCTCTCATACGGCGACGCGGTTTTCGGGTCGGCCAGGCGCTGCCAGCTGAACACGAAATCGTCTGCGGTGACCGGATCGCCGTTTGACCATTTCGCGTCTTTGCGCAGATGGAATGTCCAGACTTTGAAGTCTTTATTGTCCCAGCTCTCTGCCACGCCCGGCGTCACGCTGCCGTCTTTGACGGAGGTGTTCACTACCCCTTCCAGCAAGTCGCGGATAACGTTGGACTCCGGCACCCCTTCCACTTTGTGCGGGTCCAGGGATTGCACTTCCGAACCATTGTTACGCACCAGCTCCTGCTTGTCCGCCAGCTGAACGCCTGCCGGCACCTCTGCGGCAAAGGCGCTGCTCACGCTCATCATGCTGGTGGCTGCCATCACCGCGGCAGCCAGAACGGTTTTCTTTGTGATGTTGGTCATGCTCTTTTTAACTCCACTTTTTATTATGAACCTGCCGTTAGGCGGCAGGCGTACTCCGCGAACGGAGAGTGACTGCAGGCTGGCCGGAACGAAGGCCGCCCCGCAGTGGCTCACTTTGTACTGCCCTCAATGGGCACTACCCCTGATTTTTATTGTGTGGCCGCGCTCAGGGCGTGGTCCGGTAGTAATTTTTCAGATCGGTGAGATCCTGTGGGTCTTTGCCGGTAAAGCCGCCCACCGTGGGTTTGACCAGCCGGGCGCTGACGCGGTAGTAGACCGGGATCAGCGCGGAATCACTGTCCAGCTGGTTTTCCGCCTGCTGGTACAGATCGTGACGGGCGGCATCATCCGGGGCGGTCAGCGACGCGGCCATCAGGCGATCGAACGCGGCGCTTTGATAAAACATGGTGTTGTTGCTGCTGCCCGAGAGCGCCAGGGTGAGGAAGCTTGACGGCTCGTTGTAGTCCGCGCACCAGGTCGCCCGGGCGATGTCATAGTTCCCCTGACGCCGGGTCTCCAGCATGGTTTTCCACTCCTGGTTCTGCAGGGTGACCTGCGCGCCGAGGTTTTTGGTCCACATAGAGGCAGCAGCGATCGCCTGCTGTTTGTTCTGATCGGACGTGTTATAGAGCAACGCCAAGTTCAGCGGGTGCTGGGCGTCGTAGCCCGCCTCCGCCAGCAATTTGCGCCCTTCGGCGTTGCGCTGCTGCTGGCTCCAGCCGGCCCAGGCGGGCGCGGTAAACCCGGCACCGGCGGTATAGGGCGGCGTCAGGCCGTAGGCCGGGATCTGCCCCTGCCCCATGATTTTTTCTGTGATGATCTGCCGGTCCAGCCCCATTTTCAGTGCGGTACGGACGCGCACATCATTCAACGGCGGGCGGCGGTTATTCAGCTCATAGTAAAACGTACACAGCAACGGGCTGACGTGCAGTTGTGTGGTCAGCTCCTTTTTCACCATCGGGAACAGCGTCGGCGGAATGGCGCTGTTGGTGATGTCTGTATCACCGCTGCGGTAGCGGTTAACATCACTGACCTCTGAAGAAATCGGCAGGAAGGTCGCCTGCTCAATGACCGTGTTGGCGTTGTTCCAGTAGGTTGGGCTGCGTTCAAGTTCGATACGCTCATTCACTACCCATTTTTTCAGGCGGAACGCCCCGTTGCCGACATAGTTTTCCGGCTGGGTCCAGCGCTCGCCGAACTTCTCCACCACCGACTGTTTTACCGGCTTCAGGGCGGTATTGGCCAGCAGGGAGGCAAAATAGGGCACCGGCGCGCTCAGGGTGATCTGCAAAGTGTGATCATCCAGGGCGTTGATACCGAGTGCATCCGGCGTCTTTTTACCGGCCAGAATAGCGTCAATATTCTCGACTTTACCGAATTGCAGATAACTGCCGTAGGGCGACGCGGTTTTCGGGTCAACCAGGCGCCGCCAGCTGTACACAAAGTCCTGGGCGGTGACCGGGCTGCCGTCACTCCAGCGGCTGTTTTGACGCAGATGGAAAGTCCAGACTTTATAACCGCTGTTTTCCCACGCTTCTGCGACACCGGGTACCAGTTTGCCGTTGGAGTCGGTCTCGACCAGCCCTTCCAGAAGGTTAAGAATAATATTTGATTCGGGTACGCCTTCGACTTTTTGCGGATCCAGCGAGGAGACTTCTGAGCCGTTATTAATCACAATCGTCTGCTGTTTGGCCAGGGTGACTGACGCAGGTATTTGTGCAGCAAACAGCACAGGGGCGGGCAAAACGCCTGTCAGGGCAGCCAACATCGCCGCGCGA
The DNA here is from genome assembly GCF_002858715.1 of Chimaeribacter coloradensis. Lineage (GTDB taxonomy): Bacteria > Pseudomonadota > Gammaproteobacteria > Enterobacterales > Enterobacteriaceae > Chimaeribacter > Chimaeribacter coloradensis. The sequence goes on along the minus strand of NZ_PJZH01000015.1, from coordinate 13,039 downwards.
GCAGGTTTATTCAATATTGCTGTCACTGCCACACTCTCCTCCCTCGGGTTAAATGTCATTACATAAGACGTATTACTCAGCAAATTTCAGGCCTGCCTGTTTTTATGGCCTCAGGGCACATACGCAGGGTGGGTTCGAAAAATTATCAGAAGCTAAAATGTTGTGCCAATATATTTTACAGAAATGTTAAGTATTTCTCTTTTGTTGGCAGGCGCATCGGGAAAGAGCGGAAAAAAACACGGCATCTTTTCGCATTAATCCAATGAAAAACAGCAGGTTAAGCATTGTAAAACGCTATGTTATGACGCAGATACCTGTGGTATCCCAACAATCTAAAACAATGCATTAACATCCTTTTGGCGTAAAGGATAAATCGCTGTCCGGGCCTGATTAAACACTAATATCATCTCGTATGATGCTTCACAAGCCCCCCTGAATGATGTGACTAAATTAACATCAAGGAGAACAACGCCCCGGTTTTTTACCGCAGTAAGTTTAAGAAAAGTGAGAGAAATAATGGGTTGAACCCTATTCGTTCATTTACGGGGTTTTAATGCAACATTTTGGTGCAATTGCTGTTTTACCCAGCATATTTTGCACTGTTAACTGGCAGGAAAGGTGACAGCGTTATTGCCGTCCGGCCTGAGAGAAGAGCCGCTACAGGCCGGAAAAGGAAACAAAGCGAAGTGATAGAGAAAAAATAAATTTACAGTAAGCCGGGGAAAATAGTTTTGATACCGGTAACAATAAACTCGATACCCAGCGCCATCAATAACAGCCCCATAATACGGGTGACCACGTTAATACCTGTCTGCCCCAGCAACCTGACCACCAGCGGCGCGGCGCGGAACAAGAGCCAGCAGCAGAAAGAGAAAAAGGCGATCGCCAGCGTCAGCCCAAGCAGGTTTTGCCAGCTGTGATAACGGGAGCTCCACACGATTGTCGAACTGATTGCCCCCGGGCCTGCCATCAGCGGCAATGCCAGCGGCACCACACCCACACTTTCCCGGATGGCTGACTCCGACTTCTCCTGCTTATTTTGCTTATCTTCCCCTAACTTACCGCTGATCATCGACATGGCAATAGTCACCACCAGAATGCCGCCGGCAATCCTGAACGAGTCAATGGAGATACCGAAAAGATGCAGAATGGCATCCCCCAGAAACAGCGATGTACACAGGATAATGGCCACTGACAGATTGGCCGTCAGGTTGGTTTTATTCCTGCCGGCGGCGGCCTGGTAGCTGGTCATACTGATAAACACCGGCAGGATCCCAATCGGGTTGACCAGCGCAAAAAGTCCGACAAAAAATTTAATATATCCCGACAAATCCAGTAGTGTCTGGCTCACGCAGAACTCCGTCAACAGGCCATAAGAGTGACATTTTGAAGGCCGCTAATGTAATGGAATTAGCCGACATAATCCATCGGCATCCTCAGCATTTAATAGCGATATTTGAAGAGGTAAAGAAATAAAACGCTACCCTTCTCTCTTCTCTTTTTCTCAATCCTTTGCTTTTTCGCCAAAATAAAAAACTTTCCTTATCTATGCGACTGTTTCTCATTTCATCCTATGCTGAATGGTGTCAGCTTGGGGTTTTCTTGATCCAGATCAAATAACGCCACTTCAAGAGGAGTAAGATCACTTCATATTAAGAAACCACGAGATCCCATCCAACATCATCATAAGCGGCCGCTTTCTCCTTAAACGCCGCCGAGCCGCACACCGGCAAGCTCTTTCAGTAAATAAGCGATATTGCACTCTGCCCAGGGAGCCGGGCCACCCCCAAACCGGAGGAGTTCGTCAGAACTATACTTGGTGCGATGACAGCTCATTTACTAAAAGAGTTTAACCTTATCAGGAGAGCATTATGGCTGTAACGAATGTTGCTGAACTGAACGCGCTTGTTGCCCGTGTCAAAGAAGCCCAGCGTGAGTATGCTAACTTTACTCAGGAGCAAGTCGACAAAATTTTCCGGGCCGCTGCCCTGGCTGCCGCCGACGCCCGTATTCCCCTGGCAAAAATGGCCGTGGCGGAGTCCGGTATGGGTATTGTGGAAGATAAAGTCATTAAAAACCACTTTGCTTCTGAATATATCTATAACGCCTACAAGGATGAAAAAACCTGTGGGGTGCTGTCAGAAGATGATACCTTCGGGACTATCACCATTGCAGAACCCATCGGCCTGATTTGCGGCATCGTGCCCACCACCAACCCGACCTCAACGGCCATTTTCAAAGCACTCATCAGCCTGAAAACCCGTAACGGCATCATCTTCTCCCCGCACCCACGCGCCAAAAATGCCACCAACAAGGCCGCTGATATTGTGCTGCAGGCTGCCATTGCTGCCGGGGCACCGAAAGACATCATCGGCTGGATTGATGAGCCTTCTGTTGAGCTTTCCAATCAGCTGATGCACCACCCGGACCTGAACCTGATTCTGGCGACCGGCGGCCCGGGCATGGTGAAAGCGGCCTACAGCTCCGGTAAACCCGCTATCGGTGTGGGCGCCGGGAACACGCCGGTGGTGGTGGATGAAACCGCTGACATCAAACGTGTCGTGGCCTCTATCCTGATGTCCAAAACCTTCGATAACGGGGTTATCTGCGCCTCTGAACAGTCTGTGATTGTTGTCGATGCGGTCTATGATGCCGTCCGCGAACGTTTTGCCAGCCATGGCGGCTACCTGCTGCGCGGCCAGGAACTGAAAGCCGTTCAGGATATTATTCTGAAAAACGGTGGCCTGAATGCCGCCATCGTGGGCCAGCCAGCCTCTAAAATTGCTGAGATGGCGGGCATCCGGGTACCGGCGTCCACGAAAGTATTGATTGGCGAAGTCGCGATGGTGGATGAGTCTGAGCCTTTCGCGCATGAAAAACTCTCACCGACGCTGGCCATGTACCGCGCCACAGACTTCCGGGATGCCGTCAGCAAAGCGGAAAAACTGGTGGCGATGGGCGGTATCGGCCACACCTCCTGCCTCTACACTGACCAGGATAACCAGCCGGAGCGCGTCAATTACTTTGGCGACAAGATGAAAACGGCCCGTATTCTGATTAACACCCCGGCCTCACAGGGCGGTATCGGTGACCTGTATAACTTCAAGCTCGCCCCGTCCCTGACGCTGGGCTGCGGCTCCTGGGGCGGTAACTCCATCTCTGAGAACGTAGGGCCGAAACACCTGATCAACAAGAAAACCGTCGCGAAACGAGCAGAAAACATGTTGTGGCATAAACTTCCGAAATCTATCTATTTCCGCCGCGGCTCCCTGCCGATTGCGCTGGAAGAAGTGGCAACAGACGGGGCTAAACGTGCCTTCATCGTGACTGACCGTTTCCTGTTCAACAACGGGTATGCCGATCAGGTGACCAGCGTGCTGAAATCCCACGGGATTGAAACCGAAGTCTTCTTTGAAGTTGAAGCTGACCCGACCCTGAGCATTGTGCGTAAAGGGGCTGAGCTGATGAACTCCTTCAAACCGGATGTCATCATCGCCCTGGGCGGCGGCTCCCCGATGGATGCCGCCAAAATTATGTGGGTAATGTATGAGCACCCGGAAACCCATTTCGAGGAGCTGGCGCTGCGCTTTATGGATATCCGTAAACGCATCTACAAATTCCCAAAAATGGGCGTGAAAGCAAAAATGATCGCCATCACCACCACGTCCGGTACCGGTTCAGAAGTTACGCCGTTTGCGGTCGTGACCGATGACGCCACCGGCCAGAAATACCCTCTGGCTGACTATGCGCTGACGCCGGACATGGCGATTGTTGATGCCAACCTGGTCATGAACATGCCGAAATCGCTGTGTGCCTTTGGTGGTCTGGACGCGGTTACCCATGCGCTGGAAGCCTACGTCTCTGTGCTGGCGAACGAATACTCTGACGGCCAGGCGCTGCAAGCGCTGAAACTGCTGAAAGAGAATCTGCCGCAAAGCTATCGTGACGGCGCGAAAAACCCGGTTGCCCGTGAGCGTGTGCATAATGCCGCGACCATCGCCGGCATCGCATTTGCCAACGCCTTCCTGGGGGTCTGCCACTCTATCGCCCACAAACTGGGTTCAGAGTTCCATATCCCACACGGCCTGGCGAACGCCATGTTGATCGCTAACGTTATCCGTTATAACGCTAACGACAACCCGACCAAGCAAACGGCCTTCAGCCAGTATGACCGCCCACAGGCACGCCGTCGTTACGCTGAAATTGCCGATCACCTTGGCCTGAGCGCTCCTGGCGACCGTACTGCCCAGAAAATTGAAAAACTGCTCAACTGGCTGGATGAACTTAAAACCGAGCTCGGTATTCCGACCTCCATCCGTGAAGCGGGCGTGCAGGAAGCTGACTTCCTGGCAAAAGTGGACAAGCTCTCTGAAGATGCCTTTGATGACCAGTGTACCGGGGCTAACCCTCGCTACCCACTGATCGCTGAGCTGAAACAGATTCTGCTGGACACCTACTACGGCCGTAAATTCACTGAAGAAGAGAAGGCACCGGCTGTGGAAGCGGTTACTGTCACTGAGTCAGGTAAAGCCGATAAAAAAGCGAAAAAATAAACCTGCCCTCTTGTGCTGCCTTTAACCAGGCACGCAATATGGCAAATGCAAAACCCGCCTTAACGGCGGGTTTTTTATTGGGAAGACAATGAAGAGGCTTATTCTGCGTCCTGACCGGTGCCGGCCAGCGCATCCCGGTAATGTTTGCGGCAAACCGACACATAACGTTCATTGCCCCCAATCACGACCTGCTCTCCTGCATGCAGCGGGCGACCATCCTGATCGAGGCGCAGTACACGGTTAGCTTTACGGCCACAATGGCAAATGGTCTTTAGCTCTACCAGTTTATCCGCCCAGGCCAACAGATATTGGCTGCCGATAAAGAGTTCACCCAGAAAATCCGTTCTGAGCCCATAACACAATACCGGAATATCCAATTGGTCGACGACGTCGCATAACTGGCTTACCTGACTTTTTGTCAGAAACTGGCTCTCGTCCAATAAAACACAATGCACCGGCTGCTGAACGTGCTCCTGGGTAATCATCGCCTGTAAATCTGTTTCCGCATTATAGAGCTGGGCCTGTGAGGAAAGCCCAATACGGGAGCTGACTTTGCCTACCCCAAAACGCCGATCAATTTCAGCAGTAAACACTAGGGTGCGCATACCCCGCTCCTGGTAGTTATAGGAGGATTGCAGCAGCGCAGTCGATTTTCCGGCGTTCATCGCGGAATAATAAAAATAGAGTTGAGCCATTGCCCAGTGCTCCTTATCACACCAAATCAAATTTGCGGGGAGTGTAACATAGCACTTCAGGCAGATCTTCTGCCGGTTTCCGCGCCCGGCGAGGTACGCCGAGGCGCAGGCTGATTAATTTAAGCGGGTGCAATAAAGTGAATAAGAAGCCAGCATTCTGATCGCTTCCCCACCTTGTTGCTTACGATTTTCTTACAAAATAGCGATATTAACGGCCGGCGCAGGAAAAGGGTAATAATAAAACAGGTTTTCATAATCAAAAAGTCGCGTTGACGCAATGAATTCAAATACCTGTCAGTGCCCTATTTATCTGCTGCCTTTTTTATCTCCCTTATGTTTATAGGCTATTTATGATTGAAAAAAGAATCGGTTTATACAATAAGTGCCTGAGTCACTGCATATTGGCTGTTGCAGAATTTAAACCTGAGCTCTATTATTACCGCGAATACCCCATAAGATAATTAGAGAGTAGGACAATGAGCGAAGCTTTGAAAATTCTGAACAACATCCGCACGCTGCGGGCGCAGGCAAGAGAGTGTTCTCTTGAAACGCTTGAAGAGATGCTGGAAAAGCTGGATGTTGTTGTTAACGAACGCCGGGAAGAAGAACAACACGTGGCTGCGGAAACAGAAGAACGTACCCGCAAACTGCAACAATACCGTGAGATGTTAATTGCTGACGGTATCGATCCAAACGAGTTAATGCAGACGCTGGCTGCCGCCAAGCCTGCCGGTAAAGCCAAGCGTGCTGCACGCCCGGCTAAATACCAGTATCAGGATGAAAACGGTGAAACCCGTACCTGGACTGGCCAGGGCCGCACTCCTGCGGTGATCAAAAAGGCTATTGATGAAGAAGGTAAATCGCTGGACGATTTTCTGCTGTAATTTTGTCCGCTGGTATTCTATTTCACCTGCCTAAAACAATACTCCCGACGGGGAGTATTTTTATATACATTTCTTTTACATTCCAAACACAAAAATAAAACAATAGAGCGACTTCAATAAAAAAAGGATGCCGAAGCATCCCTTTTTACACACCCGCCGGTTTATTGCTGGTAAAAATCACGATACCAGTCAACAAAGCGTTGAATACCCTGCGTCACGCTGGTTTCTGGCTTAAAGCCGATCGCGTCGTAGAGGGCCTGGGTATCCGCACTGGTTTCAAGCACATCCCCCGGCTGCATCGGCAGCAGGTTCTTTTTCGCTTCAATCCCCAGCGCGGTTTCCAGCGCCTCAATATAAGCCATCAGCTTCACCGGCTGGCTATTGCCGATATTGTAAACCCGGTAAGGGGCTGAACTGGTAGCGGCAGAGCCCTGCTCTACTGTCCAGGTGCTGTCAGCGTGCGGAATAACCGCCTGTAACCGGAGAATCGCTTCCGCAATATCATCGATGTAGGTGAAATCACGGCGCATCTCACCCCGGTTATAAACGTCAATCGCCTCGCCGGCCAGCATCGCCCGGGTAAACTTAAACAGCGCCATATCCGGGCGGCCCCAGGGGCCATACACGGTAAAGAAGCGCAGCCCGGTGGTCGGCAGGTTATAGAGATGCGAATAAGTATGTGACATCAGCTCATTCGCTTTCTTGGTCGCCGCATACAGAGACACCGGGTGATCGACCGAGTCTTCGGTAGAGAAAGGCATTTTCTGGTTCAGGCCGTAGACTGAGCTGGAGGAGGCGTAGAGCAGATGCTCCACCTTATTATGCCGGCACCCTTCCAACACATTCAGGTGACCAATCAGGTTGGCATCTGCATACGCCAGCGGATTCTCCAGCGAATACCGCACCCCAGCCTGCGCCCCCAGATGGATGACCCGCTGGAACGAGTGCGCGGCAAACAGCGCCGCCATGCCTTCGCGGTCAGCCAGGTCCAGCTTGATGAAGGTGAAACCCGGCTGTTCCAGCCTGGCCAGGCGCGCCAGCTTAAGATTGACATCGTAATAGTCATTCAGGTTATCGATCCCAACCACCTGATGGCCGGCAGCCAGCAGACGTTCAGTGACATGATAACCAATAAAACCGGCCGCGCCTGTTACCAGAAAATTCATACCTACCTCTTAATCGTGCACTTGCACCGATGCGCCGCGGCCGATGGCATAGTACGTGAAACCACGTTTGGCCAGACGCTCCGGATCGAAAAGGTTACGGCCATCGAAGATGACCGGCTGCTTCAGCGACGCCTTGATCACATCAAAGTCCGGCGCGCGGAAGTTCTGCCATTCGGTACAAATTACCAGTGCATCAGCGCCTTGCAAAGCAGCTTCTTTGGTCCCCATCAGTTTCAGGGAGTCACGGTGACCATAAATGCGCTGGGTTTCATCCATCGCTTCCGGGTCAAAGGCCTGAACCTGGGCACCTGCTTCCCACAGGGTTTCCATCAGCACACGGCTGGACGCTTCACGCATATCGTCGGTGTTTGGCTTGAAGGAGAGGCCCCACAGTGCGAAGGTTTTGCCTTTCAGGTTGTCGCCGAACTCACGTTTGATGAACTGGGTCAGCTTATATTTCTGCTGGTAGTTCACGTGCTCTACCGCCTGCAGCAGTTTCGGCTGGTAGCCAATCTGCTCAGAGGTACGGATCAGCGCCTGCACATCTTTCGGGAAGCAGGAACCACCGTAACCGCAGCCCGGGTAGATAAAGTGGTAGCCGATACGGGAGTCAGAACCGATCCCCTGGCGCACTTTTTCAATATCCGCACCCAGAATTTCTGCCAGGTTAGCGATTTCATTCATAAAGCTGATTTTGGTCGCCAGCATACAGTTAGCGGCGTACTTGGTCAGCTCAGCACTGCGCACATCCATCAGGATCATGCGGTCGTGGTTGCGGTTGAACGGCTCATAAAGCTCGCGGATCGGCTCAATGGCCGCCGGGTTATCGGTACCGATAACGATACGCTCAGGGCGCATACAGTCAGCGACCGCGGCCCCCTCTTTCAGGAACTCCGGGTTGGAGACCACATCGAAGGCGATCTCTGCGCCGCGCTGTTTCAGGGTGTCGGCCATCACGGCGCGCACTTTGTCAGCCGTACCAACCGGCACCGTTGATTTGTCGATCACCACTTTGCGATCGGTCATGTGCTGGGCGATGGTGCGCGCCACGGCGGTGACATATTTCAGGTCAGCGGAGCCATCTTCATCCGGCGGGGTGCCCACGGCAATGAACTGCATTACACCGTGCGCCACGCCCTGCTCGGCGTTGGTGGTGAACTGGAGGCGGCCGGCTTCGTAGTTTTGCTGGACCAGCGGGGTCAGGCCCGGTTCATAAATCGGGATGATGCCTTTTTTCAGGTTCTCGACCTTGCGCTCATCCACATCCACACAGAGTACATCATGGCCAACTTCAGCTAGGACGGCAGCTTGCACCAAACCGACATAACCAATACCAAAAACTGTTACTTTCATTGGAAAATCCTAGTTTTTAAAATTGAAAAGAAAAAGTGTGTTACGCGTGCCCGGCAGTGCGTTCGTCCTGTTGCTTGACGAAACCGGCTACCCAGTCACTGAATGCGTTGCCCAGCCCCGGATGGCGCATACCATACTCAACAAAGGCCTGCATATAGCCCATTTTGTTGCCGCAGTCATGGCTGACGCCCTGCAGGTGATACGCCTCAACGGTTTCGTTATCCATCAGCATGGCGATGGCATCCGTCAGCTGGATCTCGTCACCGGCACCCGGCTCCGTTTTCGCCAGCAGCGGCCAGATCTCCGCAGAGAGCACGTAACGGCCAACCACCGCCAAATTAGACGGCGCGGTACCCGCGGCCGGTTTTTCCACCATGCCGACCATCGGGGCGCCTTCACCCGCGGCCAGTTCACGGCCCTGGCAATCTGCCACGCCATAATTGGAGACGTCGCTCTCCGGCACCGGCTCCACCAGGATCTGGCTGTGGCCGCTCTGCTCGAAACGGGCCATCATCTCAGCGAGGTTTTCTTTGGTCAGGTCAGCGGAATACTCATCCAGGATCACATCCGGCAGCACCACGGCGACCGGCTCATCCCCTACCAGCGGCTGAGCGCAGAGGATCGCATGGCCGAGGCCTTTGGCCTCACCCTGACGCACCTGCATGATGGTGACATGTTTCGGGCAGATCGCCTGCACTTCTTCGAGCAGCTGGCGCTTGACGCGTTTTTCCAGCATGGCTTCCAGTTCGAAACTGGTATCGAAGTGGTTTTCGATGGAGTTTTTAGAGGAGTGGGTCACCAGGATGATCTCCTGGATGCCTGCGGCGATGCATTCGTTGACCACGTATTGAATCAGTGGCTTGTCCACCAGCGGCAACATCTCTTTAGGAATGGCCTTTGTCGCAGGCAGCATACGCGTCCCAAGCCCCGCGACAGGAATCACAGCCTTTTTTACTTTTCTATTTGGTGCAGACATTGACTATCTCTCTCTTGCCCGTTCATTTAATGAACATTAGCGGGTTTACCCTAAATTAGCGCTTTCGAGTATACCACCTTCATTCTGCCGCGCTTATTTCATATCGGGGTTTGAGAAAAATTAAGATAATTACCTAACCGCCTTTGTCTGCAATATATTGAAGTAGGTTAAAGAGGGAATATAAAAAGGAAGCAGCGCTTCCTTTTTTACAGATTAATCTGAGGACAACATTAAACGCAGCCGCCCACCGGCGCCCCACACCTGGCACTGCCAGGCTGCGCAACGCTGTGAAATCTGGTTCGAATAGGTGGCCCCCAGCGTCCCGAGCGGTACCCCATTACTGAGCTGGATCTGATTTTCACCGGTGTTGACTGTGGCATGTAAACCTGCTGAGACCAATATTAAATTCTTATACTCAGCATGGTAATAACCCAACAGCAGCGGGAATTGCCCCTCCAGATGGGCCTGTTTTAATAACTGGTTAACCTGCTTTAAAATAGTGGACATCTGCGGCAAACGCTGGCGCTGATTGGTTAAATGGTCACGTAATAGCCCATTGAATATCGCCCGCAACAGCAGCGCCGCTAATACGCCATTTTCACCTGCGCGCGTCACATCCAGGCAATAAAATGCCAGATCGTTTGGTGATAAGGCAGCCACATCCAGCACCAGCCCCGGGTGTTCCGCCATGGTGAGCTGCCGGTAATTAATACGGCAGTGTGCCAGCACCTGCTGCACCGGCGGCTGAAGCTGTTTCAGCAGTTTGGCCGCCTGTGCCGGGTCCTGGCAGAGTGCTGACCAGTCCTGGATCAGGTCATTCCCTTCCATCGCCTGTGAGGTAAACAGGTGAGGATACAGACATGCCAGCAGCGCCTCGCGCAGCCGGTTAAGATCGGTCAGCGGTTTCAACAGCACGTCTTCGACGCCCAGCCGCAAAACTTGTGCCACATCGCTCATGTTGTCGGTTGCGGAAATCACCAGTACCGGAATTTTATTTCCCTGCAGGCGGAGATTCTCGACGAACTCAATGCCGCCCATCTCAGGCATCGCCAGATCGCACAGGATCAGATCGGGTGACACCTCTTCTACAGCTGATAACGCTTCCAGGCCATTCTCCGCTTCGCTGGTGGTTGCGCCCAGCGTTTTCAGGTAGCCGACAAGCACCGAGCGAAAGACGGCTTCGTCCTCCACGATCAGGATATGCTTGCTTGTTAACGGTTTATCCATCTGGCCCCCTTGCTCACTCCTCTTTAATAGTGGCCTAAAAAGCGGTTTTTCGCATGTCTGAAAATAGGGTTAGTGCACCAAACTGGTGAGAAACCCGCCTGCCGACTCACTTTTTTCACGAAACAAAGTTTTTTAGAACCGAACTTATTTTGCGGCCTGGCGCATTAAACAGCCAGAAACGGCGATCGTACCCAATGTTGGCGTACAGGTAAACGCTTGCGCTCGCCCCTGCCCCTGCGCCGACGGACGGCGGGCAGCTGAAACACACGTGCAACGTGCAGGCTGCATTGTCAGCCGGCGATATTGTTAGGTAACATAGTCCGCCTATGTGATTCAAGTGCGCCGGTGCGCCAAACCTATTGTTAAATCAGGAGTCATTGTGTCTGAAACCTGCCCTTGCGGCACAGGCGAGCCCTATCGTCTCTGCTGCCGGCCTTACCACACGGGCGATGCTGTCGCCCCGACGCCGGTGGCCCTGATGCGTTCGCGCTATACTGCTTATGTCATGAACGATGTGCCCTACCTGCTGGCCAGCTGGCACCCGGACTGCCGGGCTGATCAGTGGCGGGAGAGCCTGGCGGAGAGCGCCGCGCACACGCGCTGGCTGGGCCTGCGTATCCTTGATGAGGCACCGGGATCCCATCCGGATGAAGGGTTTGTTGAGTTCGCGGCCCGTTTCAGCGAAGGCGACGATCCCCGGCCGCATCTGCTGCATGAACGTTCACGCTTTCTTCGCATAAATGAACGCTGGTACTATAGGGACGGAACCCACCTGCAAAGCGGCCGTAATGATGCCTGCCCGTGCGGGTCCGGGAAAAAATATAAGAAATGTTGCGGGCAGTAATTCCGGAACATTCCGAAACAGAAAAACACTCACACCATCGCAACGCCTACAGGATTACCCCCGATGCAACATCAGCACGTACAACGAAAGATTCTGCGCACCATCTGCCCTGATGCCAAAGGCCTGATCGCCAAGATCACCAATATTTGTTACAAGCATGAGCTGAATATCGTGCAGAACAACGAATATGTGGACCACCGCACCGGGCGGTTTTTTATGCGCACCGAGCTGGAAGGCATCTTCAACGACAACACGTTGCTGGCCGATCTGGACAGCGCCCTGCCCGCCGGTTCTGTGCGTGAGCTGCAGGCCGCCGGCCGCCGCCGGATTGTGGTGCTGGTGACCAAAGAGGCCCACTGCCTGGGCGATCTGCTGATGAAGAGCGCGTACGGCGGCCTTGATGTGGAAATCGCGGCAGTCATTGGCAACCACGACACCCTGCAGACGCTGGTAGAGCGTTTTGACATCCCGTTCCATCTGGTGAGCCATGAGGGGCTGACGCGTGAGCAGCATGATGCCCAGCTGATTGCACAGATTGACGAATACCAGCCCGACTACGTGGTGCTGGCGAAGTATATGCGCGTCCTGACGCCGCAATTTGTGCAGCATTACCCGAATCAGGTGATCAATATCCACCACTCTTTCCTGCCGGCCTTTATCGGCGCGCGCCCTTACCATCAGGCGTATGAGCGCGGTGTGAAGATCATCGGTGCCACGGCGCACTACGTGAATGACAACCTGGACGAAGGCCCGATCATCATGCAGGACGTGATTCACGTCGATCACACCTACACGGCGGATGACATGATGCGCGCCGGGCGGGATGTGGAGAAGAATGTGCTGAGCCGCGCCCTCTACCGGGTACTGGCGCAGCGGGTCTTTGTGTACGGCAACCGCACGGTTATCCTGTAACAGGGGCGCCGGGCGGTGAAAAAGGTGAAGAATGCACCGCCCGGGGTAAAAAATCGGCAAACAGATCCTTTTCTGCATTTCAAGGCTTTACAGCGCGGACGCATTTGATATGATGCGCCCCACTTACCGCGACAGCGGAAGCAAGCAAGGCCAGTGGTGGGGTTCCCGAGCGGCCAAAGGGAGCAGACTGTAAATCTGCCGTCACAGACTTCGAAGGTTCGAATCCTTCCCCCACCACCATTTTTCGATACCGCAGGGTATCACCCTCAGAGCAGCCGATTAGCCAGGCGGTTTTGAGTGAAGGAGAAATCCTTCTTACAATTCGCAAATCCACGAATTTCGTGGTGGGGTTCCCGAGCGGCCAAAGGGAGCAGACTGTAAATCTGCCGTCACAGACTTCGAAGGTTCGAATCCTTCCCCCACCACCAT
>NZ_PJZH01000014.1 GCF_002858715.1 Chimaeribacter coloradensis | reverse complement strand
AGTGGTGCCCGGACTCGGAATCGAACCAAGGACACGGGGATTTTCAATCCCCTGCTCTACCGACTGAGCTATCCGGGCAACGGGGCGCATTAAACCGTATTGGCTGGAGGCCGTCAACGGCTTTATGCAGAATTCTCCCTTAAACCGGCCTGACTGCTCTCTTTTCAGGCAAAAAACAGGCCGGCACCGGTGAAAACTGCCGTTTTAAGGCAAAGACAATCAGGACAGCGCGCCATGTTTACGGCACCGCGCGACCTGCAAAACATCCTCTGCGAGCCGTAAGGCGACGTCCACATCGTGGGGCTGTCTTTTTACCAGCAATTTGCTCAGGCACCCTTCAAGGATCAGCTCCATCTGCTCGGCGACCATCGGCGGATCGTCGGCGTCCATCTCCTGCAACAGCGACAGCGTGTAATCATAAGAGGCGCGTTTCTGCTGCTCGGCAAGCTGATGGATAGGGTGCTGTTTATCCGGGAAAAAGCTGCACGCGGCGATAAACAGGCAGCCCGGGTAGCGCTGCTGGTTAACCTGCTCATGCAGCACCTTATAGCGGGCCAGCAGTTTCTGCGAAGGTGTCAGGGAATCATCCAGCAGCAGTTGCCGCCGCCAGGTATCAATCTGTTGGCCATGATGGCGCAGGCAATCATAGAGCAGCGCCTCCCGATCCGGCCAGAAGCGGTTTAAGTCGCTCTCCGTACGTCCCGTTTCCGTTGCCACCATCTCTACCGTGGTGGTGGCCAGCCCGCGCTGTTCCAAGAGGGTTAAAGCGTGGTTCAGCACATGTTCACGTTGCACGTTGGCGTTCTCCCATTTCCGATCCAGACAGTAGTGTCGTTTACTGGCGTAGTTTCTGCAAATGCGCCCGGAAGGCCGCAGCGTCCATAAACCCGGTGACGCGGGAATCCGGTATCTCTTCGCCCAGCGGGCCGAAGAACAGAATGGTCGGCAGCCCCAGCACCCGCAGCTGGGCCAGCAGGGCTTGCTGCGCTGGGGTGTTGCCGGTCACATCCGCCTGTAACAGCACGGTATCCGCCAGCGCCGCCTGAACATCAGGCTGGCTGAAGGTGTACTTCTCAAACTCTTTGCAGGCGACACACCAGTCGGCGTAGAGATCGAGCATAACCCGTTTGCCTTGCGCCTGATGCAGCGCCTGCGCCAGTGCCTCCTGGTTGGCGATCGGCTGGAATGCCAGTTTCGCCGGTTGTGCTGCCGCGGTGGGGGCGGGGAAGGCCCACTCCTGCAACGGGCGGGCGACGACCAGCGCCGCCGCCAGGAACAGCAGCTGCAACGGGCGGATGCCGGTGCGCGTACTCTTCAGGCTCAGCACAAAAGCCCAGCCAAAGAAGGCGATGCCCAGCAGGCTCCACAAACGTTCGCCCCAGAGATCGCCGATGACCCGCGTCAGCAGGAATACCGGCAAGGCGAGGATCACAAAGCCGAACGCCTCTTTTACATGGTTCATCCACGGTCCGCTTTTGGGCAGCAGCCGGTTGCCGAACAGCGTCACCGCCACCAGCGGAATGCCCATGCCCAGCGCATAGAGGTAAAGCGTGCCGCCCCCGGCCAGCAGGTTACCGCTCTGCGCGATGTAGAGCAGAATGGCGCTCAGCGGCGCGGTGGTGCAGGGCGAACAGATAAGCCCGGCCAGCGCGCCCATCACAAACACGCCGGGCAGCGACCCGCCCTGTTGGGTATTGCTCCACAGCGTCAGCCGGGTTTGCAGGGCAGAGGGCAGCTGCAATGTGAACAGGCCGAACATGGAGAGCGCCAGCAGGATGAACAGCCCCGACAGCGCGATCAGCACGCCGGGGCTTTGCAACGCCGCCTGGAACGGCAGCCCGGCCGCGGCCACCACCAGCCCGAGCAGGGTATAGGTCAGCGCCATGCCCTGCACATAGACCAGCGCCAGCACCGCCACGCGGCGGCTGCTGTGCCGCCGCTCACGCCCCAGGATAATGCCGGAAATCAGCGGGTACATCGGCAGCACACAAGGCGTGAACGCGATGCCGATGCCGATCAGCAACGCCCACAGCGGCGAGAAGGGCAGCGGCGTGGCCAGGGGATCTGCCTGTACCGCCTGCGGCGCAGGCGCGACCGGTGCGCCGGGCGTGACGGCGCTCAGCGGCACCGTCCGCGTCTCCGGCGGGTAACAGAACCCGGCTTCCGCGCAGCCCTGATAGGTGACTTTCAGCTGGCCGTGCGGTGCGGCCTGGGTAATAGGCAGCGTAAACGCCAGCTGGTTTTTATAGATCTCCGCGATGCCGAAAAACTCATCTTTATGCGACAACCCTTCCGGCAGCGTGACGTCGCCCACCGCCGCGTCGGTGGCTGTCCACTGAATCTGCTGGCGGTAAAGGTAGTAGCCGGGCTTGATCTGCCAGTTCAGCGTCAGTTGATTACCTTGCTGTGTGAAATCAAACGCAAACGCCTGATCGGGCGGCACAAACGCATTGGCGGCAGGCTGCGGAAAAAGTGAGGCATGCGCAGCCAACGGCAGCAGCAGGGCGCTGCATAGCCAGAACACTATTTTAATGAGGCGGTAATCCATGAGAGGTAATCTTTGTCTCCGTCGCGGACAGGCAACACCAGCAGTTCCGGTGTCTGGTAAGGGTGGTGTTGCCGGAGGCAGGCAAGCAGGGCCTGCTGGTGGTGGGTGTCACTTTTAAACAGCATCTGGACTTCATACGCCTGTTCCAGTTTGCCCTCCCAGTAGTACATCGAACTCGCACCCGGCAGCAGGGTCACGCAGGCGGCCAGTTTTTCGTCCAGCGCCACTGCCGCCAGCTCCTGCGCGCTGTCTTCATCCGGCGCAGTGCAGAGCACCACCACGGCCTGGCTGCCGGGCAGGTCGATATTCAGGGGGAAATTTTCTGTCAGGGTCACTTCAGACGTGGTTATGTCAGACATCTCGACCTCGCAACACAGTGGGGGAAGGCGCGCTGACCTGTCAGCGCGAGCCAGAGACTATAACGCGAAGCGCCGGTGGCTTGAAGGCGGAAGCGGGGGATTTTACCCCCGTATACACTTTCGTGAAGGGGCAGCCGCATGGCCGCCCTCTGGTGGGCTACAGCAGCAGCGCGCCGAGCGCAAAGCTGAACAGCACCGCAAAGGTGACGCCGAGCGTCCCGGGAATAAAGAAGGGATGGTTGAACACAAAGCGGCCGATGCGCGTGGTGCCGGTGTCATCCATCTGTACCGCGGCCACCAGCGTGGGGTAAGTCGGCAGGATAAACAGCCCGGACACGGCCGGGAACGCCGCCAGCGCGGTCAGCGGTGTGACGCCCAGCGCGATGGCCATCGGCATCAGCGCCTTGGCAGTGGCGGCCTGGGAATACAGCAGCGCCGAACAGAAGAAGAAAATCACCGCCAGCAGCCAGGGGTGGCTGGTAATGGCGCTGCCGGCCGTGCCCTTAATCCATTCCAGGTTGTCCTGCACAAAGGTATCGCCCAGCCAGGCCACCCCCAGGATACAGATACTGGCGCTCATGCCCGCCTTAAAGGTACTGGCGTTCAGGATGGCGGCGGTGTCGATCCGGCAGAGCAGGGTAATCAGCGTGGCGACGCTGAGCATAATGATCAGGATAGCGCTGGTGGTGGTCATCACCGGCGCGGCCGGGCTGCCCAGCACCGCCTGATGGAAACCGTTGCTGTTAAAAATGGCGTAGACCACCACTGCCAGCACCCCGAGCAGGAACAGCAGCACTGAGTAGGGGGCCGAGGCGGGGATCGCCGGGCGGTCACTGCCGCGCAGCGTTACCAACCCCTCTGCCAGCCGCTGCTGATACCCTGCGTCATCCTCCAGCCGGGCGTTGAACAGCCAGCTCACCAGCAGTGACATCAGCAGCACCGCGGCCAGCGTGGCAGGGATCAGGATGCTCAGCATCGTCAGGTAGCTGACGCCGTGCGGCTCCATCACCATCGCCATGTAGACCACGGCCGCAGAGATCGGCGAGGCGGTAATGGCGATTTGCGCGGCGACCACGGCAGTAGAGAGCGGGCGGCTGGGGCGGATGCCCTGTTCCTTGGCCACTTCCGCAATCACCGGCAGGGCGGAGAGCGAGATATTGCCGGTTCCGGCAAAAATGGTCAGAAAGTAGGTGACGACCGGCGCCAGCAGCGTGATGTGGCGCGGGTTACGCCGCAGCAGCGTTTCCGTCTGGCGGACCAGGTAGTCCATGCCCCCGGCCACCTGCATGGCGGCAATGGCGGCGATCACCGCCATGATAATTGAGATCACATCGAACGGGATGGTACCGGGTTTGACGCCAATCAGCGCCAGCACCAAGACCCCCAGGCCGCCGGCGAAACCAATCCCGATACCGCCCAGCCGGGCGCCGAGAAAGATGGCCAGCAGCACAATGACAAATTCCAGAATCAGCATCGCGTGGGTTCCTTAAAAAAATGAAAACAGATTGTTATTTTTTTGTACCTACCAAAAGAAAAGGGCACGTTACCCACTGGAGTAACGTGCCCTGGTGTCAGGTCTGAACAGGGTTACTGTTCATTTTCGTCAGTATAGCGTTTGGCTTTATACGCCGGGAACATCAGGTTCTGCACCGAGAAGATGTCATCCAGCTCCGCTTCCGTCAGCAGGCCGCGCTCCAGCACCACTTCCCGCACGCTTTTGCCGGTCTCGGCGCAAATCTTGCCGACGATATCGCCGTTATGGTGGCCGATGAACGGGTTCAGGTAGGTGACGATGCCGATGGAGTTGAACACATACGCCTCACAGACCGCTTTGTTCGCGGTGATGCCGTTGACGCATTTCTCCAGCAGGTTGTAGCAGGCGTTGGTCAGGATATGGATGGACTCAAACATCGCCTGGCCGATCACCGGCTCCATCACGTTCAGCTGCAACTGGCCCGCCTCTGACGCCATGGTGACGCAGGTGTCATTGCCGATCACTTTGAAGCAGACCTGGTTCACCACTTCCGGGATCACCGGGTTCACTTTGGCCGGCATAATGGAGGAACCGGCCTGAAGTTCCGGCAGGTTGATCTCATTGAGCCCGGCGCGCGGGCCGGAGGAGAGCAGGCGCAGGTCGTTACAGATTTTCGACAGCTTGACCGCCAGGCGTTTCAGCGAGCTGTGAACCATGACATAAGCGCCGCAGTCAGAAGTCGCTTCGATCAGATCTTCCGCCGGGACGCACGGCAGGTTGCTCACCGCCGCCAGGTGCTGTACGGCGAGCTGCTGGTAACCTTCCGGCGTATTGAGGCGGGTGCCGATGGCCGTCGCCCCGAGGTTGACTTCCAGCAGCAGCTCTGCGGTGCGCAGCAGATTTTTGGTCTCTTCTTTCAGCAGCACATTGAAGGCATGGAACTCCTGGCCCAGCGTCATCGGCACCGCGTCCTGCAACTGGGTGCGGCCCATCTTCAGGATGGTTTCAAACTCTTTGGCTTTACGCTCAAAGCCGTCACCCAGCTGGTTGATGGCGTCGATCAGCTTCAGCACAGAGGCGTAGACCGCAATACGGAACCCGGTGGGGTAGGCGTCATTGGTGGACTGGCACTTATTCAGGTGATCGTTGGGGTTCAGGTACTGGTATTCCCCTTTCTGATGGCCCATCAGCTCCAGCCCGATATTGGCCAGCACTTCATTGGTATTCATGTTCAGTGAGGTGCCTGCGCCACCCTGGAAAACGTCCACCGGGAACTGATCCATGCATTTGCCTTTATTCAGCACCTCATCACAGGCCCGGATAATCACGTCAGCCAGGTTGCGCGGAATCGTTTTTAACTCTTTGTTTGCCAGCGCAGCCGCTTTCTTGACCATCACCATGCCACGCACGAATTCAGGGACATCACTGATTTTGGTATTGCTGATGTAGAAGTTTTCGATCGCACGCAGGGTATGGATCCCGTAGTAAGCTTCTGCCGGCACTTCACGGGTGCCGAGCAGGTCTTCTTCGATACGAATAGTGTTTGACATAGAACCTTCTCTATTTGATGCCGTAAATGGATGACTGAATAAATAGTAGACATGATGCGGGCGTAAGGGCACACCACAGGATAAACCGCCGGCGTCTTGCCGGGCACGATCATATGCTGCTTTCCAGGAAATGCACGCGGCGCGATCACGTGTGGCGCGCTCACGCCGGGATGATTCAATAACTGTGAAGGGTTTCACATTTCATTGCCCCACGGAATAAAAATACACGCTGTGGTTGAATTCACCTCATGGTAACTCCATCTCAGTAAGGTCAGCCCAGTGAAATGATCCGCCGGGCACCCATTTTTACGCGTTGGTGCACCGCTTGCCGGCGCGTTTGCTGAAAGGAGAGTACGGTGCGTTTGTTACCGTTGCTGGTGATATTTTTACTGGCCTACATTGAAATATCACTGTTTATTCAGGTCGCCCATGTGCTGGGCGTCTTCCTGACCCTGCTGCTGGTGATCTTTACCTCCGGCCTCGGTATTTCGCTGGTGCGTGCACAAGGGCTGAAGACCTTTATGCAGATGCAGCAGAAGCTAGCGCAGGGCGAAAGCCCGGCGGCCGAGATGGTGAAAAGCGTTTCGCTGGTGCTGTCGGGTTTCCTGCTGCTATTGCCCGGTTTCTTTACGGACTTCCTCGGCCTGCTGCTGCTGTTGCCGCCGGTGCAAAAGCACCTGACGCTGAAACTGCTGCCGCATCTGTCGTTTACGGCGCGCGGCGGTTTCCAGCCGGGGCAGGGCGGCGGCTCCACGTTTGAGGGGGAGTATCAGCGCAAAGATGATCCGGCCCCCCGGCTGGAGCAGCGCGATTCTTCTTCTTACAAAGATGATCAGTAACGCCGTGCAGAAAAACGTTTCGCTGGGGTAGCCGTACCCGCCCCGGCAGGATAGAGTGCGGGCTGACCTTTTTTGTTAGCTGTTTGTTATGCGGTGACACGACAAAACAAAAAAATTTTTGTGGGTGTCCCTTGAAGGGGGGGCTAATGCCCCCATCTAGAAAACCACGAGGCCGGTATGCACGGCATATACGGCATCTTATCCTGAATCAGATATGGACCTTCTCAAAGGAGAGCTATCAATGAAAATTCGTCCATTGCATGACCGCGTTATCGTCAAGCGTAAAGAAGTTGAGTCTAAATCTGCTGGCGGCATCGTTCTGACCGGCTCCGCGGCGGGTAAATCTACCCGTGGTGAAGTGCTGGCTGTGGGCAATGGTCGCATCCTGGAAAACGGCGAAATGAAGCCGCTGGATGTGAAAGTAGGCGACATCGTCATTTTCAACGATGGCTACGGTGTGAAAGCCGAGAAGATCGACAATGAAGAAGTGTTGATCATGTCTGAAAGCGACATCCTGGCGATTGTTGAAGCGTAATTCACGCGTATATCACTGAACTGAACGAATTTAAGGGAAAGTAAAATGGCAGCTAAAGACGTAAAATTCGGTAATGACGCTCGTGTAAAAATGCTGCGCGGCGTGAATGTGCTGGCTGATGCGGTAAAAGTGACCCTGGGCCCGAAAGGCCGTAACGTGGTGCTGGACAAATCCTTCGGCGCACCGACCATCACTAAAGACGGCGTGTCTGTTGCCCGTGAAATCGAACTGGAAGACAAGTTCGAAAACATGGGTGCGCAGATGGTGAAAGAAGTGGCCTCCAAAGCGAACGACGCAGCAGGCGACGGCACCACCACCGCTACCGTTCTGGCACAGTCCATTATTACTGAAGGCCTGAAAGCCGTTGCCGCGGGCATGAACCCGATGGATCTGAAGCGCGGGATCGACAAAGCTGTTATCGCTGCGGTTGAAGAACTGAAACAACTCTCCGTACCGTGCTCTGACTCCAAAGCCATTGCTCAGGTAGGTACCATCTCCGCTAACTCCGACGACACCGTGGGCAAACTGATTGCCGAAGCGATGGAAAAAGTCGGTAAAGAAGGCGTGATCACCGTTGAAGAAGGTACCGGCCTGCAAGACGAGCTGGACGTGGTTGAAGGTATGCAGTTCGACCGCGGTTACCTCTCCCCTTACTTCATCAACAAGCCGGAAACCGGTGCTGTTGAGCTGGAAAGCCCGTTCATCCTGCTGGCTGACAAGAAAATCTCCAACATCCGTGAAATGCTGCCGGTGCTGGAAGCCGTTGCCAAAGCAGGCAAACCGCTGCTGATCATCGCTGAAGATGTGGAAGGCGAAGCGCTGGCGACCTTGGTGGTCAACACCATGCGCGGCATCGTGAAAGTGGCTGCGGTGAAAGCACCGGGCTTCGGCGACCGTCGTAAAGCCATGCTGCAGGACATCGCAACCCTGACTGCCGGTACCGTGATCTCTGAAGAGATCGGTCTGGAGCTGGAAAAAGCGACCCTGGAAGACCTGGGCCAGGCAAAACGCGTGGTGATTAACAAAGACACCACCACCATCATCGATGGCGTGGGTGACGAAACCACCATTCAGGGCCGTGTGACCCAGATCCGTCAGCAGATCGAAGAAGCGACCTCTGACTACGATCGCGAAAAACTGCAGGAGCGTGTGGCTAAACTGGCTGGCGGCGTCGCTGTCATCAAAGTGGGCGCAGCAACTGAAGTTGAAATGAAAGAGAAGAAAGCCCGCGTTGAAGATGCCCTGCACGCCACCCGTGCTGCGGTTGAAGAAGGTGTGGTTGCCGGTGGTGGTGTTGCACTGATTCGTGCTGCGTCCAAACTGGGCGATCTGCGTGGCCAGAACGAAGATCAGAACGTCGGTATCAAAGTTGCGCTGCGCGCAATGGAAGCACCGCTGCGTCAGATCGTTCTGAACTGCGGTGAAGAGCCGTCTGTGGTTGCCAACAGCGTGAAAGCGGGTGAAGGTAACTACGGTTACAACGCCGCAACCGAAGAGTACGGCGACATGATCGGCATGGGCATCCTGGACCCAACCAAAGTGACCCGTTCTGCCCTGCAGTACGCGGCTTCTGTGGCTGGCCTGATGATCACCACCGAGTGCATGGTCACCGACCTGCCGAAAGAAGAGAAAGCAGACCTGGGCGCCGGCGGTATGGGCGGCATGGGTGGCATGGGCGGCATGATGTAATCATCCGCTGACTGTCTCTCACAGTCTGCAGGCAGAAAACCCCGGCTCCGGCCGGGGTTTTTTATTATGGGTACAGAATAATTCGCATCTAATTGATTGTTGCTGCTATATATCTATCATTGTCTCGCTGAATTAACGTATAAACGGTAAACTACCGGCGCGTCACTTATCAGCGGGATGGCAGGTTTCATCTCACTATGGCAACGGATGCTTAACCAGCATGTCGCGCATGTTGATAAGGTTTGCGAGATTCTCAACCAAATGGGGAAAAAGATGCGGATTAACGTGTTTCTTGGACTTTCAGCCGCGTTGCTGCTGGCAGGGTGCAGTTCTACCCACCAGCTGAGCAGCACCGGCCAGCAGGTTAAGTTTACTGATGCCCAACCCGGCAGCGAATGCCAGCTGGTGGGTGAAGTGACCGGCACGCAGAGCAATTGGTTCTCCGGCACCAGCGGCGACGGCAGCTCCATGCGCGGCGCTGCAAATGACCTGCGCAATAAAGCGGCCGCAATGGGCGGCAACGTCATTTACGGCGCGACCAGCCCGAGCGAAGATTTCTGGTCCAGCTTTGTGCCAAAAGACAGCAAAATGATGGGGCAGGTCTATAAGTGTCCATAACGGCAATGTGTTGCCGGCAGGGATAGGTCTCGCTTATCCGGGCGAGGCGTACCTCGCCTGTCAACGTTCACCTCAGGCCTGTTTCAGATAGAGATCGAGCGGCGTTTTACTCGGCTCTCCTCCTACCTCACGCGCCAGCTTCGGCACCATATAGCCGGACACCTTGGTCAGCAACGCTTTTACCAATGCCCGCGCTTCCTCATCTTCGACCATGAAGTGGGCTGCGCCCTGCACCTTGTCCAGCACGTGCAGGTAGTAAGGGAGTATCCCGGCATCAAACAGCGCATTGCTCAACTCTGCCAGCACGTCGGCATCATCATTCACGCCACGCAGCAGTACGCTCTGGTTCAGCAGCGTCACACCGGCACGTTTTAACTGGGTCATGCTGTGGCGCAGGGCGTCATCAATCTCGTTCGGGTGGTTGATGTGGGTCACCATCAGAACCTGTAACCGTGACGCGGCCAGCCGCTGACACAGGGCAGGGGTGATGCGGGCGGGAATGACCACCGGCAGCCGGCTGTGGATGCGCAGCCGCTTAATATGTGTAATCGCCTCCAGTTCGCCAATCAGCCAGTCGAGTTCATGATCTTTGGCCATCAGCGGATCGCCGCCGGAGAAAATAATTTCATCCAATTCCGGGTGCAGGCGGATATACTCCAACGCCTTGCCCCAGTTTGCCTTGTTGCCCTGATTTTCCTGATACGGGAAATGGCGGCGGAAGCAATAGCGGCAGTTAACCGCGCAGCCGCCTTTTACCAGCAGCAGGGCGCGGTTACGGTATTTGTGCAACAGGCCAGGCACCACGCTCTGCTGTTCATCCAGCGGATCGGTGGTGAAACCGGGAGCCGCAAGGAACTCCTGTTGGGCTGTGAGTACCTGTACCAGCAGCGGGTCGGCGGCATCGCCGGGCTGCATACGGGCGACAAAGGCGCGTGGGACGCGCAGAGGGAAGAGGCGGCGGGCATCACGGCCTGCCTGCAATTCCGGGTGGGTGTCGAGTGCCAGCAGCGACAGCAGTTCGTCCGGGTCAGTAATAACATCGGCGAGTTGCTGCAACCAATCTTCTCTCATCGCCAAGTTTTGGGTTATAATATGTGCCATTTTTTGGCTAAGCTACCAGTATACATTTTTTCAGAGGGCCACCATGGCGACTTATTCTAGCAACGATTTCCGTTCCGGTCTTAAAATCATGTTCGAAGGCGAACCTTACGCAATTGAATCCAGCGAGTTCGTTAAGCCGGGCAAAGGCCAGGCGTTTGCACGTGTTAAAATGCGTCGCCTGCTGACCGGCACCCGCGTTGAGAAAACCTTCAAATCCACCGACTCCGCCGAAGGCGCAGACGTTATCGATATGAACCTGACTTACCTCTACAACGACGGTGAGTTCTGGCACTTCATGAACAACGAAACCTTCGAGCAGCTGGCAGCAGATGCCAAAGCCGTGGGTGACAGCGCGAAATGGATGCTGGACCAGGCTGAATGTATCGTGACCCTGTGGAACGGCCAGCCGATCGCCGTTACCCCGCCGAACTTCGTTGAGCTGGAAATCACCGAAACTGACCCGGGCCTGAAAGGCGACACCGCAGGGACTGGCGGCAAGCCGGCGACCCTGTCTACCGGTGCCGTGGTGAAAGTGCCGTTGTTCGTGCAGCGTGGCGAAGTGATCAAAGTTGACACCCGCTCCGGCGAATACGTCTCCCGCGTGAAATAAAAGTTGTTCTGACGCCCCGTGTGTCATGCTGCTGCAACGCCCTGTTGCAGCAGCTATTCAGGGATCTGTTAACGATGCTGAAGAAAATCTGGCTGGCAGTGTTCTCGTTTATGATGCTGGCAGCATTAAGCGGTTGTAATACCGCACGTGGCTTTGGTGAAGATGTGCAACATCTGGGCAGCACCATTTCCCATATCGCCAGTTAATACCCGCTTAAAAAATACCCCACTTCTTTCTACTTCCTTGCTTTTCTTGTCTAAACTAAAAGGGCTTAAGCACCCATTCCCTTAAAAGAAGGAAATTTTTATGTTGAAGAAATCTATTCTGGTGGTGTTTTCTTTGCTGTTTCTCTCGTCACTGACGGCATGCAACACCACGCGCGGCGTCGGCGAAGACGTATCCGCAGGCGGTGAAGCTATTCAGCGCAGTGCGCAATAAAGAGAAGCAGGGAAGGTACGGGCACGCTGTCGCCAGTGGCCGTACCTGATCCCGCAGTCAGGACTGGTTAACCCAGATAAGCTTGCTGGTATTGAACCCATAGCGTTTCGCTGTCTCCAGCAGTCGCGTGCGCGCCACCTCATCCAGCATCGGGGTGCGTGACAGGATCCATAAATATTTTTTATTCGGGCCGCAGACCAACGCGTACTGATAATTCCTGTCGAGTTCAATCACGTTATACCCGCCATAAAACGGGCCGAAGAAAGAGACTTTCAGCGCGGCGCGTACCGGTGTGCCCAGGAAGTAGCCCTTGCCTTCGCTCTCCTGCCAGGATTTCTTTTTCGGGTTGTAGCCGCGGTTAATGACCTTGATGCCGCCATCCGGACGGGTACTGTAGTTCGCCGTCACATGATCCAGCCCACGCTCGAAGCCGTGATCCATCCGGGCGATCTCATACCAGGTACCGAGGTAGCGCGGCAGCTCAAAGTTTTCTACCACTTTAACGTCCGGTGGCGGCTTTACGCTGCATGCTACCGAGAACAGTGCTGTCATCATGACGCCGAGTTTTGACCAAAGATGCATAGCCTTTCCTTTTATCATCCATCTCTCCTAAGTGTAGGTAATAAAAATGAATAAGAGAGGGGTAGCGGAGGAAAAACGGCCCGGCTGGGCCGTTGAGGGGAAAAGCAGGCTCAGAGGGTAATTACACCGATGGCGGTGACCACCGTCAGAATGGCCGCCAGCCCGTAAAACAGCCACTTCCCGGCCGGAAGCGCGATTTTCAGGTCGTGCGTCATATGGTGCAGGCGGTGCAGGCCGCACCACAGCGGCAGCGTTGCCATCAGAAACAGAAACAGGCGGCCGGGCAGGCTCTGGCAAAACGCGAGTACCCGGGCATAACTGAAGGTGCCCTCCGGCGCGAAGCCCAGAGGCAGCAAAATACCGATAAGCAGGATAACCACCGGGGCGAACAGCGCCGCCCACATGCCACCGGCACCAAACAGCCCCCAGAACAGCGGCTCGTCAGATCGTTTAGGATCGTGGTGCATCTCAACCTCCCGATGAATAGAGCGTAATAGTCAGAATGATCAATGAAACGGCGATCATGGCGGCCCACAGCAGGCGCACTACCGGCGCCGGCCCCAGTTTCTCCCCTTTGATGATCACGATGGCCGCCTTGGGCGCGAGATCGAACCAGGTTTTGCTGTGCAACAGCGCAGCGGCCAGCGCGATCAGGTTAAGCAGCATGACCACCGGGTTTTGCAGCAGGTGAATAAAACTCTCCCACCCCGCAGGCCCGGCCTTCAGGCGGTAAAGCCCGTGGATCAACAGCAGGCTGAACCAGACGGCGGGCAGGGCCGTGCCCTCACGCAGCATATAGAAGCGGTAGAAACCGAGCCGCTGCCACCAACTGGGTGCCATCTCCCGGATGTACGGTTTACGTTTCGTGGTCATCACGGTGCTCTCCTTAACGTGGCTTCAGCATGGCGATCATAAAATCTTTACTGCTCTCCACCTTGCCCTGCTGGATCGCCGCTGCCGGGTCAACATGTTTAGGGCATACTTCAGAGCAGTAGCCCACAAAGGTGCAGCGCCAGACGCCGTTTTCGCCGTTGAGTTGCGGCATCCGGGCGGCTCTGCCGCGATCGCGGCTGTCGAGGTTATAGCGGTGGGCCAGGGTAATGGCAGCGGGGCCGAGGAATTCAGGATTCAGGCCGAACTGCGGGCAGGCGGCATAGCAAAGCCCGCAGTTAATGCAGCCGGAGAACTGGTGATATTTGGCCATCTGCGCCGGGGTTTGTGTGTTGGGGCCGTGCGCCGGTTGCCGGTCATTGCCGATGATATAGGGCTTAATCGCCTCCAGGCTTTCGATAAAGTGGGTCATATCCACCACCAGATCGCGTTCAACCGGGAAATTGCCCAGCGCCTCCACCTCCATGCCCGTTGGATAGTCACGCAGGAAGGTTTTGCAGGCCAGTTTCGGTACGCGGTTGACCATCATGCCGCAGGAGCCGCAGATCGCCATCCGGCATGACCAGCGGTAGGCCAGATCCGGTGCCAGGTTATCTTTGATGTAGCCAAGGGCATCAAGCAGTGACGTCTGCTCATCATAAGGGACGCTATAGGTTTCAGGATGGGGCGCACTGTCATATTCGGGGTGGTAACGCATGATAGTCAGGGTGATGTCAGCCATGGGTTTTCTCCTCAGACTCTGCGCCATAGACCCGTTTAGCCGGCGGCAGGGCAGTAATTTTCACCGCGCTATAAGCCAGCCGCGGCGCGTCGCCGGGGGTGTGGAACGCCAGCGTATGCTTAAGGAAATTCACATCATCACGTTCGGTACAGCCCTCATCCAGCCGCTGGTGGGCGCCGCGTGATTCACGGCGGGCAAGGGCAGAGTGGGCCATGCATTCCGCCACATCCAGCCCGTGTGACAGCTCCAGCGTATAGAGCAGATCGGTATTGAACACGCCGGAGCGGTCGGTAATGGCAATGCGGGAGAAGCGCGCCTTCAGCTCCGCCAGCTTATCGATGGTTTTCTGCATCAGCGCCGGTGTCCGGTAGATGCCGCACCCCTCTTCCATCGCCATGCCCATTTCGTCCCGCAGGGTGGACCATTTTTCATTTCCCTGCTGGTTCATCAGCGCGGTCAGGCGTTGCTCAACGTCATTCGCCAGGCTGTCCAGCGCCTGCACCGGGGCCGGGGTGCTCTCCAGCGCGCGCAACGCGGCCTGCTCACCAGCGATGCGGCCGAATACCACCAGTTCAGCCAGTGAATTGGAGCCGAGGCGGTTGGCACCGTGCAGCCCGACAGAAGAGCACTCCCCCACGGCAAACAGCCCACGGATGCGCGTCTCACAGTGGGCATCGGTTTCTATGCCGCCCATGGTGTAATGCGCGGTAGGGCGAACCGGGATCGGGTCGGTAACCGGGTCAACGCCGACGTAGGCTTTTGCCAGTTCACAGATAAACGGCAGCCGCTCGCGCAATTTCTTCTCGCCCAGATGGCGCAGGTCGAGGTGAACCACCTCACCCCGTGGCGTAGAAATCGTGCGCCCGGCCTGCCATTCATGCCAGAACGCCTGCGAGACCTTATCCCGCGGGCCAAGCTCCATATATTTATTTTTAGGCTGGCCGAGCGGCGTTTCCGGCCCCATGCCGTAATCCTGCAGATAGCGGTGGCCCGCGTTGTTGACCAGGATACCGCCTTCGCCGCGGCACCCTTCGGTCATTAAAATGCCGGAACCGGGCAGGCCAGTGGGGTGGTATTGCACGAACTCCATATCCCGCAGCGGCACGCCGTGGCGGAACGCCATACCCATGCCGTCCCCGGTGACGATGCCGCCGTTGGTGTTGTAGCGGTAAACCCGGCCTGCGCCGCCGGTGGCCATAATGACGGCGTTCGCGCGGATCTGTACCCGGCTGCCTTCCATCATATTCAGGGCTACCAGGCCGCGCACCTGGCCTTCATCCACCAAAATGTCGAGCACAAAGTGCTCATCGAAGCGGCGGATTTGCGGGTATTTCAGCGAGGTCTGGAACAGGGTGTGCAGCATATGGAAGCCGGTTTTGTCGGCGGCAAACCAGGTGCGCTCAATCTTCATGCCGCCGAAGCGGCGGACGTTGATGCTGCCGTCCGGCTTGCGGCTCCAGGGGCAGCCCCACAGCTCCAGCTGCGTCATCTCCTGCGGGCAGCGGCGGACGAACGCCTCAACCACATCCTGCTCGCACAGCCAGTCACCGCCGGCGACCGTATCGTGGAAATGGGAGTCTGCGGTGTCATGGGGCTGGGTAACGGCGGCGGCCCCGCCTTCGGCTGCCACGGTGTGGCTGCGCATTGGGTAGACCTTGGAAACCAGCGCAATCGTCAGGGTGGGGTTGGCTTCCGCTGCGGCAATCGCGGCGCGTAACCCTGCGCCACCGGCACCGATGATAGCCAGATCGGCATTAAAGGTTTGCACGGCACTCCTCCATTCTGAATGAAAACGGCGGCCTGCCCGCGGGCGGGCGTACCGGTGGGATGACACATCAACGCCGGCGATATAGGCCTGCTTTTTATAAGGGAAACGAGTATAACGAAGCGAAATTGGGTAAATGTTGATGTGATCGAGGGTTTATCCCGATCGCCGCCGGCGTTTTTGCGTAAGAGATCGTAAAAGCGGAAACCTCTCTCGAAAGCCCTGTGCCGCCGCCGTATAGTGGGTGCCTGCCAGCTCACCAGACCGGCGTAAAAAGCCGCATTTGTCTGCTGCCTGGGTTACAGGTAGACTGCACCCCTTTTAAATTCGGAGTGAATGACCATGAGCGAAACGGCAAGCTGGCAACCCAGCGCTCCTGTCGCCAATTTATTAAAACGTGCCGCGATCATGGCTGAAATCCGGCGTTTCTTTAGCGACCGCGGTGTACTGGAAGTCGAGACCCCGGCCATGAGCCAGGCAACGGTCACCGATATCCATCTGGTTCCGTTCAAAACAGAATTCGTCGGGCCGGGCGCTGCCGGCGGCCTGCCGCTCTACCTGATGACCAGCCCGGAATACCATATGAAGCGCCTGCTGGCGGCCGGCAGCGGCCCGATTTTCCAGCTCTGCCGCAGCTTCCGTAACGAGGAGTCCGGCCGCCATCACAACCCGGAATTCACCATGCTGGAGTGGTATCGCCCGCACTATGATATGTACCGCCTGATGAACGAGGTGGACGACCTGCTGCAACAGGTGCTGGACTGTGACAGCGCTGAGTCGCTTTCCTATCAGCAGGCGTTTACCCGCCACCTGGACGTCGACCCGCTCTCCGCGGATAAAGCCCAGTTGCGGGAGGCGGCGAAAAAGCTCGATCTGAGCAACATCGCGGATGTGGAAGAAGACCGCGATACCCTGCTGCAGATGCTGTTCACCTTCGGGGTTGAGCCGCATATCGGGCTGGATCGCCCGGCGTTTGTTTACCACTTCCCGGCCAGCCAGGCCGCGCTGGCTGAAATCAGCACGGAAGATCACCGGGTCGCGGAACGGTTCGAGGTCTATTACAAAGGCATGGAACTGGCGAACGGTTTCCGCGAGCTGACGGACAGCAACGAGCAGCGCCAGCGCTTTGAGCAGGATAACCGCCGCCGCGCGGCCCGCGGCCTGCCGGTACACCCGGTGGATAACAACCTGCTGGATGCACTGACGCACGGGATGCCGGAATGCGCCGGGGTGGCGCTGGGCGTGGATCGCCTGATCATGCTGGCGCTGGGCGCCGGGCGTTTGAGTGACGTGATCGCGTTCTCCGTTGAACGCGCCTGACCGGTAAGCAAAGAAAAAGGGGCTGAAGATTCAGCCCCTTTTTTATGGTCAGCAGGTCAGGATCAGAGGTCGCCGGTCGAGCGTTGCTGGCGGCTGACGGAGCTGACGGTGGTGCTGCCCTGCTGGCTGCGGTGCAGCGTTTCCGTCCGCACCTGGAACGGCGGGAAAGGCAGGGTGATACCGTGCTCGCGGAAGGCGGCCAGAATCAGCTGGTGGATCTCATGGCGCAGCGGCATACGGTGCGCCATCTCCCCGGCGTGCATACGCATCTCAAAGATCTGGATGCCCTGCTGAAGATCAACCAGGTAGACTTCCGGCTCCGGGTTATCCAGCACCAGACTACAGCGGCGGGCGGCACCCAGCAGCAGATTCGTCACCTCTTCGCTGTTCGCCTCCGCCGGGGCGGGCACCGTCAGCACCACGCGGGTCACGGAGTCAGAGAGCGACCAGTTGATAAATTGCTCCGTGATAAAGGCCTTGTTCGGCACGATGATCTCTTTGCGATCCCAGTCTGAAATGGTGGTGGCGCGGGTGTTGATCTTCGTCACGCTGCCGGTCAGGTTGCGGATGGTCACGGTGTCGCCGATGCGGATCGGCTTTTCAAACAGGATGATCAGGCCGGAAATAAAGTTGGCGAAAATCTCCTGTAAACCAAAGCCCAGCCCGACACCCAGCGCCGCCACCAGCCATTGCAGTTTTGACCACTCAATACCCAGCATCGAGAAGCCGGTCAGGCCGCCGAAGAACAGCAGCAGATATTTGGTGATGGTCAGGATGGCGTAACCGGTGCCGGGCGAGAGATCGAGATGCTGAAGCAGGGCCAGCTCCAGCAGCGCAGGCAGGTTGCGTACCAGCTGGGTCGTGATGATCAACACCAGGATAGCGATCAACACCGATCCCAGTGTGATCGGGTGAACATTCTCCACCCCTTTCACCGTTTCGGTCACATCCCACAGGTGGATATTTTCCAGGAAACTGAACGCGGAGTGGATCTCAGACCAGAGCACGATCACCGAGATCAACGCCACCAGCGTCAGCAGCGATCGCACCAGCCGCAAGGACTGGGCGCTGATCGCGTCCAGATCCACCACCGGCTCGTCGATCTCAATCGTCCCTTCGCTGCTGGTGGTGTGGGCAGGCTCCTCTTCCCCGCGCGCGCGGTGGGCCAGAATCTCCGCCCGGCGCTGTTTTGCCCGGTCAAAGGCGATGCGGCGGCGCTGAATCAGCATGCCGCGGCGCACGATGTGGTAGACCACCAGCAGCAGGAACCAGATGGCCGCCGAGGTCTCCAGCCTGGCCAGCAACGCCTGGGCGGTGGCCAGGTAACCCACGGCCGAGGCCAGCGCGGCAATCAGTGGTGCGGAGAGGAAGAACCACCACAGCGCTTTGTTACAGAGGTTGTCACCCGACCCCTCTTTATTCAGGTAGAGCGGAATGCCGGCCCGGCTGAGGCTGCTGGTGACCACGCTGAGCGCCACACACACCAGAATGAAACAGAGCCGCCCCAGCGTGGTGGAGAATTCCCGGTCATTCAGGTTATCGAAGGTGATCAGCATCATGATCAGCGGCACGATAAGCCAGATGGAGAGCGTGTAGTAGCGCATGGCGCGCGACACACTCTTTTGCGGCCAGCCGAAGTGGGTAATAAACAGCCCGCGCGGGTGCGCAAAGGAGGCGCAGATCATAAAGGCCCACAGCAGGGGCAGGGTGGCGGTCACGCCGTCGCCAATCGCCACCGCCACCGGGTAGGGCCAGGCGTTACGCAACCCGTAGCCCAGCGCCGCCCACAATACCGGCAACGGCAGCGCCACCAGGATCGACCAGAACACGGTGCGCAGCGTCAGGCGGAATTGATCCTGCGTGACTTTGCCGACCCGGCTATGGGCGCGCTCCATAAAGGCCGCATAGTGGCGACGGGAGCTGATGCTGATGATCACCAGAATCAGCGCGCCGAAAATCGGCATCAGGGTCTCGCGGCTGGTCACCATCATCAGGAAGGCACCGCTGAGCTGCGTCAGGGTATCGAGTGACAGCAGGCGGGTCAGGTCACGCGCCACCTGCACCGGGTAAGCGAACCCGACCGGGCTGACATCCGCCACCCAGAACAGGTAGCGGTGCGCGGCGTCTTTGATCTCGTTCAGGGCATCCACCAGCTGGCTGTTGGCGACTTTCAGCTTGGTGAGTTCCAGAATCTGGGTATCGCAGCCGGAGAGCAGGGAGTTGAGCAGATCGCGCTGGGTGCGCAGCTGCGCATCGAGGATCCGCTGCTGGGACGCCGTCAACGCGCTGCCGTTGTCCTGTTTCGCCTGGCGGAGCTGCGCCTGCCTGTCCAGCAACTCTTCATAATGCAGGCGCTGCACCCGCAATTGCGCCATATCGCGGTCGAGCTGTTGCGGCTTCGGCATCTCCGGCAGCCGGGCGACCTGCGCCCGCAGCGTTTCACCCAGCACGTTGGAGGAGCCCAGCCACTGCGCCTGCTCTTTGATGGTGGTCAGCGCCTGGCGGACCTGAAGCGTCTGGGCAGCGGCCTGGCGCTGCTGGGAGGAGATGAGATCCATCCGCTGCGCCTGCTCGTTCAGCGCCATCGAGAGTTCACGGTTGCTCTGCAACTGGGTACTGATCGCTTTCGGCAGATCGCCGCTCTGCTCCGCCAGCAGTTCGGTGCGCTCCAGCGCCTGTTCCGCCTCGCGCTGGCGCTGGCTGTTCAGGCTGTTCCGCAGTCCCTGCAACTGCACATCCAGCTGGTCATGGCGATGCTTATACAGCGCTGACCGGATGCGCGACAGCTCCTGCCGGTTATTGGCGGAGAGCTGCGCCAGCTCCAGTTCATCCACTTTTGCTTTGCGCGCGGCGGCTTCCGCCTGCAATGCATAGAGCTGCGCCTGGGCCAGCGGGGTAGCCGGGGCGCTCTGTGCCTGTAACTGGGTGTCGATGTCGCTCAGTACGCGCCTGGCTTCGGACTGCTGCTGCGGGATCTGGCTCAGGGAGTCACTGATATCCCGTGAGGCATCCTGCTCCTGTTGCAACTGGCGGCTCTGGTCAAGCAACTGGCTGCTGACCTGTAAAATCTGCTGCTCAAGGTCGGCCGCAGGCAGGTTGGGGTTAACGTCCAGCGGCTTTTCGCTCTCCTGAGCCACCTGCTGGCGCAGGGTCTGGGTCAGGCGCGGGAAATCATCAATGATTTTTTGGTATTGCGCGGCGCGTTCAGCGGAAACCCGCGCCTCGCTGAGCCAGTTCAGGGCGCTTTGCAGCGCCTGAACAATCTCGGCCTGGTTTGGCGCGCCCTTGTTGGCCTCGGCCTGTTTCAGCTCTTGCTCAAGCTGCCCCTGGTCAGGGGGGGATGCCGCGTACAGCGGCAGGGAAAACAGCAGACTGAACAGCAGGGCAGCGAGGAAACGCACGGGGAATTCCTTTGGTATAAACGGTTACGGCTGTGGGGAAGGGAGGATCTCAGCGAACGGTGCACCCATACGGGTCACGCTGCCGTTGGCCAGCTGCGGCTCCAGGCGGACTTTCCCTGCCGGGAAGAGGTTGATCACCGTTGAGCCCAGGGCGAAGTGCCCCATCT
Organism: Chimaeribacter coloradensis; assembly: GCF_002858715.1. Lineage (GTDB taxonomy): Bacteria > Pseudomonadota > Gammaproteobacteria > Enterobacterales > Enterobacteriaceae > Chimaeribacter > Chimaeribacter coloradensis. Next base: position 99,146 of record NZ_PJZH01000014.1, on the reverse strand, counting down.
CCTGGCCCTTCTCCAGGGTCACGGCCCCTTCGATCCCGGCCGGGGCGTAGGTCCAGCGCTGGATAATGCCGGGGCGCGGCGGGGTAATCGTCCCGGCCCAGACGGTCGCGATGCTGCCGACAATCGTTGCGCCCACCAGAATCTGCGCCATCGGCCCGAATTCGGTATCAAACACGCAGATCACCCGCTCGTTACGCGCAAACAGGTTCGGCACATTGGCCGCCGTCAGCGGATTTACGGAGAAGAGATCGCCCGGGACGTAGATCATCTCACGCAGGGTGCCGTCGCACGGCATATGCACGCGGTGGTAGTCGCGTGGCGCCAGATAGGTGGTGGCGAACAGCCCGTCGTGGAACTCTGCCGCCAGCATATAGTTGCCGGCCAGCAGCGCTTCCAGGCTGTAGTAGTGCCCTTTGGCCTGGAAGATCTGGCCATTGTCGATCGGGCCGAGCTGGCTGATGACGCCGTCTGCCGGCAGGCAGACCTGCTGCGGCAGGGCCACGACCGGGCGCGCGCCGTCACGCAGCGGGCGGATAAAGAATTCATTAAAAGAGCGGTAAGCGGAAATATGCGGCTGCTGCGCTTCCTGCATATTCACTTTGTAATGGCGTACAAACAGATTAATCACCAGTTGCGTCAGCGCGCCGGCCTGTTTACTTGCCCCCCAACCAGCCAGGCGGGTAAGCCACTGTTTGGGAAGAAGGTACTGTAATTTGATTTTGATACTGTCCAGCACAGATGCCTCTCAATAGGATGTGACATGCCTCAGGGGTAAGGGGCGCGCATTGTAGCGGCGCAGGGCATGGTGTTCAATATTTGTCTGGTCTCCAGACGTGAAGCGCCGCCGCCTTACGGCAGCGGCACGGAGCCTGTTCCTTCAGACAAGAGACGGAAAGATCCGTTTCACAGCTCGTCGGCGCTTTTGCGCACTTTGACCTCAGCCATGCTTTCCAGGATACGGTGGTAATTCTCGAAGCGCTCACGGGCGATCTCGCCCCGATCAACCGCAGCGCGGATGGCGCAGCCCGGGTCGCTGCCGTGTTTGCAGTCACGGAATTTACAGCCCCCCAGGTAGTCACGGAATTCAATGAATCCCTGTGTGACCTGCTCCGGAGACAGATGCCACAGGCCAAATTCACGTACGCCCGGTGAGTCAATCACATCACCGCCATACTGGAAATGGTAGAGGCGGGATGCGGTGGTGGTATGTTGCCCAAGTCCGGAGACATCGGAAACGGCATTTACCTGAATTTGCTTTTCCTCCGGCGGCAGCAGGGCATTCAGCAGGCTGGATTTGCCCACGCCGGACTGGCCGGCGAAGATGCTGATCCGGTTTGTCAGCGCCTGTTTGAACGTTTCCATGCCTTCACCGCTCTGGCTGGAGACGCTCAGCACCCGGTAGCCGATATGGCGGTAGATATCCATCGCCTTATCGACGTTGCGGCGGCCTTCGTCATCCAGCAGGTCAATTTTGTTCAGGACAATTAACGGTTCAATCTCTACCGTTTCACAGGCCACCAGATAGCGGTCGATGATATTCAGCGACAGCTCCGGCAGGATCGCGGAGACGATCGCAATCTGGTTAATGTTGGCGGCAATCGGTTTTACGCCGTCATAAAAATCGGGCCGGGTCAGCACGGATTCACGCTCATGCACCGCCTCAACGATGCCCTTGGCGCTGGTGTTCTCCTCTTTCCCGGCGCGCCATACCACCCGGTCGCCGGTCACCAGGGATTTGATAGTACGCCGGATGTTGCAGCGATGCTGGCTGCCGTCAGCGGCTTCAACATCTGCATGCATACCGAAACGGCTGATTACGATCCCTTCCTGCGGATCGCCATGCAGGGAATCATCCAGCTCCTTGCGATTGTCTGTTTTCAGACGACGCTGGTGGTTGGCCGATACACGACGTTGTTGACCTTTAGACAGTTTGTTCTTACTCACTGCGCCTCACTTAAACCGGCTTTTATCGCTCGTTGCGACCAAAAAGACTATGATACACGCTATTTTATATTAATTAACCGTTCACCGTATGGCTGGTGAATGACTCCCCCGTGAAATAAGCGCGGCACCCAACACGGCGCAGCCCCCGGTTACGCTGTGTTGGCCCGGCGCAGGTGCAGGAAAGACTATGACGCAAAATGAAAACCACCTGATCTGGATCGATCTGGAGATGACCGGGCTGGACCCGGAGCGCGATCGCATCATTGAGATCGCCACGCTGGTCACGGATGCCAACCTCAACATTCTGGCGGAAGGGCCGGTGATGGCCGTGCATCAGAGTGACACCCAGCTCTCCCTGATGGATGAGTGGAACACCCGTACTCACGGCGAAAGCGGTCTGACGGAGCGCGTCCGGCAGAGCACCCTTGATGCCCGTGCTGCCGAAGTGGAAACCATTAAATTCCTGCAACAGTGGGTGCCGGCAGGGAAATCGCCGATCTGCGGTAACAGCGTTGCGCAGGATCGCCGCTTCCTGTTCAACTACATGCCGGAGCTGGAGGCTTATTTCCACTACCGTTATCTGGATGTGAGCACCCTGAAGGAGCTGGCGCGCCGCTGGAAGCCGGAAATCCTGGCCGGGTTCAAGAAAAATAACACGCATCAGGCGCTGGATGACATCCGCGAATCGGTGGCTGAGCTGGCCTATTACCGTCAGCATTTTATTCAGGCATAATTTTTTTCCTGACGAAAATCACCGGTTGATGGTTTACTATACCGGGATTGCTGCATAATTCACCGATGTGGCGTTTTATGCAGCAGTCGAACAAAAAAAATGATTTTTTGATTCCAGGGGCTTGCAGCGAAAAGGAATTCTCGTATAATGCGCACCCCGTACCGATGAAGAATTTCGTTAGTATGCAGAGCGGGAATAGCTCAGTTGGTAGAGCACGACCTTGCCAAGGTCGGGGTCGCGAGTTCGAGTCTCGTTTCCCGCTCCAATTTCATCCTCTGATTTTTAGGTGATGAAACAGCAGTAAAAGCAGTATCTGATTATGCAGTAACAGCCACACCCATGCGACGCGGGAATAGCTCAGTTGGTAGAGCACGACCTTGCCAAGGTCGGGGTCGCGAGTTCGAGTCTCGTTTCCCGCTCCAAATTTTACTTACCGGCAACGACGGTAAGCGCAGTACATACCTCCTATGCGGGAATAGCTCAGTTGGTAGAGCACGACCTTGCCAAGGTCGGGGTCGCGAGTTCGAGTCTCGTTTCCCGCTCCAAATTTTTCTCCCTGATTTTTAACCACTGCCCCACCGGGTCGGTTTTCTGTCCCTCTTCTGTCCTTACCCAAAATTTGTTTTGAACAGAGTTATCCACAATTTTTGCGCTTTTTTTAATCAGCGTGTTTTTTAAACACAGTAAATAGAATTAAAATAATTGCTTGATATAGCTCATTAATTTTATTGTGCTAAAACGTTATACCGATCACTTGATGTTTTTTTCCCACTTGATTGGCAAGCCGTTTTTGTTTTTATGCACAAGCAGTGGATAAGTGAAACAGTGGATAACTTCGTTTTTCAGGCATCCCGCGGCAGCCCTTTTTCCACTGCACGCACCAGCCGTTTCTGCTGGGGCAACTGCACATCCACTTTCATCGCTTCCCGCTTCATCAACTGCTGTGCAATGGCCCAGTGGATATGTTCATCCAGCATGGCGTCCTGCCCGAGGCGCTGTTGCAGCGCCAGCACAATCTCTGCCTGATAGGCGGCATTGCCTAACGCCACTGACACATTGCGCAGCCAGCGCAGGTGACCGATGCGGCGAATCGCTGATCCTTCCGTGACGCGCAGGAATTTTTCCTCATCCCAGGCAAACAGCGCCAGCAGCTCCGGCGCATGAAGGGCGGCGCGCGGGCTGAAATCCTCTTCGTCCGTCAGCTGGGAAAAGCGGTTCCACGGGCAGATAAGTTGGCAGTCATCGCAACCGTAGATGCGGTTGCCCATCAGCGGCCGGAACTCCTCCGGGATCGCCCCTTCCAGCTCAATGGTCAGGTAGGAGATGCAACGCCGCGCATCCACCGTATACGGGGCGACAATGGCCCCGGTGGGGCAGGTGGTCATACAGGCGACACACTTCCCGCACTGCTCCTCTTGCGGTGAATCCACCGGCAGCGGCAGGTCGATCAGCAGTTCGCCCAGGAAGAACCAGGAACCCGCTTCGCGGTTAAGAATGAGTGAATGTTTGCCGACCCAGCCGATACCGGCCTTGGCCGCCAGCGGGCGCTCCATGATCGGTGCGGAGTCCACAAACGGCCGGAACCCGACTTCGCCGCCACCCTGTTCGGTACACCAGGCCTGAATCTGGTCGCCCAGCTTTTTCAGCCGCTGGCGCAGCAATTTATGGTAGTCGCGCCCCAGCGCATAACGGCTGACATACCCCAGCGACGGGTTTTTCAGTGTGCTGGCAAAGGCCGCTTTGGCGGGCAGGTAGTTCATGCGCACGCTGATCACCCGCAACGTACCCGGCAGCAGCTCATGCGGCCGGGCGCGCAGCATACCGTGACGCGCCATCCAGGCCATCTCGCCGTGGTACTGCTTATCCAGCCAGGCCTGCAATTTCGGCTCCTCCAGCGAGAGATCGGTGTCACAAATACCGACCTGCTGGAAGCCTAGCGATTGGCCCCATTGCTTGATATGTTGGGATAACTGATGGAGATCGAGAGGGAAAGTCATGGCAAACCAACGTGAAAAACAAAACAACGCCAGTTTACCACACTCTGTGTTCACCGCAGACTGGGTTCGTGCTGCAGAAAGCCGCGCCGCCGCACAGACCGGCACCACTCTCTATGGCCTGATGACCCAGGCCGGGCAGGCGGCATTCACGCTGGCACGTGACCTCTACCCCCAACGCCGCCATTGGCTGATCCTGTGCGGCCACGGCAACAACGGCGGTGATGGCTATGTGGTGGCCACGCTGGCCCGCGCTGCCGGTCTTCAGGCGACGGTGATCGCCGTGCCGGGTGAGCGCCCACTGCCGCCGGAAGCGGAGCAGGCACAAGCGGCCTGGCTGGCCGCAGGCGGTGAGATCGCCGCGCCGGACAGTGCCTGGCCCACAGAAAGCGATCTGATTATCGACGCACTGCTCGGCACCGGCCTCACTTCTGCCCCACGTGCGCCCTATGAGGCGCTGATTGAAGCGGTAAACCGCCATCACGCGCCGGTGCTGGCGCTGGATATTCCTTCCGGCCTGCTGGCCGACACCGGCCAGACACCAGGCAGCGTGGTGCGCGCTGACCATACGCTGGCGTTTATTGCCCTCAAGCCGGGGCTGTTGACCGGTCAGGCGCGTGATTGGGTCGGGCAGCTTCACCATTCTGCGCTAGGCTTATCACAATGGCTGGAAAAACAACGGGTCACCCTTGAGCGGCTGGATGCGCAGAGCCTGCCCCGCTGGCTTGCGCCGCGCCGCCCCTGTTCCCATAAAGGTGAACATGGCCGCCTGCTGGTGGTGGGTGGGGACTACGGCTTTGCCGGGGCGATCCGCATGGCGTCTGAGGCTGCGTTACGCAGCGGCGCGGGGCTGGTGCGGGTGCTCACTCACCAGGAGCATGCCGGGCCGTTGCTCACCGCCCGCCCGGAGCTGATGGTGCAGGAACTGACAGAGGCGTCACTGGCTGACGCCGAAGCCTGGGCCGACGTGCTGGTGATTGGGCCGGGGCTGGGGCAGGGGGAATGGGGCAAAAAAGCGCTGTCCGTTCTGCGGAAAAGTGACAAACCGGCGTTATGGGATGCGGATGCGCTAAACCTGCTGGCAATCACCCCGGATAAGCGTCAGAATCGCGTCCTCACGCCGCATCCGGGCGAAGCAGCCCGCTTGCTGGGCTGCTCTGTCAAAGAGATTGAGAGTGATCGCTTACTTTCAGCCAGAAAGCTGACAGAGTGCTATGGCGGCGTGGTGGTATTGAAAGGTGCGGGAACGGTCATCGCCAATGAGTCGGGCGGGGAGGCTATCGCGGATGTCGGTAACGCCGGCATGGCGTCAGGCGGGATGGGCGACATTCTTTCCGGGATTATCGGCGGGCTGCTGGCCCAGAAGCTAACCCCGTTTGATGCCGCCTGTGCCGGGTGTGTGGTACACGGCCATGCGGCCGATCTGATCGCCCACCAACAGGGCACCCGCGGGTTGCTGGCAACCGACTTACTGCCGGTTATCGCGCAAAGTGTTAATCCAGAGTTGAAATAAACGAACTAACTGAATGAAAGAACTTATTTTATCTCTGCCGGATGAGGCAGCCACCGTGGCGTTGGGCGCGCAATTGGCCCGCGCCTGCACGCGTTCCAGTGTGATCTATCTGTTTGGCGATCTGGGTGCCGGGAAAACCACCTTCAGCCGCGGTTTTCTTCAGGCGCTGGGGCATCAGGGCAATGTGAAAAGCCCGACGTATACGCTGGTGGAGCCCTATATGCTGTCGCCGCTGTCGGTTTACCACTTTGACCTCTACCGCCTGGCTGACCCGGAAGAGCTTGAATTCATGGGCATCCGTGACTATTTCTCTCAGGATGCGGTCTGTCTGGTCGAATGGCCGCAGCAGGGGGCCGGCGTGCTGCCGGACCCGGATCTTGAACTGACGCTGACCTACACCGAAAGCGGGCGGCAGGCGGCATTGCATGCCGTGTCTGACTACGGTCGCGGGCTACTACAACATGTTGCTGAGCAGCAGGGATAACCAGCAATGATGCAGGGAATCGGCCGGGTCATCCGGCGGGCACTATCGCGCAGGCAACCGGCCCGGATGCTGCGCGTGGCGGGGGTACTCCTGGGGTGGCTGAGCCTGGCAGGGCCGCTTCCGGCCTGGGCCGCCAATCTGAAAGATATTCAGGTTTCCAACGGCGCGCAGCAATCCACGGTGACCCTGAGTTTTGACGGCAAACCGGCTTACGCCTTTTTCCCGCTGCATAACCCTGAGCGGGTGGTGATTGATGTTAACCAGAGCGGGGTGATCTCCGGGTTGCCGCTGGAGTTCAGCGGGCAGAATCTGGTGAAACGCATCCGCACCAGTACGCCCAAAGATGCCCAGAGCATCCGGCTGGTGGTGGAGCTGACCGGCAAAACCCGGACACGCACCACCACACAGCAGAATGGCGCGCTCTCCAGCGTGGTCTTTACGCTGAGCGGGCAGGGGAGCAGCAGCATCAGCCGCAGTGTGCCGGCCGCACCGGTGCGCAGCAAACCACCGGCGAACAACCCGTTTGACAGCAATAAAGTCACCGCGGTGACCAGCGGCTCGACTTCCACCCGCGCCGCCAGCCCCACCACCGCATCCGATCGCATTGTGGTGGCAATTGATGCCGGTCACGGCGGGCAGGACCCGGGTGCCATCGGCCCCAGCGGGCTGAAAGAGAAAAACGTCACCATCGCCATTGCGCGGAAACTGCGTGAAAAGCTGAGCCGTGACCCGATGTTCCGGCCGGTGCTGACGCGTGACGGGGACTATTTTATCTCGGTGATGGGCCGTTCAGACGTGGCGCGTAAACAGGGTGCCAGCATGCTGGTCTCCATCCATGCAGACGCCGCGCCAAACCGCAGCGCCTCTGGTGCCTCGGTGTGGGTGCTCTCTAACCGGCGGGCCAACAGTGAAATGGCGAACTGGCTTGAGCAGCATGAGAAGCAGTCTGAGCTGCTGGGCGGTGCCGGGGATCTGCTGGCAAACAATGCCGACGATCCTTACCTCAGCCAGGCGGTGCTGGACCTGCAGTTTGGCCACTCGCAGCGCGTGGGCTACGATGTGGCGGTAAAAGTGCTGCGTGAGCTGCAACATGTCGGCTCCCTGCACAAGCGCCGCCCGGAACATGCGAGCCTGGGCGTATTGCGCTCGCCGGATATTCCGTCCCTGCTGGTGGAAACCGGCTTTATCAGTAACCGGACTGAGGAGCGGCTGCTGGGCAGCAGCGCGTACCAGGATAAGATAGCCCAGGCGATTTATGGCGGCCTGCGCACTTATTTCCTGGCGCATCCGTACCAGACCGGCCCAAAGGTTGAAAACCGGCCGCTGAGTGCCTCAGCGGCCGGCAGCGCAGCGGAGCCGGTGGTACACGGCACCAGCAGCAAGAAAGCCAACGTGCATGTGGTGAAACGCGGGGAGACACTCTCCGGGATCGCCCAGTCTTATGGCCTCTCTGCCACTGCGCTGAGCCAATATAACCACCTGAAGAAGCCGGGCGTCTGGACAGGCCAGCGCCTGAAGATCCCGGCCGGTTCAGGCAGTGCCGCCTCCACGGCCTCATCGCGCCCCGCGCGCCATAAGGTCGTGCGCGGCGACACCCTCTCCGCGATTGCCGCGCATTACGGCGTCAGTATGAATGCCATCAAGCGCGCCAACCGCCTGAAGTCCGGCGAAGTCCAGCTCGGCCAGACGCTGATCATTCCCTGATCGCCCGTCTGTCCGGGTGTAATCCTTTCTATCAGGAGCGTACATGGCTATTCAGGTGCTGCCTCCCCAGCTCGCCAACCAGATTGCCGCCGGTGAAGTGGTTGAGCGCCCGGCCTCGGTGGTGAAAGAGCTGATTGAAAACAGTCTGGATGCCGGGGCCACCCGGATCGATATTGAGATCGACCGCGGCGGGGCCAGGCTGATCCGCATCCGCGATAACGGCAGCGGCATTCCCCAGAAAGAGCTGGCGCTGGCGCTGGCCCGCCATGCCACCAGCAAGATCAGTTCCCTCGACGACCTGGAAGCGATCATGAGCCTCGGGTTCCGCGGCGAAGCGCTGGCCAGTATCAGCTCTGTCTCACGCCTGACGCTGACCTCACGCACCGCCGATCAGAGCGAAGCGTGGCAGGCGTATGCAGAAGGGCGTGACATGGAGGTGACCGTCAAGCCGGCGGCCCACCCGGTCGGCACCACGCTTGAAGTGCTGGATCTCTTCTATAACACCCCGGCGCGGCGTAAGTTCATGCGCACCGAGAAAACTGAATTCGGCCATATCGATGAAGTGGTGCGGCGCATCGCGCTGGCCCGCTTCGACGTCGCCATTACCCTGAGCCATAACGGTAAGATCATGCGTCAGTACCGGGCGGCCAAAGACCCTTCCCAGCATGAGCGCCGGCTGGGGGCTATCTGTGGGCCGCAGTTCCTGCAACATGCGCTGGCCGTCTCCTGGAGCCACGGCGATCTCACGATCCGCGGCTGGGTGGCTGACCCGGCCGGGTCACGTGCGTTGACGGAGATGCAGTATTGCTACGTCAACAACCGCATGATGAAAGACCGGCTGATTAACCATGCCATCCGGCAGGCGTACCAGGATCAGCTGAAAGATGATCAGCTGCCCGCCTATGTGCTCTATCTCGATATTGATCCGCATCAGGTGGATGTAAACGTCCATCCGGCCAAACATGAGGTGCGCTTCCATCAGGCGCGGCTGGTGCATGACTTCATCTATCAGGCGGTGGTCAGTGTGTTGCAGGAAGCGGGCACCGCGGCCCTGCCGCTGAATGAAGACCCGGCGCAGGTGCCGGAGATGCCGCGCTGGCAGCCGGAAACCCGCCAGGCCGCCGGCACCAGCCAGTTTTCCGAACCGGCCGCGCCGCGCAGTGAGCGCGCGGCGCCGACGCCACCTGCCCGCAGCAGCGGCCATGCCCGGGAGCCGTCGGGTGGGCAGTATGGCGGCCGTCCGCCGTCAGACACCCCGGCGTATACCCGCCGTGAAGGGGAACTTTACCGCACGCTGCTGCAACCGGCGGCCGGGGCGGAGCCGGAAGCGGCCCCGGCCGCCGCGCCGGTACCAAAGGTGCCTGCCCGGCCGGTACAGGAAGAGGCGCTGCAAGGGCATAGCCAGAGCCTGGGCCGGGTGCTGACAGTGTTCCCGCCCTGTTATGCGGTGCTGGAGCGCCCCGGCCAGCTGGCGCTGCTGAACCTGCCGGTGGCGGAGCGCTGGCTGAAACAGGCGCAGCTGCTGCCGCCGCCTGAAGGGTTACGCCCGCAGCCGCTGCTGATTCCGGTGAAACTCACGCTGCGTAAAGAGGAGTCCGCCGCCGCCGGGCGCTATCAGCCGTTGCTTCAGACGCTGGGTATGGAACTCAGCATGGAGCATGGCCGCGCCACGCTGCGGGCGGTGCCTTTACCGTTACGCCAACAAAATTTACAAAAGTTGATACCAGACCTGTTAGGCTATCTGGCCTCATCGCCGGATCTCACGGCGGCGCAGGTCGCGACCTGGCTGGCACGCCATCTCGGCAGCGACCATGAGGCCTGGAATACCTCGCAGGCGATCCAGCTGTTAACCGATGTTGAACGACTCTGCCCGCAGCTGGTGAAAGCACCGCCGGCGGGCCTTTTGCAACCAGTAGAACTCGCGGATGCCATCGCCTCTTTAACGCATGACTGACTTACACGATAAGACCGCCCCTGCGGCAATTTTCATTATGGGCCCGACCGCCTCCGGTAAAACCGCCCTGGCAATGGCGCTGCATCAGCGCCTGCCGGTCGAGCTGATAAGCGTCGATTCAGCGCTTATCTACCGCGGTATGGACATCGGCACCGCCAAGCCCACCGCGCAGGAGCTGGCACAGGCCCCGCACCGCCTGATCGATATTCGTGATCCGGCGCAATCTTACTCCGCCGCAGATTTCCGGGCGGATGCGCTTAAAGAGATGGCCGAAATCACCGCGCGGGGAAAGATCCCGCTGCTGGTGGGCGGAACCATGCTCTATTTCAAAGCGTTACTTGAGGGGCTTTCCCCGTTGCCGCAGGCCGATGCGAAAGTGCGGCAGCAGATTGAGGCGCAGGCGCAACAGCAGGGCTGGGAGGCGCTTCATCATCAATTACGTGAAATCGATCCCATTTCCGCTGACCGCATTCATCCGAATGATCCCCAGAGACTCTCCAGAGCACTGGAAGTTTTTTTTATTTCGGGTAAAACTTTAACAGAACTGACAAAGATTTCGGGTGAAACGCTGCCCTACCGCGTTCAACAGTTTGCCATTGCGCCGACCCGGCGCGAACTGCTGCACCAACGTATTGAACTGCGTTTCCGGCAGATGCTGGAGGCGGGGTTTGAAGAAGAGGTGAGGGCACTGTTTGCCCGCGGCGATTTGCATACGGATTTGCCTGCCATTCGCTGTGTCGGTTACCGCCAGATGTGGTCTTATCTGGCGGATGAGATTAGTTACGATGAGATGGTTTATCGTGGTATTTGTGCGACGCGCCAACTGGCTAAGCGGCAGATGACATGGCTGCGCGGCTGGGATTCTGTAGACTGGCTTGATACGGAAAAACCAGAGGCTGCGCTGGATCGCGTGCTTCAGGTTGTTGGTGCATAGGCCGGATGTTTGTGTACAATTGATTGGTACTCAGCGCGCAAATTTTTATGTCGTTTATTTTAGGGCCGTCAGGCTCTTAGTTACAAACAACAAGCAAATAAGGAAAAGATAGAATGGCTAAGGGGCAATCTTTGCAAGATCCGTTCTTGAACGCTTTGCGTCGTGAACGTGTTCCGGTTTCGATTTATTTGGTGAATGGTATCAAACTGCAAGGCCAGATTGAGTCTTTTGACCAGTTTGTCATCCTGTTGAAAAACACGGTCAGCCAGATGGTGTACAAACACGCTATCTCTACCGTTGTACCGTCGCGTCCGGTATCGCACCACAGCAACAACCCGGGCGGTGGCCAGAACAGTAATTATCATCATGGTAACACTCCCTCTGCGCAGCAACAGCCGCAGCCGGAAAGCGATGACGCTGAATAAAGCGTATTGCTTGTCAACCATGACGGGGGCCATAAGCAGCCAATCTCTGCTTATGTCCTCCGCCTTAGCGGTTCCTATCCGTTTGAGAGGTTGCACGCTTGTTTGACCGTTATGAAGCCGGTGAGCAGGCCGTACTGGTTCATATCTATTTCTCGCAGGATAAAGATACTGAGAATCTCAGTGAATTTGAGGCATTAGTCTCTTCTGCGGGCGTTGAATCTTTGCAGGTCATCACGGGCAGTCGCAAAGCCCCACACCCCAAATACTTTGTCGGCGAAGGCAAGGCCGAAGAAATTGCGGACGCCGTAAAAGCCACCGGTGCATCCGTTGTCCTGTTTGATCATGCGCTTTCTCCGGCTCAGGAGAGGAATCTTGAAGCCTTGTGCCAGTGCCGCGTCATTGACCGCACCGGGCTTATTTTAGACATTTTTGCCCAGCGCGCCCGGACCCACGAAGGCAAGCTGCAGGTGGAGCTGGCGCAGTTGCGCCATATTGCCACACGGCTGGTGCGCGGCTGGACGCACCTTGAGCGCCAGAAAGGCGGGATCGGCCTGCGCGGGCCGGGTGAAACCCAGCTCGAGACCGACCGCCGGCTGTTGCGCGATCGTATCCGTTTGATTCTCAACCGCCTGGAGCGGGTGGAGAAACAGCGTGAACAGGGGCGGCGCGCCCGTACACGGGCCGATGTCCCGACGGTATCGCTGGTTGGTTATACCAACGCCGGGAAATCCACCCTGTTTAACCGGATGACCTCGGCCGGCGTCTACGCCGCCGACCAGTTGTTTGCCACACTTGACCCGACGTTACGGCGCCTCAACCTGGCCGATGTCGGTGACACCGTGCTGGCGGACACCGTAGGGTTTATCCGCCATTTACCGCATGACCTGGTCGCCGCGTTTAAGGCGACGCTGCAGGAGACGCGTCAGGCGACCCTGCTGCTGCATGTGGTTGACGCAGCGGACATCCGCATCGATGAGAACATCGACGCGGTGAACACGGTGCTGGCGGAGATCGAGGCGGATGATATCCCTGTACTGTTAGTGATGAATAAAATCGATATGTTGGATGAGTTTGTGCCGCGTATCGATCGCAACGATGAAAACTTACCGGTGCGGGTGTGGTTATCAGCCCAGACAGGCGAAGGGATCCCGTTGTTGCTTCAGGCGTTGACGGAGCGTCTTTCCGGTGAAATCGCACAATTTGAATTGCGTCTCCCACCCCAGGCAGGCCGTCTGCGCAGCCGTTTTTACCAGCTTCAGGCGATTGAAAAAGAGTGGATCGAAGAGGATGGCAGTGTGGGTCTGAGGGTACGTATGCCCATCGTTGACTGGCACCGCCTCTGTAAACAAGAGCAGGAGCTCACCGGCTATGTCGTGTGAATCGGACCTGTAAGGCAAGCCTGAAGAACACCAATCATAGAAGAATGGAGCTAAAACATGGCGTGGAATCAGCCCGGTAATAACGGACAGGACCGCGACCCGTGGGGGAGCAGCAATAATAACAGCGGCAACTCTGGCGGAAATAATAATAAAGGCGGGCGTGAACAAGGGCCGCCGGATCTGGATGACATCTTCCGTAAGCTCAGTAAAAAACTGGGCAATTTCGGCGGCAGAGGTAACGGCAATGGCGGCAGCGGCAGTGCGCGCGGCGTCAGCGGGCGCATTGTAGGGATCGCAGCCGTGGCTGTGGTCGTGATCTGGGCCGCCAGCGGGTTCTATACCATTAAAGAAGCGGAACGCGGTGTCGTCACCCGTTTCGGCAAGTTCAGCCACCTGGTGCAGCCCGGCCTGAACTGGAAACCGACCTTTATTGATCAGGTGCGGGCAGTGAACGTAGAGTCCGTGCGTGAACTGGCCGCTTCCGGCGTGATGCTGACGGCGGATGAAAACGTGGTGCGGGTCGAGATGAACGTGCAGTACCGTGTGACCGACCCGGCAGCCTATCTGTTCAGCGTGGTCAGCGCTGACGACAGCCTGAGCCAGGCCACCGACAGCGCCCTGCGCGGCGTGATCGGGAAATACACCATGGACCGTATCCTGACGGAAGGCCGTACCGTGGTGCGTAACGATACCCAACGCGTGCTGGAAGAGACTATCCGCCCGTACAAAATGGGCATCACGCTGCTGGATGTGAACTTCCAGGCGGCCCGTCCGCCGGAAGAGGTAAAAGCCGCCTTTGATGATGCGATTGCCGCGCGTGAGAACGAGCAGCAGTACATCCGTGAAGCGGAAGCTTACGCCAACCAGGTGCAGCCAAAAGCCAACGGCCAGGCCCAGCGCGTGCTGGAAAATGCCAAGGCGTATAAAGACCGTACCGTGCTCGAGGCACAGGGTGAAGTGGCACGTTTTGCCCGCCTGTTGCCGGAATATAAAGCTGCCCCGGAGATTACCCGTGAGCGCCTCTATATCGAGACCATGGAAAAAGTGCTGAGTGATACCCGCAAAGTGCTGGTCAGCGACAAGGGCAATAACCTGATGGTGCTGCCGCTGGAGCAGCTGATGCGTGGCGGCCAGAACACCCCGGCCGGCAACAGCGACTCTGACAGCCTGATCCGCCTGAACCCGGCGAATACCGGCCTCAGCCAGGGTGACAGCCAGCGCCCGGTTGACAGCAATGTGATGGACCAGCGCCGCGCCAATGCGCAGCGTGACGATACCACTCGCGTAGGGAGAGAGTAACCAATGCGTAAGTCAGCTATATTTATCGTCGTTGTGGTGCTGGTGGCGCTCTATGCTTCCCTGTTTGTGGTACAGGAAGGTGAGCGCGGTATCGTGCTGCGTTTCGGCAAGGTTCTGCGGGATGATGAGAACAAGCCTCAGGTTTACACCCCCGGTTTACACTTCAAAATTCCGTTTGTTGAATCAGTGAAAATGCTCGACGCCCGTATCCAGACCATGGATAACCAGGCCGACCGCTTCGTGACCAATGAGAAGAAAGACCTGATTGTCGATTCTTACCTCAAATGGCGCATCAGTGATTTCAGCCGCTACTATCTGGCGACCGGCGGCGGTGACGTCTCCCAGGCAGAAGTGCTGCTGAAACGGAAATTCAGTGACCGTCTGCGTTCAGAGATCGGCCGTCTGGAAGTGAAAGACATCGTGACCGATTCGCGCGGCCAGCTGATGGCCGATGTGCGTGACCAGCTGAATAACGGCACGGCGGAAGATGGCGACACGGCTGCGACCACCGAAGCAGATGACGCGATCGCCTCTGTGGCGAAACGCGTTGAGCGCGAGACCAGCGGCCAGGAGTTGCAGGTGAACCCGAACAGTATGGCGGCGCTGGGTATCCAGGTCATCGACGTGCGGGTGAAGCAGATCAACCTGCCGGCCGAAGTCTCTGATGCCATCTACCAGCGTATGCGTGCCGAGCGCAGCGCGGTCGCCATGCGCCTGCGTTCCCAGGGATATGAAGAGGCAGAAAAACTGCGCGCCACGGCCGACTACGAAGTCACCCGTACGCTGGCAGAAGCGGAGCGTCAGGCCCGGATTACCCGTGGTGAAGGGGATGCTGAAGCCGCGAAACTGTTCGCCAACGCGTTCAGCCAGGACCCGGACTTCTACGCCTTTATCCGCAGCCTGCGTGCATATGAAAACAGCTTTAAAAGCAATAAAGATGTCCTGGTCTTAAGCCCGGACAGTGATTTCTTCCGCTTTATGAAGTCGCCGGAAAAAACCATCAGGCCGTAATCCGGCAATCGTCTCCAGGCCCGTTAACGCGGGCCTTTTTTATGGGCAAGGGAAAACATGAACACAACAATCTGGCTGGCCGTGGGGCTGGTTATGGTGCTGGAAGGGCTGGGGCCGATGCTCTGGCCGAAAACATGGCGCAAAATGATCCTGGCGATGACGCAGCTTCCCGATGCCTCGCTGCGCCGTTTTGGCGGCGGCATTGTGGTGGCCGGGTGCGTGATTTACTACATGTTGCGTGTCCGGAATGGTGGGTAACACCATATTCAGGAAGTCGCCCGTTTCGGGGGCGATCGCCGCCTGTTTGACGAAAATTTTTCAGGCAACCGTGTGCTAAAAAGTACTGAAAGCACGTGAATGAGATGTTAGAATCCTTTTTTAAGCAACCTGGTGATTCTTGAGATGGGTAAGAACGTCGTCGTACTGGGCACCCAATGGGGTGACGAAGGCAAGGGTAAGGTCGTAGACCTGCTGACTGAACGGGCTAAATATGTTGTGCGCTACCAGGGTGGTCACAACGCCGGCCACACACTGGTTATCAACGGTGAAAAAACCGTCCTCCACTTAATTCCCTCTGGCATCCTGCGTGAAAACGTGACCAGCATCATCGGCAACGGTGTTGTTCTGGCCCCTGACGCCCTGATGAAAGAGATGAAACAGCTGGAAGACCGCGGTATTCCGGTGCGTGAGCGTCTGCTGCTCTCCGAAGCCTGCCCCCTGATCCTGCCTTACCATGTCGCGCTGGATGTTGCGCGCGAAAAAGCCCGCGGTGCAAAAGCAATCGGCACCACCGGCCGTGGTATCGGCCCAGCTTACGAAGATAAAGTTGCCCGCCGCGGCCTGCGCGTCGGCGACCTGTTCAACAAAGAGACCTTTGCAGCCAAGCTGAAAGAGATTGTGGAGTACCACAACTTCCAGCTGGTGCATTACTACAAAGAAGAAGCCGTGGACTACCAGAAAGTCCTGGATGACGTGATGGCGATTGCCGACATCCTGACCGCGATGGTGGTTGACGTCTCTGAGCTGCTGGACAACGCCCGCAAGCAGGGCGAGCTGATCATGTTCGAAGGTGCACAAGGCACCCTGCTGGACATCGACCACGGCACCTACCCGTATGTGACCTCTTCCAACACCACCGCCGGCGGCGTGGCAACCGGCTCCGGCATCGGCCCGCGCTATGTTGACTACGTGCTGGGCATCGTCAAGGCGTACTCTACCCGCGTAGGGGCCGGCCCGTTCCCGACCGAGCTGTTCGACGAAACCGGTGAGTTCCTGTGCAAACAGGGTAACGAATTTGGTGCCACCACCGGCCGCCGCCGCCGTACCGGCTGGCTGGATGCCGTTGCCGTGCGTCGCGCCGTGCAGATTAACTCCCTTTCCGGCTTCTGTATGACCAAACTGGACGTGCTGGATGGCCTGAAAGAGGTTAAAATCTGCGTGGCTTACCGCCTGCCGGATGGCCGTGAAGTTACGACCACCCCGTTGGCCGCCGAAGACTGGGAAGGGATCGAGCCGATTTACGAAACCCTGCCGGGCTGGAGCGACTCCACCTTTGGTGTGAAAGAGTTTGATAAACTGCCGCAGGCAGCCCGCGACTACATTAAACGTGTGGAAGCGCTGACGGACGTACCGGTTGATATTATCTCCACCGGCCCGGACCGCAGTGAAACCATGATCCTGCGCGATCCGTTTGATGCCTGATTGCCGCACCATTCAGTGAACTGAATGCCAAACCGGGCCATCGTGCCCGGTTTATTGTTTTTTCCTTCCATGTTGTGCACGCCGCATTCCATTCCGGGTCTAAATGATTAGCTGCATTCTTTGTGGCTGGTTTATCATCCACAGAGTAATCTTACAGAAGTTATGTTAAGCGTTGTGAGATCAGACGCCTACAGGCAGGGCTAACAGGGCCCAGAGGTTTGTGTGCAGTTAACAAGTTTTACTGATTATGGTTTAAGAGCACTGATCTATATGGCCTCGCTGCCGGAGGATCGGATGACGAACATCTCTCAGGTCACTGCGGTATATGGTGTCTCGCGTAACCATATGGTTAAAATAATCAATCAGTTAAGCCGTGCAGGGCTGGTCACCGCAGTACGCGGGAAAAACGGCGGCATCCGCCTCGGCAGGCCCGCCTCACAAATTCGCATCGGTGATGTTGTGCGTGAGCTGGAGCCCCTCATGCTGGTTAACTGCTCCGGCGAATTTTGCCACATCGGCCCCGCCTGCCGCCTGAAACATGTTCTCAATCAGGCTGTGCAGAATTTCCTGAACGAGCTGGACCAATACACACTGGCCGATATGGTCACTGAAAATGCGTCGCTCTATAAACTGTTGCTTGTTGAATAAGCACATTTCAGCACAACCCCGCTGATGACAACGGAGGAACCGCAATGTCACAAGATCCTTTTCTGGAACGGGAAGCAGAGAAATATGACTCCCCGATCCCAAGCCGGGAATTTATTCTCGAGCATCTGGCGAAACGTGAAGCCCCGGCCAGCCGTGAAGAGCTGGCCAACGAGCTGGAACTCTCCAGCGAAGAGCAGCTGGAAGCGCTGCGCCGCCGCCTGCGCGCCATGGAGCGCGACGGTCAGCTGGTCTTTACCCGCCGCCAGTGTTACGCGCTGCCGGAGCGCCTTGACCTGCTGAAAGGCACCGTTATCGGCCACCGCGACGGCTTTGGTTTCCTGCGTCTGGAAGGCGGCAAAAAAGAGGACATCTACCTCTCCGCTGAACAGATGAAGATGTGCATCCACGGTGACGTGGTGCTGGCGCAGCCGAGCGGCACCGATCGCCGCGGCCGTCGCGAGGCCCGCATCGTGCGTGTGCTGGTGCCGAAAACCAGCCAGATTGTCGGCCGCTACTTTACCGATGCCGGGACCGGCTTTGTGGTGCCGGACGACAGCCGCCTGAGCTTCGACATCCTGATCCCGCCGGAAGAAGTAAGCGGCGCACGCATGGGCTACATGGTGGTGGTCGAGCTGACCCAGCGCCCGACGCGCCGCACCAAAGCCGTGGGGAAAATCGTCGAAGTGCTGGGCGACAAAATGGGGACCAACATGGCGGTGGACATCGCCCTGCGTACCCATGAGATCCCGCACGTCTGGCCGGCCGCCGTGGAGAAGCAAATTTCTTCCCTGACCGAAGAGGTGCCGGAAGAGGCGAAAAAAGGGCGTATTGACCTGCGCACCCTGCCGCTGGTCACCATCGACGGCGAAGACGCCCGCGACTTCGATGACGCGGTCTACTGTGAGAAAAAACGCGGTGGCGGCTGGCGCTTGTGGGTCGCGATTGCAGACGTGAGCTACTACGTCCGCCCCGGCACCCCGCTGGATGACGAAGCGCGCATGCGCGGCACCTCCGTCTACTTCCCGTCGCAGGTGATCCCGATGCTGCCGGAAGTGCTCTCCAACGGCCTCTGCTCGCTGAACCCACAGGTTGACCGCCTCTGCATGGTGTGTGAGATGACCATCTCCGCCACCGGCCGCCTCTCTTCCTATAAATTCTACGAAGCGGTGATGAGCTCCCATGCGCGCCTGACCTACAACAAGGTCTGGCAGATCATCGAAGGCAACGAAGAGTTGCGCGAGCAGTACGCACCGCTGGTGAAGAACCTCGAAGAGCTGCATGAGATGTATGAAGTGCTGGATGACGCCCGCGCCGATCGCGGCGGCATCGCCTTTGAGACGGAAGAGGCGAAGTTCATCTTTAACGCCGAGCGCCGCATTGAGCGCGTTGAGCCGACGGTACGTAACGACGCGCACAAGCTGATCGAAGAGTGCATGATCATGGCGAACGTGGCCGCGGCGCGTTTCGTGGAAAAATTCAACGAGCCGGCGCTGTTCCGTGACCACGACCGCCCAAGCGACGATCATATCTCTGCGCTGAAAAGCGTACTGAATGAACTGGGCCTGAAGATGGGCGGCGGCATGAAGCCGGTGCCGAAAGATTATGCCGATGTCATGGATGCGATTGCCGATCGCCCTGACCGCGAGATGCTGCAAACCATGCTGCTGCGCTCGATGAAACAGGCGATTTACGACCCGGAAAACCGCGGCCACTTCGGCCTGGCGCTGTCGGCGTACGCCCACTTCACCTCGCCGATCCGCCGCTACCCGGACTTGTCGCTGCACCGCGCCATCAAGTATATCCTCGCCAAACAGCACGGCACGCTGAAAGAGCGCTGGACGCCGACCGGCGGCTGGCACAGCGATTACGACGAGATGCTGCAACTGGGCGAACACTGTTCGATGACCGAGCGCCGGGCCGATGAAGCCACGCGTGACGTCGCTGACTGGCTGAAGTGTGACTTTATGCAGGATCACGTCGGCTCTGTGTTTGACGGCATTATCTCCAGCGTGACCGGTTTCGGCTTCTTCGTGCGCCTGGACGATCTGTTCATCGACGGGCTGGTGCATGTCTCGACGCTCGACAACGACTACTACCGTTACGACAACATCGGCCAGCGGCTGGTGGGCGAGTCCTCCGGGCAGGTTTACCGCCTGGGTGACGAGGTGGAGATCCGCGTTGAAGCCGTGCACATGGACGAGCGTAAAATTGACTTCGCCCTGGTCTCCAGCACCCGCCGCCCGCGCGGCGCAGGCAAAACGGCCCGTGACAAAGCCAAGCAGGGCACCCAGCGTGATGACGGCCGTGGCCGCCGCCCGCGCCGTGACACGAAAAAGCGCACCAACTTCGAGCCGGACAGCGCCTTCCGCAAGGATGAGAGCGGCGCGCCGTCACAGGATGACAAAAAACCACGCCGTTCCCGCCGCCCTTCTGACCGGAATCAGAAAGGCACCTCAGGCAGCCGCTCACGTCGCGGGCCGAAGCGGGACAACAGCTAAGACCACGGCGGGCGCGGCGGCTGTCACTGACGGCCGTCCCGCCCGCTGACCCGATACCCCACGGGCGAACCCGCCCGTTTGACCTTGTTAAAGAGCATCATGAGCGAAATTATTTACGGCATCCATGCCGTCCAGGCGCTGTTGGAGCGCGACCCGCAACGTTTCCTGGAAGTGTTTATCCTGAAAGGGCGTGACGATCGCCGCCTTCAGCCGCTGATTGCCGAACTAGAAGCCACCGGCATTGTGATCCAGGTGGCTAACCGGCAGTGGCTGGATGAAAAAGTAGAAGGTGCGGTGCATCAGGGCATCGTGGCGCGCGTGCGTGAAGGCCGCCAGTACCAGGAGAACGATCTCCCGGGGCTGCTCGAGAGCGTAGAAAACCCGCTGCTGCTGGTGCTGGACGGTGTTACCGACCCGCATAACCTCGGTGCCTGTTTGCGTACCGCCGATGCGGCGGGCGTCCATGCGGTGATCGTGCCGCGTGACCGTTCTGCGGCACTGAACGCCACGGCGAAAAAGGTTGCCAGTGGCGCGGCGGAAACTGTGCCGCTGATCCGGGTGACCAACCTGGCCCGCACCCTGCGCCTGTTGCAGGAGAGCAATGTCTGGATCGTGGGCACAGCCGGTGAAGCTGACCACAGCGTCTACCAGAGCAAAATGACCGGCCCGATGGCGCTGGTGATGGGCGCGGAAGGTGAAGGGATGCGCCGCCTGACCCGCGAACACTGTGATGAGCTGATCAGCATCCCGATGGCCGGTTCGGTCTCGTCGCTGAATGTCTCGGTTGCGACCGGCGTCTGTTTGTTTGAAGTGGTGCGCCAGCGCAGCGCCAAAGCCTGATCCCTGCGCCGGGGCGTTCTGCCCCGGCGCTTTCCTCCCGTCTTTGTGATCGCCCCAGCGGCACTGCCCCCTAAAACAGCCATACTTATTCCCGTCGTTGATCCGTCTGGGGAGAGCTATGCGCTGGCAAACACATACCGTCTTTAATCAGCCCAAACCGCTGAGCAACAGCAACCTGTTTCTGTCCGACACGCCGCTGCGGGAAGCTATTACCCGCGCTCAGGCAGGGTGGGACGCCGATCTTCTGGCGTCAGTGGGCCAGCAGCTCGGCAGCGCGGAGTCGCTGGAGCTGGGAAGGCTGGCGAACGCCAACCCGCCGGAACTGCTGCGTTATGATGCCGCCGGCCAGCGGCTGGACGAGGTGCGTTTTCACCCGGCCTGGCATTTGCTGATGCAGGGGCTGATTACCAACCGCGTGCATAATCTGCCCTGGCAGGAGGAGGCGCGCATCGGCTCGTTTGCGGCCCGCGCCGCCCGCTTTATTCTGCATGGGCAGGTGGAGTCGGGCACGCTCTGCCCCATCACCATGACCTTTGGTGCCATCCCGCTGCTGCAACGCGCCTTGCCCGGTATATTCCGCGACTGGTTACCGGGCCTGCTCTCTGACCGTTATGACACCCACAGCCAGCCGGGCAGCCAGAAACGCGGCCTGCTGATCGGCATGGGAATGACGGAAAAACAGGGCGGCTCCGATGTGCTGAGCAACACCACCCGCGCCCAGCCCGAGGGCGCGCGCGGGCCGGGAGAGTGCTACCGGCTGGTGGGGCACAAATGGTTTTTCTCCGTGCCGCAAAGTGACGCGCACCTGGTGCTGGCGCAGGCGGAGGGCGGCTTATCCTGCTTTTTCCTGCCGCGCCTGCTGCCGGACGGCACGCGCAACGCCATCCGGCTGGAGCGGCTGAAAGAGAAACTCGGCAACCGTTCCAATGCCAGCAGTGAAGCTGAATTTCAGGACGCGGCCGGCTGGCTGGTGGGGGAGGAGGGGGACGGCATCCGCCAGATCCTGACCATGGGCGGGCATACCCGCTTTGACTGCGCCCTCGGCAGCCATGCCCTGATGCGCCGGGCGCTCTCCGTGGCGCTCTACCACGCTTTGCAGCGGCAGGCCTTCGGCAAAGTGCTGGCGGATCAGCCGCTGATGCGTCAGGGGCTGGCGCGGCTGGCGCTGCGTCTGGAGGGGCAGACCGCGCTGCTGTTCCGGCTGGCCCGGGCGTGGGAGCAGCGGCACGATGCGCACCAGCTTGCCTTTACCCGCCTGCTGACCCCGGCGGCCAAGTATGCCGTCTGCCATCACGGCAGCGCCTTTGTGGCCGAGGCGATGGAGGTGCTGGGCGGCATCGGTTATTGCGAAGAGAGCGAACTGCCGCGCCTTTACCGCGAAGCACCGGTTAACAGCATCTGGGAAGGTTCGGGCAATGTGATGTGCCTGGATGTGCTGCGCACGCTGCACAAGATGCCCGGCGCAGCAGAGATGCTGCACCGGGAGATGTATGAGGTGCGCGGCCAGAACCGGCTGTTTGACCGCAGCTGGCGGCAGTTGAGCCAGCAGCTCCAGAAACCGGAAGAAGCGCAGGGGCGGCAGATGACCGGCCAACTTTTCATGCTGTGCAGCGGGGCTGAATTATTGCGCCACGCCTCACCGCCGCTGGCCGAGGCCTGGTGCCGGATGGCGTTTGATCACCGCGGTGACAGCACCTTGCCGGAGAGCCTCTGCACTGACCTGCTCAACCGGGCAACCGGCGCATAAAAAAGGCACCGTCAGGTGCCTTTGGGAGAGATCAGGTTGCTCAGCGGTAGAGAATGGCCTGCGAATACCAGGTTCCGGGAACAATGGTTTCATCGTTCATCAGCACCAGGTAGTAGTGGGCACCGCTGGCATCCGCTTTTTTCTGCAACGCCCGGGCGGCATCCATCGGGCTGCCGCGCTCGGTGACCGAAATGGTGCCCATCTTTTGCAGCGTACCCACCTGGGCACGGGTAATCTCCTGTGCACCGGCGGTCACCGGCGGCGGCGGCCTGGGCGTGTCGTGCAACGTGCTGCACCCGCTCAAAACGCTCACCAGCAACGCACCGGTCAGTAAACGCGAAAACGTCATCTCTTTCCTCCTCACAGCATCAGCCTTTAGTGTAGCGCGGATCGCCTGGTGCGAAGGTGTGATGTTTTTTTAATCAAGCTGGAACATGCTGACCAGCTTCTTCAGGTGCTGCCCTTTCTGGTTCAGCGCGGCGGCCGTCTCTTCAGAGCTGCTGACCAGCATGGCGTTCTCCTGGGTCGCCTGACCAATCTGCACAATGGCGATGTTGACCTGGCCGATCCCGGCGGACTGCTCATGGGAGGCGACGTCAATATCACTGACGATCATCCGCACCTGCTGCACCCGGCTGAGGATGTCATTCATCGCTTCGTGGGTCTGCATCGAGATGCGGTTCCCCTGTTCGACCTTGTCCAGGGATTCGGCAATCAGCGTTTCAATCTCTTTAACCGATTTGGCACTGCGCTGTGCCAGCGCGCGCACCTCGGCGGCTACCACGGCAAAACCTTTACCGTGTTCACCGGCCCGGGCCGCTTCTACCGCCGCATTCAGCGCCAGAATATTGGTCTGGAACGCGATGGACTCGATAACGCTGGTGATGTCGGCAATCCGCTGGGACGCGCCCTTGATGTCGCTCATGGTCGAGACCGCAGAGGTGACCGCCTCACCGCCGTTCTGGGCGGCTGTTTCGGTCTGGCGGACCAGTTTCATCGCTTCTGAGACGTTCTCCGCATTCTGCTGCACGGTCGCGGTCAGCTGCTCCATGCTGGCGGAGGTCTCCTCCAGGCTGCTGGCCTGGCGGGAGATCTGACCGGTGATGTTTTCACTGTCGGCAGCCAGCGAGGCGGTGCTCTGGTTGATCTCCACGGCGGCTTCGCGCACCTGGGACACAATGCGCGCCAGGCCGCGGCCGATGCCGTCCATCGCCGTCATCATCCGGCCCACTTCATCCTGGCGGGTCGTGCTCAGGCTGGCGCTCAGGTTGCCTGCGGCATATTGCTCAGCGACTTTCACCACCTGCTCCAGCGGGCGGCTTAGCCAGTTGCGGGTCACCAGCATAAACAGCGCGGCAAACAGCGCGACAAGCACCACCCCAATCCCCAGGAACAGGTTCCGGCTGTGGGTGATCTCCGCCATGATTTCGTCTTCATCGGCCGTCCCGGCCACGACCCAGCCCCAGGCGGGCAGGCTGTGGTAGACCATGATCTGCGCGCCGCTGCCGGCCGGCAGGCTGCTGTCATGATAAGTCTGGGTACCTTGCGGGGTCGCCAGCACCTGATCAAGCACCGCGGCATCCCAGCCCGGCGTCTGGCCTTCGGCGCGCGGGTGGAAGAGGTAGTGACCGCGGTTGCTGCCCTGAGCGGCATCCAGCACAAAGAAGTAGCCGCTCTGGCCAATCTTCTTGCTCAGGATGGTCTGGCGCATTTCGTTAAACTGCGGGGTGATATCGACCCCGACAAAGGCGATGCCGATGATCTTGCCGGCCTGATCCTTGACCGGCTGGTACTGGGTAATGAATTTCTTACCGAACAGCGTCGCCAGCCCTTTGTAGACCTCGCCGCCCATCACAGCGCGATAGGCCGCACTCTGGCGATCGAGTTTCGTGCCGATGGCGCGAGACCCGTCCTCTTTTTTCAGGGAGGTGGTAATCCGGACAAAATCATCCCCCTGGCGCATAAACATTGTCGAAATGGCACCGGTGCGGGTGAGGAAATCGTCAGGGATGGCGGTGTTGTTATTGAGGACGCTGTCACCGGCTTTCAGCACGGTCTGGTTGCCGGTGGTCTGCAGGCTGAACGCCGGGGACATAAAGCTGGTGAACAGCTGGGTATAGCTGCTGACCTCGGCTTTCAGGCTGGCGTCGTACATGGTAATCATGTCTTCAACGCCTTCGACCTGATTTTTCATGTCCTCCAGTGTCAGGGCTTTCATCTGATCCCCGGCTGTGCGGGTCAGTGATAACGTAAACAGTAAAAACAGTGCAGCAACAGTCAGTGAAGCCAGCACAGAGAGCTTGACGCCCAGGCCCCATTGGCGGAAGGAAAATCCCGTCATTATTCTCATCTCATGGGTTAGAAAAGGTGTTGGCAATAACGGCAGACGCCGGAGAAAATTTAGGCAGAAAGTGTAATAACTTGTTTTTCTTGATCTAGATCATGGAAATTAAAATTATTCTATGAATTAACCACGCAATGTCTGCGTCATCAACCACAGGAGAGCGGCATGATTGAGATGTTCCAGGAGAAGGTGAACGGCATTGAGCTTATCCATGCGGCACCGGCCGGGAAACAGGGCATCCCCCTGCCCACGCTATTTTTCTACCACGGGTTTACCTCCTCTAAAGAGGTCTACTCCTACTTTGGGTATGCACTGGCGCAGGCCGGTTTCCGGGTGATCATGCCGGATGCAGCCATGCACGGTGCCCGCTATGACAATGATGCAGAAACGCGGCTGGGCCACTTCTGGGAGATTCTGCGCAGCAATATCGATGAATTGCCGGGGTTAAAGGCGGCTTATCAACAGCAGGGGTTACTGATTGAAGGGAAAATCGGGGTCTGCGGGGCGTCGATGGGCGGTATGACCACGCTGGGCGCGCTGGGGCGCTATCCGTGGATTAATGCCGCCGCCAGTTTTATGGGCTCGGCTTATTTTCACTCCCTGTCGCGCCGCCTGTTCGTGCCACGGCAGGGCGGGCAGCCCTTGCGTGGGGAGGCACTGGCGCAGCGGCTCGCCTTTCTGGAGGAGTATGACATGAGCGCGGCGCTGGAACTGCTGGGCAACCGGCCGCTGCTGCTCTGGCATGGCGAAGCGGACGATCTGGTGCCGGCTGAGGAGAGCGCGCGGCTGCGCCGGGCGCTGCAACAGGCAGGCAGAGACACGCACCTCACCTGCCTGACCGAACCGCAAATCGGGCACAAAATCACCCCGGCAGCGTTACAGGCGGGCGTGGCATTCTTTACCCGGCATCTGGGTTGAGCGCCCAAATGAAAAGGCCCCCATCACTGGGGGCCGGCAAAACAGGCGTTTAACGCACGTATAATTTTTTGGATTTTCCCTGGTACTGCATTTTGCGGCCAGCATAGGTTTATTGTATTCGGGCATCGTTACGGATGGGGCACATCACTTCCATTGCCGCCTGATACTGACATCTCTGCCCCTATTTTAATCAACCAAGGGCATTAAGAAATCCGCTTTTATTGAATAATACATTCAATAAAACTGATCAAAATTGCAGCTTTTGCCGCTTTTTTTTGCGGCTCAACTCTGTTAACGCGGTTTACCCATCATTTTTGCTGATGTTTCATCAGGATGCCGGAAAGAACGCGCCCGCGTGATTCATGCCTTGTGTTTCCCCGCCCGCCCACCTATAATTGCGCGTCATTTTTCAGCCGCACACAAACACGTTCCTTGCCTCCATGGGCCGCGGCTGACCCGGACAGGAGGCTGAATAATCCGTAAGGAGCAATTCGATGCGTCATTACGAAATCGTTTTTATGGTCCATCCTGACCAAAGCGAACAGGTTCCAGGCATGATCGAGCGTTACACCGGTGCTATCACCGCTGCTGAAGGCACGATCCACCGTCTGGAAGACTGGGGCCGCCGTCAACTGGCTTACCCGATCAACAAACTGCACAAAGCCCACTACGTTCTGATGAACGTTGAAGCTTCTCAGGAAGTGATCGATGAGCTGGAAACTAACTTCCGCTTCAACGACGCCGTTATCCGTAGCATGGTAATGCGTACTAAGCACGCGGTTACCGAAGCATCCCCGATGGTTAAAGCGAAAGACGAGCGTCGTGACCGCCGTGAAGATTTCGCCAACGAAACCTCTGATGATGCTGATGCTGGGGATTCTGAAGAGTAATTGCCGTGATGGCTAATCGCCTGGTGTTAACCGGCACAGTGTGCAAGACACCGACGCGAAAAGTCAGTCCATCCGGAATACCGCACTGCCAGTTTGTGCTTGAGCACCGCTCGCAGCAGCAGGAAGCCGGATTCAGCAGGGTGGCATGGTGCAGAATGCCCGTGGTCGCCAGCGGACACACACTACAAGCATTAACTCACAGATTAACGGTCGGCAGTCAGATTACCGTGTCAGGTTTCATTAGTTGCCTTCAGGGGCGCAATGGGCTGAACAAAATGGTGCTGCATGCCGAGCAGATTGAATTGATAGATTCTGGAGACTAGCCAAATGGCACGTTATTTCCGTCGTCGCAAGTTCTGCCGTTTCACCGCGGAAGGCGTTCAAGAGATCGACTATAAAGATATCGCAACGCTGAAAAACTACATCACCGAGAGCGGCAAGATCGTTCCGAGCCGTATCACCGGTACCCGTGCAAAATACCAGCGTCAGCTGGCCCGTGCTATCAAGCGCGCACGCTACCTGTCTTTGTTGCCGTACACTGATCGTCATCAGTAATCGGCCACTGTCCATTAACGACTTTGAGAGGATAAGGTAATGCAAGTTATTCTGCTTGATAAAGTAGCAAATCTCGGCAGCCTGGGTGACCAGGTTAACGTGAAAGCGGGCTACGCTCGTAACTTCCTGGTACCGCAGGGCAAAGCTGTCCCGGCTACCAAGAAAAACGTTGAGTTCTTCGAAGCACGCCGTGCAGATCTGGAAGCCAAACTGGCTGACGTTCTGGCTGCTGCCGAAGCGCGCGCTGCAAAAATCAACGAGCTGGGCTCTGTTACCATCGCGTCCAAATCTGGCGACGAAGGCAAACTGTTCGGTTCCATCGGTACCCGTGACATCGCTGATGCGGTCACTGCGGCTGGTGTTGAAGTTGCTAAGAGCGAAGTTCGCCTGCCGAACGGCGTCCTGCGTACTGTGGGTGAGCACGAAGTGCACTTCCAGGTACACAGCGATGTGTTCGCTCAGCTGAACATCGTTGTAGTAGCAGAGTAAGTTTTACTCCGCTGCTTGTGAAACGCCGGCCTTGTGCCGGCGTTTTGCTTTTTGGCGGGAAGGAAAAGAGAAGGGGCGTTTTCCGGCGCGCTTACCCCACGCGGCGGTAGCTGCCATCCGGCTGGCGGATAAACCGCACCGGGTTCGTGCTGGTGTCAATCTCCAGCGCCGTCACCACACCCTGCGCATTACGCTGTATTTTGACCGGCTGGCCAGCCTGCAGGTTGCTGAGCGGTTTGTCATCCCCCTCAACCTGCGCCATCGCAAACACATCATTGACCATCAGATTATTGTCGCGGAAGAGCTGCGCCAGCGTCTGGCCGGGTTGAATCCGGTAAGTCTGCCAGCCGCTGCCGCTTTCAGCTGTCGCCGGGCGGGCGGCGCTCTCCTGCAAATTGGCCTGTAACGGAATCTCCCGCGAATCCTGGCTGACAGGCTGTTCAACCGGGTAACGCGTCGACGCAGAGGGCCACAGGATAGCCAGCAGCACCACCAGCGCCGCCAGCAGAATACCGCGGCGATGGGGCAGGGGCAGCGGGTCCATCCAGTGCAGGCGGGCCGGAAATGCCCAGGCGGCTTTTAACCAGGGTGAGCGTAACCAGGTGCGGTATGACCGCGATGAGGCCGGCCGGGCGCGCGTCGTGGGCTGGCGTTCCTGATCGTCGGGTGTATGTTCATGTTCGGCGCGGGTCGGCCTTTTTGACATAAGCGTGGTCCACAGGTTTCGCAGGGGTGAATTGACCTGGGTGGTTTTGCTTCTCCTGGGCGCGATTCTGCCCATGACAACCTCTCTTGCAACGCGGTTTGCCACAGCGGGCAAACAAAAGTACCGGCGTAATGATCGGGAGGCGACGTTATGCAGCCCAATATTACCTGTTGAGTATAGTCTGATAACTGCTTGAGGCAGAAAGAGACAGCAGGGAACTAAGCGGATTGGTAAATCAGGTATTTCCCGGGGCGGTATTGTTTCTGTTTCAGCAACAAATGTCATCCTCCCTGACGCAAGATTTTACCGCAAACTGTTGCGCTGTTATGCTCTGCCTTCGACTTTTTATCGATTTGAGGAAAATGCATGACAACCCCTTCTTATGACAGCGTGGAAGCGCAGGCAAGCTACGGCATCGGTTTACAGGTTGGCCAGCAGTTGCAGGAGTCCGGCCTGGAAGGATTGCTGCCGGAAGCACTGGCCGCAGGTTTGCGCGATGCGCTCGAAGGGAACGCGCCGGCGGTTCCGGTTGACGTCCTGCACCGCGCCCTGCGCGAAGTCCACGAGCGTGCAGACGCCGTGCGCCGCGAACAACAGAAAGCAATGGCCGTCGAAGGACAGGCGTTCCTCGAAAAAAATGCGGAGCGTGATGATGTGACCCGCACCGAATCCGGCCTGCAATTCACCGTGATGCAGCAGGGTGACGGCCCGATCCCAGGCCGCCAGGACCATGTGCGTGTTCACTACACCGGCCGCCTGATCAATGGCGACGTGTTTGACAGCTCCGTAGAGCGCGGCCAGCCGGCAGAATTCCCGGTCAGCGGCGTGATCCCGGGCTGGATCGAAGCGCTGACCCTGATGCCGGTCGGCTCCAAATGGCAGCTCTATATCCCGCACAACCTGGCTTATGGTGAGCGCGGTGCCGGTGCGTCGATCCCGCCTTACAGCGCGCTGATCTTTGACGTCGAGCTGCTGGAAATTCTGTAATCCCCTTTCCCGTTTCATGTGTGCTGTACTTCATGTGTGTAGTACGTCATAGATAAGTAAAAGGCAGGGCCGGTTTTCCGGCCCTGCCTTTTTTATTGCGTTACCTTCCTGGTTTACCGCTGCGGGCGGAGGTCGAGGCTGTAGATCGCAAACCCGGTCTCGTCCTGGCCTTTCAGCGCCATCGGATAACGCGCCTTTTGCTGGATGAAAGCGGCCGCTTTAGTCGTTGGGGCGGTTTCAAAGCGGATGTCCAGCGGCTGGGCGGCGGCAATCGGTGCCAGTTGCCAGTTATTGTCCGCCTCAGGTTTCACCTCGCCCTGTTGGCGGGTTTCAGTGCTGATATAGGCCGCCAGGATCGCCTGGTTCTGATCCGGCGAGGCGAACGCGATATGGCGCTCACCCGTACCGGCAAATTTACCGCCGTAAGCGCGGTAATTGTTGGTGGCGACCAGGAAGGTGGCGTCCGGGTCGATTGGCTTGCCCTGATAGGTAAGGTCGCGGATGCGGCTGGCTTTGCTGTTAATGAGCGTGCATTCGCCGTCATAGCGTGCCGGTTGGCTGACGTCGATCTGGTAGTTCACACCATCGATCACATCAAAGTTGTAGGTGCGGAAACCGTCCCAGTTGATCAGCTTCTGCGGCCGGCTGCTGTGCGGATCGATCTGGTTGAACTGCCCGGCAGAGCACTCCAGCCACTCTTTGACCTCCTGGCCGGTAACTTTCAATACCACCAGCGTGTTGGGGTAGAGGTAAAGATCGGCGGCGTTACGCAGAGTCAGTTCGCCTTTTTCCACTTCAACATAGCTCGCCGGATCGTTTTTGCGGCCGCCGACTTTAAACGGTGCCGCAGCAGAGAGCACCGGCAGGTCGGCCAGATCCGGATCGCCCTGGATGAAATGGCGGGTGTAGGCGGTCTGCGCATTGTTGACGATCTGCACCGTCGGGTCATCCTGCACCAGCGCCAGGAAGCTGTACATACTGTCACTGGCTTTCCCGATCGGCTGGCTGACGAAGGTCCGGGTCCCTTTGTGTGCCTCACTCAGCACATTGACCAGGTTGGCATCCTCGGCCGCCAGGGATTTTTTGGTAGCTTTATCAAAGATCGGGCGCGCTTCGGCGCGCGCCTGGGTTACCTGCCATTTCCCCTGATCGTTGGTCAGTTGCAGATCGACAATGCCGAGGTGGTCGCCCCACTGGCCGGGCATCACGGCCGGGATGCCGTTCAGCGTGCCCTGTTTGATGTCCGCGCCTTTGATCGCGGCGAAATCGTCGCTGGGGAACACGGCGTGCGCGTGGCCGAACATAATCGCATCGATGCCCGGCACCTGGCTGAGGTAATAGACCGAGTTCTCCGCCAGCGCTTTATATGGCTCGCCGGAAAGGCCGGAGTGCGGAATAGCGACGACAATATCCGCCCCGGCTTTACGCATCTCCGGCACCCATTTTTTCGCGGTCTCGGTGATGTCATCAACCCTGACTTTGCCCTGAAGGTTGGCCTTGTCCCAGACCATCACCTGCGGCGGCACAAACCCGATGTAGCCGATGTTCAGCGTGTGGGTTTTGCCATCGCGGTCTTTCACCTCTTTCTTCTCAATCAGGTAGGGTGTCAGCAGCGGTTTGCCGGTGGCGGCATCAATCAGGTTGGCGTTGACGTAGGGGAACTTCGCCCCGGCCAGCGCCTTCTTCAGGTAATCCAGCCCGTAGTTGAACTCATGGTTGCCGATGTTGCCCACCGAATAGCCGAGCGTGTTCATCGCCAGATAGACCGGGTGGACATCGCCGGCCTTCAGCCCCTTTGACGCGATGTAATCCCCCAGCGGGCTGCCCTGAATCAGATCGCCGTTGTCTACCAGCACGCTGTTGGTCGCCTGCTGGCGGGCCTGTGCGATCAGGGTGGCGGTGCGCACCAGGCCGAATTTGTCCGTCGGCGTGTCCTTGTAGTAGTCAAAATCCATCATGTTGCTGTGCAGGTCGCTGGTCTCCATGATGCGCAGATCCACGGTAGCAGCATGCGTGCTTACCGCAGCGGCCAGCAGTGTCAGGGCAAAACAGGGCTTCCTCATCATCGTTCTCCTTGGGGTAGTTATCAGGCAGGGCTCGCAGAATAGCGTGTAAATATGACCAGATGACGCAAAGAACTGTGAAGTATGCCGAATTTAACCCCTTAAAAATGCGCAGGAAATCACGTCTGGCGGGCATGCGGGGCAAAGGGGGGCGAACCTGTCCGGCACGGCTATAGATCTTCAGGGGAAAAATAACTAGTCTGCTTAATAAGGTTCAAAATTGCAGAGGTAGAGGATGCTGGAACATATTTGTCAGCTGGCCCGCGATGCGGGTGCAGCGATTATGGATGTCTATGACGGCCATACGCCCCTGGGTGTCGAGACCAAGAGCGATGACTCGCCGGTGACGGCGGCGGATCTGGCGGCGCATCAGGTGATTAAACGCGGGCTGACTGCCCTGACGCCGGAGATCCCGCTGGTGTCGGAAGAGGATCCGCCCGCCTGGGAGACGCGCCGCCACTGGAGCCGTTACTGGCTGGTTGACCCGCTGGACGGCACCAAAGAGTTCATCAAACGCAACGGTGATTTCACCGTCAACATCGCCCTGATCGAAAACGGCGTACCGGTGCTGGGCGTGGTGTATGTGCCGGTCACCGGCGTGATGTACTCCGCCGCAGACGGCAAAGCCTGGAAAGAAGAGGGCGGCCGCCGGGAGCAGATTACCGTACGGGATGCGCGCCCGCCGTTGGTGGTGGTCAGCCGCTCGCACGGCAGCCAGGAGCTGCAGGACTATCTGGCGCAACTGGGTGAGCACCAGACGGTGGCGGTTGGGTCGTCGCTGAAGTTCTGCCTGGTGGCCGAAGGCAAGGCGCAGCTTTACCCGCGCTTCGGGCCAACCTCTATCTGGGATACGGCCGCCGGCCATGCGGTGGCCCTGGCAGCCGGGGCGCAGGTGCATGACTGGCAGGGGCAGACGCTCTCCTACACGCCACGAGAATCCTTCCTCAACCCCGGCTTCCGCGTGTCGCTCTATTAAGTTGCCGGAATGAGCCGGTGCAGCAGGGCAATCACCTGCTGCACTTCATCCGGTGTCAACGCGCCCTCTTTGGCAAACTGCACCTTGCCGGTGGCATCCAGTACCACAATGGCCGAGCTGGCCTCTTTCAACGCCCACGCCTTGCGGACCACGCCCTGATCGTCCACTACAAACTGCGACCAAGGGAAGCTCTCTTTACTCTCTTTAATGCTGCTGCGCACAAATGCACCGGTGCCGATGATGGCGTCATCTGAATTGATGATTGTCGTCGTTTGGTAATATTTGGCAGGTAGATTGGCAGCCTTGATGGCCTCAACCAGCGGCGCATTCATCTCTTTTGCCGCGGTGCGCCCGGCTATGTGCTGGATAACGCGCACTTTTCCGGCCAGCGCGGCGCTTTGCCAGCGCTGGTAACGAAAGGTGCCGTGGTCAAGCAGCAGTTCACCTTTGTCACTGACATAGACCGGCGGAACAGGTTGCATAATTGTAAAATTGTGGGCGGAGGCGATAAATGATGAAGCCAATAACACTATAGTCAGCAGACTATGCTTGAACATGCTTTCTCCTTGGCGACCGCTGCAGGTTTAAGAGCGCTCTGATAGTAGAAAGCAGCATCATAAGCTGTAATCAGTGATCTGTCCTGTTGGTAAGCGTGATAAGGATCGCTTTCCGGCAAGGTAACCGGAGCCAGACCGGTTAACCCAATTTTCGTTGTATCGATTACACGCAAGTAACTGTCAGCTTCTGTAAAAGTAACAAAACAGAGTGGCATTTTCAGAACTAACGACTATTTTTAAAGTCTATTACGTTGCGTTCGTTTCGAAGAGCTGCCCCTAGTCTGGTTATTTATCTGGCAGGAGCGCAACGAACCCCCCATGGAGAGAGTAAGAAAATGAGAATCTTTCAGCGTTATAATCCGCTCAAAGTGGCTAAATATGTAAAAACGCTGTTCCGCGGTCGGATCTACATCAAAGATGTAGGCGCATTTGAGTTTGATAACGGCAAAATCTTATTGCCGAAAGTACGCGACAAGCGCCATTTCAGCGTGATGTCTGAAGTGAACCGCCAGGTAATGAGTCTGCAGGCTGAGATGTAATGACGGGCGCATAGCGCTGGTCAGGTAACACCCCGTAATGTGTTCTCTTACCCAGATAAAGATAACGGCCCCTGTTGGGGCCGTTATTGTTTGCAGACAAGAGGGCGCAGGGTGCCGTTACAGGCTCTTTTCGCGCGCCAGCTCCTCCGGCGTTTTCGGCAGCAGCGGCGTCAGCGGTTTGTCACTGATGCGGGTGACCAGCAACTGGTCGATCTTGTAGCTGTCGATGTCCACCACCTCGAACTTGTAACCGGAGAACTTCACAAAGTCAGTACGTTTCGGGATCTTGCGCAGCATAAACATCATAAAGCCGCCGATGGTTTCATAGTTGCCGGACTGCGGGAACTCATCGATATGCAGCACGCGCATCACGTCGTCGATCGGCGTACCGCCTTCGATCAGCCATGAGTTCTCATCACGCGCCACAATCTGCTCTTCCATCCCCTGGCCTACCAGGTCGCCCATCAGCGTGGTCATCACGTCGTTCAGGGTGATGATGCCGACCACCAGCGCATATTCGTTCAGGATCACCGCAAAATCTTCACCGGCGGTTTTAAAGCTCTCCAGGGCTTCAGAAAGCGTCAGGGTATCCGGCACGATCAGCGCAGAGCGGATCTGGACACCGCTGCTCAGCATCAGGCTCTGGTTGCCCAGCACCCGGTTCAGCAGATCTTTGGAGTCCACATAGCCCACCACCTGATCGATATGCCCGTCACACACCAGGAATTTGGAGTGCGGGTGGGTCGCGATCTTCTGCTTGATGCTCTCCTCACTTTCGCGCAGGTCGAAAAAGATCACGCTTTCGCGCGAGGTCATGGAGGAGGGCACGGTACGCGATTCCAGCTCGAACACGTTCTCAATCAGCTCGTGCTCCTGTTTGCGCAGCACCCCGGCCAGCGCGCCCGCTTCCACCACGGCGTAGATGTCATCGGAGGTGATGTCATCGTTGCGCACCATCGGCAGCTTGAACAGACGGAAAATGCAGTTCGCCAGCCCGTTAAACAGCCAGACCAGCGGGCGGAAGACCGCCAGGCAGAAACGCATCGGGTTGATGATCCGGACGGCAACCGTCTCTGGTGCAATCATACCGATGCGCTTCGGGGTTAAGTCCGCGAACAGGATGAAGAGGCTGGTGACCAGCACAAAGGAACAGATGAAGCTGATTTGCTCGGCAAGCTCAGGTGACATAAAGCGGATGAAGAAGGTTTCGAAGACTGGGGAAAATGCCGCATCACCGACAATACCACCGAGAATCGCCACCGCGTTCAGACCAATCTGCACCACCGTGAAGAACATGCCGGGGGTTTCCTGGAGCTTCAGTACACGCAGGGCATTGATACTGCCGTCATCCGCCAGGAGTTTAAGTTTGATTTTTCGTGAGGCAGCCAGCGAAATCTCCGACAGGGAGAAAAAGGCGCTCACGGCGATTAATAAAAGAATCAGTAATATACTGTTTAGCATAGTTTATCCGCTTAGTTCCGGTTCCCGACCGGCGCGTTTAAGGCAGGGGGTAACACTGAGTGAAAAATTCTAAAATTACAGACAGAAATGCTGCAAACAGCCTACATTTGCAGCACGCATAGTATAGCAGCAGCGCCGAGAAGGCCGCCAGCGGAGAAGAGGTGACCCAGGCGGCCGTTCAGGGCTTAGTGCGGCGGCAGGCAGACGCCGATGCCGCCGAGGCCGCAGTACCCTTCCGGGTTCTTATGCAGGTATTGCTGGTGCTCATCCTCGGCATAGTAGAAGGGCAGCGCCGGCACGATCTCCGTGGTGATCGGGCGGGCGTCCCCTGCGGCCAGCATCGCCTGGCGGAAAGCGGCGAGGCTCTGCTCCGCCGCCGCCTGCTGCGCCGGGGAGAGCGGGTAGAGGGCTGAACGGTACTGGGTGCCGATGTCCCCGCCCTGGCGCATCCCCTGCGCCGGGTCATGGTTTTCCCAGAACAACTGTAACAGCTGCGGGTAGCTCACCACCGCCGGATCAAACACCACCCGCACCACTTCCGCATGGCCGGTTTCACCGGTACAGACTTCCCGGTAAGTCGGGTTCGGGGTATAGCCGCCGCTGTAACCGGCTGCGGTGCTGTGAATGCCGGGCTGTTGCCAGAACAGGCGCTCAACGCCCCAGAAGCAGCCCATGCCAAAAATCGCCTCTTCCATGCCGTCAGGGACGTGGGTCATGGCGTGACCGGTGACGGCATGCAGTGGCGCGACCGGCATCGGCGTCGTTCGCCCCGGCAGGGCGTTTTCTGGGGTAACAGGTTGAGTTTTGTCGAAATTTTGCACCGTGCGGCGCTCCGTTCAATAGCAGGGTAAGGATCGTTAGTTGTATCTGATTGCGTCTTTGCACACAATACATCGGCTCTTATTGATTAATTTTCTTACGATAATCAAAATTTCAGGGGTAAACGGCTACCAGCCGGGATGATTTCGCCCATACTGATGCTGTTTTTATGCCAGCGTGTTTTGCTTTACAGGACAGTGAACATTCCCAGGAGTACGTGTGCGACAAAACCGGGTACTGAGTTTTTTATGTGTACTGCTGGCGTCCCCTCTGGCACATGCAGCGACGCTGCGGTTGCAGGTAGAGGGGTTAAGCGGGGAGTTAGAGAAAAATGTGCGGGTGCGGCTTTCTGCCATCGGCAGTGATGAAGTCACCGCTGATGGGCGTTTCCGCGCCAGCGTGGATAAGGCGGTCCGCCAGGGGCTGCGGCCCTTCGGGTATTACGATCCCACCATCGACTTTGAATACCGTGCCACGCCGCCGCCCGGCCGGCCGGTGCTGATTGCGCGTGTCACGCCCGGTGAACCGGTGAGAATCGCCGGCACCTCGGTGGTGATCGAAGGGCAGGGCAAAGACGATGAGGATTACCAGACGCTGAAGAAAAACAGCATCCCGGTCAAAGGCACCCAGCTTAACCACGGCACCTACGACAGTTTCAAAAGCGCCATTACCAACGTGGCGGTGCGCAAAGGCTATTTCGATGCCGCCATGCGCAAAAGCCAGCTCGGCATTATCCAGGACCAGCACCAGGCGTTCTGGGACATCGACTTCGATACCGGGCAGCGTTACCGCTTCGGCCGCGTCACCTTTGAGGGCGCGCAAATCCGTGATGATTATCTGCAAAACCTTGTCCCCTTCCGTGAGGGCGACTACTACAGCGCCAGCGACCTGGCTGAGCTGAACCGCCGCCTCTCTGCCACCAACTGGTTTAACTCGGTGGTGGTGGCCCCTGAATTCAAGAATGCCAAAGAGCACAAGGTCTTGCCGTTAAACGCGGTGGTCACGCCGCGTACCCGGAATACGCTGGAAACCGGGGTGGGCTACTCCACCGACGTCGGGCCGCGCATCAAAGCCAACTGGAAAAAGCCGTGGCTCAACTCACGCGGCCACAGCCTGGAGAGCACCCTGAACCTGTCGGGGCCGGAGCAGGAGCTGGACCTCAGCTACAAGATCCCGCTGCTGAAAAATCCGATCGAGCAGTA
This sequence comes from Chimaeribacter coloradensis, assembly GCF_002858715.1. Lineage (GTDB taxonomy): Bacteria > Pseudomonadota > Gammaproteobacteria > Enterobacterales > Enterobacteriaceae > Chimaeribacter > Chimaeribacter coloradensis. The sequence continues at coordinate 61,832 of NZ_PJZH01000014.1, read as the reverse complement.
TTACGTGGTGCAGGGCGGCTTTAAGCGCGAAGATCTCAACGATACCGAGTCCGACGGCACCACCCTCAACGTGGCGCGCTACTGGGATGCTTCCAGCGGCTGGAAAAAAGCGATCAACCTGCGCTGGAGCCTGGATCACTTTACCCAGGGCAGCGTCACCAACACCACCATGCTGATCTACCCCGGTCTCAGCGTCAGCCGCACGCGCCAGCGCGGCGGGCTGATGCCGGACTGGGGCGACTCGCAGCGCTACTCCCTTGACGTCTCCGATACCGGCTGGGGTTCCGACATCGATTTTGCGGTGGTACAGGCGCAAAACGTCTGGATCCGTACCCTGGCGGAGAAACACCGCTTTGTGGTGCGCGGCAATCTGGGCTGGATCGAAACCAATGACTTCGAACGCGTGCCGCCCTCCCTGCGCTTCTTTGCCGGGGGCGACCGCAGCATCCGCGGCTACCAGTACAAATCCATTTCACCGCGGGACGATGAAGGCAAACTCACCGGGGCCTCGAAGCTGGCCACCGGCTCGCTGGAGTACCAGTACAACGTGACCGGCAAGTGGTGGGGCGCGGTGTTTGTCGATTCCGGCGAAGCGGTCAACGACATTAAACAGAGTAACGTGAAGACCGGTGCCGGGGTGGGTGTGCGCTGGGCCTCACCGGTCGGCCCGGTGAAACTGGATATCGCCGCCCCGATTGGCGACCAGGAAGAGCACGGCATGGAGTTTTACATTGGTTTGGGGCCTGAATTATGAGCCGCTTGAAAAAGATTTCCCTCGGCGTGCTGATCGTCGTGCTCCTGCTGCTGAGCAGCGTGGCCTTCCTGGTAGGGACACGAACCGGTTTGCATCTGGTGATCAACAGTGCCGCCCGCTGGGTGCCGGGGCTGGATATCGGTCGCGTGGAGGGGGGCTGGCGCTCCCTGACGCTGACCGGCGTGAGCTATAAAATGCCGGGTGTCACGGTCAACGCCGGGCAGTTCCATCTCTCGCTGGATCTCTCCTGTTTCCGCCGCAGCCAATTGTGCGTCAACGCCGTGACGGCGCAGGATGTGAATGTGGCAGTCAATACCAAAGAGATGACGCCCGCTGCCCCGCAGCCGGAAGAAGAGGCCGGCAGCAGTAACCTGAGCACGCCTTACCCGGTGACCCTGCGGATGTTGCGGCTTAATAACGTCAAGGTCACGGTAGACAACACCGCCATTGCGCTGGGTGAGTTCCGCACCGGGCTGCAGTGGCAGGATCGCGCCCTGACGCTGATGCCGACAGAGATTAACTCGCTGCTGGTGGCGCTGCCGACGGCCGCCCAGCTGGCGCTGGAGAAGGTCACTGAAACCAAACCGGCTGAACCGGCCACGCCGGCCCCACCGGGGCCGCCATTGGGCGAGACCCTGAAACAGCTGTTTGCCAAACCGCTGTTGCCGGACCTGCCGGAATTCCGCCTGCCGCTGGACATTACCGTGAAGTCGATACGCGGCCGCCAGCTGCGGCTCACCGGCGATACGGATGTTACGGTGACATCGCTGCTGCTGCAGGCCAGCACCAAAGATCAGCACCTGCAACTGGATACGCTGGATGTGGACTCCCCGCAGGGCACACTGAATGCCCGCGGCCAGGCCACGCTCAGCGGTAACTGGCCGCTGGCGATGAACGTTAACAGCACGCTGAACGTCGACCCGGTCAAGGGTGAGAAAGCACGGCTGACGGTGGGCGGTGGCCTGCGTGACAAACTGAACGTGGCGCTGAACCTCTCCGGCCCGGTGCGCAGCACGCTGACGGTGCAAACCCAGCTGGCTGAAGCGGGGCTGCCGCTGGCGCTTTCCCTGAAGAGTGAGGAACTGCGCTGGCCGCTGGTGGGGGAGCCGCAGTATCAGGTGAAGGACATCGACCTCAGCCTCAGCGGCAAGGCGGTGGATTACCGGCTTGGCCTGCGTTCTGACATCCGCGGTGCCGGGCTGCCGCCTGCCACGGTCACGCTGGACGGCAGCGGCACGGTTGAGCAGTTCCGGCTGGCACGGCTGCGGGTGGCGGCGCTTCAGGGCAATACCGACCTCAGCGGGGTGGTGGACTGGAGCAAGGCGATCAGCTGGAACACCGTGCTGACGCTGGACGGCATCAATACCGCGAAACAGTGGCCGGAGTGGCCGGCGACCCTGCGCGGCAAGATCGTGACCCGGGGCAGCCTCTATGGCGGCAACATGCAGTTCCGCATCCCTGAACTGCAACTTGACGGTAACGTGCGGCAGAACAAGGTCGAGGCGCGCGGCCAGCTCAGCGGCAACGCCGCCGGGCAGTGGGACATTCCGCAGATGCACCTGGCGCTCGGCCGCAACGTGGTGGATGTGAAGGGCAAGCTGGATGAGAACTGGGCGCTGGACGCGCTGATCGATGCCCCTGCACTGGATAACGCCCTGCCGGGGCTGGGCGGCGTGGCGAAGGGCAGCCTGAAACTGCGCGGTAACCTCAAGGCACCGCAGGTGCTGGCCGATCTCACCGCCAGCCGGTTACGCTGGCAGGAACTGCGCATCAACAGCGTGAACGTGAAAGGGGACGTGCGCTCCGGCGAGCAGATTCAGGGCGAACTGGCGGTTCGGGTGCAGCAGCTGACGCAGGCCTCCCTGGCGATCCGCCAGTTAACGCTGGAGGCCACAGGCAGTGAGAAACAGCACCAGATGCAGCTGCGCATCGACGGCAAACCGGTCTCCGGCCAGCTGGCGCTGGCAGGCAGTTTTGACCGCCAGACCCAGCGCTGGCAGGGCACCCTGAACAATACCCGCTTTGATACGCCGGTCGGCGAAGTGCGCCTCAGCCGGACCCTGGCGCTGGAGTATTTCAACAGCGAACAACGGGTCACCGTCGGCCCGCACTGCTGGCTGAACCCGAATGTGGAACTCTGCGTACCGAAAACCATCGAGGCCGGGGCCAGCGGGCAGGCCAGTGTGGTGCTCAACCGCCTGGATCTGGCGATAGCCAAACCTTACCTGACCGATGACACCCAGCTCAGCGGCATCTTTAACGGCAAGGCCGATGTCAGCTGGAAAGCCACGGGCGGGCTGCCGCAGGCCACGGTCTCCCTCTCCGGCAAAGGGGTGAAAGTGCGCCAGAACGTGCAGGGCAAAACCCTGCCGGTGGACTTCGACACGCTCAACCTCTCTGCCGGGCTGGTGAATGGCCGGGCGCAGCTCGGCTGGCTGATTAAGATTGCCAACAATGGCCAGCTGGCCGGGGATGTGCAGATCACTGACCCACAGCGCCGCCGCGGCATTTCAGGCAATGTCAGCATCAATAATATTTCGCTGGCGATGCTTAACCCGGTGCTCTCAAGCGATGAGAAAGCGAAGGGTCTGCTGAACGCCACTCTGCGGCTGGGCGGCACGGCCCAGCGCCCGCTGGTGTATGGGCAGATGGCGCTGAGTGATGTGGATATTGACGGTGCCTGGATGCCGTTCGACATCAGCAGCGGCCGCCTGGGCCTGACCTTCAACGGCGATAATTCCACGCTGAACGGCCTGATCCAGACCACGCAGGGTCAGCTGTCGCTGGCCGGTAACGCCGACTGGGCGCAGATTGATGCCTGGCGTGCGCGCATCGCCGCGAAAGGGGACAAGGTGCGCGTCACCGTGCCGCCGATGGTGCGGCTGGATGTCTCGCCCGATCTGGTGTTTGAGGCCACGCCGCAGCTCTTTTCCCTGAGCGGCAACGTGGACATCCCGTGGGCGCGCATCACGGTGCAGGATCTGCCGGAGAGCGCGGTGGGCGTCTCGTCGGATGAGGTGATGCTCAACGATCAACATCAGCCGATCGAAACCAAAAAAGCGTCGATCCCGATCAACAGCAACCTGACGGTTAACATCGGGGATAATGTGCGGCTCGATGCCTTTGGTTTGCGGGCCAAGCTGAAAGGTGCGCTGAAAGTGGTACAGGATCAGCAGGGGCTGGGGCTGAACGGGCAGATCGATATCCCATCCGGCCGCTTCCACGCCTATGGGCAGGATCTGCTGGTGCGCAAAGGGCAGTTGCTCTTCTCCGGCCCGCCGGCGCAACCGCTGCTGAACATCGAGGCGATCCGTAACCCGGAATCCACCGAGAATGATGTGGTGGCCGGGGTGAAAGTCACCGGCACTGCCGATGAGCCGAAGCTGGAGATCTTCTCCGATCCGGCGATGTCACAGCAGGAAGCGCTCTCTTACCTGCTGCGCGGCCAGGGGCTGGATGACACCGGCACCGACAGCAGTATGATGACCTCGATGCTGGTCGGATTAGGGGTTGCACAAAGTGGTAAACTTGTGGGTAAAATCGGCGAGGCGTTCGGGGTAAGTAACCTGGCCCTGGATACCGCCGGGGTGGGCGACAGCTCCCAGGTGGTGGTCAGCGGTTATGTGCTGCCCGGCCTGCAGGTAAAATATGGTGTAGGGATATTTGATTCTTTGGCGACCCTGACGTTACGTTACCGGTTAATGCCGAAATTGTATCTGGAAGCGGTGTCTGGCCTCGACCAGGCATTAGATTTGCTCTATCAGTTTGAGTTTTAACGATGCGAATAATTGTCTACGGCAGCTTGCGCCGCAAGCAGGGTAACAGTCACTGGATGACCAACGCCCAATGGTTGGGCGATCATGAGTTGGAAGGGTTCAACCTCTATGATCTGGGGCAGTATCCGGCGGCGGTTCCCGGTGAGGGCACCATTTACTGCGAAGTCTACCGGATTAACGCCGGTATTCTGGCAGAACTGGATGAGCTGAAAAGCAATACCAAGGACTACCGCCGGGAGTTGATTGCAACGCCCTATGGCAGCGCATGGATCTATATTTATAAGCGCTCGCTGGAGGGCGTACCGCGCATCGCCAGTGGTAACTGGCTGACGCGTGAACCACGCGCGGAGTAACGGCCGCGCCGTCAACCCATAAAAAAACACCGCTCACTGAGCGGTGTTTTTACATCTCATGCCGTAAAACCGGGCAGGCGTGGCTTACTTCTTCGCGCGCTCAAAAGAGGCCACGATTTCAGCTTTCGCTGCGTCAGCATTTTCCCAACCGTCGACTTTCACCCATTTCCCTTTTTCCAGGTCTTTGTAGTGTTCGAAGAAGTGGGCGATCTGGGCGCGCAGCAGTTCCGGCAGGTCGTTCACATCGTTGATGTGATCGTACTCTTTGGTCAGCTTGCTGTGCGGCACGGCCACCAGCTTGGCATCTTCGCCCGCTTCGTCTGACATTTTCAGTACGCCAACCGGGCGGCAACGGATCACGGAGCCTGGTTGCAGCGGGTACGGGGTCGGCACCAGCACATCTACCGGGTCACCATCCAGGGACAGGGTATTGTTGATGTAGCCGTAGTTGCACGGATAGAACATCGCGGTGGACATGAAACGGTCAACGAACAGGGCGCCGGTTTCTTTGTCGATTTCATATTTGATCGGGTCCGCGTTGGCCGGGATCTCAATCACTACATAGATGTCTTCCGGAAGATCTTTACCCGCCGGTACGTTGTTCAAGCTCATAGTGGTTTCCTTTCATCGAACCAGAATTAGAGTGCCGGCTATTATAGCCAACTCTTTTATGAATGCCTGTCCTTTTAACATGCAGTCAGCCTGCCGCAAAATGCCCGGGCCGCCGCCGCCGGTACTTTCAGACTTATCCTTCCCCTGCCGGGTACGGGCGCTGCACATAAAAAAGGGCGATCTGCCGATCGCCCTTCAGGAGTGTGCCACGTGGTGCGAATCAGTTGTCCGGGTACTGCTCGATAAAGCGCTCGGCGTCTTCCACCATTGAGCGGGTGCCGACAAAGAACGGCGCGCGCTGGTGCAGGGATTCCGGCGTAATGTCGAGGATGCGGCGCATGCCGTCGCTGGCCTTGCCGCCCGCCTGTTCTGCCAGGAAGGCCATCGGGTTGCACTCATACAGCAGGCGCAGTTTCCCTTTCGGGTGCGAGGCGGTGCTTGGGTAGATGTAGATGCCGCCCTTCAGCAGGTTGCGGTGGAAATCCGCCACCAGCGAGCCGATGTAACGTGAGGTGTAAGGGCGCTGGGTGACTTCATCCTGCTCCTGGCAATATTTGATGTACTTCTTCACCCCGAGCGGGAATTTAATGTAGTTCCCTTCGTTGATGGAGTACATGTTGCCTTTTTCCGGGAAGCAGACTTTCTCGTGGGAGAGGCAGAACACGCCCAGGGATGGGTCATAGGTAAAGGCGTGGACGCCGCAGCCGGTGGTGTAGACCAGCATGGTCGAGGAGCCATACACCACATAGCCTGCCGCCACCTGGGCGCTGCCTGGTTGCAGGAAGTCCTCTTCCTTCACCGGCGTGCCGATCGGGCTGATACGGCGGTAGATGGAGAAAATGGTGCCCACTGACACGTTGACGTCAATGTTTGAGGAGCCGTCCAGCGGGTCCATCAGCACCACATATTTTGCATCTTCTGCGCCTTCGAAGATCACAATCTCATCTTCTTCTTCTGACGCGATCCCGGCGACTTCACCGCGTGCTTTCAGTGCCGCTTTCAGCTTTTCGTTGGCGAACAGATCGAGTTTCATCTGCACTTCGCCCTGAACGTTTGATACGCCACTGGTACCCAGAATATCGACCAGCCCGGCTTTATTGATATCCCGATGGATAATTTTGGCACCGAGTTTAATCGCGGAGAGCAACGCCGTCAGTTCACCTGTGGCGTGGGGGAAGTCGTGCTGCTTCTCGACAATGAATTCGCCTAACGTTTTCATGACACAATCCCTGAATCTAATGATGGAAAGTGGTTTTTTATACAAACCACCAACATAAGCGAAATGAGTTTAACGTAAAGATATGGACGATTCATAGGCAAATCCATTTCTTCTGGACGATTCCGAGCGGTAGAATACCGGCTGACCTGACGTGATCTAATGGAAATAATATGCGTATTCATATTCTTGGTATCTGCGGCACCTTTATGGGCGGGCTGGCGATGCTGGCCCGCTCCCTGGGCCATGACGTAACCGGTTCAGACGATAACGTCTATCCGCCGATGAGCACGCTGCTGGAGAGCCAGGGCATCAACCTTATTCAGGGATACGATCCGGCACAGCTTGACCCCGCGCCGGACCTGGTGATCATCGGCAATGCCATGTCACGCGGTAACCCCTGTGTGGAGGCGGTGCTGGAGCGCGGCATCCGGTATATGTCCGGCCCGCAATGGCTGCATGATGATGTCCTGCACGATCGCTGGGTCATCGCCGTAGCCGGTACGCATGGCAAAACCACCACCGCCGGGATGGCCACCTGGATCCTGGAGGCCTGCGGCTACCAGCCGGGCTTCGTGATTGGTGGTGTGCCGGGGAACTTTGATGTCTCCGCCCGGCTGGGCAACAGCCCGTTCTTTGTGATCGAGGCGGATGAGTACGACTGCGCCTTCTTCGATAAGCGCTCCAAGTTTGTGCATTACAGCCCGCGCACCTTGATCCTGAATAACCTGGAGTTTGATCACGCTGACATCTTTGACGATCTGAAAGCGATCCAGAAGCAGTTCCACCATCTGGTGCGTCTGGTACCGGGCAAAGGCAAAATCATCCTGCCGGATAACGACACCCACCTGAAACAGGTGATGGCGATGGGCTGCTGGAGCGAGCAGGAGCTGCTGGGTGAAAGCGGCGCATGGCGTGCCGCCAAGCTGACGCCGGATGCCAGCCGGTTTGAGGTGTTTCTCAACGGTGAGCGGGTTGGCGAGGTGAACTGGTCGCTGGTGGGTGAGCATAATATGCATAACGGCCTGATGGCCATCGCCGCTGCCCGCCATGTAGGGGTGTTGCCGGCCGATGCCTGCCGGGCGCTGGACACCTTTATCAATGCGCGCCGCCGCCTCGAACTGCGCGGCGAAGCCGATGGCGTCACGGTGTATGACGACTTTGCCCACCACCCTACGGCCATTCTGGCGACGCTGGCAGCGCTGCGCAGTAAAGTGGGCGGCACCGCGCGCATTCTGGCGGTGCTGGAGCCGCGTTCCAATACCATGAAAATGGGGATGTGCAAAAACGAGCTGGCACCCTCCCTTGGCCGGGCTGATGAGGTCTTCCTGTTCCAGCCGCAACATATTCCGTGGCTGGTCACGGAAGTGGCGGAAGAGTGTATTCAACCGGCGCACTGGAGCGCGGATGTGGATACGCTGGCCGATATGGTGGTGAAGGCGGCCCACCCGGGTGACCATATTCTGGTGATGAGCAACGGCGGTTTCGGCGGCATCCACACGAAGTTGCTGGAGAAGCTGGCGGCAAAAGCTGCGCGCTGAATATCCGCAAAGAGAATAATAAAAGGGAGGCGCCGGCCTCCCTTTTCTTTTGGAATAAACCCCGGTGCCCGGTCACCGCAGGCAAAAAAAAGCCCCCGACAGGGGGGCAATGGGGTTCGTCGGATAGGACGAGGGTTTATCAGAATCCCGGCAGGCGGGTATGCCACTCCTGGCTTTCCAGCACGCCATAACGGCGAGGTGTACTGATCGCTTTCTGGCTGGCTTTGGCCGTTAACGCCTGGGAGAGCGTCATCGGCAGGGGTTCAGCATGTTGCGTATTCTCCTGGGCATCATGCATGTCGGTGGGGACGGGGGCGGCAGAGGCGTTCCATACCAGAGCAACCCACAGGCCCAACACGGCGGGTATAACGTTTAATGACACGATCTATTCCTGAAAACGGACTGTTCCTGAAAAAAAGCGGGCACCCTCTTTAAATAGTCATTCGAATGGGAAGAGGGTGCGGGCAGGGTACTCAGCGGGCCGGTACTTATTGGTAAATTTCCGCAGTCGCGTGATAGTTACCGTTCTGGTAGGCCTCAATCACACGGTAGGCTTTTGCACCTTTACTGTCCGCTTTGTCTGAGAGCGCCTGGCGGATATCTGCCGGGCTGCCGTTTACCCCACTGACACTGATGGTGCCTGCCGGAGTAAGGTTGTTTGCCGGGGCGGTAATCAATTCTGCGGCAGACGCGCCAGCAGAAACAGCAGAGAGCAGGGCCAGGGCAGCGAGTGTGGTTTTCATCGTCATAATGGTTTCCTCAGGGTTGGGTTAACAACCGTTAAGGCCATATCACACGTATTGCCTGCCGGTTGTTCTGATGCGTGCCGGGATCAACGATCCCTCAGATGTTTACTAAGCCTTTCTGTTACTGGTAGATCTCTGCGGTCGCGTGGTAGTTGCCGTTGATATAGGCTTCGACAACCCGGTAGGCTTTCGCGCCTTTATTGTCTGCTTTTTCAGACAGGGCCTGGCGAACGTCAGAAGGCGCTGCGCTCACACCGCTGACAGAAATGGTGCCCATGGGTTGCAGCGACGCGGCCTGAGTGGAATCGATAGATTGTGCTGCAAATGCGCCAAATGACAGTGCAGATAGGATGCTTGCTGCTGCGATGGTTGTTTTAATGTTCATGGTTTTGCCTCATCGTGTTTTATTATTCGTTAGAAAAAGTGTGATTCTCATCACGGAAAGGAGTATACGCCTGGTAACATCCGAAAATAAATAGGACGCTAATAGTTTTTGAGGTTACTTCAGGAGGCTTTTTGTTTTTTTAATAACCAAAAAGCATAAAAATTGTATAAATAATGAACGTTAAACGTTAATTTTTCGTAAGATCAATAAGCTAAATCAATTTAACTAAATGTGCTGTTCAAAGCAGTGATAATCACTGCTGGAGGGAAAAGAAGCGTGGGATTATGCGTGTAAATAGCAGCACAGCAAAATAATTAATTATGCAGTAATCACCTGGCGGGCATATCGGAGGCAGAGCAGGGGGAAACAGGCAAAAAAGGGGAACACCGCAACGGCTTACTGCGCGCCCTTGCGGTATCGGGCAGATTAAAGCTCTTGTTCAAACAGCCCGAGGATCGCCTCATAGAGCTGTTTCACTGAAAAGCCACTGGCCGGGGTCGTGAAAATGGTGTCATCGCCGGCGATGGTACCCAGGATACCCTCCGATTTACCGAGCGAGTCCAGCAGGCGCGCGATCAGCTGGGCAGCGCCCGGGCTGGTGCGAATCACTACCACCGCGTCGTTGTAGTCCACATCCAGCACCAGATTCTTCAGCGGGCTGGTGGTGGTCGGCACGCCCAGTTCAGCCGGCAGGCAATAGACCATCTCCATTTTGGCATTGCGGGTACGCACCGCGCCAAATTTGGTCAGCATCCGGGAGACTTTGGACTGGTTGATATTATCAAACCCTTCCTCTTGCAGCGCCTGAACAATCTCGCTTTGAGAACTGAATTTTTCTTCTTTCAGCAGCGCTTTAAAGGCTTTGATCAGATCTTCTTGTTTTGCGGGATTACGCATTGTTGCACCGTGTATAGCAGAAGTTGACGTCATTATTATGCATATAAATGAATTTTTATGCAAAAGCAAGTTTGGGCCTCATCTTCGGAGGCTTACTCGCACAAGGAAAGGCGCGGAGTGTAGCAAAATCACTGCGTGATGAATATGCCGTTTCCGTCGGGTTTTCAGGGGAGTGGCAATATGTTGGATTGTTATTACTATTATGTTGTTCAAATGTTGTGCATTGATGCAATGCGGCTCACGGTTAGCAGCCTGTGAATCGTGTCATACTCTGACGGCTCTTTGTGCACTATGATCTTCATTTACTTCGCCGTTTCCTTAATGTTCGGGCTGAATTATCGCCTAGGCCCGCACAAGCCCCGTTAATGGTTTGTGGTGGATCACGCGATGACGTAAAGTATTAATGTTCTGAATTCACAGCATTTTTACGTTTACCATAAAAAGGAGTATAGGATGAAAGTTGCAGTCCTCGGCGCAGCCGGCGGTATTGGTCAGGCGCTCGCCCTTTTGCTTAAAACCCAATTGCCTTCAGGTTCGGAACTCTCCCTCTATGACATCGCACCCGTTACGCCCGGCGTGGCGGTGGATCTCAGCCACATCCCTACTGCGGTTCACATTCAAGGCTTCAGCGGTGAAGATGCCACACCGGCACTGCATGGCGCTGACGTGGTCTTGATCTCGGCCGGGGTAGCACGCAAGCCGGGTATGGATCGCTCCGATCTGTTCAACGTCAACGCCGGGATTGTGCGCAACCTGATTCAGCAAGTGGCAGACACCTGCCCCAATGCGTTGATCGGCATTATCACCAACCCGGTCAATACCACGGTGGCGATTGCCGCAGAGGTGCTGAAAAAAGCGGGCGTGTATGACAAAAACAGGCTGTTTGGCGTGACTACGCTGGATACCATCCGGGCAAATACCTTTGTCGCGGCGCTGAAAGGCAAACAGCCGGAAGAGGTAGAGGTGCCGGTGATTGGCGGGCACTCCGGCGTCACGATTCTGCCGCTGCTTTCACAGGTGCCGGGCGTCAGCTTCTCAGAGGAAGAAGTCACGGAGCTGACCAAGCGTATCCAGAATGCCGGTACAGAGGTTGTGGAAGCCAAAGCGGGCGGCGGGTCGGCCACGCTCTCTATGGGCCAGGCCGCGGCGCGGTTCGGGTTGTCCCTGGTTCGGGCCTTGCAAGGCGAAAGCAACGTGGTGGAGTGTGCCTACGTTGAAGGGGATGGCCGCTATGCCCGCTTCTTTGCACAACCCTTGTTGCTGGGTAAAGAGGGGGTGGCTGAACGGCAGGAGATCGGCACACTGAGCGCCTTTGAACAACAGGCGCTGGAAGGGATGCTGGATGTCCTGCGCAAGGATATTGAACTGGGGGAACAGTTCATCAACAACTGACCCACCCCACTACCGCTGGCGTTATGCCAGCGGTTCGTCTTTGGCCGCTTGCGCCGTGCTTTTTTTACGGGATACCGGCGATTTCTGTGCAACCTCTCTCTTCGCTTTCACCACAGGCCGGCATAACGCCTGCGGCAGCGGCCGGCGCGTCTTCCTTTCTACCGGCAACCGCGTCTCTTCATCAAAATAGCGGCTGGGCCAGATCTGGCGCGGGTGCAGGTCCAACGCATGGGCAATGATCCACTCGCCTTTAGGCCACGGGCGATAAAGAACGTTGGCCAGGGTCGAGGAGCTTAACCCGGCTGCCCGTGACAGCGCCGCCATTGACATCCCTTTTTTGTGCAGGGCGGAAATAATGTCTGCCGAATGCCAATCCTTCCTGATGTTATCTTCCATTCCCTTTGTCCTTACTCATCCAGATGCATTGTATGCCGGGGATACCCACCGCCGCATTTTCAGAAAATAAATAACATCATATTTCTTAATCCTGCGCAAACAACTTTCTGAAAGTGGCTGCAAATGTGTGCCAGATACCAAATATTGCCTGCAATTGCAGTGAAATACAGAGGATCTGAAAGAAAGTGAAAGGGGCTCATCAATCAATGAATGAGAAAATATCAGGCTTTTTTATGGGAAAAATAATCAGAAAATTTCTATAAAAAGAGAGGGGGCGAGGAACTTACAGGAAGCTGAAAATGATCAGTCGCTGAAAGACTGACAGGCAGCACCCTGATGACGCCGGAAGGCAAGGGGCGGGGGAGCCGGCGGCGGGTCAGCCGCCGCCGGCACGGGGATCAGTAATCCCGTTTTACGGCCAGATGCGCCAGCCCTTCCAGGGCACGGCGGTAAGGGGTATCCGGCAGGATGCGGAGGCAGGCGATAGCTTTATCTGCTTCCTCTTCCGCCCGCTGCCGGGTATAAGCCAGCGACCCGACCTGATGCATGGTTTCCAGCACCGGCTCCAGCAGGTGGCGGCCATTCCCTTCCTCAATGGCCTGACGAATCATGGCAGACTGCTCCGCGTTGCCATGTTTCATCGCATGAAGCAGGGGCAGCGTCGGTTTGCCTTCGTCCAGATCGTCGCCGGTATTTTTGCCCAACGTGCCGCCATCGGCATCGTAATCCAGCAAATCATCAATTAACTGGAACGCGGTGCCCAGATAACGGCCGTAGTCCTGCAGCGCTTTTTCCTGCTGTTCGGTGGCATCCGAGAGGATGGCAGACGCCTGCGCCGCCGCCTCAAACAGCCGGGCGGTTTTGCTGTAAATCACCCGCATGTAACTCTCCTCGGTAATGTCCGGATCGTTACAGTTCATCAGCTGCAGCACTTCGCCTTCCGCGATCACATTCACCGCTTCAGACATCAGCGCCAGCACCCGCAGTGACTCCAGGCCGGTCATCATCTGGAAGGCGCGGGTATAGATAAAATCGCCGACCAGCACGCTGGCTGCGTTGCCGAATGCGGCGTTGGCCGTGGCTTTCCCGCGGCGCATGTCCGATTCGTCCACCACATCGTCATGCAGCAGGGTGGCGGTATGAATAAATTCAATCAGGGCCGCTACCGTGACATGTTTCTGGCCGGTGTAGCTGAGTGCCCGGGCAGCCAGCACCGCAATCATCGGCCGGATGCGTTTGCCGCCACCGCTGATGATGTAATAACCCAACTGATTGATCAGTGTGACGTCAGAGTTGAGCTGGTCGAGAATGATCGCGTTTACAGCCGCCATATCTTGTGCGGTAAGGTCGGTAATCTGTTCAAGGTTCATTGTGTTTTTTTCTATTAGGATGCTCTTCACCATGAATGGGAGCACCGCACGCAGCGGCTCATCGTAGTAACGGTATCTTTGATTGTACTTGAAAAATGGCATAGATAAACGTCGCGAAATGAGCTGTGCTTTTTTTCTTCTTCTGACTTTATTCTGCTCTTGTCATGCGAGGCTTTTTTGCGTAGAATTCGCGCCCTATTGTGAATATTTATAGCGCGCTTTGAACTACTAAAGGCGAGTGCGCGGAAAGCGGAGTTTTATATGTACGCGGTTTTCCAAAGTGGTGGTAAACAACACCGAGTAAGCGAAGGTCAGACCGTTCGCTTGGAAAAGCTGGACATCGCAACTGGTGAAGCTGTTGAGTTTGACCAAGTGCTGATGATTGCCAATGGTGAAGAAATCAATATCGGCGTTCCTTTCGTCGATGGCGGCAAAATCACCGCTGAAGTTGTTGCTCACGGTCGTGGCGAGAAAATTAAAATCGTTAAGTTTCGTCGTCGTAAACACTACCGTAAGCAGCAGGGCCACCGTCAGTGGTTCACTGATGTGAAAATCACCGGCATCAGCGCTTAAGTTTAGGAGCATAAAATGGCACATAAAAAGGCTGGCGGCTCGACTCGTAACGGTCGCGATTCCGAAGCTAAACGTCTGGGCGTGAAACGCTTTGGCGGCGAAGCAGTTCTGGCAGGCAGCATCATCGTTCGTCAGCGCGGGACCAAGTTCCACGCAGGCACCAACGTTGGTTGCGGCAAAGACCACACCCTGTTCGCACTGGCTGACGGTAAAGTCAAGTTTGAAGTAAAAGGCCCGAACAATCGTAAATTCATCAGCATCGTTGCTGAATAAGTTTTTCGAGCCTTACTGGTAGATGTAAGCCCCGCAATTCTGTTGCGGGGCTTTTTACATTTTAGCGTGGACGTCGGGATAAGTTATGGAAACCAGGCAGCAGGCGGGCATCGGCATTATGCTGGCATTGACCACCGCCATATTTTGGGGGGCGTTGCCCATCGCGATGAAGCAGGTGCTTCAGGTGATGGACCCTTTCACCGTTGTCTGGTACCGCTTTTCCATGGCTTCGCTGGGGCTGGGCGGGCTGCTTGCCGTCAAAGGCAAGCTGCCGTCGCTGCGGCTGTTTGGTAAGCCGCGCTGGCTGGCGCTGATTGCCATCGCCACCGCAGGGTTGCTGGGGAACTTTATCTTTTTCAGCTCCTCGCTCCAGTACCTGAGCCCGACGGCGTCCCAGGTCATTGGCCAGCTCTCCCCGGTCGGGATGATGATCGCCAGCGTGTTCATCCTGAAAGAGCGGATGCGCATCACCCAGGTGATCGGGGCGGCCATGCTGGTCTGCGGGCTGATCATGTTTTTCAACAGCAGCCTGATTGAGATTTTCACCCGGCTGACCGATTACACGCTGGGCGTGTTGCTCGGCGTCTGTGCTGCGTCGGTCTGGGTATGCTACGGCGTGGCACAAAAGGTTCTTTTGCGTCGCCTGGCATCGCAACAGATCCTGGTAGTGTTGTACACTTTATGTGCAGTGGCGCTTTTCCCCCTGGCGCATCCGGGGATGATTATGCAACTCAGCGGCTGGCAACTCGCCTGTCTGCTGTTTTGCGGCGCCAACACCCTGATTGGTTACGGTGCGCTGGCTGAGGCCATGGCGCGCTGGCAGGCGGCACAGGTAAGTGCCCTGGTAACGCTGACACCGCTGTTTACCCTGCTATTTTCGAATTTACTGGCATTGGCCTGGCCGCTCTTCTTCGCGGTGCCTGCGCTGAATGTGGTGGGATACCTCGGGGCAATCGTTGTGGTGTCAGGGGCAATGTTTTCCGCAATTGGTCACCGTTGGTGGCCCGGGCGGACAGAAAAAAGTCTGGTGGCTTCCCTGAAGCAGACAGACGAATGATTTACGGAGACAGCAAATGAAGTTTGTAGATGAAGCCACGATTCTGGTGGTAGCGGGTGACGGCGGTAACGGTTGTGTGAGTTTCCGTCGTGAGAAATATATTCCCAAAGGCGGCCCGGATGGCGGCGACGGCGGCGACGGCGGCGACGTCTACCTGTTGGCGGATGAGAACCTGAATACCCTGATCGACTACCGTTTTGAGAAATCTTTCCGTGCAGAACGGGGTGAAAACGGCCAGAGCCGTGACTGCACCGGTAAACGCGGCAAAGACATCACCATCAAGGTACCGGTCGGGACCCGTATTATCGACCAGGGCACCGGCGAAGTGGTGGGCGATCTGACCCGTCACCAGCAGCGCCTGATGGTGGCCAAGGGCGGTTTCCACGGCCTGGGTAACACCCGGTTCAAATCCTCCGTTAACCGTACGCCGCGCCAGAAAACCATGGGCACGCCGGGCGAGAAGCGCGACATTAACCTTGAGCTGCTGCTGCTGGCGGACGTCGGCATGCTGGGCCTGCCGAACGCCGGTAAGTCCACGTTCATCCGCGCCGTCTCTGCCGCGAAGCCGAAAGTGGCGGACTACCCGTTCACCACGCTGGTACCGAGCCTGGGCGTAGTGCGTATGGACAGCGAGCAGAGCTTCGTGGTGGCGGATATTCCCGGCCTGATCGAAGGTGCCTCTGAAGGTGCCGGTCTCGGCATCCGCTTCCTGAAGCACCTGGAGCGCTGCCGCGTGCTGCTGCACCTGGTGGACATCGCCCCTATTGATGAGTCCGATCCGGTGCAGAACGCCCACGTCATCATTAACGAGCTGAAACAGTACAGCGAAAAGCTGTCTGAGAAGCCGCGCTGGCTGGTCTTCAACAAAGTTGACCTGCTGGACGATGAAGAAGCGGAAGCACGCGCCAAGGCGATTGCCGAAGGCATGGGCTGGGAAGGAAAATACTACCTGATCTCTGCCGCAAACCGTGCCGGGGTTAATGCCCTGTGCTGGGATGTGATGAGCTTCCTGAACACGCAACCGCGCGAAATGGCCGTTGAAGAAACCAAGCCGGAGAAAGCGGAGTTCATGTGGGATGATTACCACCGTGAGCAGCTGGCAGAAGCCGAGGCGGAAGCGGAAGAAGAGTGGGATGACGACTGGGACGAAGATGACGACGAAGGCGTCGAAATCGTTTACCAGCGTTAATCTGCTGACAAAAAAGGTTGCCTGCGGGCAACCTTTTTTATGTGTGCAAACCAATGTTTATGCGAAATCGAGCCGGTTGGGCAGCAGGCAACAGGCTGCAAGCCCGCCTTGCGGCCTGTTTTGCAGCGTGACTTTCCCCTGATGAAGCTGGGCGATACGAATCACGATATTTAGCCCCAGCCCACTGCCGCCATAACGCTGATCCATACGCTTAAACGCTTTTGTCAGCTCGCCTGCCAGGCTTTCATCAATACCCGGCCCCTCATCACTGACGGTAAGCTGCCATTGCGCCGGTAGCGCGTCACAGGTAATGGTGATGTGGCTCTGTTCCGGGCTGTAGCGGTGGGCGTTTTCTACCAGGTTACGCAGCATCAGGCGCAGCAGCACCGCGTCACCCTGTATCCGGGCTTGTGCCGGCATCTGCCAAATCAACGTCTGATGGCGTTGTGCCGCCATCTCTTCCAGCTCTTCACGCAAGGGGAGGGCGACCTCCTCTACCCAATTGATCTGCTGATAATGACCTTCAGCAAAATTCTGCCCGGCGCGTGACAACATCAACAGCTGCTCAATGGTGTGCATCAGCAGATCGAGGCGGGCAATCAATACCCGGCTTTCTGCGATCCCTTTTTGCTCCATCAGCTCCAGATGCAGCCGGATTCCGGCCAGAGGGGTGCGCAATTCATGGGCGGCATCGGCGGTGAATAACCGCTCCTGCTGAATGGTATTGGAGAGCCGCGCTAATAGCTGGTTAAGGGACGTGGTGACAGAGACGATCTCCTGTATGTCACTGTTGATCGGCAGCGGAGTCAGGTTATCGGCAGAGCGGCGCTGTAAACGCTGCTGTAACTGGTTCAGCGGCCGGATAATCCAGCTGATGGCCCAGAAGGAGAGCAGGAGGGTGACACCCAGCATAATCAGAGAGGGGGCGAGCAGCGAGGCGACCGCCTCGGCAATCTCCATCTCGACATGCTGGTTGCGCACCTTGGCGGTCAGGGTGTCATTGACCAGCAGGCTGATCTGTTCACGGCTCTCATGCCAGAGCCAGAAGACGCTGGTCAGCTGCGTCACCAGCAGAATCAACGCCAGCATCAATAACAAACGCCGACGCATACTGATCATGGCTGAGCGTCCAGCCGGTAACCGATGCCGCGCACGGTGCGGATACGCTCTTTGCCGAGCTTCCGGCGCAGGTTATGGATATGCACTTCCAACGTGTTGGAGCCTAAATCGTCCTGCCAGGTATAGAGGTCGTGCTGTAACAATTCCCGGTTTACCGTCTGCCCGGCCCGCAGCATCAGCCGGGAGAGAATGGCAAACTCCTTGGGCGTCACCTCAAGCGGTTTATTGTCCAGGGACACCTGCTGTGTAGAGAGGTTCAGCGTGAGATCATCCAGGGTCAGCAGGTTATCGCTGTGCCCCTGGTAACGCCGCAGCAGGGCGCGCACCCGCGCCTGCAGTTCAGCCAGGGCAAAGGGTTTGATCAGGTAATCATCGGCACCTGCATCCAGCCCTTCGACCCGGTCTTCCATCGCATCACGCGCCGTCAGAATCAATACCGGCAACGCCATATTCTCCCGCCGCCACTGGCGCAACAGCGAGGTGCCGTCGCGATCCGGCAGGCCCAGGTCAAGAATAATCAGGCTGTACTGACTGGCGGGAAGATAGCGTTCAGCCTCCGCAGCGCGGCTGACACAATCGCAGGCGTACCCCTCCGCTGAGAGGGCCGCGGAAAGCCCCTGCTGTAACAACGCATCATCTTCGACAATCAGTATCTTCATCGATTAATTATTCTGATAAATGTCCCGGTAGAGACGGCTTTCAAACCTGACCAGCGGGGCCCGGCGCGTGCGCTGATCCTCCGGTGGAACCGCATACCCGGACAGGTACTGGACGAACGCCATTTTCTGACCGCTGGCTGTGGTAATAAAGCCCGCCAGGTTATACACGCCCTGGAGCGCGCCGGTCTTCGCAGAGACTTTACCGTCAACCCCGGCCTCATGCAGGCCACCGCGGTAACGCAGGGTGCCGTCATAGCCGGCCAGCGGCAGCATAGAGATAAAATCGAGCTCGTTATCATGCTGGGCGATATATTGCAGCGCCTGCATCATGGTGGCAGGGGCGAGCAGGTTGTGGCGTGAGAGCCCGGAGCCATCCACCACGATGCTGTTGCCCAAATCCACCCCGGCTTTTTGCCGCAAAATCTGGCGGACGGCATCCGCCCCGGCGCGCCAGGTGCCCGGTACGCCGAAACGCTCATGGCCAATGGTGCGGAAAACCGTGTCCGCGATCATATTGTCAGACTTCTTCAGCATGATTTTCAGCAGATCATGCAACGGCAGGGACTGCGTCTGCGCCAGCACGGAACCAGCCGGCGTCGGCAGGGTCTGGCGTTTCAGAGTGCCGCCGATACGGATACCGGCATCCTGAAGTTCGTCTTTAAGAATAGCACCGGCATAGGCGGCACCGTCCTGAATAGCGAAGGCCAGCGGCAGCGGGTCAGCGCGCTGGGTCAGGCAGCCGGTCAGCGTAAAGCGGTTAAGCTCCCCCGGTACCACATCCAGTTCACAATACTGGGCATCAGGCGAGCCTTTGGCCAGCGTACGCACCTGGCTGAACATATGCACCGGGTAGTAGGAGGCTACGCGGATGAAGGCGATGTCATTGGGCTTAGGGGCGCTGTAAAGCGAGACCGAGAAGCAGTTGCGGTCAACAATCGCCGCTGCCGGCGGGGCGCTGAAGCACTGGGTGATGTCATTCCATGGCCAGCCGGGCGCTTTGTCATGGCTGGCGAAAACCGAGGTGTCCACAATCACATCCCCGGTGATTTCATGGATGCCCTGTTTTTTCAGCACCGCGACCATATTGCGCAGGTTCTGGCGCTTAAAGGTCGGGTCACCATCGAAACGCGCTACCAGGTTACCGCGTAATACGCCATCTGCCACCGGCGCACTGCTTTCAAACGTGGTATTGAAGCGGAAATCCGGCCCCAGTTGCAGCAATGCGGCCAGCGCAGTCAGGACTTTCTGGGTACTGGCCGGCAGGGCCATATGCTGGCCGTGGTAATCGATGGCAGGCGTCGTCGCGCCGACTTTCTGAACCAGCAGCGCCAGATTGGCGCCATCAGGCAGGTACTGCGTATAATCTTCGACCGGCGCAGCATGGGCAGACAACATAAATGCGCAGGTTAATCCGCTGACAATTCGTGAAAAACGCATAATTTTGGGGCAACAGATGGATAATGTGCCGCCATACTACGGTGCAAAGCAGGAAAAAGTAAACGATGACCCATAATGAACTCTACGTTAAAATGCGTATCAAAATGCAAAACCAATCCTGACCCGGCATGCTCTGCCGGTCAGGATTCTTTTGTTTCTCGCCTGGAAGCGGAAGGGCCACGCCGGTCCTGCGCATTTTCATCCGAACACGTCAGGAAGGCGGATTTTTAAACAGGACAGAAGTAGAGGTAGTGTAACTATGAAACAGATTCCGATGACGTTGCGTGGCGCAGAGAAATTGCGCGAAGAGCTTGATTACCTGAAGACGGTACGTCGCCCGAAAATCATCTCCGATATTGCTGATGCCCGTGAGCACGGCGATTTGAAAGAGAATGCTGAGTACCATGCCGCACGTGAGCAGCAAGGCTTCTGTGAAGGCCGTATTCAGGAGATCGAGGCGAAGCTGTCTAACGCTCAGGTGATAGACATCACAAAAATGCCAAATAATGGCCGGGTGATTTTTGGTGCCACCGTCAAGGTGCTGAACCTGGATACGGATGAGGAACAGTCCTACCGTATCGTAGGGGATGATGAGGCTGACTTTAAGCAGAACCTTATCTCCGTCAACTCCCCGATTGCCCGTGGCCTGATTGGGAAAGAGCAGGATGATGTGGTCGTGATTAACACCCCGGGCGGCGATGTGGAATATGAAATTCTGCATGTGGATTATCTTTAAGTCTGTCCGGATGCTTACAATCCCGCTACATTTGTAAAGATAAGAAAAAGGCCGCATGCGGCCTTTTATCAGAGCAGTGCACATGGCACCTTTTCAGTAAACGTGGGAAGCTTAACGCGGTAAGCTGATTTTCCGATCGTCAGAAGGACGATAGAGAACCAGAATATTACCGATAACTTGCACGTTAGCCGCGCCAGTTTCACGCACAATCGCATCAACGATCAGAGTTTTGGTTTCGCGCTCTTCAGCGGCGATCTTCACTTTAATCAGTTCATGATGCGCAAGCGCCTGCTCGATCTCGGCCAGCACCCCTTCGGTGAGCCCGTTATTACCCAGCATAACGACCGGTTTTAACGGATGCGCCAGGCCTTTCAGGTGCTGTTTTTGTTTGTTATTCAGATTCATCGTATTTTTTGCTTAGGTTGGGATTGAAAACGGGTCATTCTACCGCCATCTCAGGTCTATCACCAACCCGGTATCTGCCTCTCCGCCGCTGCCGTGCGCTAAGTAATCAATACCCTGTCTCTAAGGGCCTGTTAAATGGGCTTAAAATCAGGATAGTTGGAAAACCGATGACCAATAAAAAGCGTTCTGCCAGCTCCAGCCGCTGGTTACAGGAACACTTTAGCGATAAATATGTCCTGCAGGCACAGAAAAAAGGGCTACGCTCACGTGCCTGGTTTAAACTTGATGAGATACAACAAAGCGACAAACTCTTCAAACCGGGCATGACCGTTGTGGATTTAGGTGCCGCGCCGGGTGGGTGGTCACAGTATGTCGTCACTCAGATTGGTGGAAGCGGGCGCATTATTGCCTGTGATATTTTACCGATGGATCCTATCGTTGGCGTCGATTTCCTCCAGGGGGATTTTCGTGAGCCAATGGTGTTAGATGCGCTGTTACAACGCGTAGGCGACAAGAAAGTTCAGGTGGTCATGTCCGATATGGCCCCGAATATGAGTGGTACTCCGGCTGTCGATATTCCTAAATCGATGTATCTGGTTGAATTAGCGCTGGATATGTGTCGTGATGTACTGGCGCCAGGGGGAAGTTTCCTGGTGAAGGTGTTTCAGGGGGATGGGTTTGATGCATATTTGCGCGAAATCCGCTCTCTGTTTACGAAGGTTAAGATTCGTAAGCCAGACGCTTCCCGGGCGCGGTCGCGGGAAGTGTACATCGTAGCGACAGGGCGCAAACTGTAGTACCCTAACGCTGTTTGTTAACACAGTTGTAATATGAGGTTAATCCCTTGAGTGACATGGCGAAAAACCTAATTCTCTGGTTAGTCATCGCAGTTGTACTGATGTCTGTGTTCCAGAGCTTTGGGCCCAGCGAGTCGAATGGCCGTAGGGTAGATTATTCTACCTTCATGTCCGAATTGACCCAAGACCAGATTCGTGAAGCACGTATCAACGGACGTGAGATCAACGTTACCAAGAAAGACAGTAACCGATACACGACTTATCTCCCTGTTAACGATCCAAAATTACTGGATACCCTGTTAACGAAAAACGTGAAAGTTGTTGGTGAACCGCCTGAAGAGCCGAGTTTGCTGGCGTCTATCTTTATCTCCTGGTTCCCGATGCTGTTGCTGATTGGGGTCTGGATCTTCTTTATGCGGCAAATGCAGGGCGGCGGCGGCAAGGGCGCGATGTCCTTTGGCAAGAGCAAGGCCCGCATGTTGACGGAAGACCAGATCAAGACCACTTTCTCTGACGTTGCCGGTTGTGACGAAGCGAAAGAAGAGGTCAGCGAACTGGTGGATTACCTGCGCGAACCGAGCCGCTTCCAGAAACTGGGCGGTAAAATTCCGAAAGGCGTCCTGATGGTTGGCCCGCCGGGGACCGGTAAAACCTTGCTGGCAAAAGCGATTGCCGGTGAAGCGAAAGTGCCGTTCTTTACCATTTCCGGTTCTGACTTTGTTGAAATGTTCGTGGGTGTGGGTGCGTCCCGTGTCCGTGACATGTTTGAACAGGCGAAGAAAGCCGCACCTTGCATCATCTTCATCGATGAGATCGACGCCGTAGGCCGCCAGCGTGGCGCAGGCCTGGGTGGTGGTCACGATGAGCGTGAACAGACGCTGAACCAGATGCTGGTTGAGATGGATGGCTTCGAAGGCAATGAAGGTATCATCGTCATTGCGGCAACTAACCGCCCTGACGTACTGGACCCGGCTCTGCTGCGTCCGGGCCGTTTCGACCGCCAGGTTGTGGTCGGTCTGCCGGATGTGCGCGGCCGTGAACAGATTCTGAAAGTTCACATGCGCCGTGTGCCGCTGTCGCCTGACATCGATGCTTCTGTGATTGCGCGTGGTACGCCTGGCTTCTCCGGTGCCGATCTGGCTAACCTGGTGAACGAAGCGGCCTTGTTCGCCGCCCGCGGCAGCAAGCGCGTCGTCTCTATGGTTGAGTTTGAGAAAGCCAAAGACAAAATCATGATGGGTGCTGAGCGCCGTTCCATGGTGATGACCGAGTCGCAGAAAGAGTCCACGGCGTACCACGAAGCCGGGCACGCGATTATCGGCCGCCTGGTTCCGGAACATGACCCGGTACACAAAGTGACGATCATTCCGCGTGGCCGTGCACTGGGTGTGACCTTCTTCCTGCCGGAAGGGGATGCCATCAGTGCCAGCCGTCAGAAACTGGAAAGCCAGATTTCTACCCTGTACGGCGGCCGTCTGGCGGAAGAGATCATCTACGGGCCTGAAAAAGTCTCTACCGGTGCATCTAATGACATTAAAGTAGCCACCTCTATCGCACGTAACATGGTGACCCAATGGGGCTTCTCTGAGAAGCTGGGGCCGTTGCTGTATGCGGAAGAAGAGGGCGAAGTGTTCCTGGGCCGCTCAGTGGCGAAAGCCAAACACATGTCTGACGAAACGGCACGTATTATCGACCAGGAAGTCAAATCCCTGATTGAACGTAACTACGTACGCGCCCGTTCGCTGCTGATGGAAAACATGGACATCCTGCATTCGATGAAGGATGCCCTGATGAAGTATGAAACCATCGATGCACCGCAGATTGACGACCTGATGAACCGTAAAGATGTGCGTCCGCCTGCAGGCTGGGATGACGCGGTGAGGAACAACTCGAACGATGGCGGCTCGCCTAAAGCGCCAACGCCGGTCGACGACCCGCGTACAGCGAACCCCGGCAATACTATGTCTGAGCAGTTCGGCGACAAGTAAGCCTGCGTTTGCCAGAGATGTTGTTTGTTAATGTCTAACCCCGGGCTCGCCCGGGGTTTTTTATTGTCTGTTAGACATGCTACACGGTGGAGACCAACCTATGCAGCTGACCGCGGGAAGCCGCTCACTCAACCTGCTTTATCCGCAGGTAATGGGTATTTTAAATGTAACGCCAGACTCTTTTTCAGATGGCGGCCAACACAACACCATTGAACGCGCGCTGCGCCATGCCCAGAGCATGGTGGATGCCGGTGCCTCACTGATCGATGTCGGCGGTGAATCCACCCGTCCAGGTGCAGCGGAAGTCAGTGAGCAGGAGGAGCTGGACCGGGTGATTCCTGTGGTTGAAGCCCTGGCCCGTTATTTCGATGTCTGGATTTCTGTCGATACCTCAAAGCCTGCGGTGATAACGGCCAGTGCGGCGGCAGGGGCAGATCTTATTAATGACATCCGCTCGTTGCAGGAGCCGGGCGCGCTGGAGGCCGCGGCACAGACCGGGCTGCCGGTTTGCCTGATGCATATGCAGGGGCAGCCGCGTACGATGCAGCAGGCTCCGCATTATGACGACCTGATGGGCGATGTCTTCACCTTCTTCCGGCACCATATTGCCCGTTGTGAACAGGCAGGGATCCCTAAAGAAAAATTGGTGCTCGACCCCGGCTTCGGTTTCGGTAAGAATTTGTCGCATAATTATCAGTTACTGAACCGCTTGTCAGAACTGCATCACTTTAACTTGCCGCTGCTGGTAGGGATGTCCCGTAAATCGATGGTGGGGCAGTTGTTAAACATCCCTCCTGAACAGCGTCTTTCCGGCAGTGTGGCCTGTGCAGTGATCGCCGCCATGAAAGGAGCCAAAATTATCCGGGTGCACGACGTTAAAGAAACGGTTGAGGCAATGCGCGTGGTTGAAGCAACACTTTATGCGAAGGATTAAAAACGATTATGAGTAACCGTAAATACTTTGGCACGGACGGCATTCGTGGGAAAGTCGGGGAAGCCCCCATCACGCCTGATTTTGTCCTGAAGCTTGGCTGGGCTGCAGGTAAAGTGCTGGCCCGCAATGGTTCCCGGAAGATCATCATTGGTAAAGATACGCGCATCTCAGGCTATATGCTGGAGTCGGCGCTTGAGGCCGGCCTGGCAGCAGCCGGGTTATCTGCGGCCTTTACCGGCCCGATGCCGACCCCGGCCGTGGCCTACCTGACCCGGACCTTCCGGGCAGAAGCTGGTATTGTGATTTCAGCATCCCATAACCCTTTCTACGACAATGGCATCAAGTTCTTCTCCATTGATGGCGCAAAACTGCCGGATGACGTGGAAGAGGCGATTGAAGCGGAAATGGAAAAACCCCTGACCTGTGTGGAATCCAGTGAGCTGGGGAAAGCGAGCCGTATCGTTGATGCCGCAGGCCGTTACATTGAGTTCTGCAAAGGTACCTTCCCAAGCGAGCTGAGCCTGAGCGGGCTGAAGATCGTGGTGGACTGTGCCAACGGTGCGACTTACCACATCGCCCCCAGCGTGTTGCGTGAGCTGGGGGCCAAAGTGATCGCTATTGGCTGTGAACCTGATGGGATGAACATCAACGAAAAATGCGGTGCCACCGATGTGCGTGAGCTGCAAAAACGTGTGGTGGCTGAGAAGGCGGACGTCGGCCTGGCGCTGGACGGCGATGGCGACCGGGTCATGATGGTTGACCATCAGGGTAACCCGGTCGACGGTGACCAGATTCTGTACATCATTGCGCGTGAAGGGCTTCGTCAGGGGCAGTTGCGCGGCGGGGCGGTCGGCACGCTAATGAGCAATATGGGCCTGGAATTGGCGCTGAAGCAGTTGGGTATTCCTTTTGCGCGTGCCAAAGTAGGCGACCGCTATGTTCTGGAAAAAATGCAGGAGAAAGGGTGGCGCATCGGCGCGGAAAATTCCGGGCATGTCATCCTATTAGATAAAACCACTACCGGGGACGGCATTGTTGCAGGTTTGCAAGTACTCACTGCGATGGTACGTAACCACATGAGCCTGCACGATCTGTGCAGTGGCATGAAGCTACTGCCGCAGATTCTGGTGAACGTGCGTTTTGCCGGTGAACACGATCCGCTGCACTCCCCTGAGGTCATTAAAGTGACTGAAGAAGTAGAAAAACAGCTGGCGGGCAAGGGCAGGGTGCTGTTGCGTAAATCGGGCACGGAGCCGTTGATCCGGGTAATGGTTGAAGGCGAAGATGCCATCCTGGTTGAATCGCTGGCAAACCGCATCGCGGATGCCGTCAGAGCGGCGGGCTGACAGGCATAAGTTTGCCGGCCAATGCAGCGCGCAGGGCCGGCAAACTGCGGTAACTCCCGATGATTTGGCGTTTTTTTCCGCAATCAAACCAGATATAAAAAATTGCCCTTGCGCACCCTGCTCCCTTTGGTTAGTATTCACACCCGCTTCAGTAGGTGAGTGAGTTAGCCTGACCTGCTTAATTGGTGCGAAGCAATTGGCATGCGGTGAAGCCGCAAGGATACAGGTACGTTTATGTACGAAGCTCTTCTGGTTATTTTCCTGATCGTGGCATTAGGGCTTGTCGCTCTGATTATGCTGCAACAAGGTAAAGGTGCGGATATGGGCGCTTCTTTCGGGGCAGGTGGTTCAGCCACATTGTTCGGTTCGAGCGGCTCCGGTAATTTCATGACCCGCATGACGGCGATTCTGGCAACGCTCTTTTTCGTCATCAGCCTGATTTTAGGCAACCTGAGCAGTAACCAAAGCCATAAAGGCAGTGAGTGGGAAAACCTGGGTCAACCAGTAAAATCTGAGCAGACAACTGCACCTGCAACGCCGGCTCAGAACAGTGACCTGCCGCAATAAGCGAGCCGTCACAAACAGCAGTAAACGCTTTTCAAATAACGGTTAATGCGCATAAGCAGCAAAGACGGTTGTTTAAAAAAAAGTGCCGAGGTGGTGGAATTGGTAGACACGCTACCTTGAGGTGGTAGTGCCCGCATGGGCTTACGGGTTCAAGTCCCGTCCTCGGTACCAATCCTTTTATAGATTTGCATTTTCGCAAATTTCGGCGTAGTATTCGCCACGTTTCGGACGCGGGGTGGAGCAGCTTGGTAGCTCGTCGGGCTCATAACCCGAAGGTCGTCGGTTCAAATCCGGCCCCCGCAACCACTTTCCCTAAAAGTCTTTTTTCAAATATACTGTGAAATAGTCAACAGTGTTTTCAGGGCAATTTGAAAAAATTCTTGCCAGAAAGTGCACCGAAGCCGCACTGCGGCAAATAGGGTCCAGTTGCAAAAAGCCCCGATTTATCGGGGTTTTTTGTTATTTGACAACAGAATCACTGGGCTATTAAGCCCTTTTTTTATGTCTTGGGGGTGGGCTTGTCCACATTAGAGCAAAAATTGACAGAGATGATTACCGCGCCGGTGGAAGCGTTAGGCTATGAACTGGTCGGTATCGAATTCATCCGTAGTCGCCAATCAACGCTACGCATCTATATTGATAGTGAAGACGGCATCAATGTCGACGATTGTGCTGATGTAAGCCATCAGGTGAGCGCAGTGCTTGATGTTGAAGACCCCATCACTGTGGCTTACAACCTGGAAGTCTCCTCTCCGGGCCTTGATCGTCCTATGTTCACCGCTGAACACTATACCCGTTATCTTGGTGAAGAAGTCAGCATTGTCCTGCGTATGGCAATGCAAAACCGTCGCAAATGGCAGGGTATTATCAAGGCTGTTGATGGTGAGATGATCACGGTGACTGTGGATGGGAAAGATGAAGTGTTCGCGCTGAGTAACATCCAGAAAGCGAACCTGGTACCCCACTTTTAAAGTTAGGATGAGGCAACTAGGATGAACAAAGAGATTCTGGCTGTTGTAGAAGCAGTTTCGAACGAAAAAGCCCTCCCGCGGGAAAAAATTTTTGAAGCGCTGGAAACTGCACTGTCTACGGCGACAAAAAAGAAATACGAGCAAGAAATTGACGTTCGCGTCAGCATCGACCGCAAAACCGGTGATTTTGATACATTCCGCCGCTGGCTGGTTGTAGAAGAGGTCACCCTGCCTACGCGTGAAATCACCCGCGAAGCTGCCCAGTTCGAAGATCCGTCTATTGATGTAGGCGGCTATATTGAAGATCAGATCGAATCTGTCACCTTTGACCGTATCACTACCCAGACCGCTAAACAGGTTATCGTGCAGAAAGTCCGCGAAGCGGAACGTGCGATGGTGGTCGATCAATTCCGTGAGCAGGAAGGTGAAATCGTCACCGGCGTGGTGAAGAAAGTAAACCGTGACAGCATCTCTCTGGATTTGGGCAATAATGCTGAAGCTGTTATTCTGCGTGAAGACATGCTGCCGCGTGAAAACTTCCGTCCGGGCGACCGTATCCGCGGCGTTCTGTACGCCGTACGTCCGGAAGCGCGTGGTGCGCAGCTGTTTGTCAGCCGCTCACGTCCGGAAATGCTGATCGAACTGTTCCGCATTGAAGTGCCGGAAATCGGCGAAGAAGTGATTGAAATCAAAGCGGCTGCCCGTGATCCAGGCTCCCGTGCAAAAATCGCTGTGAAAACCAACGACAAGCGTATCGACCCGGTCGGGGCTTGCGTCGGTATGCGTGGCGCACGCGTTCAGGCTGTTTCCAGTGAACTGGGCGGTGAACGCATTGATATCGTGTTGTGGGATGACAATCCGGCACAGTTCGTCATTAACGCAATGGCCCCGGCGGATGTCGCCTCCATTGTGGTTGACGAAGACCGCCACACGATGGATATCGCTGTAGAAGCCAGCAACCTGGCTCAGGCGATCGGCCGTAATGGCCAAAACGTGCGTTTGGCTTCCCAGCTGAGTGGCTGGGAACTGAACGTCATGACCGCAGATGACTTGCAGGCCAAACATCAGGCCGAAGCACATGCTGCAATCGACACCTTCACCAAACACCTCGATATTGACGAAGATTTCGCCACAGTCCTGGTTGAAGAAGGTTTCTCTACGCTTGAAGAGTTGGCCTATGTGCCAATGAAAGAACTTCTGGAAATCGACGGTCTGGACGAAGATACAGTCGAAGCGCTGCGCGAACGCGCCAAAGCTGCACTGACCACTCTGGCACTGGCACAGGAAGAGAGTCTTGGCGATAAGCAACCCGCTGACGATCTGCTGAACCTGTCCGGTCTGGAACGCAGCATGGCATTTAAACTGGCTGCGCGTGGGGTTTGTACGCTGGAAGATCTTGCCGAGCAGGGTGTCGACGACCTGTCAGATATTGAAGGGCTTGACGATGAGCAAGCCGGCGAGCTGATCATGGCCGCACGTAATATCTGCTGGTTCGGCGACAATGCGTAATAAACTGTAGCAGGAAGGAACAGCATGACAGATGTAACCGTAAAATCATTGGCTGCAGAGATCCAAACTTCGGTTGATCGCCTGGTACAGCAGTTTGCTGACGCAGGGATCAATAAATCCGAAGCGGACTCTGTGACCCAGCATGAGAAAGAGACATTACTGGCGCATCTGAACCGTGATAATAGCGGCGCGTCAAATAAACTGACACTGCAACGCAAAACGCGTAGTACCTTGAATATTCCGAGCACCGGCGGTAAAAGTAAATCGGTGCAAATTGAGGTCCGCAAGAAACGCACTTATGTTAAACGCGACACGTCAGAGGCTGAACAGGCTCAGGCTGAAGCGGAAGAGCAAGCACGGCGCGAAGCGGAAGAGCAGGCACGACGCCTGGCAGAAGAGCAAGCTCAACGTGAGGCCGCTGAGAAAGCGAAGCGCGTAGCCGATGAGCAAGCCAAACGTGAGGCCGCTGAAAAAGCTAAGCGTGACGCAGCGGAAAAAGAAAAAGTGACTAATCAACATACCGACGAAATGACCAAGCCAGCTCAGACAGAAAAAGCACGACGCGAGGCTGAGGCCGCCGAACTCAAACGCAAAGCAGAAGACGAGGCTCGCCGTAAGGTTGAAGAGAATGCCCGCCTTGTTGCTGAAGAAGCCCGTAAGATGGCCGATTCAGGCGTATGGACTGAAACAGCTGAACCTGCTGAATCCGAGTCTGCTGACTATCATGTCACCACGTCTCACCACGCCCGCGAAGCGGAAGACGAGAACGATCGTCAGGTTGAAGGCGAGCGCCGCAGCCGTGTCCGCACCAGCAAATCCACCAAGCAGAAGAAAGGCAGCAAGCTGTCTGAATCCAAAGCTGACCGCGAAGAGGCCCGCGCCGTTACCCGTGGTGGTAAAGGCAAGCGTAAGCCGAGCACCCTGCAGCAGGGCTTTAACAAGCCGGCGCAGGCCGTGAACCGCGATGTGGTGATTGGCGAAACCCTGACAGTTGCCGAACTGGCCAACAAAATGGCCGTTAAAGGTTCTCAGGTCATCAAAGCGATGATGAAACTGGGCGCGATGGCGACCATCAACCAGGTCATCGATCAGGAAACCGCGCAGTTGGTTGCTGAAGAGATGGGCCACAAAGTTATCCTGCGTCGTGAGAACGAGCTGGAAGAAGCGGTAATGAGTGACCGTGACACCGGTGCCGGCGCGGAAGCGCGTGCGCCAGTCGTAACCATCATGGGCCACGTTGACCACGGTAAAACCTCTCTGCTCGACTACATCCGTTCGACGAAAGTGGCGGCCGGTGAAGCAGGCGGCATTA
Organism: Chimaeribacter coloradensis; assembly: GCF_002858715.1. Lineage (GTDB taxonomy): Bacteria > Pseudomonadota > Gammaproteobacteria > Enterobacterales > Enterobacteriaceae > Chimaeribacter > Chimaeribacter coloradensis. The sequence continues at coordinate 31,522 of NZ_PJZH01000014.1, read as the reverse complement.
CCCAGCACATCGGTGCTTACCATGTTGAAACTGAAAACGGCATGATCACCTTCCTGGACACCCCAGGCCACGCCGCGTTTACCGCGATGCGTGCCCGTGGTGCTCAGGCAACGGACATCGTTGTTCTGGTAGTGGCCGCGGATGACGGCGTGATGCCGCAGACGATTGAAGCTATCCAGCACGCCAAAGCGGCCAATGTGCCGATCGTGGTTGCGGTTAACAAAATCGACAAGCCGGAATCTGATCCGGATCGCGTTAAGCATGAGCTCTCCCAGTATGGCGTTATGCCGGAAGAGTGGGGCGGTGAATCCCAGTTCATGCATGTCTCTGCCAAAGCCGGTACCGGTATCGACGAACTGCTGGACGCCATCCTGCTGCAGGCTGAAGTCCTGGAGCTGAAAGCTATCCGTAACGGTATGGCGAGCGGTGTGGTCATCGAATCCTTCCTGGATAAAGGCCGTGGCCCGGTTGCAACGGTTCTGGTCCGTGAAGGTACCCTGAACAAGGGCGATATCGTGCTGTGCGGCTTTGAATATGGCCGTGTGCGTGCGATGCGTGATGAGCTGGGTCGTGAGATTAACTCTGCAGGCCCGTCTATTCCGGTTGAGATTCTGGGTCTGTCCGGCGTGCCGGCTGCAGGTGATGAAGCGACCGTAGTACGTGACGAGAAGAAAGCCCGTGAAGTTGCGCTGTATCGTCAGGGCAAATTCCGTGAAGTCAAACTGGCACGTCAGCAGAAGTCCAAGCTGGAAAACATGTTTGCCAACATGACTGAAGGCGAAGTCTCCGAACTGAACATCGTCTTCAAAGCGGACGTTCAGGGTTCTGTGGAAGCCATTGCCGACTCCCTGCGTAAGCTCTCCACCAACGAAGTGAAGGTGAAGATTGTTGGCTCCGGCGTCGGTGGGATCACCGAAACCGATGCGACCCTGGCTGCAGCCTCCAACGCCATCGTTATCGGCTTCAACGTACGTGCTGATGCTTCTGCCCGTCGCGTGATTGAGTCTGAAAGCCTCGACCTGCGTTACTACTCCGTGATCTACGACCTGATCGACGAAGTGAAACAGGCGATGAGCGGTATGCTGGCACCGGAATACAAACAGCAGATCATCGGCCTGGCCGAAGTGCGTGATGTATTTAAATCACCGAAATTTGGTGCGATTGCCGGTTGTATGGTTACCGAAGGGATCATCAAGCGTCACAGCCCAATCCGTGTACTGCGTGAAAACGTGGTTATCTACGAAGGCGAGCTGGAATCCCTGCGTCGCTTTAAAGATGACGTCAGCGAAGTCCGTAACGGCATGGAATGTGGTATCGGCGTGAAGAACTATAATGACGTTCGTACCGGCGACATGATCGAAGTCTTCGAAACCATCGAGATCCAACGCACCATCGCTTAATCACAGCGACACTCTGCTTAGATCCAATTGGGGGGCCTTGCGCCCCCCGCTTTGTCTGGAGAATCCCTTATGGCAAAAGAATTTAGCCGCACTCAGCGCGTCTCCCAGGAGATGCAGAAAGAGATTGCTATCATTTTGCAGCGTGAAGTCAAAGATCCGCGCATTGGCATGGCGACCGTATCCGGCGTCGAAGTATCCCGCGATCTGGCCTACGCCAAAGTCTTCGTGACCTTCCTCGATGTACTGGCAGAAAATCACGATCCCGATCGTGTCGTCACCGGTATTAAAGCCTTGCAGGATGCTTCCGGGTTTATCCGTACGTTAGTAGGCAAAGCGATGCGCCTGCGTGTGGTGCCTGAGCTGACCTTCGCCTACGACAACTCTCTGGTTGAGGGGATGCGTATGTCGAACCTGGTGACCAATGTTGTGAAGAATGATGCGGAGCGTCGTTCTGCCGCCGGCGACAACGAGGAAGAATAATGGGACGTCCTCGTCGCCGTGGGCGCGATATTCACGGCATTTTGCTGCTGGATAAGCCGCAGGGGCTTTCATCCAATGATGCCCTGCAGAAAGTAAAACGCATTTATAACGCCAACCGGGCCGGGCATACCGGCGCGCTGGACCCATTGGCCACCGGTATGCTGCCGGTTTGCCTGGGTGAGGCCACCAAATTCTCCCAGTTCCTGCTCGATTCCGACAAGCGCTACCGGGTTATCGCCCGCCTGGGGCAGCGCACCGACACTTCCGATGCAGACGGCCAGGTGATTTCTGAGCGTGAGGTGGCTTTCACGGCTGCCCAGCTGGAAACCGCGCTGGAGAGCTTCCGCGGTGCCACCAAACAGGTGCCGTCGATGTACTCTGCGCTGAAGCACCAGGGTAAACCGCTGTATGAGTATGCGCGCCAGGGCATTGACGTCCCGCGTGAGGCCCGCGACATCACGGTGTATGAACTTCAGTTTATCCGCCATGAAGGGCTGGAACTTGAGCTGGAAATCCACTGCTCCAAAGGCACCTATATCCGCACCATCATTGATGATCTGGGCGAGATGCTGGGGTGCGGTGCGCATGTGATTTTCCTGCGCCGTCTGCAGGTGGCGACATATCCGGTGGCCCGCATGGTGACCCTGGAGCAATTGAACAGCCTGCTTGAACAGTGCGAAGCTGAAGGGCGTGCACCGTCAGACGTGCTGGACCCGTTACTGATGCCGATGGACAGTGCAGTCCAGCAGTTCCCGGAAGTGAATCTGCCGCTTATCGTTGCAGGTTACGTTAAGCAAGGACAGCCGGTTCAGGCCGCACAGGCCCCTGCAGAAGGGATGGTGCGCATTACCGAAGGGGACGAGCACCGCTTTATCGGCGTGGGTGAAATTGCGGATGACGGCCGTGTTGCGCCGCGCCGTCTGGTGGTTGAAAACCCTGTCTGAGCCACTTCTGCTCACCTTGCGAATACCCAAGGCAAAGAGTAGAATGGCGCAGCTTATGCATTGGGTTGCTGAATTAGAGATCGGCACCTGTAATTTTTTATCTATAATCTGGAGTATTACCATGTCTCTAAGCGTTGAAGCTAAGGCACAGATCGTAGCCGACTACGGTCGCGGTGCTAACGATAGCGGCTCTACCGAAGTTCAGGTAGCTCTGCTGACCGCTCAGATCAACCACCTGCAAGGTCACTTTGCAGAGCACAAAAAAGATCACCACAGCCGTCGTGGTCTGCTGCGTATGGTTTCTCAGCGTCGTAAGCTGCTCGACTACCTGAAGCGTAAAGATGTTGCACGCTACACCAGCCTGATTGAACGTCTGGGTCTGCGTCGCTAAGTCTGCGAGTTTCAGTGTAAAGGGGCCAAATTTGGCCCCTTTATTCTAGGAAGCAACACAAGAGCGCGCTAAGGTATTGGCGTTGTTTCCAAAGAGGATCTTCCGCTACAGAGGTTCGCGCGGCTAATGAGAGGCTTTGTCTTTCAGTGGAAAAGATAAGGATTGTCATTAGTCGCGAGGATGTAATGTGAAGGTCGGTAAGTTACTGACGCAAAGCCGCCAATGCGGTGCTGTGTCTTAAAGAAGGATATGATTTTGCTTAATCCGATCGTACGCAAATTCCAATACGGCCAGCATACCGTGACGCTGGAAACCGGCATGATGGCCCGCCAGGCGACGGCTGCCGTCATGGTGAGCATGGACGACACCGCTGTTTTCGTCACCGTCGTCGGTGCCAAAAAAGCGAAGCCGGGCCAGGACTTCTTCCCGCTGACCGTTAACTATCAAGAACGTACCTACGCTGCAGGCCGCATCCCGGGCAGCTTCTTCCGTCGTGAAGGCCGCCCGAGCGAAGGTGAAACCCTGACCTCACGCCTGATTGACCGCCCAATCCGCCCGCTGTTCCCGGAAGGCTTCCTGAATGAAGTGCAGGTTATTGCGACTGTTGTCTCTGTTAACCCACAGGTTAACCCGGACATCGTTGCGATGATCGGTGCATCGGCGGCCCTGAGCCTGTCTGGCATTCCGTTCAACGGCCCGATCGGTGCTGCACGCGTTGGTTACATCAATGACCAGTACGTCCTGAACCCGACGGCTGATGAACTCAAGCAAAGCAAACTGGACCTGGTGGTTGCCGGTACTCAGGGTGCAGTGCTGATGGTGGAATCTGAAGCGCAGCTGCTGAGTGAAGATCAGATGCTGGGTGCCGTGGTCTTTGGCCATGAGCAGCAGCAGGTTGTGATTGAGAACATCAACTCCCTGGTTGCAGAAGCCGGTAAACCAAAATGGAACTGGCAGCCGGAGCAGGTGAACGAAGCCCTGTACGCCCGTGTGGCGGAACTGGCTGAGACCCGCCTGGGCGACGCATACCGCATCACTGACAAACAAGAGCGTTATGCTCAGGTTGACGCGATTAAAGCGGACGTCCGTGCTGCACTGCTGGCACAAGATGAGTCGCTGGATGACGGCGAAATCATGGACATGCTGGGCAACATTGAGAAAAATGTTGTTCGCAGCCGCGTATTGCGTGGCGAGCCGCGCATCGATGGCCGTGAAAAAGACATGATCCGTGGTCTGGACGTGCGTACCGGTGTCTTGCCGCGTACCCACGGTTCTGCGCTGTTCACCCGTGGCGAAACGCAGGCGCTGGTGACTGCCACGCTGGGTACCGCACGTGACGCTCAGAACCTTGATGAGCTGATGGGCGAGCGTACAGATAACTTCCTGTTCCACTATAACTTCCCTCCGTACTCCGTAGGCGAGACCGGCATGGTAGGTTCTCCGAAGCGTCGCGAAATCGGCCACGGCCGCCTGGCGAAACGCGGTGTGCTGGCCGTTATGCCGGAAGCGGATGCCTTCCCGTACACCGTACGTGTGGTATCTGAAATCACCGAATCCAACGGCTCCTCCTCTATGGCGTCCGTGTGTGGTGCTTCCCTGGCGCTGATGGATGCAGGCGTGCCGATTAAGGCTGCGGTTGCAGGCATCGCGATGGGTCTGGTGAAAGAGGGTGAGAACTTTGTAGTGCTCTCCGACATCCTGGGTGACGAAGATCACCTCGGCGATATGGACTTCAAAGTAGCCGGTAGCCGTGAAGGTATCACTGCGCTGCAGATGGACATCAAAATCGAAGGCATTACCCGTGAGATCATGCAGGTTGCCCTGAATCAGGCTAAGGGTGCGCGTCTGCATATCCTGGGCGTGATGGAGCAGGCGATCAGCACGCCGCGCGGTGATATCTCTGAGTTCGCACCACGTATCCACACCATTAAAATCAATCCTGACAAAATCAAGGATGTGATTGGTAAAGGCGGCTCTGTTATCCGTGCGTTGACCGAAGAGACCGGCACCACCATCGAAATCGAAGATGATGGCACCGTGAAGATTGCGGCAACGGATGGTGAGAAAGCCAAATACGCGATTCGCCGTATCGAAGAGATCACGGCTGAAATCGAAGTGGGCCGCATCTACCAGGGCAAAGTGACCCGTATCGTTGACTTCGGTGCCTTCGTGGCCATCGGCGGCGGTAAAGAAGGTCTGGTGCATATTTCTCAGATCGCTGACAAGCGCGTTGAGAAAGTGACCGACTATCTGGAAATGGGTCAGGAAGTACCGGTTAAGGTACTGGAAGTTGATCGCCAGGGACGTGTACGTCTCAGCATTAAAGAAGCGACGGCTCCGGCTCCGGAAGCGGCTGCACCAGCGGCAGAATAACGTCACATGCCGTTTTACAGCGCCTTGCCGCGGCAGGGCGCTGTTCGTATCGCGCGGGCAGGAAGCCTTTGTGCTAAGCAAGCGGATGACAGGACGATCATCCAATGTTTGTCTTCGGGAGTGGGAAATGAAGCCTTTCTTGCGCTGGTGTTATGTTGCGACAGCACTTATGCTGGCAGGATGCAGCAACAATGATTGGCGTAAAGACGACGTTCTGGCAATTCCTTTGCAGCCTACGCTGCAGCAGGAAGTCATTCTGGCACGCATGGAACAAATCCTTGCCAGCCGGGCATTGACAGATGATGAGCGTGCGCAGTTGTTATATGAGCGTGGAGTGCTGTATGATAGCCTTGGATTACGGGCGTTAGCGCGAAACGACTTTTCACAGGCGCTGGCGATTCGTCCCGACATGCCGGAAGTTTTCAACTACCTGGGCATTTACTTAACGCAGGCAGGCAATTTTGATGCTGCCTATGAAGCGTTTGATTCTGTATTAGAGCTTGATCCAACTTACAATTACGCGCGTTTAAACAGGGGCATCGCACTGTATTACGGTGGCCGGTACCGCCTGGCGCAGGATGATCTGCAGGCGTTTTATCAAGACGACCCAAATGATCCCTTCCGTTCGTTATGGCTTTATTTGGTGGAACGAGAAATCGACCCCAAACAGGCTGAGGTGTCGCTGGAACAGCGGTACGACAAAGCGGACAGAGGGCAATGGGGATGGAATATTGTCGAATTCTACCTGGGCAACATTAGCGAAGACACGCTGATGGATCGCCTGAAGGCAGATGCAACGGATAACACTTCGCTCGCTGAGCATCTCAGTGAAACTGACTTCTATTTAGGTAAACACTACCTGAGTCTGGGGGACAAGAGCAGCGCTTCGGCACTGTTCAAGCTGACGGTTGCTAACAATGTCCATAACTTTGTTGAGCACCGCTACGCATTGTTGGAATTGGCACTTTTGGGCCAAGAGCAAGACGACCTATCAGAATCGGACCAGCAATAGCTGACGGACCTATCAGCCTGATTTACTTTGGTTTTCACCAACGTCAATCGCCTTAGCGGGTGAGGCTTTTTTGTTCGTTTATTAAATTTATTTTGAGCCGGTTCACACTTTTCAATGAAAATGACTGAAAATTTTCTCGACGAGTTACGTAGACTGGCCGCCATCTCATATGAGGCACGTGTACATGACTACTGAGTTTGAAACCTCTTTCGCTGACCTGGGGCTGTCTGCTCCGATCATCTCCGCCCTGAACGATCTGGGCTACGAAAAACCGTCACCGATCCAGGCTGAGTGTATTCCTCACCTGTTGAACGGCCGTGATGTGCTGGGCATGGCACAGACCGGTAGCGGTAAAACTGCAGCATTCTCGCTGCCTCTGCTGCACAACCTGAAAGCCGATCTGAAAGCACCTCAGATCCTGGTATTGGCACCGACCCGTGAGCTGGCGGTTCAGGTTGCTGAAGCAATGACCGATTTCTCTAAACATATGCACGGCGTAAACGTTGTTGCACTGTACGGCGGCCAGCGTTATGACGTGCAGCTGCGCGCCCTGCGTCAGGGCCCACAGATTGTTGTGGGTACCCCGGGCCGTCTGCTGGACCACCTGAAACGCGGTACGCTTGACCTCTCCAACCTGAGCGGTCTGGTACTGGATGAAGCTGACGAAATGCTGCGTATGGGCTTCATCGAAGACGTTGAAACCATCATGGCGCAGATCCCGGCTGACCATCAGACCGCGCTGTTCTCTGCCACCATGCCGGAAGCGATTCGTCGCATTACCCGTCGTTTCATGAACGACCCGCAGGAAGTGCGCATTCAGTCCAGCATGACGACCCGTCCGGACATCAGCCAGAGCTACTGGACTGTGTCAGGTATGCGTAAAAATGAAGCACTGGTTCGTTTCCTGGAAGCAGAAGATTTTGATGCGGCGATCATCTTCGTCCGTACCAAGAATGCGACCCTGGAAGTGGCAGAAGCACTGGAGCGCAATGGTTATAACAGTGCTGCCCTGAACGGCGACATGAACCAGGCGCTGCGTGAGCAGACGCTGGAGCGCCTGAAAGACGGCCGCCTGGACATCCTGATCGCGACCGACGTTGCGGCCCGTGGCCTGGACGTTGAACGCATCAGCCTGGTTGTGAACTACGATATTCCGATGGATTCCGAATCCTACGTGCACCGTATCGGCCGTACCGGCCGTGCAGGCCGCGCGGGTCGCGCACTGCTGTTCGTGGAAAACCGCGAACGCCGTCTGCTGCGCAATATCGAGCGCACCATGAAGCTGACTATCCCTGAAGTAGAACTGCCAAATGCAGAACTGCTGGGTCAGCGTCGTCTGGCTAAGTTTGCAGCGAAAGTGCAACAGCAGCTGGAAAGCAGCGATCTGGACATGTACCGCGCACTGCTGTCTAAACTGCAGCCGGAAGAAGAGCTGGAGATCGAAACCCTGGCCGCCGCACTGCTGAAAATGGCACAGGGCGAACGTCCGCTGATTCTGCCGCCGGAGCCGGCCTTCAAGCCGCGTCCGCGCCGTGAGTTCAGCGATCGTGACGATCGCCGTGGTGACCGTCCGGATCGTGGCGATCGCCGTGACGCGCGTGATGGTGACCGTCCGCGTCGTGAGCGCCGTGATGTGGGTGATATGGAGCTGTACCGTATCGAAGTGGGCCGTGATGACGGTGTTGAAGTACGTCATATCGTGGGCGCTATCGCTAACGAAGGCGACATCAGCAGCCGTTACATCGGTAACATCAAGCTGTTTGCTACCCACTCCACGATTGAGCTGCCGAAAGGCATGCCGGGCGATCTGCTGTCGCACTTCACCCGCACCCGTATCCTCAACAAGCCGCTGAACATGCAGCTGTTAGGTGACGCACAGCCGCAGCCGCGTCGTGAGCGTCGTGAAGGTGGCGCACCGGCAGGCGATCGTCGTGAAGGCGGCCGTGGCCGTTCTTTCGGCGGTGAGCGTCGCGAAGGCGGTGCCCGTCCTCCGCGTTCGTTCAACGGTGAACGTCGTGAAGGCGGTGAGCGTCGTCCGGCAGGTAACCGTGACGGCCAGCGTGCCCCACGTCGTTTTGGCGATGCATAAGCGCTAGCGACCTAAAAAAACCAGCCTCCGGGCTGGTTTTTTTTTGCCTGAGATTCTGGAAATCAGCGTATGCGCGGTTCTTTTACCAGATCCTGCTGAACCTGCGACACAATTTCAAACGAGCGTAAACGCGCCTGATGATCGTAGATCTGGCCGTTGATCATCAGCTCATCCGCTTCCGTCTCACGTAACAGCGCCTGAAGGCCGTGACGGATGCTGTTTTTATCCCCGACCACGGACATCCGCAGTGACTGTTCCACGCCGTAACGCTCGGCCGGAGACCACAGGCTGGTGATGTCATCTACCGGTGCCGGCAACGGGCCGGGGTGGCCACGACGGAGATTAATAAACTGTTGCTGGTTAGAGGTGAACATCCGTTGCGCCTCTTCCGTCGTATCCGCGGCAATCGCATTCACACAGACCATCGCGTACGGCGTTGGCCAGCGTTCTGACGGTTTGTAGTGGCTGCGATAGACCGCCAGCGCCTGGTACAGCATGTCCGGGGCAAAGTGGGACGCGAAGGCAAACGGCAGGCCGAGGGCGGCCGCCAGCTGCGCGCTGTAAAGGCTGGATCCAAGCAGCCAGATCGGCACATGCAACCCCTGGCCCGGTACCGCCTGCACCGGCTGTCCCGGCTGGGCATCGGCAAAATAGTGCTGCAACTCCTGCACATCCTGCGGGAAGTTGTCCACTTCACCGGAAAGGTGTCGGCGCAGGGCGATCATGGTGCGCTGATCGGTGCCCGGCGCACGGCCCAGACCCAGATCGATCCGGTCAGGGTAGAGCGTGGCCAGCGTGCCGAACTGCTCAGCAATCACCAGCGGAGAGTGGTTCGGCAGCATCACGCCGCCAGAGCCGAGGCGGATGGTCTTCGTGCCGCCGGCAAGATGGCCGATCAGCACAGAGGTCGCTGCGCTGGCGATACCGGTCATATTGTGATGCTCTGCCAGCCAGTAGCGCTGGTAACCCCACTTTTCAGCGTGTTGCGCCAGATCGAGAGAGTGGCGGAAGGCGTCAGCCGGACGCAGACCCTGCGGCACCGGTGCCAGATCCAGCACTGACAGGGGAACAGTCTGCGGCTGGGACGGTGCTTGTTGGGACACAGTATTCGATTCGGACACGGTCTTTGAATGAGACATAGTCATTACCCACGTTTTATACAGTGGCGAAATAGCTCGCCAGCTAATGATAAACCTGAGTATTGCGCATTCCCACGCTTCTTGCCTAAGGGGAATGTGCGCTATTGCCCTGCATGATCGCTGTGGCATGCGTTGCCGGGAGAACGCCGGCTACCCCTGTTCTACCTGCGCCAGCCCGGCTACGCGGTACCAGTAACCGTTGCATTCCGCCTGGTTGGCAACAGCCAGCGGCACCTCTCCCTGCTCATTGGCACGGAAATGCTCAACCATGACCAGATCGTCCACCGAGGAGGGAGAAAGCCGGACGATATCCACCAGATCCTTCATCCCGGCCAGCGCATTGCCCAGGTTGTAGCAATAACCACTCTGCGTCTGGATGCCGTTCAGCACAAAGACCTGCTGTTGCTCCTGCGAATACACGGGCCGCCCGGTGGGGTAACGGATACAGCAGGTTTCGCACTCATCCTTGGCGCGGTTCTCAGAACGCGCGGTAAAGCAGCGGGCGGAGTAGGCCAGCGGCAGGTAACCGTAACCCAGCACCTCAACTTCAAATTTTCCTCGCAGCCCCAACGCATCACACTGCTCAAGCAGAGCAGCCAGCCAGTCACGGGAAAGCTCCACCGGCATACACCAGCGCACCATGCCCTGCCGGTGCAGCATGCGCAGGGTATAGGCGTTGTAGCCGTTCAGCGCATGGCCCGCCACAAACGGCAGATGCTGCTCCGCCGCCATATTCACTGCCGCCAGATCGTTGGCCTCCAGCAAAAATGCCCCATTTTCAACATACCGCCTCACCTCTGTCAGCTCTGAAGGGGCCTGAACCAGTGCCAGTGTAGACAGCACACACTGTTTGCCGGCGTCTGCCAGCATCCTGGCCAGTGCCAGCCAGTCCTGCGCTTTCAGCGCCCGGCGCTTGCTGCATACCGTCTCGCCCAGATAGATAATCTCAATGCTGCTCTCAACGGCAGCCTGGTAAAATGCCTCCACGCTCTGTTTTGGCCAATAGTATTGAATGGCACCTAATGCATATTTCATGACCCTTTTCCTCTATTGCCATTGACGATGGTAAGCACCCAGCGTGGTCTGCGTCCCCTCAGACAGGCTGCCCAGCGCAGCCATCCAGGCGGGGTGGGGAACAAAGCTGTCAGGGTTGGCCCGGCAGAGATCAATCGCCTGCCGCCAGATGCGCGTCACTTCGCTGACATAGGCCGGGCTGCGCTGGCGGCCTTCAATTTTCACAGAGGCGATATTTGCCGCCATCAGGGCCGGCAGCAGCGCCAGCGTATTCAGGCTGGTGGGCTCCTCAAGGGCATGATACAGCGACTCCCCGACGTGATAGCGGCCTTTGCACAGGGTCGGGTAACCGGCATTTTCGCCGGGGGCATAGCGGTCAATCAGTACCTCATTCAGTCGTGACTCCATGCCCTGCGGCGTCTGTTGCCAGCGCACAAAACGCGCCGGTGAGCAGGCACCCACAGTATTCGGCGATTCACCGGTCAGGTAAGAGGAGAGGTAGCAGCGGCCTTCCGCCATAATGCACAAACTGCCGAACGCAAAGACTTCCAGCGGCACCGGGCTGCTGCGCGCCAGCTGATTGACCTGATGCATCGACAATACCCGCGGCAGCACAACCCGGCTGATGCCAAAATTCCGGTGATAGAAGGCGATGGCCTGTTCATTCGTGGCGGACGCCTGCACGGAGAGATGGCGCTCCAGCTGGGGGTAGCGCTGGGCGGCGTACTCCAGCATCGCAATGTCAGCCAGGATCAGGGCATCTGCGCCGCAGTACGCCGCCATATCCACGGCGCGCTGCCAACGCTCAAACCCTATCGGGTGCGCAAAGGTGTTGATAGCGATATGCAGCTTACGGCGGTGGCGGTGCACGATGCTGACCGCTTCCTGTAATTTCTTCTCGGTGAAGTTAAGCCCGGCAAAATGGCGGGCATTAGTATCATCTTTCAGGCCGATGTAAACCGCATCAGCCCCCTGTTCGATCGCAGCTTTCAGCGCCGGCAGATTGCCAGCAGGGCAAAGTAACTCCATAGTATATTCCCGGCAGACCCACCCTGATGGGTGATGACGTAACAGCCGGCGATTTTAGGCAACCTGACCGCGTGATGTATTGATTTGAGGCAGTTTCTGTCGGGTTGTTAATAAGCTGATGAATAATTTCCGCTGTACACACCTGCGTTCTGGTGCAAAATTTATTGATACCGCGCGCTGAACCTGTATCCCGATGTGGCAAAATAACGCCAGTCTTTACCAGAGGAGTAAATGCCAGTGTTGGAGCAATTACGAGCACGCCTTGTGCGGCAGGGGCCGTCGCTGCTGCGCCTACCGTTAACCTTTATGCCGTTTGCTCTGCAACGACAGGTTTTACAGCAGCTGTTGCACTGGCAATTCCGGCAGGCGCTGGCTGATGGGGAGCTGGCCTTCCTGGCATCCCGCTGGCTGGAGGTCGAGGTGCGGGACCTGGGCCTGCGCTGGTATGTCACCGTTGAAAATGATCGCCTGCGAATTTGCGCAACGGCCACGCCGGATGTCCGGTTCAGCGCTGAAGCCAATGACCTGATCCTCATCGCGGCCCGCCGCCGTGACCCGGACACGCTTTTCTTTCAACGCCGCTTGCGCATTGAGGGTGATACCGAACTGGGTCTGTATGTGAAAAACCTGATGGACGCCGCGGATCTGGAGACGCTGCCGCCTCTGTTACGGCAGGGTCTGACCCAACTGGCCGATTTTATCGAAGCCGGACTGCAACAGGACACGGTTACCTTTTCCCGTGCAGGTGAATTATGTTAATTCGTGTGGAAATCCCGGTGGATGCTGCCGGCATCGACAGTCTGTTACGCCGTGCCTTTGGCCGTAACGATGAGGCCTCCCTGGTACAGCAGCTGCGTGAAGATGGTTTGTTAACCCTGGGTATCGTCGCTACCGATGATGAAGGCCGGGTAGTGGGCTATGCAGCATTCAGCCCGGTGGATGTCGCCGGGGAGGATCGGCAGTGGGTAGGGCTGGCACCTCTCGCAGTGGATGAAGCGCTGCGCCGGCAAGGCATCGGCACCAAACTGGTGTATGAGGGGCTGGATGCGCTGAATGAATTTGGTTACGCCGCGGTCGTGACATTGGGCGATCCGGCCTGGTACGGCCGCCTGGGGTTCACCCCGGCCGCCGCGCATCAACTGCACTGCCCGTGGCCGGGAGCGGAAGCCGCCTTTCAGATCTACCCGCTGGCGGAACAGGCCCTGGCGAATGCCGCCGGGCTTATCCGCTACGCGCCGCCCTTTAACCGTTTTTAAGCGGGCACCCGGCGGGGCTGCGCCATATAACGTGTAAGATCATGAGGCTGGTCACTTACCAGCCTCTCTTTTTGGCCGCGGGAAAGCTGTTTGATGCGGTATTCCATCTTCAGTGCGGCGGAGCGATCCCCAACGGCGCAGTGGAACATCAGCGTCAGCGGCCCTTTTCCGCGTAACGCCTTGGCACCTTTGCCGCATTGGTGCTGTGCCAGACGGCGCGGCACGTCCGTGGTGATGCCGGTATACAGCAGGCCTGCCGCGGTACGCAGTATATAAAGGTGCCACAGGGCGGCAGGCAGAGGGTGACTCATGGTGGGGTTTTGATCATCATTCATCATCGCACTAGGGTAAACCAGTTGGCAGATGGCTTCCAGCTGTCAGGTGCGCCGGGCAGGCCATAAATTTTAAGGGGGAAACGTCAGCAGATGACTGATGATCAAGCAGTAATTGAGCAATACCTGAAAAAGTATCATGTCCTGACGCTCTGCGCGGCAGCCGAAGGGGATCTCTGGTGCGCCAACTGTTTTTATGTGGTGGAACCGGATCAGATGGCCCTGTTGCTGATGACAGAGCTGAAAACCCGGCACGGTACGCTGATGGCGAAACAGCCCCGCGTCAGCGGCACCATAGCGGCTCAGCCGAAAACGGTGGCGCTGATTAAGGGCATTCAATACAGTGGCCGCGTTATTCAGCTGACCGGTGACGAAGAGCAGGCAGGCAGGGCACTTTACTGCAAACAGTTCCCGGTCGCCCGTGCGATGCCTTCGCCCCTTTGGCGATTGTCCCTGGATGCGATAAAAATGACGGATAACACGCTGGGGTTTGGTAAAAAAATTCACTGGCAGCGTGAAACCCAGGCATAAAAAAGGCCGCATTATGCGGCCTCTCTGCATCAACGTTTCTGCTTATCTACGTCACTTACTTCGCCAGAATCCGCAAGGCTTCGCGGTTAAAGGCCGGCAGATCGTCTGGTGTGCGGCTGGTGACCAGCGTATCGTTATCAACCACGACTTCCCGATCGTAAAAATCAGCCCCGGCATTTTTCACATCTACCACCACCGGTTTCACTGTCGTGGCCTTTCGCCCACGCAGCACATCTGCACTGATCAACAACTGTGGCCCGTGGCAGATAGCAAAGACAGGTTTACCGCTGTCTGAGAATTTTTTGGTGAACTCGACAAACCGGTCATCTCCGCGCAGAGAATCCGGTGAATGCCCGCCGGGCAGCAGCAGGGCGTCAAACTCTTCTACCTTCACGTCATCAATGGATTTATCAATAATGACGCTCGCTTCACCTTGCTTACCTTTCACTACATTACCGGCTTTCTTTTCAATAGTAATAACCTGATGGCCCGCCTTTTTATAGGCCTCCGCAGGGGAAGTAAATTCTGCATCTTCAAATTCATCGGTGATGAGTACCGCAATTTTCTTGTTCGACATCGTGTCCTCCTTATGATGATTTGCTGATGAACTAAGCCTAGTTATTACTTTTCGTATCCGCCACCCGCTTTGGGGGCTTCATCTATAATTCCCCGCAAAATCAGTCACTCATATACGCATTCAGGCAGTAACAAGGTATTTCACCGGCACATATTTTATTGTGCAGAAGTGAACGCACAGCCTGTGTTACCGGCACCCATCCGTCCCATAAGGCTGGACGTTAGTCGATCCTGTTAATAGACAAAGAGACGATTTGTTTTGGCAAAAATTAAATAAAAAGTAATTGCCAGTAAAACGAAGTGAATTTAATTACGTGTCAGGTTTTTCATGACGGTAAACAGGTGAAAGCCTTAAAGACAGAGCGCTTTGACCTTTCTGAAAAACTGAGGATAAGGTAAGGGAAAAGAACCGTTAGCTAACGTATTATTTAGTAAGTCATTTTTATTTTTGAAGAGAAAATCGAGGTTAAAATTTTATTAAAATACCGTAATATTAATCATAAAATTAATTCCTGCTTCCCTCTGTTAGATGGAGTTATTGTTAATCGTTTTAGGTGAACAGGTTTATTTAATCAGGTTTCTCTATGTTCACAATAAAAATCATGAGCCAAGTAAATATTTTTAAGGTATTTCCCTGCCTTTTTTAGGCAGCTCGCCATATATGTATTCTTAGTGTTTTCCTATTATTTCTCTCCTTAGGAAATTGGCCTATGTAAAGGAGAAGTATAATGAGTATTGTCACTAAGCGTATGAAAGCATTAATGTTACCCGTTTGTCTACTGGTAAGTGCAACAGCAGTCAGCGCTGAAGATGGCACCATCACCTTCACGGGTGATATTAGTGATGCAACCTGTACGGTTGTTGTTGGTGATGACACAGGTGAAAGCACCAACGGTGATTTCACTGTAAAACTGAAACCAGTAAGTGTCACTGCCTTAAAAACTGACAAGATGCGTGCGGGTGATACACCGTTCTATATTAAACTGAGCGGGGCACAATGCCCGAATGGGAAATATGCCAACGTTTCTTTTGAACGTGCACTCAGCCTTAATATTGACCCAGTCACCGGTAACCTGAAAAACTTTACCGATGCGGGTGCGGCTAAAAATGTACAGGTAGGGCTGACAGATGAAAAACTGAAAGCAATTAATCTTAACCAGCAGATTACCGATCCTACCCAAGGCAAACAGATTTCAAACAATACTGCTAAGTTTGATTACTGGGCGCAATACGTTGCAACTGGCGGCGCCGCTTCGGCCGGTAAAGTCAGCACCAATGTCGTTTATTCCATTATTTACAACTAATTAAATAAGGGGGGCGTCCCCCTTATTTATCTATTTGAGCCAATGTTATGAAACTGAAAACGCTTTTACTTATTTCGCTTTTGTCCGCAACAGCACTTCCTTCTTTTGCTTCTATCCAAATTATGGGAACCCGGATTATTTTCAATGCGAAGGATAAAGAGCAGGCTATCCGTGTAAATAACGTTGGCAACACGCCGAGCTTAGTTCAGGTCTGGCTGGACAGCCGTGCGGAATCGGGTGTTGCCGATAAAGAAGACCTGCCGTTTGTTATTACACCGCCGATGGCACGGGTTAATGAAGGCAAAGGGAAAACGTTCCGCATATTCCAGACGCAGGATACGGTAAACAAATACCCCAAAGATCGTGAAAGCGTGCTGTGGGTTAACTTCCTGGATATTCCGCCGGAAGATGCCTCACAACAAGATAAAAATCTGCTTAATCTGGCTTTCCGTACCCGCCTGAAATTCTTTTACCGCCCGGCAGGCTTAAAAGGCGATGAAATCCAGGCTGGGGAAAATTTAAAGTGGAGCATGACGCCCACTGCGGACGGTTATACCTATAGCTGTGAAAACAGTTCGCCTTTCCATGTCTCTTTTTCCCGGCTGGTGATTAAGGGTGATGAAAAAACGCTGATTAACGGTGACATGGTTGAACCTTTCAGTAAAAAAACATTTTCATTTAAAACCAAAAATAAAACGGCTAAGCCGGTACTTGAATATACCTTCATCACCGATCTAGGTGCCTATGTGGATAAGCAATTTTAAGTTGCCAAAATTTTCATGAGTGAGGAAAAGATAAAATGCGGGTTGGACAAGGAGGGAAAATAGCCCTGTCATTGGTAGTTGGCAGCCTGAGCGTATACCCGGCGGTAAACTATGCAAATGAAAGCAACATCCTGAATACGGGAGATGCCCAACCTGTTAATAGGGGGAAGGCCGCCCCTAAAAAAAATGCGGTGAGATTTAACCGCGGTTTTGCTAACGCCTATAACGAAGGGACAGATTTCAGTATTTATGACGGTGAGCCTACAACACAACCAGGCACATACTTTGTTGAGGTAATGCGTAACAAGAAATCGTTCGGCACGCATCATATTAACTTTGTGAAGGATTCCGCCGGTAGCGTAGAGCCCTGTTTGTCAGCAGACATGCTGCTTAAAATGGATGTGAATACGGAAAAGCTGTCATCCGGCTGGCAAAATAGCGCCTGCATTTTAATCAAGGATCTTATCCCTGGTGCAACGACAAATTATGATGCCGATGAAGAAATCCTGCAGATTACTATTCCGCAGCGCTTTTTAAATAATAACCCAGAAGGGTATATCAACCCTATGCTGTGGGATGAAGGCGTGCCTTCATTTTCGGCCAGTTATAATGTCAGCGCAACCCGGACGCAATATGACGATCATACAGCCGCCAGTTACTACTATGGCAGCTTGCTTTCATCGTTAAAGTGGGGAGCCTGGCGCCTTTATACCTATGATAACGTCAACACCAATGATGACACCGGCACTCAATGGAGCCATCTCTCCTCCTATGTGCAGCGCGCCATTATTCCGCTGAAAGCGGAATTCACGGCCGGGGATATCAATACCTCCGGGACGTTGTTTGATACCGTCGCCCTGCGCGGCGTAAGCCTGATAAGCGATGAGCGGATGCTGCCGCAGTCGCTGCAGGGCTATGCCCCGATTGTGCGTGGTGTGGCAGATACTAACGCCCGCGTCACCATCAAACAGAACGGCAACCTGATCCGTGAAATGAGCGTGCCGCCGGGCGAGTTCGTTATTGATGACCTGTACGCCACCGGCTACGGCGGCGATTTAGAAGTCACCATTAATGAGAGCAACGGAAAAACCCGCACCTTTATCACCCCCTATGCCAGCCTGCCGATGCTGCTGCGCCCAGGGACGTCAAAATTCTCGGCAACAGTAGGGGAAGTACGCAGTGATTCGCTGCGTAATACGCCCATATTGATGGAAGGTACCTATCAGTATGGCCTGAATAACAGCGTCACACTCTATGGCGGTGGCCAGGTAACGGCACCGGGCGACTACGCAGCATTAATGGGGGGGATGGCGATCAATACCCCCGTCGGGGCGTTAGGCATCGATTTAACGCGCTCTTTTACCTCATTTGAAAACGAGCAAGAGCAGCCGTGTGACAGCTTCTGCAATATGAGCCTGAAAGTCAGCCTGGCAAAATATATTGACCAGACCGGCACTAACTTAAGCCTGGCGGGGTATCGCTATTCCAGCCAGAACTATTACTCATTAATGGATGCGCTGTTAACCGAAGAAGCGTTGGAAACCGGTGACAACAGCTATTTGCCGGAAAACTATCGCGACAAAATTGAAGTAAACATCAGCCAGTCACTGGCACCAGGCTGGGGCAGCGTGTTTGCCTCGGGTTATTATGGCCGCGTCTGGGACAGCCGCTACAGCCGTAATACACAAAGCAGCTATCAATTCGGTTATTCCAACTCATGGCGGTCCATGAGTTACAGCATCAATGTCAGTAAAACCATTGATGAAGACGGTGTTGAAGATCGGGCCATCTATTTAGGCATGTCAGTTCCGTTCGGGACATTGCACTCAAAAGTGCCGACGCTGAATGCCGCGGTCAGCTATAGCAATCAGGATGCGAAAATCCGAACCTCGTTATATGGCACTGCCGGTGAATATAACCAGTTCGATTATGGCACCTGGTTTGATCATGCCCAGGAGCACCAGACCAATTTTGGGCTCAGCATGGGATATAACGGCAGCCGTGCACAAGGCAACGTCACCTATAGCCAGACAGAAACCTCCTATACCGCCTCCATGAACGCCAGCGGTGGGATGGTTATCCACGGGGGCGGGGTAAACTATACCTCATCATTAGGTAATACATTTGGCATCGTCGAGGCAAAAGGGGCTACGGGAGCACATATTTACCCGGATTTGACCTCAACCGTCGCTGAAAATGGTTATGCCATTATCTCTTCTTTAAGCCCTTATCAATATAACGAAGTTTATGTTGAAGCTAAAGGTGCGCCAATAGGCGTGGAGTTTGGTGAATCAAAATTACAAACCGTGCCGACCGCCGGCGCATCCGTAAAAATTAAACTGGATACCAAGATTACTTCAACGCAATTTGTCCAGATTAACCGGGCCGATGGGAAATATATTCCTTATGGCGCCACCATTAAAGATGATGGCGATGAGGTGCTGGGGATTGTAGGCCAGGGTGGCCGCGCCATGTTAAGCCTGCCGCAAGATAAAACATCCAGCATGTTACGGGTGAACTGGACGACAGGGAAAGAGAAGGGCGAATGTACCATTGATTATAAGGTCGCGAAGAAAGTCCAGACTGAATCTCAAGAAGATATTCCTACCCAGCACCTGATCTGTAAAAAATAAATCACTGCCCTGAAAGGGGCAGGAGGACGCGTTATGTTTAAATCATTAATGAAAATAGTGTGTATTGCAGCGGCAGGGCTTGGTTTTTATGCATTGCCTGCGGCCGCTGTGAATAACTGCTCCATTACATCCGGCTCCGTAATGAACATTGCAATAACCATTCCGACCTTGCGCCCAGCCAGTAACGGTACACAAGGCACGGTGCTCGGCTCGGCTGAAATACGGGCACCCGGGATCAGTTATAACTGCGGCTCAAATATAAGAAATACCTGGCGTTCTAAATATACCCGCCCGGAATTTTCGACAGAGTCCACGGTGCCTAACGTGTATCAGACGAATATTCCTGGGTTGGGGATCAGGCTAAGCTGGCCCTCTTCGCGTTCGGCCTATTTTCCTACGGCCTATCCGTGTAATGGGTCGTGCAGTGAGCGTGCCGATACCGTTAAGCTGGAATTTATTCAGACCGGCACTATTCAGACCGGCACTATTCCTGCCGGTGAAATTGGCAAAGTTGAGGTCACGGCAGATACAGACCCCGGCACACCGCTGACATTAATGAACGTGGTTCTCTCCAGTGCTGTGGATATCAGGCCCAAATCTTGTGCCATTCTCACCACTTACCAGAACGTTGATTTAGGTAGCTACTCTGTTGCGGATTTTGCGTCAAAAAAAATCACTAAAGGTGATCTGAAAGAATTTGACCTGACGCTTGATTGCCCGGCGACGACGCCTGTGAAAATAGCCTTTACCGGGGAGCAGAGTATTGGGGCAGCGAAGGGCGCTATTAAAAATTGTGAAACAACAGAATGTGCCAAATCTGTTGAAGTTAAATTAATGAGCAGTATGGGTATGGTCCTCGATGTAACAGGGGAAAAGGCAAAAGCAACCAATGTAGGCAACGTCACCGGCAAGAAAACATTGAAGTTTAAAGCGCAAATTGTGCCTGTGGATACATCAAAGATGACGCCGGGAAAAGTTAGTACGTATGCCATTTTTGATGTCTACATGGATTAATCAACTTATATAACTTAAGTTTTACAGGTGTAATTTACCATGATGAAGAAAATGCTTTGCGTTAGTGCAGGCGTATTATTACTTTCCGGCAATGCTTACTCTGCGATGTTATCCACAAATAACGCAAAGCATGAACTGGATCAATTAGAACGCCGTCAGAACCAACTCACAATTGAGGAGGAGAAGGCGCGTGAAAAGGAAATTATTACCCAAAAAGAGATGGGCGTTGGGTCCTCTTTATCTGAACTGGGCAAGCCGGGTGCCGGCTATCAATTTATGATTAAAGAGATCAACGTCGAAGGTGATGACATCTACGATGATTCACCGGCCCGGCAGAAAATTATTGATCGCTATATCAATACCAAAATGGGTCAATATGAAATCATGACGCTGGTGAAAGAGCTCAGTGATTTTTATATTGGGAAAGGTTACTCCACCAGTCTGGTGACTATCCAGCAGGGCAACCTGCGGGAAGGCATTCTGAACCTCAAAGTGCTGTGGGGGAAGGTGGCTGACTTCAGTGTAGAAGGAAAGAAGCCGACATTCCGTGAGTCCTCGCGCTTGTTCAGCGCCATGCCGTTTGCAGAAGGCAAGCCGCTTAACCTCCAGGATATTGACCAGGGCCTGGATAACCTGCTGCGCGTCTCACGTAATGACAAATTGAGCATCGTGCCCAATGAAAAGATGGGCTATTCCACCATAAACCTGCAAGGGGCAGATGTTCAGCCTATTTCCGGCGGCATCGGTACCAATAACTCCGGTTCAGAGGCGGATGGCTGGGCGCAATATTATGCCAGCCTGAACGTAAATAACCCGCTCGGCCTGAATGATGTGCTGGGGTTTTATTACTCCTTTAACGATCTGAAAAATAACCCGGATAACCAGGACTCCTGGTCCATTAACTATAGCCTTCCGCTGGGCTATTGGACCTGGGACATGATGTTCTATAAATCGGGTTATGCAAAAACCATTGGCGGCTTTTATGGTGGTTACCATAGCGAAGGGGATTCAAGCCGTGACTCATTGAAATTGAGCCGGTTGCTGCACCGTGACGCCCTGGGGAAAACCAGCGGCTATGTCAAATTAGAGACACGTGACAGCGCGAACCTGATCGAAGGCGATATTATTGATGTCAGCAGCAAACGCTATAGCAGCATTACCGCTGGGGTAAACCGGGTAGGGACGTTATTGGGCGGCTGGGTCTATGGTGATCTGAATGTGACCACCGGCACCCCGTGGTTTAATGCCGCCTGGAAAGACGATGCCGATCTGGAGGGCTTTGACCTGAACTATGTGAAATATAACGGCATGGTGAACTGGTCACGCGATCTCTACCGTAATGATCATGTCGGCATCAGTTATGACATGAGCTCTGGTTTCCAATATACCCCTGATATTACAGTCAGCGACGCGAAATTCAGCGTGGGTGATGAATTTACGGTACGCGGCTATAAAGACAGCTTTATGTCTGTACATAGCGGTGCTTATCTCTCTAATAACCTTAACTTCCCGGTATATGTCAATAAATTTGGCATTAATCAAATCACGCCTTTTATTGGTTACGATTTAGGGGTTGTTAAAGACAACTGTCCGGCAGGCGTTGATGCCTGCCATACGCAATATATGACCGGTGCTGCCATCGGTGTTAAGGCGTCAGGCCGCTATTTTAATACTTCACTTACGATGAGCTGGCCTTTGGCTGAACCTTCCACATTGAGGGATCAGGATGTCGCGGAAAGTGCAATCTATTACAACATTGGGTTGAACTTTTAAGTAAATGAAGTTTGTTATGCAATGGTATATTTCAGAGGAAAATATGGTGAGCAAGAAACATCCGGTACAAAAAGGAAGTAAGAAAGGAAAAGGGTTTAACAGTAAACTGAGGCCCTTATATTTGGCCGTTGCCAGCGTGATGCCGGTAGCTGCTTTTGGTGACGGAATTATTCCGGAAACCGATAAGCAACATGCGCCGACGATGAATCAGTCAGCGAATGGTACGCCGGTCGTGAATATCACCGATCCTAACCAACGTGGCATTTCGCATAATAAATATAACGAATTTAACGTTAATCAGCAGGGCGTAATTTTCAACAACAGCATGGCTGACGGTGTCTCCCAGATTGGCGGCCAGACCATGAAGAACACCCAGCTGAATAAAGAAGCCAACGTTATCCTTAATGAGGTAACCGGTGCGAAAGGCACGCACCTTAACGGCACGATGGAAGTGTTTGGCCGTAAAGCTGACGTGATCGTCGCCAACGAAAACGGCATCAAAGTGAACGGTGTTGCCACGGTTAACACCAACAACCTGACCCTGACTACCGGTAAAGTCGTCCCTCAGAACGATGGCCGTATTCTGCTTAATGTAGAGAAAGGCGGGGTAGATATTGAAGGGCGCGGCATCTCAACCGATGGCCTGGGCTATTTCGATATTATCAGCCGCACCATCAAACTGGACGGCGAAATTGCCGGTCAGGCTGAGATTAAAGCGGTCACCGGTCTGAACGACTACGATCCGGAAACCCGTACGCACACCGTGCGCAGCACCAGCGGCGAAAACCGCCCGGAAGTCGCGATTGACGGCAGCGCATTAGGCTCCATGTATGGCGGCCGTATTCAGCTGATCAGTACCGAAAGCGGCGTCGGTGTCCGCCATCAGGGCAGCCTGGTCGGCGACCGCGGCGTTGAAATCTCTGCCGACGGCGACCTGATGCTGAGCGGCCTGAAAAGCGACCAGGGCAGCGTTACGCTGGCGGGTAACAACATCGCTGTACAGAAAAATAACGGTTACGGCGGGATCATCAGCCAGGGTGATCTGGTCATCCGTGCACTGTCTCACCTGATGCTGGGCGCAGATGCCCTGTCAGAGCAGGGCACGATCCGTATTGATGCCGGCTCCATGTTGCAAAGTGCCGCCGCATTGATGGCGCAAAACGGGCAGAACAGCACCGGCACTATTCCAGCCATCATTATCAACGTAAATGATGAATACCAGATTGCCGGCAATCTCTATGCCGTTGATGCGCAAGGAAACCGCCTCGCCAATGCCGCGATTACGCTGGAAAAAGGGGCCTATGTCGTCCGGGTGAATGGACAGGTGGTTGATGCCGCTGTTGCGTCTGATGCGCAACTGGTGGCGCAGCAGGGCGACATCAGCATCAAGGCTAAAAAGTTCAAAAACAGCAAAGGCGGCGTGGTTGCCCGGAAAGGCGCGATTACCTTCAATATTACTGATGTGGCTGAAAACGACGGCACCATTCAGGCCGCCGGCTCTTTCTCCATCAATGCAGGCAAGGCGAAAAACAGCGGCATTATTTATGCCAATGACCAGCGCTTTACGGTTGGCTCACTGGAAAACAGCGGCGCTCTGTTTGCCAATAGCACGGTTGCAGTTGAAACCGGCACCCTGGATAACAGCGGCGTGATCAACAGCAATGCGGATATTACGCTGACTGCCAATGGCGATCTGCTGACTAACAGCGGTGATATTCAGGGTAAAAATGTCACTATCCAGCAGAACGGCACCACCGCCGGCAGCGCGAAGATGACCAATACCGGGAAGGTCCAGTCTTCAGATGCCCTGAGTATTAACACTGACACCCTGGACAACAGCGGTAAGATTTACTCTGGTAAAGCGATGAACCTCACGCTGAGCGATGCATTGAACCTGCATCAGGGCAGCGAAACCACCGCCTATGGCGATCTGACAGTGAGCGGCACCGAAGCGCGTAAACTGAATATCACCAATGACGGCGGCTGGTTGCAGGGTAATAACATCTACCTTGACGGGCTGGATACGCTCACTAACCAGAATAACGGCACAATCATTACCGATAATAGGTTTGACCTGAAAAACAGCAATGCCTTGCTGAATGATTCAGGCCTGATCCAGGGTAATTCGGTGGCGCTGAATAATATCAACACCGTCAACAACCAGAATAATTCCGGCATCCTGGCCGGGGATTCGCTGAGCATCACGCAGGTCACTGACCTGACCAACGCCCAGTCTACCCTGTCGGCAAATAACGCCGTGGTCATGGATGGGGTACAAAACATTGTTAACCAGACAGGCCTGATCAGCGCCGGTAACGCACTTAACATCAGCAATGCCGTTCAACTGCGTAACATTGACAGCAGCACCATTCAGTCCCAGGGCTCACTCACCATCGACAATGTCGGCCTGCTGAATAATGAAAACGCGTCCAGCATGTTGTCGGTGAATGAGGCACTGACGCTCTCCAATATCGGCATCCTCTCCAATGATGCGACCAGCCAGATTGTCTCTGCGGCACAGATCACTCTTGCTGACATCGACAGCCTGGCGAACTCGGGCCTGATTCAGGCGAACGCGGCGATGGTGCTGAAAGGCATTCACAACCTGGTCAACAGCGGTAACACTGCCCTGATCGCCTCTATCGAACAGCTGACGCTGGACGGTATCCAGAATATTACCAATGAAAAAGGCGCCTATATCAGCGGCGAAACGGCGTTGGTAATGACGGCGATTGGCAAATTGCTCAACAGCACCGCAATTATCCAGTCCGCGGGTGACCTGGCTATCGCTGCCCAGTCAATCGAGAACCGCGGCTACGAAAGCGGCATTCTGGCGAACGGTCTCCTGGATCTGTCGGCTGCTGATTCGCTGATAAATACTGAGCAGGCTCTCCTGGCTTCAGGTGAACTGCTGAAAATCAATACAAAAACCCTGTCCAATGCCGACGGTGGTCAGGTCAGCGGCTCAGATGTCGAAATAAACGCCACCACGCTGGATAACAGCCTGGGTAATATCCAGGCGTATGAAAACCTGATTCTGGTTATCGGGAACACCCTGAAAAACCACGAAGGGAACCTCTGGTCAGATAATGCCCTGGAACTGAACATCGATAACGACTTCATCTTCCAGGATATTGCAGACAGCAATCCGGATGATGAAATCGATGACAGTAATAACTCCGGCTATATTAACGCCAACAATAAACTCACCATTAATGCTTCGGGTGATATACAGATTGATACCGCGCTGGAAAGCCGCGGTGAAATTCATCTGAATGCTGAAGGCGACCTGACCAACAACTATTCCATCGTCAGTAACCAGGATATTTACCTGGTGGGTAAAAATATTACCAACAACAGTAATGCGCTGATCTGGAGTATGGACGACGTTAGTATCGATGCACGCGAAGGCACCTTTATCAACGGCAAAAACGGTAACGTTCTGAGCATGGATAGTATGTCCATTGTGGCCGAAAACCTGATTAACGACGTCGGTATTATCCGCTCTGAAGGCACGATGGAGCTGGATGCACAGGTGCTTGAAAACCGCAGTGAATACACAGGTGGTGAATGGCAGTATGGCCCCGTACAGTACGGGACAGCTGCAAAATCTTATTATGATGGCGCGACCTACCTGGAAAACCGGGTAAAAGTTTGGTTACCAATTCTTTCTTCAGATATTAAGCTGGTAAAAGCCGGGGAAATTTCCTCTGCTGGGCATATGCTGATTAATCAGAAAGAGATATTTACCAACAGCCCTGAAAAGCCAATGAGCATCACCAATGACGGCGGCATTATCCAGGCAAAAGGCAGTATGCTCATCAGCGGCGATATTCACAACGCCCCGCGTTATGTTGAGATGTCCATTTATGACTACCTACATAACCCGTTGGATACGCCGATCAATATTACGCATATTGAAAGGCTTGTCTCTACTAATGAAATGCCGGCCAAGTTCGATACGCTCTATGAAATGTTGGATACGCTCTTTGGTACCGGCACACCAAAAATACAAAACGTAGGTGGTGGCGTGGGCAGCTTGATGTTCTGGAACATCAAGAATGGAGCCATGCCCGGGCTACCGGATGAAATCAAATATCGAAAATTTGAGCCGGTTGTTGATGCATTACGCCTGGCTGCTGATGGTGTAGCGGATTCATCTGCTCAATTGAACAGCATCATGATCACGCTGTTTGGTGAAAGCTGGATTACCAAAACGTATAGCGATTTGCGTGCCGATTGGGCTGCTTTGAAGAAGGATGATCAAAAGGCTATTCACGATAAAAAACAATATTTCCTGCCAAGTGATAAAGGCAGCATTGTTGCGGGTGGTGACTTCGTTCATACCAATGGCAGCCTGAATAACGGTATCGGGGATTTAGGTGCCAAAACCGGCAAAGATGCCGATGTTGTGGTTGAGAAGATCGGCACTCAGGAAGTGGACGCGATCGACGGCAGTTATGACATCGCCATTAACCTGAAAAAAGTGGAAGAGCTGCGTGGCGGCATCAGTACCCTGCCGACGCTGGCGGAACTGATCAGCATTCCGGGCATGTTCACCACCTCTACCGAGTGGAATACCCGTAACACCGATCCTGACAAACTCGTCAAAGAGGGAGCCAGCAGCAAAGTGGTGCCGGTGTATGAAACCCGCACCTCGATGATTGATCAGGATGCTTACTTCGGCTCTGAATACTTCTTTGATCAGGTTGGTTATAACCCGACTGAACCGGTCACGGTCATCGGGGATAACTACTTTATCTCCGAACTGATCCGCCGCCAGCTGAACCAGTCTGTGGGCACGTTCTTCAGCGTGCGTGATGGGGTGGAAGGTGCCGATCTGGTTCAGATGTTGATGAACAACGCCAGCCTGGCCAGCAATGACGCCGGCCTGGGGCTGGAAGTGGGTAAACCATTAACCGAAGAGCAGCGCACTCACCTGGATCAGGACATTGTCTGGTTCGTGAACCAGAATATTGACGGCACTGACGTGCTGGTGCCGATGGTCTACCTTTCTGCCCAGACCATGGATGAGATGGAAAAAGGCGTGCAGCAAGGTTCCGGCTCGGCGGTAATCCACGCTAACAACGGCGTATACATTGACGCAACCGAAGTGAACAACGGCAACGGTACCATCAGCGCCGGTAAAGATGTCATCATCAAGTCAAAAGGCGACATCAATAACGTCAGCTATGGTATGAACGGCGGCATCAAAGCAGGCGGCACCATTGCGGCGATAAGCACCGACGGCTCCATTAACAACGATGGCGCGGCCATGAGAGCGGGTCAGGATATTATCCTGAGTGCTGAAAAAGGCAGCATCGACATTACCGCCAGCGTGGGCCGGAATGTTGAAGGTAAGCAGGAGATCCATCACTTCGATGATGCTATCTCCGCAGGCGGCAGCATTGCGATGCAAGCCAAAGATATCACGGTCAATGCCGGTACTATCGCGGCGGGCAAAGATATCCTGATGAAGGCGACCGAAGGGGATGTGGCCTTTAATGAGATGCATGAGATCTCCGCAGAATATAAATATGACATGAAAGGCAAGGGCCCGCTGAATCATGAGTCGTGGGAATCAAAAACCACGACAGCCACCAGTGAGCAAAGCCATGTCTCCGCAGGCGGCAAACTGATCGTTGATGCCGCCCATGACATCATCATGGAAGGCGGGGAATACACCGGTAAAATCGGCAGCTTTAACGC
This sequence comes from Chimaeribacter coloradensis, assembly GCF_002858715.1. Lineage (GTDB taxonomy): Bacteria > Pseudomonadota > Gammaproteobacteria > Enterobacterales > Enterobacteriaceae > Chimaeribacter > Chimaeribacter coloradensis. The sequence goes on along the minus strand of NZ_PJZH01000014.1, from coordinate 3,759 downwards.
CGGCAATAATATTGATATCAAAACTTCGCAGGATCACGCCTATAACGAACAGAAGCATATCAAGAAAGAGTTTTCAATTACTGGCAAGGCCACGGGTGCCGGCTATACCGCAGAAGGCAGCTACAGCACTCTGGATGGTAAGTCCTCCCATACTGACGGCGGCAACTATGAGAACGTGAATGACACCGACTCCGCCTCACCAGGTTCGAGAAGGCCGGGTAAAGCACCGGTAGCGCCGGCGCTGGAAGTGAAAGCGGGCTTTAGCTCCCTGAAAGAGGAGAGCACCGCGCAGAGTACCACCAATAAGAATGCCATGCTGAACTTTGATGAACAGCTGGATCTGACGGCAGAAAAAACCCTGGATATCGGCGGTGCCGATCTGAAAACCAAGGGCAAAATGAACCTCATCGCCGAGGAGCTGGCCTCCACGAAATATGAGGATACGTTAGAGACCACCTACTCGAAAGAAGAGATGTTTATCGGCGTGAAAAACCAGACCGGCAGCGTGATCGCGGACGTGCTGGACAAAAATGCGGCGATGGTGGTCAATAAAGTCAATAACCCGGAAACCAGTTTTGACCCGGCTATGACGGCCCTTCAGGTCGCGGGTGATGCATCGAACCTCTATTTCAACGATCTGGCCAGTTCAACCACCACTTGGGGGATCAACAAACAATCCTCGTCGGGGTCTACGTCTTCAGCCAGTGAAAACATCACGCATATTGAGGCAGGCCAGCTCAATATTCAGACCAAAAAAGATGCCGCCCTGAACGGGGTGGATGTCAAAGCCGATAGCGTGAATATGGACATCGGCGGTGATTTGATGGTGCGCGCCGCGGAGACCAAAACCTCTTACAAAGAGAAAAATAAATCCCTGGATATCGGTATCAGCTCCGGCGTAGCCGTGGATAAAGACTCCGTAGGTATGGGGGTCTCGCTGGATGTGGGGGTCAGTGGCGGTAAATCTTCAGGTGACAGCAAAAGCTACACCAACTCCACTATTAAGGCGAAAGACGTCAAGATCAAAACCGGGGGCGATGCCACGCTGGACGGCTCCAATATTGAAGCTGAAACAGCCAGTGTTGATACCGGCGGCGATTTCAATGTCATCTCACGGCAGGATACGGTCAATACGGATGCCTCCAGCTGGCATGCCGGCGTCTCCGCGGGTGTGGCCATGACAAGTGACAATGGGTTTGCTGCGCCGATCCCAACCTTCGGTGTCAGTGCCGGTGGTGGTTCGGAATATCACGATGAGGCGAGAACCAACAAACAGGCGGGCATTCACACAACCGGCTCTCTGGATGTGAAAACGCAAGGTGATTTGAATATCACCGGCGGTAACCTGATCTCTGACAGCAAAACCGGCACCGTGGATGTGGCAGGCACGATCAACGCCAGGGAGCTCACAGATACGATTGAGCAGGACGGCGCCTACGGCGGCGGCGGCGCCGGTATCACCAAAACCGGTGCCAGCGTTAACGTCTATGCGGAAACCGTGGATGAACGGCACTATAACGAGACGCAGAAAGCGACCATCTCTGTGGGTGAGATCAACGGTGACGTCAACGGGAAGGTGAATCAGGACGCCAGTGAGCTCTCAAAAGTCAATAAAGACGAGAAAGAGTGGGGCAACGACATCTCCTTCACCATTGCAGGCGGCAAGGGTGGCAGCAGTAAGAAAAAACCGGATACGGTGAAACCGACGAAGCCTGATACTGTTCGCCCGGCACCGAAACCGGATGATGTACGGCCGGCACCGAAGCCGGATGATGCCCGGCCACAGCCAACGCCGAAGCCGGATGATGCACAACCGAAGCCAACGCCGAAGCCGGATGATGCACAGCCGAAGCCAACGCCGAAGCCGGATGATGCACAGCCGCAGCCAGAACCAACGCCGGACTACAATCCGCCGAAGCCGGACGACCTCAAGCCGAAGCCGGATGATAACCAGCCGAAGCCGGATGACACCCAGCCGAAGCCGGATGACACCCAGCCGAAGCCGGATGACACTCAGCCGAAACCGGATGGCACGGACGGTAATGAGACGATCGATCCTGTTAAGCCGCAGCGCCCGGGTGAATACAACGGTAAGCATTGGGAAGTGCAGATGCCGGAACGCGTCATCCTCACCCCAGGGTCAGCCACCGGTAAAACGGAATGGATTGAGCCGCCACGTAACGGTAACACCAACAACGGCACCCCGTATGAGGGCGTACCGCGGTCAGGTTCTACCCTCCCGCGTGGGGCTGAAACCAAAAAAGCTGACACGGCAACCCCTGCGGATCCGAGCAAATATGAAGGCAAGCAGTGGGGCGTGACGATGCCTGATCCGGTCGTGCTGACCCCTGGGTCCTCTACCAACAACATCAAGGATCATGACACGCCGCGTAACGGAAATAACAATAACGGCACGCCGTATGAAGGCCAGGGCAAGATTATTCACGATCCGAATGGTACAGCGAAAAATATCTCTGAGACTACCGGCCTGAACGGCGATCCAAGCCAGTACGACGGTAAAAAATGGGATGTTAACACGCCTGATCCAGTGGTGCTGACCCCAGGGTCAAACACCAACAACATCAAGGATCATGATACGCCGCGTAACGGGAACACCGATAACGGCACGCCGTATGAAGGCCAGGGCAAGATCGTTCACGATCCGAGTGGCACAGCGAAAAATATCGCTGAAACCACCGGCCTGAACGGCGACCCAAGCCAGTATGACGGTAAAAAATGGGATGTTAACACGCCTGATCCAGTGGTGCTGACCCCGGGATCTAACACGAACAACGTGAAAGATCACGAGACGCCGCGTAACGGGAATAACGATAACGGCACGCCGTATGAAGGCCAGGGCAAGATTGTTCACGACCCGAGTGGCACAGCGAAAAATATCGCTGAAACCACCGGCCTGAACGGCGACCCAAGCCAGTACGACGGTAAAAAATGGGATGTTAACACGCCTGATCCAGTGGTGCTGACCCCAGGGTCTAACACCAACAACGTGAAAGATCACGAGACGCCGCGTGATGGGAACATCAACAACGGCACGGAGTACAAAGCGCCCGGTAATCTGGTGAAAGGTTCAGTACGCAAAGCGACCCAAACTACCGCAACAGAACCTGCCGCCGCAGTACAGGCTCCAGGGTCAACGATGGATGGCGCGCAGGCTGAAAGCACGACCAGCGCTCAGGGCAATCTGCTGAAAGGCTCAGTACGCAAGGCGACCCAAACTACCGCAACAGAACCTGCCGCCGCAGTACAGGCCCCAGGGGCAAAGATGGATGGCGCGCAGGCTGAAAGTACGACCAGCGCTCAGGGCAATCTGCTGAAAGGCTCAGTACGCAAAACAACGCAATCTGCTGAAGCCAACGTAGCGCCGGGCGAGAACGGCGGCGGTGTACAGAAGCCGGTAGCCGAGGTTGAGGTTCAGGGCAAAGGTATCACTATCCAGGGTCTGGATGAGGCCACCAAGCCGGTAAGCTTCAACATGGCTGCGCCGAAAGCCAAAGTCGCCCCGGGTGAAAACGGCGGCGGTGTGCAGAAGCCGGTAGCCGGTGTCGAAGTGAAGGGCAAAGGTATCACTATCCAGGGTCTGGATGAGGCAACCAAGCCGGTAAGCTTCAACATGGCCGAGCCGAAAGCCAGCGTAGCGCCGGGTGAAAACGGCGGCGGTGTACAGAAGCCGGTAGCCGGTGTCGAAGTGAAGGGCAAAGGTATCACTATCCAGGATATGGATAAGGCAACCAAGCCGGT
>NZ_PJZH01000013.1 GCF_002858715.1 Chimaeribacter coloradensis | reverse complement strand
CTCAATCTGCACTGCTTCAATAATGGCAAACGAAGGATTACAGCTTTTATTCCATCCGACACTTTGGTTGAAGGTATAGCAGGGCAGCAGAGAATCAAGCGTTTTCGCCAGTGCGTCGACAATCTTTCGTTTATCTTCACTTAGCGTATAGCTATTGCTGATAAACAGACCTTCACCTTGAAAGCGTAATGTGCCTTCTTCAGGAATGACATCGACCGGCAAGTCAGGAAACGACCGTTTGAGGTTATTACGTAGCTGATAAAGTAAGTTAAGTCGGGCAGCAGCAGCCTGCGACATATATTGTTCCAGCGGATCGACTTGCTTCAGTAGCGCAATCTCAGCGCGCAGATCTTCAATGGTTTTATCGCGGGTTTGTACCGCCTGTTCGTACTCATCACGTGGGACAGTATTTTTATCGTTGTAGCGGCTGGCAAAAAAAGCGAGCAGCACCATGACAATAAAAAGAAAGCTGACCGTCATGTCTGTCATGGAAACAAAAACGGATTCCTCTTCCTCTTCATGTGAACGCTTACGGCCGACACTGGCTCTCATGACATACGCCCCTGTCTCGGTGCGAAGTTTTCAGCCTGGTCAACAATACTTTGCATTGTGTCCAGCGCAGGCATCAGCTCGGACTGCATTGTTTTCACATGATCGAAGAGTGTTTCTACCGATGTAGCAACTTGCTGTTGATAGCTATCGAACGCCTTACCCAACTTCTCATCAATGTTATCCAGGCGCTCACCCTGGCCGCGTAAAGCCGTAATCAAAGACTGAAGGTTAGTCAGCGTGGATTCAACCGCCCGATGCTGTCCGCCCAACGTTTCCTGAGCCGCAGATAGCGTCATTGCAGACTGCTCAGCATTGGTTTTGGCAGCATTGGCAATAGCAGAAAGACTATTTTCGCTGCTCTCACGCAATTGGCGCGTGCTGACTTCAATGCGCTCTATCATCGCTCGAATCGGATCGGCAGCACTGATCAGTGATTGCGCTGAGGTACGGAAGCTTCCTGATGCATTTTCCGAGGCGACCGCTCCATCTTTAATCCCTTCAGAAGCGCGACGTAGGGCCGTACTTGTCTCTTCAAGCATGCCCATCACGCCTTCTAGTTTTTCCGCAATAGTAGAAAGAGGGGAAAGCAGTTCGTTGCTGGTTTTTTGTGTCATCGCTTCTGTAGCTTTGGTAATTTCCCCAGCAGTATTGCCAAAAGCACTCAGTACTTGTGTTGCAGCCTGGCCTATCGCGTTGCTGGCTTGTGACGCTGATTCAGACATACGTGCCTGAGCTGCTTCAGCCCCCTGTTTAGCTGCAGCTTCGAGTTCGGTACGAATACCTAAAGCGGCAGCTTTCATATCTGCAGCGGCTTCGCCCATCGCACGCGCGCCTTCACCTGTATTGTCTTTAATACCCTGCAAGGTTGAATTCATGGTTGCCAACAGGCTTTCGGCACCCTGATTAAATGCTGATGTTGCTGTATCTGCCGTTTGCTGCATACCATCACGCAACGTTTCCACCGCCTGGCCTAAGCGGCCAATCGCGCTTTCCATCTCATTGCCCATTTTCCCTGAGCTTTGATCCATCCGCTCTGCCAGCAATTTAATCTGGTCTCCTGCCAGGGAAATGCGTTCACTGGCTTGTGCTAAGGCACGACCGACATCTTCAGAAAAGCGAGAGGAAAGGTTTTGTACCATCTCTCCCACCCCATCATTGCCTAATCGGCTGACCTGTTCGATAACCGGCGTAATAGCAGTACTAATGGATTCTGAGATCGCTCTTGGAAGGTCTTCACGTAGTGGACGACCAATTTCAGCAGCCATCTCCAGTCCCAGCTTGCGGAAATGCTCGCGACTCTCAATTGTTGCTTTCAATTGACGAATAGAGAGATCTTCGAGGCTGATATAAGTCAGGCGTTTTTCAATCAAGCTATTAAGGCCATGTACCGCTTTTTCCAAATGTGACGTACCGCGTCTTAAAACTATGGTAAAGACAATCGAGCAGCACAGGCCGGTCAGGGACATGATAAATTTTGCAGAGGCGATGGTAAGCAAGCCTTCTAACGCCGCGCTACCGCCATCATCCAGTGAGGTACTCATCGAATTAAGCGCAGAAATCAGGCCGAGGAAGGTCAGGGACAGGCCTACCGTAACGAATAATCCTGGAACGATACGCCAGAAACCTTGCGTAAAGTGCAGGTCATCCAGATTAAAAAACTGGCTTGGACGGACCGCATTGCGCACTACAAGAGTGCCATCCTGATCGTCGATCACGTGGGTTTCACGATATTCATACCAGGCTTCAGCTACATTTTTTTGTTCTTCCGTTTTATCTGCTGCAGCAATGCTGGCGTCGATTTCAGTAACATGTTGGCTGAACTGATCTTCAGGCGTGTTAGCGAGAATGCTGTGGATACTGCTTAGAGCAGTGCGGCGGCGTTTTACCAGCTTGCGCCAGCGGATAACGGCAAAGCAAAGCGCAGCGACCAGCAGGATAGTTACAAAACCTGGGGCAGCATCATTTTTCAAAATAGAAGCAATAGACAAAATGCCATTACGCACCAGCACACCGGGGGCCAGTAAGAAATCCATCTTTACACCATAAGTAACAAGGAAGAGAAAGGGGTTATTTTATAAGATTACTCTAATAGATTTTTCTACTCTTATCTATTTTTCAACATAGATAGCGTAGTCAAGCCTTTATAGGTGAGTTAATGCTTTAAAATTAGCAACTTGGATGAGGGCGGTGCTTTTCGGGCTTATGATAAGCAGCTAAAAATGTTCGTTTTCACGTTCTTTTGTGATGCCTGAATGGAGTCCCTCTTGAAGCAATTGCTGCTTGTACTCACGCACACGCGCTGTATGATTTTGCCCATCTCATTTAGTTCATCTACCGTTTGCCGTTCCGACAGGTTGTCGACCGCATACGGTAGATTACATATTCAACGCTTTCGCGGAATCCTTATGTCTGATAACAATTTCTCGCAAACTGCTGCCTTTATCTGGTCGGTGGCCGACCTGCTTCGTGGTGATTTCAGGCAATCACAGTACGGCCGCATCATCCTGCCTTTTACGCTTTTACGCCGACTGGAGTGCGTCTTAGCGCCGACTAAAGACGTTGTGGTCAATGAGGCTGAAAAACTGCAAAACATCGCATTGCCGGAAGAGGCAAAAGAGAAGTTTTTGCTGCGTGCCAGCGGGTTGTCCTTCTTCAATACCTCGAAGATGGATCTTGGCAAGATGGGGCAAAACGACATCAAGTCTAACTTGAACAATTACGTTCAATCCTTCTCTAAGGACGCGCGTGAAATTTTCGAGCATTTTAATTTCAGCGAATTTGTCGGACATCTGCAGGAAGCCAATCTGCTGTATAAGGTGGTGAAGAAGTTCGCCACGACGGATCTTAGTCCGCAAAAAATTTCTAACCATGATATGGGCTTAGTATTTGAAGAGTTAATCCGTCGTTTTGCGGAAAGCTCAAATGATACCGCCGGGGAGCACTTTACTCCGCGCGATATCGTGCGTTTAACCACTTCGCTAGTGTTTATGGAAGATGATGCGGCCCTGTCGAAAGAGGGAATTATCCGCACCATTTATGACCCTACAGCGGGGACTGGCGGCTTTCTCTCCTCGGGTATGGAATACGTACATGAGCTGAACCCGAATGCCGTGATGCGCGCCTTTGGCCAAGAACTGAACCCGGAATCCTATGCCATCTGTAAAGCCGATATGCTGATCAAAGGTCAGGATGTCAGCCGTATCAAGCTGGGGAACACCTTGTCAAACGATCAACTTCCCGCCGACCAGTTTGACTATATGCTGTCGAACCCGCCCTTCGGTGTGGACTGGAAAAAAATTGAAGGTGAGATTAACGACGAACACTCGCAAAAAGGCTTCAACGGCCGTTTTGGGCCGGGCCTGCCGCGTGTCTCCGATGGCTCTCTGCTATTCCTGATGCACCTGCTCAGTAAAATGCGCAGCATTCATAATGCTGATGGCTCAGTAAGCAACGGCGGTCGCATCGGCATTATCCTCAACGGCTCGCCGTTGTTTACTGGCGGTGCTGGTAGCGGTGAAAGTGAAATCCGCCGCTATATTCTGGAAGCTGATTTGCTGGAAGGTATCGTCGCGCTGCCAACCGATATGTTCTATAACACCGGGATCGCAACTTACGTCTGGATCCTGTCAAACAAGAAATCCGCAGAACGTAAAGGAAAAGTGCAGCTGATTGATGGCACCAACCTGTGCGGAAAAATGCGTAAATCGCTGGGCTCCAAGCGTAACCTGATGGGTGAAGACGATATCCGGCTGATTACGCAGACTTTTGGTGATTTTAAGGTGGTTGATGCGACTTCGCTGGAAGAGCTTGGTCTGGAAAAAGCACCAGAGCAGAAATCCAACCGCGGCCGCCAGTCGGCCACGGCTAAAACCGAAACGACGAAAACCTTCGCCAGCAAAATCTTCAACAGCACTGACTTTGGCTATCGTCGCCTGACCATTGAACGCCCGCTGCGTTTATCCGCTCAGGTCACGGATGAAGCGATTTCGACTCTGCGCTTTGCGCCGAAGCCGTTTAACGCGCCGATGGAACGTCTGTATGAAGAGTTCGCATCCCAGTGGCAGGAGGAGACCTACGGTGATTTCTCCCAGCTTGAAGCAGAAGCGCGCGCCATTATCAAAGCTGAATTTGCCGAGCTGAAAGAGAAACAGATTAAAGACCTGCTCGACAGCAAACTGTGGCTGGCACAGCGCGGGTTAATGGAAAAGGCACAGCAAATTCAGGCAGCTCTGGGTACGCAGGCGGGTGGTAAAACGCTGGTGAGCAACGACTTCAACCAGTTCTTGCTGACCCTGAAAGGGGCTATCAAAACCGCTGGCATGAAGCTGGATACCAAAGAGAACAAGCAGTTTATCGACGCCATCACCACCAAAAATCCGGATGCCGAGCCGGTGGTGAAGAAGGTGCTGAAGGAAGCCGCTCAGCCGCTGTACGGCGCATTTGAATACAAAGGTAAGGTTGTTGAGTTTGAGCAGGACGGTGAGCTGCGCGATAACGAGAATGTACCGCTGAATCCGGCAATATCTACCAGCGATCTGATTGAAAACTATTTCGAGTCTGAAGTGCTGCCGCATGTTAGTGACGCATGGATCAACGCCGATAAGCGCGATGCGAAAGACGGCGAGGTGGGGATTGTCGGTTATGAGATTCCATTTAACCGCCATTTCTATGTTTATCAGCCGCCACGCCCGCTGGAAGAAATTGATGCCGATCTGGATGCGGTCAGCGCCGAGATTATGAAGCTGCTGCAGGAGGTGCATTCCTGATGGCTAAGTATAAGGCGTATCCGGAGTATAAGGATTCTGGGATTGAGTGGCTGGGGGATATTCCTGAAGGCTGGACTGTAAGTAAAGTAAAATATCTGGCTCCATTTCAGGTTGGTTGGACTCCACCGACTAAAAATGATGCTAATTTCATTGGCGATAATCTATGGGTCAATATTTCTGACTTAAAAGATAAATTTATTTCATCTACAGCAAAATTTATTTCTGATAAAGCTGCGAAAGAAGCATCCATGGATATCACCCCTAAGGGTTCTCTGCTGTATAGCTTCAAGTTATCGGTTGGTGCTGTTTCATTTGCAGGATGTGATCTATATACAAATGAAGCTATTGCATCATTTTTGAGCCATGCTCAACTGCCTCTATCATATTTGTACTATGCACTCCCGATATTTATTATTGAAAATGCGTCTACTAATATCTATGGTGCAAAGATATTAAACCAAGAATTAATAAAAAACTCATTTTTACTTGCACCACCACATGGTGAAGCAGAAAAAGTTGCTAATTTTTTGGATCACGAAATTGCAAAAATCGACAACCTGATCGAGAAGCAACAGCAACTGATTGAACTGCTGAAAGAAAAACGTCAGGCAGTGATTAGTCATGCCGTCACCAAAGGACTAAACCCTGATGTGCCGATGAAAGATTCCGGTGTTGAGTGGTTGGGGGACGTGCCTGAATATTGGCGACTATCTAGTCTTGGCTATTACGCCACGCTTAATACAGGTGCAACACCCGACCGTTCAAACTCTAATTATTGGGATGGAGATGTGCATTGGATTAAAACTGGTGAGGTTAATTATGATGTTATTTTTTCCTCTGAGGAAAAAATAACCACCTCCGCAGTTAAAAATACTTCTGTACGTATTTCACCTCCAGGAACATTATTAATGGCTATGTATGGTCAAGGAATTACCAGAGGAAGGGTGGCAATATTAGGTGTTAATGCAACTTATAACCAGGCTTGTGTCGCAATCTCTTCAGGCACAATGATGTCGAATGCTTATCTGAGGTTTTATTTTATAGCTGGTTATCACGCTATCCGCGATGGTGGTAATGAAACAAGCCAAATGAATTTGAATGCGGATTTAGTTCGAAAGTTTAAAGTGTTAATACCACCATTACCTGAACAAAATGATATCGTCAATTATTTAGATTTTGAATTGTCAAAAATTGATACTATCTTAAAACGAGCAGATTCTGTTATTACTTTGATGCAGGAACGCCGCACTGCCCTTATCTCCGCCGCCGTAACCGGAAAAATCGACGTGCGTGACTGGGTTGCGCCTGAGAAGCATGAAGTTGAGGAGCCACAGGAGACTACCGCATGAGCATGGATAGCACCAAAGAACTGATTTTTCAGGATGAGATGATTGCGCAGATGGTCGAGCGTGGTTGGGTTGTCGGCAAAGCTGATAGCTACGATCGCGAACGCGCTCTGTATTCACAGGATGCGCTGACTTTCGTGCAAGCCACGCAGCCGCTGGAGTGGGAGAAGTTTGCCAAAATCTATCCCACCGACACCGAGCGTCACTTCCTTGATGCGTTGGTGGCGCAACTGAAAAAAGCGGATATCAACGCGACCGATATGCTGTCACGCACTTACGGTACGCTCGGCGTATTGCGTCACGGCATCAAGAGCCATAGCGCACGTTTTTCGCTGTGTCAGTTCAAGCCGGAACATAACCTCAACCCGGACACACTGGCGCGCTACCAACAGAATATCTGCCGTATTGTGCCGGAGCTGGTTTATAGCCCGCACGCTTCAAACGCCGCGTTTGAAGAGACGGGCGTAAAGGCAAAGAAGTGGCGTATCGATTTGGTGTTGTTTGTGAATGGCCTGCCGATTGCCACACTGGAGCTGAAGTCTGAGTTTAAGCAGGCAGTGCAAAACGCTATTACCCAATACAAGAAAACGCGTCTGCCAAAAGACCCCGGGACGAATAAAGCGGAACCGCTGCTGACATTCAAACGCGGTGCGCTGGTGCACTTTGCCGTCAATCAGTATGAAGTATTCATGGCGACCAGACTTGATGGCGATAAAACCTTCTTCCTGCCGTTTAACAAAGGCACCAAAGAGGGTGGTGCCGGCAACGACATCCCGGAAGATGCCAACCAGTACGCCACCAGCTACCTGTGGAATGAGGTCTTGCTGCCGGACAATCTGCTGAAAATTCTCGCCAGCTTTGTGCATCTGCAAATTGAAGAGAAAGAAGACTGGCAGGGGCTGAAGTATAAAAAAGAGAGTCTGATTTTTCCGCGCTATCACCAGTGGGATGTGGTGAACAAACTGATCACGGCGGCGGTTGAAGAGGGTACCGGTAATAAATACCTGATTCAGCACAGCGCGGGTTCAGGTAAATCCAATTCGATCGCCTGGACTGCCCACCAGCTTTCCCGGCTGTACGATGCGAAAGGTGAGAAGCAGTTCCACTCGGTAATTGTCGTCACCGACCGCACCGTGCTGGACGATCAGCTGCAGGATACTATCTACCAGTTTGAGCATCAGGATGGCGTGGTCGGACGCATCAACAACAAAGAAGGCGATGGTTCAAAGTCGGAAAAACTCGCCAGCGCACTAGAAAACTCGCAGCCGATTATCATCGTCACCATCCAGACCTTCCCGTTTGTCTTGAAAGCGATTGAAAACAGCGTCAGCCTCAAGCAGCGTAAATACGCGGTAATCGCTGACGAAGCACACTCGTCGCAAAGCGGCTCCACGGCGCGCCAGCTTAAAGAAGTACTGATGACTGAAGAAGCGGATGACGATGTCGTGATGTCATCAGAAGATATTCTTGATGCGACCGTTGCCGCGCGTAAAGGCAGCAGTAACCTTAACTACTATGCATTCACCGCAACGCCGAAGGCTAAAACGCTGGAGCTGTTTGGCCGTCGCCCTAATCCACTTGAGCCTGCCTCCAGAACCAATAAGCCAGAAGCGTTCCATGTTTACTCTATGCGCCAGGCTATTGAAGAAGGTTTTATTCTTGATGTCCTGAAGAATTACACCAACTACAAGGTGGCCTATAAGCTGCTGCAAAAGCTGGACGATCCGGACCGCGAAGTAGACAGCAAAAAAGCCAAGGTAAAGCTCACTCAGTGGGTATCACTGCATGAGCATAATGTTTCGCAGAAGGTGAAGGTCATCGTTGAGCACTACCGTAAGCATGTGATGCATCTGCTGGGTGGACAGGCTAAAGCGATGGTCGTCACCAGCTCACGTAAAGCGGCGGTGCGCTATAAACTGGCGTTTGATAAATACATTGCAGAAAACAATTACCAGAAAATCAACGCAATGGTGGCCTTCTCAGGGGAAGTTGAGTTTGTTGAAAGCGATCACAACGCGCTCGCGCTGCTGAACCAGAAATTCACTGAAATCAATATGAACCCCGGTCTAAAAGGGCGGGATATGCGCAAAGCCTTTGATAGCGATGATTATCAGGTGATGCTGGTGGCAAATAAATTTCAGACCGGTTTTGACCAACCTAAATTGTGTGCCATGTACGTGGATAAAGCATTAGGCGGAGTAGAATGCGTTCAGACGCTTTCCCGACTGAACCGCACCTATCCGGGCAAAGCAGAGTCAGGAACATTTGTGCTCGACTTCTGGAACGAGCCAGATGACATCCTCAATGCTTTCCAGCCCTATTACCAGACAGCTGAACTCACTGATGTCAGCGATCCACAGCTGGTATTTGAGCTGTTCGATAAACTGCGTACCAGCGGCATTTTTCTGTGGAATGAAGTCGAGCAGTTTTGTGAGGCGTTCTTCACTAAAAACAAATCAAGCGCGGCGATCAGTAATATCTGCAAGCCTGCGGTAGATCGCTGGAAACAGCGTTACATCTCAGCGATTGATGCTTATGTGCTGGCTAAAGAGATGTTTGAGCGCACAAAAAAAACCGGCGACGTGGTGCTGATCACTAATGCAGAAAACACCTTCAAAGCCTGCAAGCAGGAAAAAGACAAACTGGATATCTTCAAAAAAGATCTTGGCAGCTTTGTCCGCTTCTATGAGTTTATGTCGCAGATTGTTGACTATGATGACAAGGACCTGGAAAAGCTAAGCCTGTTTGCCCGACACCTGCGTCCTATGCTGCATGAACAGCGGATTGCAGAAGATGAGGTTGATCTCAGTAACGTGGATATGAGCCATTATCGTTTGTCAAAGCTCCATGAACAGCATCTGAAGCTGCAAGAAGATGCCGAAGAATACAAACTCAAGCCGGGCAATGACATAGGCACGGCAAAGCCTAAGAACCCGAAAGAGGAGTTCCTCTCAAATATCCTAGCGCGCCTAAACGACCTGTTTATTACTGATAACCTTAGCGATAAAGACATGATCAACTATGCCTTCACCGTGCGGGATAAGTTATCTGAAAACCAGGCGGTAATGACGCAGATTGCCAACAACACACGCGAGCAGGCAATGTTGGGTGATTTCCCGAAAGCCATTGATGATGCTGTCATGGACAGTAATGATGCGCATCAGGAGATGATGATGCAGTACCTGTCGAATCCGGAGCTGGCCAGAGGCTTTGCACGCGTAGTGTTTGATATGTTGAAAGGTGCTTAAGGAATGTGGGGCTGATGATAGCCCCACTAAGCTAATTTCATTTTTCATAACCATATTTGCCCATCTGCGATCATACTACTTGCGATCAAAGTTTACTTGCACAGCCCCGCTCTAAATCTTACCCAAAAGACTTGAGTACCAATTGGAGTGCCTCATTTATTAATTAAATTACTGATTTATAATTAATATTTTTTCAAGGCAAAACGTATTATTGATCGCGTCAGTGATCATTACTCTATTAGTGATCACTTGATCACGACAACTTTTTTGATCGTGATCACCAGTGTTGTAATCTTTTTTAGAACATGGAAGCCAGCATGCTATCCATGAGTTTTCTGCTTCTTAAGCATGTGCTGATAGCCGAAACGCAGTTAGGAATCATCCCGCCTCTCGGTAAAAACCTTGGATGGTTACAGCTGATACCCCATCGTTTGTTTTGACTTCTTATGTTTAATTTTATGGGCGTTGAAGTTAACCAGATAACGCCGGGCTGAGCTGAACTTCAGCCCATGCAATTCGCAATACAACTTAACAGGTGCACCGAGGGGCCAGTAAAAACAGTAGTAGCGTTCTATATGCTCGTTCCAGAATGGACTGAAAGCTCTTTGTTTGAGATGTCTTGTAGCACTTTTTTGCTGCAACCTGTTGTCAGATATGTACTTCTCAACTGAAATCCCAAGTGTTTTCTGCTGCTGACGAAACGCGTTACGATGCCAAATCCAAAAGAGTGATCGTGGCAAGTGTAGATTGTTAGTAGACAGCTCTTTCCCTGGCAAAGCGGGTATAAGCCCATAATTTTCGAGCTGTTTAGGTAGTGAAATGCTTTGCTTTAGAGGCTCTTTATCAATACTTGAAAAGCTTTCTTCAGTTTGTAGTTCAGGCCCTGCTGCCCAACTGCCTGCAATTTTCTCCGGTTTAATTTCTCCTGTAATGCGCTTAGGAAACCGAAGGGCTGTTTCATAGCACTTCACTCCAGCAGGCGTATTTTCTTTACTTCTTTTCTTGCCGAGATAACTGACACGCTTCATAAATCCAGCTTGGGAATCAGCATCATTACGGCCAAGCAAGTACCACGGGTTTTGGGGCAACCAGTAAGTACCACCAGTAGCTTTAGCCCATGATTGCGACATAAGGTCCACCAGCGGTGGTGCATATCGGACGTGATGCGCATTCATGATGAGAACGTAGTGGTAGTGCTGAGCTTCTGATTTAACTTGCTCTCGAACCCATGCATAGCTGATGAGTGATTTAGGATATTTCTTGCGTAATGCAGGGATGAGCTGCTGGTGGAAGTGAGTGATAGGACTGTTGTCGGCTGTGTAATGATTGAGCCTGAAATCCATACGAAGTGCGAACAGGCGGCTTGAATGTTCAAAGCATTTATCTTTGAGAGCAAACAGCTTATCCATAATTTTCTTTTCTTGATCTAACTCATTGGGAAGTACATCCCAGACTAAACCGTCATAAACGTACTTATTCATGCTCTGAACAATATTCATTAAACATCCAGCGGGTAAATATTATAAATATCCTGCGTCAGGCTTACCGTAGTTGCGAAGCTAAGCCCTTTGCATACGCGGCTTTACAGCCTTAACCACCTACATTCTTTAGGAGCGAGTACACCAGGTTTTGTTTCATCTGGTTCCGCACCAGAAAGAGAAAAGCAGAGCGGGGGCTCTGCTTTTATTAACGACTCAACAAAGGGAAGTTAGCTGTTTTGCAACCAGCTTTCGTAGACTGAAAGCTGCCAGCCCAAAGTACGGCCAGCACGTTTCAGGGGTTGCGGAAAGTCGCCTTGCTGGACCCAACGGTAGAGAGTAGTACGGCTACAATCCAGCAGTTCCAACATTTTGCTAATGCGGATAAGGGGCTGTGGGGACTGCACTGGATAGATATTCGTGGTATTCATTTGTTCCTCATTAAACCATTTCTCTTCAAGGAGGATTTAAACAAACCAGAATAAATTTTTTTGGGAAGTGAAAGCTAACTTCCCGGTAAGTTAGCTTTACTACTTGATTTCATTATATTTATTTTAATAATTTGATTTGTTTAGCAATCAGCCTCTCGATTGTCTCAACTGCGAGTGGTGGTTCTGCCATATCAGGCCAAAATATAGTCGATTTCTGGTCAAGCAACTTTACTAACGCCCGCGCAGTTGGAAGATTTTTCTTTACGACTTCTACGGTATGGCTGTTCTCTATGTACAGATTGGGAGCATAAATGAGGCTGATGATAGCTTTTAAGATGTCTTCGCGTACAACGGCATTTTTTTCGGTGAGGTACGCTTTTTTGGTTTGGCTCAATCTGGCATTTTCTTTTTCTAATCGAGCATTAGTTTCTTTCAATTTAAAAATTTCTGCTGAATGATCAACAGATAACGGCTTAATAATGGGTAACGTGAGTCCTAAGGCTGCTTCTATGTCTGGCTTAGAATAGCCAAACATTTTCAAAATACTTTGCTGGATGCTTTCATCATGCAGGCTGCTAAGCAACAGCGAGAGTCTTGGCTGCGCATTTTTGCCAACTTCTTCATAGTGCTCACTACGGCCCTCGAAAGTAATGATGCCTTTGCCTACATGAACCAATCCATTACCATTGCGCATCAAAAGCTGATACTTCTCAAGTCGCCTGGTAAGGATGTGGGCAATCGAAGACCAAGTCACTGAAGGCTTTTCATTCTTGAGAGAAGTACAAACGGAATAAAGGCTCACAAAGCATGGGCTTATTTGTTCTTGAGTTTGGGTTTTAGATTCGGCTTCTTCAAGCTCTTCAAATAAATTCATACGCTTTAAGGTCTCATCCCAAAGTGGGGGTTACCAGGTAATTACATCACCCACTACATCACCTGAAAAGCCAGAAAACAAAAAGGACTCAGCCAGTTTCCTGTCTAAGTCCTTGATAAATTTGGTGGCCCCTGTTGGGTTTGAACCAACGACCAAGCGATTATGAGTCGCCTGCTCTAACCACTGAGCTAAGGGGCCGGGCGGCGTGATTATACGGCAGTTATCATCAGCAGGTCTACCTTTGGCCGGCTGGATGACGTTTTTCTGCTCAGAATACGCTGTTGTAATTTCTGAAGGTTTTTGCGATAACCAAAAGAAATGAATCGTTGGGGATCGATATGATTAAGGACATCCTGGCGCCGGAGTTGCAGGTGGTGTTCTGCGGCATTAACCCAGGGTTATCTACGGCGCATCATGGCTACCATTTCGCCAACAGCAATAACCGCTTCTGGAAAGTGATCCATCTGGCCGGGTTTACTGCGCGGCAGCTCCGGCCGGAAGAGGAGCTGCAATTGCTGGATACCGGCTGCGGCATCACCCGCCTGGTGGACCGGCCGACGGTCGAGGCCTCGGAACTGGCTCGGGCGGAGCTGCGGCAGGGCGGGGAGGCGCTGCGGGAGAAGATCCTTCACTATCAGCCGCGGGCGCTGGCCGTGCTGGGTAAGCAGGCTTACAGCAGCGCGTTCGGGGTCAGAAAGGTGGCCTGGGGGCAGCAGCCGGAGAGCATCGGTGACACGGCGGTGTGGGTGCTGCCTAACCCCAGTGGGCTGAACCGTGCCTCTCTTGATGAGCTGGTGGCGGCCTACCACGCCCTTTATCTCGACCTGACGCAACGCACGCCGTAGCCCGCGCGGAACCGCCCGCAGGTCACCCGGCGACGCCCAGCCGGCGCGACCTATGCCTGCCCCAACAGACAGGCATAAAAAAAGCCCCTTACGGGGCTTTTTAATGGCGGCAACCGGGCGATTAGTCGTCCAGGAAGCTGCGCAGCACTTCAGAGCGGCTCGGATGGCGCAGTTTACGCAGCGCCTTCGCTTCAATCTGGCGGATACGCTCACGCGTTACGTCAAACTGCTTGCCGACCTCTTCCAGCGTGTGGTCGGTGTTCATGTCGATACCGAAACGCATACGCAGGACTTTCGCCTCACGCGCCGTCAGGCCGGCCAGCACGTCGTGCGTGGCAGAGCGCAGGCTCTCGGAGGTGGCGGAGTCCAGCGGCAGCTCCAGCGTGGTGTCTTCGATGAAGTCACCCAGATGCGAATCTTCATCATCACCAATCGGCGTCTCCATGGAGATCGGCTCTTTGGCAATCTTCAGCACCTTGCGGATCTTGTCTTCCGGCATCAGCATGCGTTCTGCCAGCTCTTCCGGCGTCGGTTCACGGCCCATCTCCTGCAGCATCTGGCGCGAGATACGGTTGAGCTTGTTGATGGTCTCAATCATATGCACCGGAATACGGATGGTACGCGCCTGGTCGGCGATAGAGCGGGTAATCGCCTGGCGAATCCACCAGGTGGCGTAGGTCGAGAACTTGTAACCACGGCGGTATTCAAACTTGTCTACCGCTTTCATCAGGCCGATGTTGCCTTCCTGAATCAGGTCCAGGAACTGCAGGCCGCGGTTGGTGTATTTCTTGGCGATAGAGATCACCAGACGCAAGTTCGCTTCCACCATCTCTTTCTTGGCGCGGCGCGCTTTCGCTTCACCAATCGACATGCGGCGGTTGATGTCTTTCACCTGCTCGATGGTCAGGCCGGTCTCTTCCTCGATCTGACGCAGTTTTTGCAGGCTGCGCTGCACATCTTCACTGACGTCTTTCAGCTTCTCAGACCACGGCTTGGCCATTGCGACAGCAGCTTCGAACCAGACGTCGCTGGTCTCGTTGCCGGCGAACAGGTTGACGAAGTTCTTCTTCGGCATTTTGCACTGTTCAACGCACAGCTTCATGATGATGCGCTCCTGGGTACGCACGCGGTCCATCATGGAACGCATACTGTTGACCAGGAAATCGAACTGTTTCGGCACCAGGCGGAACTGTTTGAAGATCTCAGAAAGCTTCAGGATCTCTTCAGCGGCGCTGGCGTGGCTGCGGCCTTTGGTCTTGATGACGGTGCGGGTCGCTTCATACTGCTCGCGCAGATCGGTGAATTTCTGGCGCGCCAGTTCAGGGTCGATGCTGTTGTCATCGTCGCTGCTGTCGTCGTCTTCATCTTCATCTTCGTCTTCGTCGTCCAGCTCCTCGTTCGGCAGCTCAGAGCCGACGTGGGTGGCGGTCGGGGCGATATCCTCTTCCGCGTTCGGGTCAACGAAGCCGGTGATCAGGTCGGAAAGGCGGGTTTCGCCGGCTTCCACGCGATCGTACTGTTCCAGCAGGTAGGTAATGGCTTCCGGGTACTCGGCAACCGAGCACTGCACCTGGTTGATACCGTCTTCGATGCGCTTGGCGATGTCGATTTCACCTTCACGCGTCAGCAGTTCAACGGTACCCATTTCGCGCATGTACATGCGCACCGGATCGGTCGTACGGCCAATTTCAGACTCAACGCTGGACAACACCTGGGCAGCGGCTTCGGCCGCGTCTTCGTCGGTGTCGTTGGTGTTTTCGGCCAGCATCAAATCATCGGCGTCCGGTGCTTCTTCCAGCACCTGGATGCCCATGTCGTTAATCATCTGGATGATGTCTTCGATCTGGTCGGAGTCGACGATATCTTCCGGCAGATGGTCATTGACCTCAGCATAGGTCAGATAGCCTTGCTCCTTACCACGGGTGACAAGAAGTTTGAGCTGTGACTGCGGGTTTTGCTCCATAAGACGGTATCCACACTTCAGAGTATTTGGGTTGGTGTCGGTCGGCGGAACCGCCAACGATAACATTTGGGGCGTTTTTGTTGTTGCCGCGGCCCGCTATGGCGGCGTCGTGCAGGGCATCGCCCCGCTATATATCGGCACTTAAGCCGTCAGATGGTCATTTTTTTTTCGCCAGTACCTGGTTGAGAGAGCGAACCTCTTCCCGTTCTTCCGTGCTCAAACCATGCGTCCGGGCGCGCGCGATCAGCGTCTCCAGCCGTTGCTCCAGGACGGAGTCATACAGGCTGGCCAGCGTGTCCACAAATGTTTCCTCAACCATATCCTCTACGATCATGTGGTTCCATGTCGCCAGGATTTCAAGCTGCTGGCTGTATTTATTGTCGCGGTATTGCTCCAGCAACTGGCCGGTGGTCAGGCCCGGTTGGGCCAGGCAGGTCTCCACCAGCTCGACAAACAGGTCAAAGCCTGCCAGCCCGGCTTGTTCCACGCCTTGCAGCGAAGGAATAAGTGTAGCCAGCCGGGGGTTTTGTACCAACAATCCTATCAGTATACGCATTGTCGTGCGTTTTAGCTGAGGCGGCTGGTAGCTATTTGCGCCTTCACCCTGCTTGGGCAGCAGCTTTTCCAGCTGGCTGTCATCCAGGATGCCCAGCTTGTTACCCAGCTGCTGGCGCAGATAAAGACGTAACGTTTCCCCGGGAACCTGCCCGATCAGCGGCAGTGCCAGGGTGCTTAATTTGGCACGCCCGTCAGGGCTGCTCAAATCGACCTGCGGCAGCAGCGTTTCGAACAAAAAAGTAGAGAGCGGCTGAGCCTGCTCCATGCGCTGCTCAAACGCCGCTTTGCCCTCTTTGCGGATCAGGGTGTCGGGGTCTTCGCCGTCAGGCAAAAACATAAAGCGCAGCTGACGCCCGTCAGTCAGGTAGGGCAGGGCGGTCTCCAGCGCACGCCAGGCCGCTTCACGGCCGGCGCGGTCGCCGTCATAGCAGCACACCACGTTGTCGGTGGCGCGGAACATCAGCTGGATGTGGTCAGCGGTGGTCGCGGTGCCGAGCGAAGCCACGGCATAATCGATGCCGAACTGCGCCAGGGCGACGACGTCCATATAGCCTTCCACCACCAGCAGACGGGCCAGCTCCGGGTGGCTCTGCTGCGCTTCATACAGGCCGTACAACTGGCGGCCCTTATGGAAAATTTCGGTTTCCGGTGAGTTGAGGTACTTGGGTACCCCATCGCCCAGCACCCGGCCGCCAAAGGCGATCACCCGCCCGCGCTTGTCACGGATCGGGAACATCACCCGTTCGCGGAAACGGTCATAAACCCGGCCCTGGTCGTTGGTGACGAGCATACCGGCGTCATTCAACGCGGTGCGGCTGTCACTGTTTTTACCAAAGCGTTTCAGGGTGTTATCCCATCCGGCCGGGGCGAAGCCGATGGCGAAATGCTGGACAATCTCCTGGCTCAGCCCGCGCTGTTGCAGATAGTCGCGGGCGACCTGCGCAGTGGGCTGGTTCAGGGCTTGCTGATAATGGGCACTCAGTTGTTCCATCAACTGATACAGGCTCTGGCGCTGATGGCGCTCAAGCTGGGAAGGGCCGGACCCCGCCTCGTAAGGCACGTCCAGGCCATGCATGGTGGCCAGCTCCTCAATGCTTTCGACAAACTCCAGCCTGTCGTAATTCATCAGGAAATCGATGGCATTGCCGTGCGCGCCGCAGCCGAAACAGTGGTAAAACTGCTTCTCGCCGTTGACGGTGAAAGAAGGGGTTTTCTCATTGTGGAACGGGCAGCACGCATGATAGTTCCTGCCCTGCTTTTTCAGCTTCACCCTGGCATCGATCAGATCGATGATGTCAGTGCGCGCCAGCAGGTCATTGATAAATACACGCGGGATTCGTCCAGCCATAAGCCCCTTGCTCACCAGCCTATAAACGACAACAAGCCGCGCATTCCTTTCGGAAAGCACGGCCTTCGTATACAACTACTCAGTCTGCGCGTTTTTCGAAATTAACAAACCACGCTGTGGGGTCGCCCCCGAAAAATTAGTACAGACGAGTGCGGCGTGCGTTTTCGCGAGCCAGTTTCTTCGCGTGACGTTTCACAGCAGAAGCTTTAGCGCGTTTACGTTCGGTAGTCGGTTTTTCATAGAACTCACGACGACGAACTTCAGCTAAAACACCCGCTTTTTCGCAGGAACGTTTGAAACGACGCAGAGCTACGTCGAACGGCTCGTTTTCACGTACTTTAATTACCGGCATGTGCCTCTCACCTCAATAAAATCGGTTTGTCGCTGGCCTGTGGCGCCAGCCATTTTCAAAATGGTGCGGAATTTTACTTCAATGGGTGCTGCTTTGTAAAGCACCGCAGCAAATTGCAATGGGCAGGACGGCCAGCAAATGTGCTCGCTTATGCGCAAGGGGGCGATTATATACCAATCAATCGCCATTACCCGTGATTAATCAACGCCGGGCGTAAATTTCCCCGGTTTTGCCCCTGGGGAAGCGCCGTGCGGGGTACCGGAATGGTGTTGGGCTGCGCCATATAGTGGTAAACTGCGCGCCGCGCCGCCCGCGACGGGGCGCCGAACGAAACAGGTGGAAAAGGCAATGCGTGTATTAGGTATCGAAACCTCCTGCGATGAGACCGGCATCGCAATCTATGACGATCAACAGGGCCTGCTGGCCAACGAATTGTACAGCCAGGTGAAATTGCACGCGGACTACGGCGGCGTGGTGCCGGAGCTGGCCTCGCGTGACCACGTCCGCAAGACGGTGCCGCTGATCCAGGCGGCGCTGAAGGATGCGGGCCTGCAGGGCAGTGACATCGACGCCGTGGCCTACACCGCCGGGCCGGGGCTGGTGGGCGCGCTGCTGGTCGGGGCGACCATCGGCCGTTCGCTGGCGTTTGCCTGGGGCGTGCCGGCGGTGCCGGTGCACCATATGGAAGGCCACCTGCTGGCCCCGATGCTGGAAGATAACCCGCCGTCGTTCCCGTTTGTGGCGCTGCTGGTCTCCGGCGGCCATACGCAGCTGATCAGCGTCACCGGCATCGGCGAGTACCGGCTGCTGGGCGAGTCCATTGACGACGCCGCCGGCGAAGCCTTTGACAAAACCGCCAAGCTGCTGGGGCTGGACTACCCCGGCGGCCCGATGCTGTCGAAGATGGCGCAGCAGGGCCAGGCGGGGCGCTTCACCTTCCCGCGGCCGATGACCGACCGCCCGGGGCTCGATTTCAGCTTCTCCGGCCTGAAGACCTTTGCGGCCAACACCATCCGCGGCAATGAGTCTGACGACCAGACCCGGGCGGACATCGCCCGCGCCTTTGAGGATGCAGTGGTGGACACGCTGGCGATCAAGTGCCGGCGCGCGCTGGATGAAACCGGCTTCTCCCGGCTGGTGATGGCAGGCGGCGTGAGCGCGAACCGCACCCTG
This sequence comes from Chimaeribacter coloradensis, assembly GCF_002858715.1. GTDB lineage: Bacteria > Pseudomonadota > Gammaproteobacteria > Enterobacterales > Enterobacteriaceae > Chimaeribacter > Chimaeribacter coloradensis. Next base: position 109,596 of record NZ_PJZH01000013.1, on the reverse strand, counting down.
CGCAGCCAGCTGGCGCAGATGATGCAGAAACGCAACGGGGAGGTGTTCTACGCGCGCCCGGAATTCTGCACCGACAACGGCGCGATGATCGCCTATGCGGGCATGGTGCGGCTGAAAGCGGGGAATACCGGCGGGCTGGGCATCACGGTGCGGCCGCGCTGGCCGCTGGCGGAGCTGCCGCCGGTCTGATGGGCTGACCCCTGCCGCGCACGCCAGGAAACGGTACGCCAGGAAAACAGCACGCAAAGAAAAAGCGCCGGGCATCTGCACCGGCGCTTTTTTTATCTTTCCCCGGCGCAGGGCCGGGGGGAAGAGGGGTCAGAGCTGCATATCGGTCGCGGCTTTGGCCTCAACCTTGCTCTCGCTGGCCGGCACCACGTCTGCCGGGGAATCCTGCGGGATCATCGGCGGTGGGGTCAGTTGCAGCGTCTGGCTGGTCACCTGCCACTCCTGCTCGGTCAGCTGCGGGTTACCGTTCAGCTTCTGGCCGTAGGTTGGGATGATTTCACGCATCTTCGCCTGCCAGGCCGGGGTGGCCATCTTGTCTTTGAACGCTTTCTCCAGCAGGTTCACCATGATAGGTGCTGCGGTGGATGCGCCCGGAGACGCGCCCAGCAGGGCTGCCAGGGTGCCTTCTTTGTCGCTTACGATCTCAGTACCGAGACGCAGCACGCCGCCTTTCTCTTCATCTTTCTTGATGATCTGCACGCGCTGGCCTGCCTGCCACAGACGCCAGTCTTCTTTACGCGCCTGCGGGAAGTACTCCTGCAGCGCCTTGAAGCGGTCGTCGTCAGACATCATCAGCTGGCCGGCCAGGTATTCCACCAGCGGGAACTCGTCGATACCCACATGCATCATCGGCACGATGTTATGCACGGTGGTGCTCTTCGCCAGATCCCACAGCGAACCCTCTTTCAGGAACTTGGTGGAGAAGGTAGCGAATGGCCCGAACAGCACAACACGTTTGCCGTCCAGCATACGGGTATCCAGGTGCGGAACCGACATCGGCGGGGAGCCGACAGAGGCTTTGCCGTAGACTTTCGCCAGGTGCTGGTTCGCCACTTCCGGGTTCTCGGTCACCAGGAACGAGCCGCCCACCGGGAAACCGGCGTAGTTTTTGCCTTCCGGAATACCGGATTTCTGCAACAGCGGCAGAGAAGCACCGCCCGCCCCGATAAAGACGAATTTCGCATCAATGGTGTGCTCTTCGCCGTTATTTTTCAGGTCAGCCACGGTCACGTGCCAGCTGTTGTCCGGGTTGCGTTTCAGATCGCGCACTTCCGTGGAGAGATCCAGCGTGAAGTTTTTCTTCTGTTGCAGGTTGCCGACGAACTGGCGGGTGATCTCGCCGAAGTTAACGTCAGTGCCGATCGGCATCCAGGTCGCCGCGACTTTCTGCTTCGGATCACGGCCATTCATGACCAGCGGGATCCACTTCTGGATCTCTTTCGGATCGTCAGAATACTGCATGCCCTGGAACAGGGTGCTTTTCTGCAGCGCCAGGTAGCGTTTGTGCAGGTAATCGACGTTCTCTTCACCCCAGACGAAGCTCATGTGCGGCGTGGAGTTAATAAAGGAGTGCGGGTTTTTCAGGACGCCCTGTTTAACCTGGTGAGTCCAGAACTGGCGGGAGATCTGGAAACCTTCATTGATCTCAACCGCTTTGGCGATCGCAATTTCGCCGTTCTCTTTTTCCGGCGTGTAGTTCATTTCTGCCAGGGCAGAGTGACCGGTGCCGGCATTATTCCAGCCGTTGGAACTCTCTTTAGCCACACCATCCAGGCGCTCGACCATGGTCATTGACCAGTCAGGCTCCAGCTCACTCAGATAGGTGCCCAGGGTGGCGCTCATAATACCGCCGCCGACTAACAGGACATCCACTTTCTGGTTTTCCGCTGCGTGCGCGAGCGTGCTGCTGAGCAGGACGGATGAGCACAATAAAGCAACAACTTTCATCTTCATTACGACTACCTTGCCAGAACTTATTCAGGGAATAGATTATTTATCAATAACATGAAAACGCCCCTCGTCGCTGGAGGAGCCTTTTGAAGATATGATAATGACTAAGCAAATGTGCAACCTTTATGCAACGCGGCGGAATATATCATTTAACAGCGGTTTAATTAAAGCCTCTTTCTCAGGAATTGGCGCGATAAGTCAATAACCCTTCAGTAACGCCTTGTTATTAACCTTGAGCAACCTGCGGAACTTAAATCAAATCATGTCAGGCGGCAGAATAAATGTGCGTAATAACGCCGGAAAGCGGTGTGGAAATAAACCGCAAAGTAAAAAGGGAAATAGGGCAGACTGAATGGAAGAAAAAAAGGAAATAAGAAGCGGAGACTATTTCAAGGTTAATGACATGTTAAATTAATGTAATAATTAACAAGCCGGAAATAACACGATCGTCCGGCCTGCAACATTATTCGTCAGTGTAGAGCCGGTCAAGGGTCTGCTGCCAGACAAACGGCGTTAACTGCGCATAGGTGAGATCGCGCGCCGCCAGGGCGTCGGCCAGTCCCTGCTGGGTCTGCGCGGTGGCCTGGCTCATGGCGGCGGGCACCTGCACATCCTGCAGGGTTTTCACCACCTCCTGCATCTCCTCGGCGCGGCGTCGGCCATGCTCCGCTACCCGGCTGATCAGGTAGTGCGGGAACTGCGCGTTCCAGCCGAGGGAAGGGAAGCTGGCGTGCAGCGAATCAAGCACCGCCTGTTCAACGCCATACCGGCGTGCAGCGCTCAGGCACTCAGTGGTCAGTGCTTCCAGCCCTTTGATCATTACACTGCGGCACATTTTAATGGCGGACGCCTCGCCCACCTCCCGGCCCCAGACCCGGCTGTTAAAACCCAGCCCATTCAGCAGCGGGCCGATTTCCTCTGCCCGTGGGCCGCCAATCAGCAGCGGCGTCGCGAGGCGCTGCGGCGGCACCGGGGCCATCACCGCCACGTCGAGGTAATCCGCGCCATGCTGTTCGACCTGCGCGGCAGCAGCGCGTTTGGTGTTGGGGGCCACGGAGTTGAGGTCAAGAAACACCTGCCCGGCAGTCAGCAGCGGGGCGCACTCGGTGGCCACGCCCAGCGCATTGGCGGCGGTAACCGTGGAGAAGACCAGCGCCGCGCCGCGCAGGGCATCCGCCAGTGACAGGGCGGGGCGCACGCCGCAGCGCGCCGCTTTGGCCAGCATCGCGTTGCGTGTCCCGCCCAGCAATTTGATGTCCCAGACGGTGACCTGCACGCCGCGCGCCTGTATCTCTTCCGCCAGAATGGCCCCGGCTTCGCCGAAGCCTACCAGCGTCACATGGGATAGCTTCATGATGTCGCTCCTTCACCCGGCCACACCGCAGCCGGAATCAATACATTGCCGTCAACGATCAGCCGGGCGGTGCGCAGCAGGCCGCAACCGGCCAGCTGTTGTTGTGCATCCAGCCGCAACAGCACGCTGAACTCGCCGCCCGGGTGCTCCACGCTCAGCCGTTGCGGGTTTTGCCCCGTGTTCAGCTGCGCCAGCCCCTCTGCCACGCTGCCGGGGATCAGGCAGGCGCTGGCGACGCTCACCGCGCCCAGCACCCCGATGGAGGCGTGGCAGCGATGCGGGATAAAGGTACGGCTGGAGATCGTGCCGCCCTGGCGCGGCGCGGCCAGCAGCGTCATTTTCGGCACCGTGCGTTCACTGACGTCACCGAGGTTCATCTTCGGCCCCATTTGCAGGCGAATCGACTCCAGCCGCTGTTTCAGCTCACTGTCGGCGTCGAGCTGCTCGCGGCTCTCGTAGCCGCTGCGATCCAGATCGGCGGCACGCACCAGCACCACCGGCATCCCGTTATCGATGCAGGTCACCTCGATGCCGTCAACGCGGTCACGGGCCGCGCCGGTCGGCAGCAGCGCGCCGCAGCTCGACCCGGCGATGTCGCTGAAGTTCAGCACCACCTCGGCGGCGGTGCCGGGCACGCCGTCAATGTGCAGATCGCCGTCATAATTGACCGCGCCATCCGGTGTGGCGACCTGGGCCACCGCGATCTGGCCGGTGTTCTCCATGAAAATGCGCACGTCGGTCACGCCCTGCCGGGGAGCCACCAGCCCGCGCTCAATGGCGAACGGGCCAACGGCGGCGAGGATATTGCCGCAGTTCTGGCCGTAATCCACTACGGCTTTATCCACATTTACCTGGGCGAACAGGTAGTCCACATCGGCGTCCGGCCGTTCAGAGCGCGCCACAATCGCGACCTTGCTGGTCAGCGGGTCGGCACCGCCGAGGCCGTCGATCTGGCGCGCATCGGGAGAGCCCATCACCGCCAGCAACACGCGGTCACGCAGCGCAGGGTCGGCGGGCAGATCGGCGGCCAGGAAACAGGCCGCTTTCGAGGTGCCGCCACGCATCAGCAAACAGGGGATCCGGCGCTGGCGCATCTTACTCCTCCACCTCATCCAGGTTGTCGACATAGCGTAGCCCCTTCTCCGCCAGGCGCGGGCGCATCTGGTAGATGTCCAGCCCCAGCTCCCCGGCGGCCATACGGGCGCGTTTGCCCTCTTCAAGCGCCGCGCGTTTGCGGCTGGCTGCGGCCACATCTGCCGCCCCGGCGTGGCGCACCACCACGACGCCATCATCATCCGCTACCACCACATCACCGGGGTAAATCAGTTGACCGGCGCACACCAGCGGCACGTTAACTGAGCCGAGCGTCTCTTTGACGGTGCCCTGGGCATAGACAGCACGTGACCAGACGGCGAACCCCATCTCGCGCAGGGTGCGGGTGTCACGCACCCCCACATCGGCGATCAGCCCGCGCACGCCGCGTGACTGGAGTGAGGTCGCCAGCAGGTCGCCGAAATAGCCGTCACTGCACGGGGAAGTGGGCGCAACCACCAGCACATCGCCTGGCCGGCACTGCTCCACCGCCACATGGAACATCCAGTTGTCGCCGGGGGCCACCAGCACAGTGACGGCGCTGCCGGCGATGCCGTGATCCTGCTGGATCGGGCGGATCGCCGGGTCCAGCAGCCCTGTGCGCCCCTGCGCCTCATGCACCGTCGCCACGCCGAACTCTGCCAGCGTGTCGATCACCTGCCGATCGGCGCGGGGAATACGGCGCACGACCACACCGCGTTTGCCGATATCACTCATGCCAGATCCTCCGTCACGCGCGGGAAGATGCTCTGATAGCCTTCGCCATAGATGATGTCGCGGCTGCTGGTGATGCCGACGTTGCGTTTGGCCTGCACGCCGCGCTGCTGCGCCACCCGGGTGTAGTATTCCCACAGGTGCTCCTGCCCGGCCATGCACTGGATCGCCTGGTATTTCTTGTCCCAGACGGAGGTGATGTCGAGCAGCACATCCGGCTTCCAGTCACACTGTTCCGGCTGGTGCGGTTCGAAGCAGTAGACCGGCGGCGCGCCGACGATCGGCTCACCGGGGCGGTAACCTTCGGCCTGGGCGATGATGCGCGCCTCCTGCGCCAGGTGGGTCGCCAGCGGGTGATCGTAGTTGTAGGGGTCTTTCAGCGAATGGGTCAGCACAACGTGCGGCTGCACGCGGCGGTAGACGTCCGCCAGGCGGAACAGCGCCTCTTTGTCGGCCCGCAGCGGGTAGTCGCCCATGTCGAAGAACTCAATGCTGGCCCCGAGGATCTCCGCGGCCGCGTTGGCCTCTGCCCGGCGCGCCTCTTTGACTTTCTCTTCCGTCATGTTGCCTTTGCGCCACAGCTTGGCGGACTCGCCGCGCTCGCCAAAGGAGAGGCAAACCACATGGACATCGTAGCCCTGGGCATGGTGCAGGGCGATGGCACCGCCGGCGCGCCAGACGAAATCGGCAGAGTGGGCGCTGACGACCAGCGCGCTTTTTTTCAACGTTGCATTGCTCATGATGACCTCCGGGTTTTTTTCCATGCTGTCACTCCGGCGGGGGCGGCGATAATTCATTCGATTGCAGCAGGTATGCGTTTTATTTATATTGCCGGACGGGTCCGCGTTTTGGCGCAGGGGAAAATGATGCAGGAAAACGAAGGCGGGGATGGCGTAAACCTGATGCAGATCAGGGCGTTCATTCAGGTGGTGGCACAGGGCAGCGTTTCACGCGCGGCAGATGAATTATTCCGTACCCAGTCGGCGGTGACGCGGGCGATCCGCGATCTGGAGCAGCGGCTGGGGGTGCCGCTGTTTGAGCGCCATGCGGGCGGCATGATGCTCACCGACTTCGGCAAATGCGTGCTGCCGCGGGCGCGCCGGGCGCTGGAGGAGCTGCATCAGGTACCGCTGCTGCTGGCGCGGCTGCGCGGCCGCCCGCTGCCGGCACGGGGCGAGGCGGAGCCGCTCTGGCTGTTCAACGTGCGGCGGCTGCACATCTTCACCACCCTCTGCCAGACCCGCCACATGCAGACGGTGGCCGCCCAGCTCGGCCTCAGCCAGCCGGCGGTCAGCGCTGCGCTGAAAGTGCTGGAAAACGGCGCGGGCATTGCGCTGCTGGAGCGTACCCCGCACGGCATGATGCCGTCGCTGGCCGGGCGCGAGATGGAGCCGAACATCCGCCGCGCCCTGAATGAGCTGCGCCACATCCCGGCGGACATCGCCGCCCGGCGCGGGGTGCTGGCGGGCACGGTGCGCATCGGTGCGCTGCCGCTGGGGCGCACCCGGCTGCTGCCGCAGGCGATTATCCGCCTCACGGCGCGCTACCCGGCAGTCCGGGTAATCACCAACGAGAGCGCCTTCGGCACCCTGGCCGCCGAGATGCGCGCCGGAGACATCGATTTTATTTTCGGGGCGCTGCGTAACAGCAATGATGCCGCCGACATCACGCGTGAGACGCTGTTCCGGGAGGATATGCTGCTGCTGGCGCGGCGCGGCCACCCGCTGGCGGCGCGCCCGCCCGGCACGGAGGATCTGCGCCGGGCGCGCTGGGTGCTGCCGCGGGCCGCGACCCCGGCACGCCGGTTGCTGGACAGCTGTTTCCGGGCGATGGGCATCCCGGCACCGGAGCCGGTGGTGGAGAGCGGCGATCTGGCGCTGGTGCGCGGGCTGTTGCTGCATTCGGAGATGGTGGCGGCGGTCTCCGCCCATCAGCTGGAGCATGAGCTGGCCAGCGGCGAGCTGGTGGCGCTGCCGCTGAGCCTGCCGGACACCGGCCGCGACATCGGTTTGACCTGCCGCGCGGGCTGCCTGCACTCACCCGCCGCGCAGGCGATGATCGACTGCCTGCGCGAGGTGTGTGCCGAAGGGGAGGGTCAGGCCGGTTTGCCGGAGGGGGCTTTGCCCGCCACCGAGTAGAGCACCTGCTGGTTACGGGTTTTCTGGAACTCTTCCAGCGTCTGGCCGCGCATCGCGGAGTAGATGTGCAGGTTAGAGACGCCCACCACGGCACCGAGCTTCTCCAGCAGGAAGAAACTGACGCCGTAATGGATCAGCCCGCGCCAGTCCAGGGCGCTCAGCAGGGCCTGCTCCTCCGGCGTCAGCCCGCCTTCGGCATAGAGCGCCTGCGGCTCAGCGAGGAAACGTTCACGCCAGGCGGGCTGGATAAGCCGGTGCAGGAAACGGTTGAGGCGGATCGCCTTCAGGCTGCGCGCATGGGTGAAGGGGTAGGTACCCGGCAGCGTTTCCACCCCGGCCAACTGGGCGTTGATCTTGTCGCGCTGGCGCTGGTGGACATCCACCGGGGCCTCCCGCGCACGGTTTTCCAGAATCAGCGTGGCGATGCCGGTCATCGACGGCAGGTAGTAGGCCTCGTGCAGCTTCTCCACATTGGCAGAGAGCGCGCCGCGCATCACCAGCCACATGATCACTTCCGCCCCCTCCAGGCCGCCCAGTGTGGCGTACTCCGCCAGCGTCATCTCCGTCAGCCGTTCCGGGTCGTTGACCAGCATATCGATGAACTGCGCGTCCCACGCCGGGTTATTGAAGCCGCAGCGCTCGCCGTGCACCTGGTGGGAGACGCCGCCGGTCGCCACCACCGCCACGTTCAGATCCTCCGGGAAGCTCTCAATGGCGCGGCGCAGCGCCTGGCCCAGTTTGTAGCAGCGGCGCGCGGTCGGGATCGGGAACTGCAACACGCCGATCTGCAACGGCACCACCGGCACCGGCCAGCCGTTTTCCCACGGCAGCAGCGCGGAGAGCGGCGAGAAGAGGCCGTGGTCCAGCGCTTTGTCCTGGAAGAAGGCCATGTCGAACTCATCGGCCATCAGGCTGGCACCGATGTGCTGGGAGAGCGCGGCGTGGCCCGCCACCGGCGGCAGGTCACGCGGGCCGCCGCCCTCATCCGCCACCTCGTAGTGGTCATCGATCCCCAGCACAAAGGTGGAGTAGTGATCGAAAAAGAACGAGGTGACGTGGTCGTTGAAAATATAGAGCAGCACGTCCGGCTTTTTCTCGTCGAGCCACTGCTGCATCGGCGCGAAGCCCTCAAAAATCGGCGCCCAGGCCTGCTCCTGCTGTTTGTTGTGATCCACGGCGAAGCCGATCGTCGGAGTGTGTGAGACTGCAAGCCCACCAATTATCTTTGCCATCGTTGACCTCGGGTTATCGGTTATTCAGGGTGCGGGAGAGGGCGGGCAGATCGTTGAGATCGATCCCTTTGACCTGCTCCGGCGGATGCGCTTTCTGGTGCCGGGTGATGGTGATCGCCGCCAGCAGGGCCGGGATCGCCAGAATAATAAAGATGCTGGTGGTGCCGGGGAAGGTGACCAGCAGCACGCCGCCCAGCGAAGAGCTGAGGATCGCCCCGCTGCGGCCGATGCCGTGCATCCAGCTGACGCCGGTGGCGCGCATCTCCGTCGGGTAGAAGGCGGGGGAGAAGCCCTGCAACCCATTTTGCGCGCCGTTGATGCAGAAGCCGCTGAAGAACACCAGCACCGCCAGCACGGCCGGGCCGAAGGCACTGAACCCCTGCGCCAGCAAACAGGCCATGCCCAGCAGGTAGAAGAGGCCGATGACATATTTCGCGGCGAAGCGGTCCATCAGGTAGCCCACCAGCAGCCCGCCGAGCGGGCCGCCGAGCTGGAACAGCCCGGCGATCATCGCGGCGCGCTCCAGGGAGAAGCCACTGGTGCGCATGATGGTCGGCAGCCAGCCGTTCAGCAGGTAGATGACGAACAACCCCATAAAGTAGGTGATCCAGAGCACCAGGGTGCCGCCCGCATAGCCTTTGCTGAACAGCTGCAACACCGCGGCACGTTTGCGGATCACCGGGGTATTCAGCACAAACGTCGTGCCGGGCGCGAAGCGGCCCCCGGCGCGCCGGAGCACGGCGGCGATCTTCTCGCGGCTGACGCGGCGCACCACCATGTACATCGCCGACTCCGGCAGGACGACGATCAGCACCGGCAGCATCAGCAGCGGCACCAGCCCGCCGAGGGCGAGCACCGCCTTCCAGCCGAAGTCCGGCAGCAGCCCGGCGGCGATAAACCCGCCTGCGCCGGAGCCGATATTAAAGCCGCTGTACATCAGGGCGATGGTCAGCCCGCGGCGGCGCGACGGCATATACTCCGACACCAGCGTCACGCAGTTGGGCATCACCGCGCCCAGCCCCAGCCCGGCCAGGAAACGCAGCACCGCCATCTCCAGCGGCGTGCGGGCAAAGGCGCAGAGCAGGCTGAACAGCGCAAACCCGAAGACGGAAACCAGCAGCACCCGCTTGCGGCCGAGCCGGTCTGACCACGGCCCGGCAATCAGCGCGCCAATCGCCACGCCGAACATCGCCGCGCCGAGGATCGGCCCCATCTCTGCCCTTGATATGCCCCACTGCTCAATCAGCGCCGGGGCCACAAAGCCCATTACCGCCGCGTCATAGCCATCAAACATGATAATGATGAAACAGAGCCCCAGCACCAGCCACTGATAGCCGGAGATGGGGCGGGAATCTATCCAGCCTTTTACGTCAACAATCGGGTGATCGCTCATCGGGTACGCTCTCTGTTTTTTTTATCAATAACGTGATCGGGTTAAAAATTCTGCCGGCTGCCACCGGCGAAAGCGGCACGTACCCTGACCGCAGCAGGGGACGCATTTTGTTATTTTTATAAATTTATCAATAAATTATGTGTGGGCTTATTCTTGGTGCAGTTAACACGTTAGGCAGGTGAGGAGGCTTTGTCTGCTGTAAAACAGTGATTGAGGTATGCGTTTTATTTATTTGGTGAGCGGTGTCGGAAAACCGGGAAAGCAAAGTGAAAAGGCGGCAGGGCAGGGAAGATCACAGGGAAACAGAGGGCGGGGGAAAGCAGCGTGCGCCGCGCGGGCGCACGGGGATCAGGAAGGTTTGCGGTCAGCGGCCGCTTTGCGGGCTTCGCGACGCTTGCGCAGCTTCTGCCAGATTTTGGTCTCCTGGCCGCGCCACAGGCGCTGGATGTTGTCATGGTGGCGCATCAGGATCAGGCAGGAGAGCATCGCCACCGGGAAAGTGAACTGCGGCTTGAACCACCAGACGTAGAACGGCGCAATCAGCGCGCTGACGATCGCCCCCAGCGAGGAGTAACCGCTCAGCAGCACCGTCAGCAGCCAGGTGCCGGTGACCAGGCCGGTCAGGTCCCAGCCAATCGGCGCGATCGCCCCGAACGCCGTCGCCACCCCTTTGCCGCCGCGGAAATGGAAGAACACCGGCCAGATGTGGCCGAGGCAGGCGGCAATCGCCGTCAGGCCGAGGTAGAAGGGCGGCACGTGGGATTTATAGGCCAGCCAGACCGGCAGCATCCCTTTCAGCACATCGAAGATCAGCACTGCGGCAGCGGCAGCCCGCCCGCCGATGCGCAGGACGTTGGTGGCACCCGGGTTGCCGGAGCCGCTCAGGCGCGGATCGGGCAGGCGGGCGATGCGGCACACCAGAATAGCACTGGAAATTGAGCCACACAGGTACGCGAGGATAATCATCCCAAGCGCGGTAGCACTCATAACGTGGTTCCGTTCATTAGGGGTCGTTTTAATCGCAGCATCTATGGATAATACGTATATTCCGCTGGAAGTGGTATCCGGCCGCGCCAAAAACAGAGAATGAGATGATGGACATCGTATTTATAGAACAGCTCACCGTGATCACCACCATCGGCGTTTACGACTGGGAGCAGACCATTCAGCAGAAGCTGGTGTTTGATATTGAAATGGCGTGGGACAACCGCCCGGCCGCTGCCAGTGATGACGTCAACGACTGCCTGAGCTATGCCGATGTCAGCCAGGCGATTTTGCAGCATGTTGAAGGCCAACGCTTTGCGCTGGTGGAGCGGGTGGCAGAGGAAGTATCTGAATTGTTGCTCACACGCTTCAAATCCCCGTGGGTACGTATTAAGGTCAGTAAGCCCGGCGCGGTCGCACAGGCGGCGCGGGTTGGGGTGATCATTGAGCGTGGCAGTCGCCGGCACTGATTCTGCGGCCAGCAAAATGTCACTGAAATGAAACCAACGGCCGGTAAGCTGGTCATAACGTGAAGAAATTTAGCGGCATCTCCTTATGCCGCTTTTTTATGACGTTAATTTTAGGGGAAAGGAAGATTTCATGACGGATGTTCATTCGTTGGTGGTGGCGTTTATTCTGGGCGTGGTTGAAGGGCTGACGGAGTTCCTGCCGGTATCCTCTACCGGGCATATGATCATCGTAGGCAGTTGGCTCGGCTTTACCGGTGACAAAGCCAAATTCTTTGAAGTGATTATCCAGTTAGGGTCGATTCTGGCCGTGGTGGTGATGTTCTGGCGCCGCCTGTTCGGGCTTATCGGCATCCACTTCGGCCAGGTGCCGCATGAGGGCGTGACCAAAGGGCGGCTGACGCTTATCCATATCCTGTTGGGGATGCTCCCGGCGGTGGTGATTGGCCTGGCGCTGCATGACAAAATCAAAGCGCTGTTTGAAGTCGAGAACGTGATGTATGCGCTGGTGGTGGGCGGTGTGCTGCTGCTGGTCGCGGAGTGGCTGAAGCCGAAACAGCCGCGTTCGCCGGGGCTGGATGACATCACCTACCGTCAGGCGTTTATGATTGGCTGCTTCCAGTGCCTGGCGCTGTGGCCGGGCTTCTCGCGCTCCGGGGCGACGATTTCAGGCGGGATGCTGATGGGCGTCAGCCGTTATGCGGCGTCGGAGTTCTCGTTCATCCTGGCGGTACCGATGATGCTGGGTGCCAGTATCCTTGACCTCTACAAGAGCCTGGGTTTCCTCAGCATGGCTGACCTGCCGATGTTTGCCGTGGGCTTTATCACCGCCTTCGTGGTGGCCCTGATCGCCATCAAAACCTTCCTGGCGGTGATCAAACGCTTCTCCTTTGTCCCGTTCGCCATCTACCGCTTTATCGTGGCCGGTGTGCTCTATATGGTCTTCTTCTGAGCCCCCTGACCCCGTGACAGAAAAAAGCCCCGCATTGCGGGGCTTTTTTTATGGGCGGGAGAGTCAGGTTTACCCCTCCACCGGCAACAGCTGTTGCTGCTGCTTCCAGTCGGTGAGCGCGGTGATGCGGCGGCGGCGCAGTTCGTCGCGGATCGCCGTGCCCTGGAAACCGGCATCCAGCACCTCTTTGATCGAGACGCTGTGAGCCGCGCGATACGCAGCGCGCAGGTAGTCGCCCTGCGGGTAAGGGTTGTTCTCCAGCCCGGTGCGGCCGCGGGCATCCGCTTCGCTGGTGAGGATCATCTGCTCCAGCCGCTGCGGTTTACGCCACACATCAATGCTGTCGAACAGCTTGAGCAGCGTCTCCGGCCGCAGCCGGTTGATGGTGTGGATCAGGTCATGGTGCTCCGCCACCAGCAGCGCCAGATCGCGCACCGGGTTCGGCACCCGCAGGCGGCGACAGACCTCGTCGACCAGCGTGACCCCGGCCGGGCCGTGGCCGGGGTGGTGCGGCCAGTGCTCCGGCGGCGTCAGCCCTTTGCCGAGGTCATGGCAGAGCGCCGAGAAGCGCACATCCACCTCCGGGCTGAGCTGGGCGGCGATTTTCAGCGTCATCAGCGTATGGATGCCGGTGTCGATCTCCGGGTGCCACTTCGCCGGGGCCGGTACGCCAAACAGCCGGTCGACCTCCGGGAACAGCACCTTCAGCGCGCCGCAGTCGCGCAGCACCTGGAAATAGACCTGCGGGTCCGGCGTCAGCAACGCTTTCTCCGTCTCCTTCCAGACCCGCTCCGGCGTCAGGTGTGCCAGCTCGCCGCCGCGGGCCATCTCCTGCATCAGCGCCTGGGTTTCCGGCGCGACGGTAAAGCCGAGGTGGGCGAAGCGGGCGGCAAACCGCGCCACCCGCAGCACCCGTAAGGGGTCTTCGCTGAAGGCGGCGGAGACGTGGCGCAGCACCCGGTCATTCAGGTCACGCACGCCGTGGTACGGGTCGATCAGTGTGCCGTGCGCGTCGCGGGCGATGGCGTTGATCGTCAGGTCGCGGCGCAGCAGATCCTGCTCCAGGGTCACATCCGGTGCGGCATGGCACTCAAACCCGGTATAGCCATTGCCCGATTTCCGCTCGGTGCGCGCCAGCGCATACTCCTCACGGCTGACCGGGTGCAGGAACACCGGGAAATCGCGGCCGACCTGCTGGTAACCCTGCGCAAGCAGCTGGTCGGGTGTGGCACCGACCACCACCCAATCCTGCTCGGTGACCGGAAGATGCAGTAACGCGTCGCGGACGGCACCGCCCACCAGGTAAATCTTCACGTTTAACTCCTGACATGATGACGGCCGGGCAACGGGAAGCCCGTCGTACCGGCAAGGTAACTGCTTTCAGTGTAGCGTGGTGCGTGCGGGAAAGACAAAAGGGCACGGATGTGCCCTGACGTGCAAAAAGCGGGGGAGGCAGCGGGGCCTCAGCTCATCCAGCGATCTTTTTTCTTGCGGCTTGGGATCAGGTGCGGCAACAGCAGGCCGAGGATCAGGCCGGCACCGAGCACGCCGCCGCCGTACATAAACCATTGCAGGATAATGGTGCGCTGCTTGTCATCCAGCTGGACGTTCACCGCATTGACCTTTTTATCCGCCACGATCAGCTGATCTTTCAGCTTCTGGTTTTCGCTTTTCAGGCCGTTGATGATGCCGTCACTGGCTGCGACTTTATGCTGCATCTCAGCGGTGCGCTGGTTCCAGCTGCTGTCGATGTTGGTCAGCTTGTCGGTCAGGGTTTTGACCTGCTGCTCCAGCGCCGGGACCCGGGTGCGCAGGCTCGGCTGCTCGCTGAGCTGGTCCAGCGGGATCCAGGTGGTGCGCCCTTTGCTGTCCTGAATCTGGCCGTAATGGGTGCTGTCATTGGTGCTCAGCAGGGTAACTTCGTCACCGGCGTTCAACGTGCCGACGATACGGTATTGGTTGCCGGGGCCGCTGTGAACGTAGGTATTCAGTTCATCGGAGATATAGCGCTTTTCTTCGGCATGGGCGCCCCAGGTGACGCTCAAAGTGAGCAAAGTAAGGCAAATCAGGCGTAATTTCTGCATTATTCCATCGTATTTGGCTAAATTTAGGGGAACGATACTAATAAGTTAAGTGTGACGACGCAACGCAAAAACCGGAATGAGAACTATCTTACTATCCTGCTGCCGGCCGCCGTCTGTGCCACAGGCAATCACGCCTTTACCGGCCACTCCGGCAGGAACCCCGTACTTAAGCGAAATTTCCCGGGGGTTGTGCGGAAGTGCCCGGTGAATGCGCGACAGCGCAGCGGTGGCGTCATCGGTAATCTGACAGCGGGCAGGGCAAAAAAGTTTCGTAGGTAACCGCGCGGGGGCCTGTGCGGCGCGAGACTCATTGCGGCTCTTGCGATACTATTTAGTAAAATAAATGGCTTAGTGAATGCTTAGTCGGCCATATGGCACCAGCCCCCGGGTGGGGCTGCCCCTCTCAGGCCCGCCCGGCTGCCGCGGCGGTGCCGGAAAACTTCGGTGTGAAAAAACCATGACTGTAGAAATTGAACTGAAATTTATTGCTGCGCCGGAGGCCATCGCGGCATTGCCGGGCAAAGTTTCTACCCTGAAAAGCCGGCACAGCGCCCCGCAGCAGCTGACCAACATCTATTACGAAACCGCAGACAACACCCTGCGTGAGCAGGGCATCGGGCTGCGCATCCGTGGCTTTGACGGCCAGTATGAGATGACGGTGAAAACCAGCGGGAAGGTGGTGGGCGGGCTGCACCAGCGGCCGGAGTACAACATCCCGCTGGAGGAGCCGGTGCTGGATCTGGCGCGCTTCCCGGCGGAGATCTGGCCGGAAGGGTGCGACGTGGCGATGCTTCAGGCGGAGTTGCAACCGCTGTTCAAAACCGATTTCATGCGTGAAAAGTGGGTCGTCACGTACCAGCAGAGCGAGATTGAGATTGCGCTCGACCAGGGCGCGGTGCAGGCCGGTGAACTGAGCGAGCCGCTGGCGGAGATTGAGCTGGAGCTGAAAGAGGGCAACGTGGCAGACCTGCTGCACCTGGCCGCCTGGCTGGGTGAAGAGGGCGGCCTGCGCCAGGGCGGTTTCAGCAAGGCGGCGCGCGGCTTCTGGCTGGCGCGGGGCAACGGCGCGCGCAAAATCCGCCCTATCCCGGTCTGGACGCCGCCGGCCAAGGCCACGGTGGAGCAGGGCATGGCGGGCGTGCTGGAGCAGGCGCTCAGCCACTGGCAGTATCATGAGGAGCTGTGGTTGCGCGGTGACAAGCAGGCACGCCATGCGATGATTGAGGCGCTGGGCATGGTGCGCCAGGCGCTGGCGCTGTTTGGCGGGCTGGTGCCGCGCAAGGCCACCAGCGAGCTGCGTAACCAGTTCAATGCGCTGGAGCCGCAGCTGGCGGAGCCGGAAGCGAATGCCGCCGCGCTCTGCTTCAGCACAGACTACCTGAAATGCAAGTTAGCGCTTACCCGCTATCTCGCCAATGCGGAGTGGCGCACCTTCGTTGATGAGAAGAGCCGCAAAAAACTCGACGGCTCCTTTAAGCGTTTCGCCGACATCATGCTGAGCCGCGTGGCCGCCGACATTAAAGAGGCGTTCAGCCAGCCGCTGACGGACGAAGGCTACCGCGACCAGTTACCGCGCCTGACCCGCCAGATCATCGCCCTGCACCTGCTGGCCGGGGCCTACCCGCAAAGCGCCTGGCAAGGCTACATCGAAAACTGGCAGGCGCTGCAACAATCCATTGTGCAACAGCAGCAGGCCTGGCTGGAGGCCGCCCGCAAACATGCGGTGCAGCAACCCGCCTTCTGGCTGAATGGTGCCCCTGCCAAAGCTGACTGATTCCCCTGATTTCCGGCCCGCCTTGTGCGGGCTTTTCTCACTAAGGAATTTGACATGTTACCTCTGCCCTCCCTGCTGCGTGCGCATGCTGACGCGCAGGCCGCCCGCCTGCCTGACCCGGCCACCCTGACGCCACAGGCGGTAAGCGTGCTGGCGCTCAGCGATTTTGTCAGTGACAGCCTGGCCGCCCACCCCGACTGGCTGCCGGCTTTGCAGGCGGCCCCGCCGCAGCCGGAGGAGTGGCAACACTACGCCGGCTGGCTGGCTGAAGCGCTGGCCGGGGTGACAGAGGAAACCGCGCTGATGCGCGAATTGCGGCAGTTCCGCCGCCGGATCATGACGCGCATCGCCTGGTCGCAGGCGTTGCAGGCGAGCAGCACCGGGCAGACCCTGCAACAGCTCAGCACACTGGCTGAGACGTTGATCGTCGCGGCGCGTGACTGGCTCTACGCCGCCTGCTGCCGTGACTGGGGCACGCCCTCCAATGCGCAGGGCGAGCCGCAGCCGCTGCTGATCCTCGGCATGGGCAAGCTGGGCGGCGGTGAACTCAACTTCTCCTCCGACATCGACCTGATCTTCGCCTACCCGGAAAACGGCGAAACCCGCGGCGGGCGGCGGGTGCTGGACAACGCCCAGTTCTTTACCCGGCTGGGGCAGCGGCTGATCAAGGCGCTCGACCAGCCCACCGTGGACGGCTTCGTCTACCGCGTGGATATGCGCCTGCGGCCGTTCGGCGACAGCGGCCCGCTGGTGATGAGTTTCCCGGCGCTGGAGGATTACTACCAGGAGCAGGGGCGGGACTGGGAGCGCTACGCGATGGTGAAAGCGCGGCTGATGGGCGGGGCGGACGACGCCTACAGCCAGGAGCTGCGCAAAATGCTGAAGCCGTTCGTGTTCCGGCGCTACATCGACTTCAGCGTGATCCAATCCCTGCGCAACATGAAAGGGATGATTGCGCGCGAAGTGCGGCGGCGCGGCCTGAAAGACAACATCAAGCTTGGGGCGGGCGGCATCCGCGAGATTGAGTTTATCGTGCAGGTGTTCCAGCTGATCCGCGGCGGGCGCGAGCCGCTGCTGCAACAGCGCGCGCTGCTGCCGACCCTGCAGGCGCTGGGCGAACTGGGGCTGCTGCCGCAGTCGCAGGTGGCCGATCTGCGTGAGGCCTACCTGTTCCTGCGGCGGCTGGAGAACCTGTTGCAGGCGATTGCCGATGAACAGACCCAGACCCTGCCCACGGACGCCCTGAATCAGGCGCGGCTGGCGTGGGGGATGCAGAAAACGGGCTGGCCGCAGCTTATGGCCGACACGGATGCCCATATGCAGGCGGTGCGGGCGGTGTTTGACCAGCTGATTGGTGATGACGCGCCGGAGCAGGGGGAAAACGGCGTGCCGGAGCACTACACCAGCCTGTGGAATGATGCGCTGGAGGAGAGCGAACTCGCGCCGCTGGTGCCGCAGCTCGCCGCGCCGCGCCAGGCGCAGCTGCTGCGCAGCCTGCGTGATTTCCGGCTGGATATGGACAAGCGCACCATCGGCCCGCGCGGGCGTGAGATGCTCGACCTGCTGATGCCGCGCCTGCTGATGGAAGTGTGCGCTTACCCCCATGCGGATGCGACGCTGGCGCGCCTGACGCCGCTGCTGCTGAACATCGTCACGCGCACCACCTATATCGAGCTGCTGGTGGAGTACCCCGGCGCACTGAAACAGCTGATCCGCCTGTGTGATGCCTCGCCGATGGTGGCTGACCAGCTGGCGCGCTACCCGCTGCTGCTTGATGAGCTGCTCGACCCGCAGACCCTCTATCAGCCGATTGCCCCGGATGCCTACCGCGATGAATTGCGGCAATACCTGATGCGGGTGCCGGAAGAGGAGGAGGAGCAGCACCTTGAGGCGATGCGCCAGTTCAAACAGGCACAGCTGTTGCGCATCGCGGCGGCGGACATCGCCGGGGTGCTGCCGGTGATGAAAGTCAGCGATCACCTCACCTATCTGGCTGAGGCGATGATCGAGAGCGTAGTGCAGCAGGCGTGGAACCAGATGGTGGCGCGCTACGGCGAGCCGTCGCACCTGGCGGGGCGCGACGGGCGCGGCTTTGCGGTGATCGGGTACGGCAAACTGGGCGGCTGGGAGCTGGGCTACAGCTCCGATCTCGATCTGGTGTTCCTGCTCGACTGCCCGGAAGAGGTGATGACCCTCGGCGCGCGCAGCATCGACGGCCGCCAGTTCTACCTGCGGCTGGCGCAGCGCATTATGCACCTGTTCAGCACCCGCACCTCCTCCGGCATTCTGTATGAGGTCGATGCCCGCCTGCGCCCCTCCGGCGCGGCCGGGATGCTGGTAAGCACCGTGGAGGCGTTCGCCCTCTATCAAGAGCACGACGCCTGGACGTGGGAGCATCAGGCGCTGGTGCGGGCGCGCATCGTCTATGGTGACCCGCAAATCCACCGGCAGTTTGACGCGATCCGCCGGGAGATCCTGTGCCGCCGCCGCGACGGCGACACCCTGCGGCAGGAGGTGCGCGAGATGCGCCAGAAGATGGTGACGCACCTCGCCAGCAAGCAGCCGGACCGGTTTGACCTGAAATCTGACCCCGGCGGCATCACCGATATTGAATTCATCGCGCAATATCTTGTCCTACGCTACGCCGCAGACGAAACGGCGCTGACCCGCTGGTCAGACAATGTGCGGATTTTTGCCCTGATGGCGCAGTACCGGATCATGGACGAGCAGGAGGCCGCTGCCCTGACCCACGCCTACGTGACCCTGCGTGACGAGATCCACCACCTGGCGTTGCAGGCGCTCTCCGGCAAGGTGGCCACCGGCCAGTTTGAGGCGGAGCGGCAGCAGGTGCGCCGGAGCTGGCAGGCGTGGCTGGGGTAAGCGGCACAGGGGCGGGGGATGCCCGCAGAATGTCATAAATCTGTTGCCTGCGAGCGCGGGGATAAACCGCGCTTATGTTAATATCACGCGAATTTTTCAGTTTTGATCAGTCTGGAGTATGGGATGAAAGTAACACTGCCTGATTTTCGCCGTGCCGGTGTGCTGGTGGTTGGTGATGTCATGTTGGATCGCTACTGGTACGGGCCGACCAGCCGTATCTCGCCGGAAGCCCCGGTACCGGTAGTAAAAGTCGATACCATTGAGGAGCGTCCCGGTGGTGCGGCCAACGTGGCGATGAACATCGCCTCCCTGGGGGCGGCGTCGCGCCTGGTGGGGTTAACCGGCGTGGATGACGCCGCGCGCGCGCTGAATGCCAAGCTGGGCGAAGTGAATGTGCAGTGTGATTTCGTCGCGGTGCCGACCCACCCGACCATCACCAAGCTGCGCGTGTTGTCACGCAACCAGCAGCTGATTCGCCTCGATTTCGAAGAGGGGTTTGAGGGCGTTGACCCGCAGCCGATGCTGGCGCGGATGCAACAGGCACTGCCCACCTGCGGCGCGCTGGTGCTCTCCGACTACGGCAAAGGGGCGCTGGCCGATGTGCAGGCGATGATCGTGCTGGCGAACGCCGCAGGCGTGCCGGTGCTGATCGATCCCAAAGGCAACGATTTTGAACGCTACCGCGGTGCCACGCTGCTGACGCCGAACCTCTCTGAGTTTGAGGCCGTGGTAGGCCGCTGCAAAGATGAGGCGCAGCTGGTGGAACGCGGCATGCAACTGATTGCCGATTTCGACCTGTCGGCGCTGCTGGTGACCCGCTCCGAGCAGGGCATGACGCTGTTGCAGCCGGGCAAAGCGCCGCTGCACCTGCCGACGGAAGCGCAGGAAGTCTACGACGTGACCGGTGCCGGCGATACGGTGATCGGTGTGCTGGCGGCCGCGCTGGCGGCGGGCAATTCGCTGGAGGAGTCCTGCTTCCTGTCGAATGCCGCAGCGGGTGTGGTGGTCGGCAAGCTCGGCACCTCCACCGTCTCCCCGGTGGAGCTGGAGAACGCCATCCACGGCCGCGCGGAGAGCGGCTTCGGCATCATGACCGAAGCGGAGCTGAAGCAGGCGGTGGCGGATGCCCGCAAACGCGGTGAGAAAGTGGTGATGACCAACGGGGTGTTTGACATCCTGCACGCCGGGCACGTCTCCTACCTCGCCAACGCGCGCAAGCTGGGCGACCGCCTGATTGTGGCGATGAACAGCGACGCCTCCACCAAACGGCTCAAGGGCGAGTCCCGCCCGGTGAACCCGGAAACGCAGCGCATGATCGTGCTCAGCGCGCTGGAAGCGGTGGACTGGGTGGTGCTGTTTGAAGAGGATACGCCGCAGCGCCTGATCGCGGAGATCCTGCCTGACCTGCTGGTGAAAGGCGGCGACTACCAGCCGCATGAGATCGCCGGCAGCAAAGAGGTGTGGGCCGCAGGCGGTGACGTGCGCGTGCTGAACTTTGAAGATGGCTGCTCCACCACCAACATCATCAAATCGATCAAAGAGGGGCGTGGCTGACAGGCTGCCCTGACAAAAAAGGACACCTGAGGGTGTCCTTTTTTTATGGCTTACTGTTTGTCCGATGGTGCCGGCGGGCTGTCCGGGGTCACGATGATTTCCGGCGCGGCGGTGGGTTCGCTAATCACAGAGCTCTCCGGGATCACCGCCGTCGGCGGGGTGACCTGCCGGCTTTCCAGCGCTTCCAGGCGTTGTTCCAGCAGCGCCAGCTTTTCGCGGGTGCGCAGCAACACCTGGGTCTGCACGTCGAACTCTTCGCGGTTGACCAAATCAAGGCGGGTCAGCTGGGATTGCAGCACTTGCCGGATCTTCTTCTCGACATCGCCCCCGAAGTCGCGGATGCCTTTCGGCATGGACTCATGCACCTGACGTGCAATTTGTTCTATTTTTTTCGGGTCAATCATGATCGTTCCCTTGTTTGGATAAAATTATCTTAAGCGTTCTTTTAAGCGTAGTGTAATCCGAGTTCGGCATGGGATAAACCCTTGCAAATGATTCAGCGGATGAATCAGATAAACCGGCCGCGGCCCCGGCGAATTTGCCATGAAAAGCAGCAAAGCTTAGCGAAAAACGTGAATTGCCCTGTTAAAACATTGGCGCTATAGTGATCACGCTTATTCTCAGGGCGGGGTGAAAGTCCCCACCGGCGGTAAACCATACACCACGGCTATCAATGGCCGGTATGGAAGCCCGCGAGCGCTTGCGGCTTTCACAGCGTAAGGACAGCAGATCCGGTGTAATTCCGGGGCCGACGGTTATAGTCCGGATGGGAGAGAGTAACGGCTGTTGCCGGGCATGACGCCCGCATTGCGTTATTTTTTAAATCGCCCCGTTCTGTGTTGGGTGCGATTGGCCTCCTAAGCTCGCCCTGATTCTGGTAATCCATAATTTTAATGAGGCTTTTTACCATGAATCAGACGCTACTTTCCGAATTCGGTACGCCGGTTGAACGTGTTGAACGTGCAATTGATGCGCTGCGCAATGGCCGCGGCGTGATGGTGCTGGATGATGAAAACCGCGAAAACGAAGGTGACATGATTTTTGCCGCCGAAACCATGACCGTCGAGCAGATGGCGCTGACTATCCGCCACGGCAGCGGCATCGTCTGCCTCTGCCTGACCGAGGAGCGCCGCCAGCAGCTTGAGCTGCCGATGATGGTGGAGAACAACTCCAGCCAGTTCCAGACGGCGTTCACCGTGACCATTGAAGCGGCCGAAGGCGTGACCACCGGCGTCTCCGCCGCTGACCGCATCACCACCATCCGCGCGGCCACCGCCGATAACGCGAAACCCAGCGACCTGAACCGCCCCGGCCACGTCTTCCCGCTGCGCGCGCAGAACGGTGGCGTGCTGAGCCGCCGCGGCCACACGGAAGCGACCATCGATCTGGTGTCGCTGGCCGGCTTCAAACCGATGGGCGTGCTCTGCGAGCTGACCAACGATGACGGCACCATGGCCCACGCGCCGGAGGCGATCGCTTTCGCCAAACAGCATGCTATGCCGGTGGTGACCATTGAGGATCTGGTGGCATACCGCCAGGCCGCGACGCGCCAGGCGAGCTGATCCGCGAAGGGCAGTGTGGTTGATGAAAAAAGGGCTGCCGGTTGGGCAGCCCTTTTTTATGGCGGCGTTTATGGCGCGCTCGTCAGCCTGCGCCGCCGCTCTGGAGCAGGGTCAGGCTGAAGCCCATTACCGACATGCCGCACAGCACGCCGTAGCTTGGGTTATTGTTCGGGTCGATCTCTTTGGCCAGCGGCATCAGCTCATCCACCGACAGCGCCACCATAATCCCCGCCACGGCCGCCATGATCGACGCCATCAGCACCGGTGACACCAGCGGCCCAAGCAGGCTGAAGGCCAGCAGGCCGCCGAGGATCTCCGCCATGCCGGAGACGCCTGACCAGAGCAGCGCCTTGGTTTTCGAGCCGGTGGCGGCATACACCGGCCCGGCCACCGCCAGCCCTTCCGGGATATTGTGGATGGCGACCGCCAGCGCGATGCCCAGCCCCAGCTCCAGATCGGTGCTGGCCGTGACAAAGGTCGCGATGCCTTCCGGGAAGTTGTGCAGGCTGATGCCGAGCGTCAGCAGCAGGGCGGTGCGTTTCAGGCTGCCCGGCGATAACTGGCCGTCAGTGAGATCCTGTGGGTGGGCGTGGGGCAGCAGCCGGTCGAGCGCGAAATAGCCCAGCAGGCCGAGCATAAACATGCCGTAGCCGAGCATCGGTGACATGCCCGGGGTGTGCAACGCGGCGGGCAGCATCTCCATCAATGAAATTAACAGCATAATACCGGCAGCGAACCCGAGGGCAAATGCCAGCACCCGGTTGGAGGGCTTCTGCCCGATAATGCCCAGCAGCGCCCCGGCAAAGGTGGCTCCCCCGGCCAGCAAGGTAAGGATTAGCGGTACTGACATGACAGCTCCTTTCAGTAAATTCCATTAACCGCGGGCCATATCGCCCGGCATCATGGCCGGAAGCGCACTGCCGGCGGCATAAAGGTTCAAAATTTCTGAACATCTCCTTCACGCTTATCCGGCTGTAAGCCCCTGTAAAAGAGAGTAACGTATTTTGTTATCGGCGGCAGGGGCTTTTGCCTTTCGCTGCATTCAAAATAATCGCAGCAAGGATATTTTATGACTACCCCACGTATGCCCGCGCTGTTCCTGGGCCACGGCAGCCCAATGAACGCGTTACAGGAGAACGCCCATACCCGCGCCTGGCGCGCCCTGGCGGACAGCCTGCCGCGGCCCACGGCGATCCTGGCAGTCTCCGCGCACTGGTACACCCGCGGCACGGCCGTCACGGCGATGGCTGAGCCGCGCACTATCCACGATTTCGGCGGCTTCCCGCAGGCGCTGTTTGACATCCGCTACCCGGCACCCGGCTCACCGGCGCTGGCTGCGCAGATCCAGCAAGTGCTGGCCCCGGTCCCGGTCGCAGCCGATCAGGGCGAATGGGGGCTGGACCACGGTGCCTGGGGCGTATTGATCAAGATGTACCCGGAAGCCGGTGTGCCGGTGGTGCAGCTCAGCATCGACGGCACCCAACCGCCGGAATACCACTACGCGCTGGGGAAAAGGCTGGCCGCGCTGCGTGACCAGGGGGTGTTGATCGTGGCGAGCGGCAATGTGGTGCATAACCTGCGCATGGCGAAGTGGCAGGGCGATGCCCCGGCGTACCCCTGGGCGGAATCCTTCAATAATTATGTGAAAGCGAACCTGACCTGGCAGGGCGACCACCACCCGCTGGTGCATTTTATGGAACATGAGGGGGCGGCGCTCTCTAACCCGTCGGTAGAGCACTATCTGCCGCTGCTCTATGTGCTGGGCAGCTGGGACGGGCAGGAGCCCATCACCACGCCCACCGACGGCATCGAGATGGCGTCACTGAGTATGCTGTCTGTGCGGGTCGGGTAAGGGGTCAGCCGCTGAACCCACAGGAGCCGCGGATCACCAGCGTCGGCGGCAGGATAATGCGTTTCGGCGGCTCATCATTGCCCTGCATCCGGCTGAACAGCAGCCCACCGGCGGTGCGGCCAATCTCCCGCGCCGCCACCGAAACGGTAGTCAGCCCCGGTTCCACCAGCGATGCCTCAATGATGTCATCAAAGCCAATCAACGCGACGTCGCGGCCAACGTGCAGGTTCAGCGCGCGCAGCGCCTGCATCACACCCAACGCCACGACATCCTGATAACAGAGCGCCGCGGTGATCGCCGGGTGCGCCCTAAAGAGCTGCGCCGCGGCCTCGCGGCCCGCGCCCTGTCCGGCATCACAGCACACAATCCAGTCAGGGTGAATCGCCAGGCCGTTTTCCAGCAGGGTGCTGGTGTAGCCGCCCAGCCGCTGTGCACGGGTGGCTGAGGCCGCCGCGCCGCCGATAAAGGCGATATGCCGGTGGCCCATGGCGATCAGGTGGCGGGTGGCGAGCTGGGTGCCGAGAAAATTATCGGTACCGACAAAATCGAAACAGGCGTCATTGACCGGCCGCACCACCATAATGGCCGGGATGTTGCGCCGCTTCAGCACTTCGAAAAACAGCGGCGGCGTCTGGCGGGCGGCGCAGAGCACCATGCCGCCGGCGCTGTGCTGTAACAACGATTCAACGAATTTCTGCTGGCGCGGCACCGACTCTTCGCTGTTTGCCAGAAACAGCATCAGATCGTGGCGCTCCATCTCCTGGCTCAGCCCGGCCGTCATCTCCGCATAGAACGGGTTGGTGATGTCATGCAAAAGCAGCCCGATCTGGTTGCTGCGGCGGTTACGCAGGTTGGCCGCCGTCTGGTTGTAGACATACCCCAGCGTATCAATCGCCGCCAGTACCCGCTGACGGGTCGCCGTGGAGATACGGCCGCGGTTACGCAGCACCATCGACACCGTGGCCGTCGACACCCCGGCATGCGCGGCCACATCGGCCAGGGTCATGCTGGTCATCGCGTGCTCCTCTCTGTTCACCCTTTTCCCTAGGGTATATCGATTAACCTTCTGCCGGCAGCGCCGCTATTTACTCTGTGAAGCGGCTCATACATTCCCGGCCGTCTGGCAGCAAATTTCCAACGCCTTGAAGTTAATCCCATTAATCACCCTGCTCATCGCAAGGTTAATCGATTAATCTGCTGGTTTTTCAGGCAGAGGATGCAGCGATGTCAACAGCAGACAACAACAGCCAATACGATAAATTCCCCGAAGTCGCGATCGCAGGCAGGTACCACGAGGCCTGGCAGGGGTGGCCGCAGGTCGTTGCTGCGCTTCAGGAGGCGCTGGCGGCGCAGCCGCGGCAGAAAACGGTGCTGGTGGTGGAGTGCTATCACGGCGTCGCGCAACAGGAACTGTTGAAGGCGTTAATCCTACCGCTGCGCCCGGCCGCGCTGTTTGATGCAGCCGATGCCCGGCGCAGCACGGCGGAGATTGAGGCGCTGATCGCCGGCGACCTCACGGACGATCCGGTCTTCGGGCGGCGCTCGTCGCTGCCACTGGCGGCCTTTTTCGACCCAGCGAAATGCGCGCAGATGCAACAGGCGATCGCCGCCGTCAGCCACGGGCTGGTGGTGGTCGCAGGCACCGGCGCGGCGCTGATGGCCGACGGCGACCTGCTGGTTTATGCCGACCTGGCCCGCTGGGAGATCCAGCAGCGTTTCCGCCGCGGCGAGCTGGGCAACTACGGCGCGGATAATGCCCGGGCCGATCTGCTCTCCCGCTATAAGCGCGCCTTTTTCATCGACTGGCGGGTGCTGGATCGCCATAAAGTTCCGCTGTTGCAGCGCGCTGATTTTCTTCTTGATACCCATCAGGCCGGTTCACCGCGGTTAGTCAGCGGTGCTGCCCTGCACGCCGGGCTGCGGCAGGTGGCCCGCCAGCCGTTCCGCGTGGTGCCGTTTTTTGACCCCGGCGTCTGGGGCGGCCAATGGATGAAACACCAGTTTGATCTCGATCCGGCGGCGGCCAACTACGCGTGGTGTTTTGACTGCGTGCCCGAGGAAAACAGCCTGCTGATGCGTTTTGGCGACGTCCGGGTCGAGATCCCCGCCCTGGATCTGGTGCTGCTCTACCCGCAGCCGCTGCTGGGGGACGCAGCCTATGCGCGCTTCGGCGCGGAGTTCCCGATCCGCTTTGACCTGCTGGACACCGTCGGCGGTCAGAACCTCAGTTTACAGGTTCACCCCACGCTGCCCTACATCCGGCAGCAGTTTGGTATGGCCTATACGCAGGATGAGAGCTACTACCTGCTGGCCGCGGAGCCGGACGCCGGCGTCTGCCTGGGGGTGAAAACCGGCACCCGGCCCGATGAGATGATGGCGGCGCTGGCGCAGGCGGCGCAGGGGGAGGGCCGCTTTGATGATGCGCGCTTTATTAACCGTTTCCCGGCGCGCCGCCACGATCACTTCCTGATCCCGGCCGGGACGGTGCACTGCGCCGGGGCGGGCAGTGTGGTGCTGGAGATCAGCGCCACGCCCTATCTTTTCACCTTCAAATTATGGGACTGGGGGCGGCTGGGGCTGGACGGCCGCCCGCGCCCGCTGCATCTGCACCACGGCGGCAACGTGATTGACTGGCAGCGCGATACTGACTGGGTCACGCGCGAGCTGGTTAACCGCGTGGAGCCGGTGGCGGCCGGGCCGGGCTGGCAGGAGGAGCGCACCGGCCTGCACCCGAGCCAGTTTATCGAGACCCGCCGCCACTGGTTCAGCGTGCCGGTGCTGCACCACACCGACGGGCGCGTCAACGTCCTGAACCTGATCGAGGGGGAAGAGGCGGTGGTCGAAAGCCCGTCCGGCAGCTTCGCCCCTTTTGTGGTGCACTTTGCCGAGACCTTTATCATCCCGGCGGCTGTCGGGGCTTACCGCATCCGCCCCTGTGGCCGCAGCCTGGGCCAGCGCCTGGGTACCCTCAAGGCGTGGGTGCGTGAGGAGGAGACGCCATGTTAACGGTCATCATTGCCACCCACGGCCCGCTGGCGGACGCCCTGCTGACCAGCGGCCGCATGATCTGGGGCGTGCTGCCGAGAACCCACAGCATCACGCTGGAGGAGGACGGCGGCATCGTCGCTTTTCAACAGGCCTTCACCGCCGGACTGACAGAGGCGGTATACCACAGCAGCGGCGTGCTGGTGCTGTGCGATATGCTCAGCGGCACGCCCTGCAACCTCGCTTCCCGCTTTGCAATGATGCCCGGCCTGCCGGCACCGGTGGCCGTCGTGGCGGGAGTAAACCTGCCGATGGTGCTGATGAGCGCCGAACTGCTGGAGGAGCCGGATGTGCACCAGGTGGCGCGGCGGCTCATCGCGCAGGCGCGGGAGAGCATGACCGGCGTTCGCCCGGCCACCACACCGCAACCTGACACCTTCTGAGGAGAAAAGCATGGCGCTTTCGTTTGTACGTATTGATGACCGCGTGATCCACGGCCAGCTGGTGACCCGCTGGGCAAAGGAGCTGCCGTGTGACGGCATCGTGGCGATTGATGATGAGGTGGCGGCGGATGCGCTGCTGGCGTCGGTGATGAAAGGGGCGGTTCAGGATACCCCGGTCTGGCTGTTCACGGTGGCACAGGCGATAGAGAAGCTGCCGAAAGTGATCGCCAGTGATAAGCACTATTTCGTGATCGGCAAATCCCCGGTGACGTTGCAGCAGTTGGTGGCCGCGGGCATTGACCTGCATAACCGGTACCGACGGATCAACGCCGGGCCGATGTCGGCGCGGGCGGGCACCGTGACCATCGGCCCCAACCAGTCGGTAACCGCCGAAGAACGCGCCGCGTTCGATTTTCTGGCGGACAAAGGGTATGCGATTGAGTTCCGGCTGGTGCCGGATGCCGGCAGCTTCAGCTGGCAGGATGCGCAGAAAAAACTGAGGCCGTCAGCCTGACGGCGGGGAGGCAGGTATGTGGTTTGAAGCAACGCTTATTGGTGTGCTCTGTTATCTCGGGGCGTTGAGCAGCCCGTGGTTACTGGGGCTGACCGGCGGCTGGTACATCCTCAGCCGCCCGCTGGTCTCCGGGATGCTGGTGGGCGTCATCCTCGGCGATGTGCAGAACGGGATCGTGATCGGCGTGGCGGTGCAGGCGGTCTATATCGCGATGGTGACGCCGGGCGGCTCGATGCCTGCAGACCTGAACTTTGTCGCCTGGCCGGCGATCGCGCTCGGCATTCTTTCCGGCCAGGGCACGGCGGTGGCGGTGGCGCTGGCAGCCACCATCGGCATTCTCGGCACGGTGCTGTTTAACGCGATGATGGTGCTCAACTCCTACTGGAACCACCGGGCGGATCTGGCGGCCGCGCGGGGGGATGAGCGCGGAATCTACCTCAACAGCGCCATCGGCCCGCAGGTCACGCATTTTTTGCTGCGTTTTGTGCCGGCCTTTATCGCGGTGTTTTTCGGCGCGCGCTATATCAGCGGCGTGATGGACGCGCTGCCTGCCACGGTGCTGACCACCCTGAATGTGCTGGGCGGCATTCTGCCGGCGGTAGGGATTGCCATCCTGCTCAAGCAGATCATCCGCCACGCCAGTATGCTGATCTACTTTCTGGTGGGGTTTATCTGCATCGTGTTTCTGAAGCTGAACATGGTGGCGCTGGTGATTGTCGGCGCGCTGCTGGCCCTGATCCACTACCGCTACAAACCGGAACCGGCCGCCATAGCCGCGCCGGATGAGGAGGCGTTCTGATGGAGACGACCCCTGTAACCCTGACGAAACAGGATCTGCGCCGCTGCTGGCGCGCCTGGATGATGTATAACCTCTCGTCGATGAGCTTTGAACGGCTTCAGGCGTATGGGTTCTGCCTCGGCATGCTGCCCGCGCTGCGCAAACTCTACCCGGATGCCGCACAACGCACCGAGGCGATCCGCCGCCACGCCTCGTTTTATAACACTGAGCCGCAGATTGGGGCGATCGTCAACGGCATGGTCATCGGGCTGGAGGAGAAGCGCGCCAACGGCGAGCCGGTGGACGGCGAGACCATCAACACGCTGAAAGTGGGGCTGATGGGGTCGCTGGCGGGCATCGGCGATTCGATGCTGCCGGGGATGCTGATCCCGATTTTGCTCAGCATCGGCATGGCGCTGGCGGCGGGCGGCAGCATACTGGGGCCGCTGTTCTATATCATCGCTTACGCCGGGATCGTGATCCCCGCCTCCTGGTGGCTGTTTAACAAGGGCTACCGGCTCGGTTCCGGCTCTGTGGAGATGCTGGTGAACAGCCGGTCTGTACGCCTGCGGGAAGCGCTCTCGCTGCTGGGGGTGTTTGTGATGGGCGGGGTCGCCGCCAGTTACGTGAAGCTCACCACCGGGCTGACGCTGTCGACCAAAGAGGGGGTGAAGATTCAGCTGCAACAGATGCTGGACGGCATCTTCCCGCAACTGCTGCCGCTGCTGGTGCTGCTGGCGACCTGGTACCTGATGAGCAAGCGCGGGCTATCGCCGGTGAAGGCGATGCTCGGCCTGCTGGCGCTGGCGGCCGTGGGGGTGGTCACCGGCCTGTTTTCCTGAGCCGGACGCCCGGAGGAAAAGCCCGGCCGCGGCCGGGCTGGGCTGGGCTTACGCGCTCATGGCTCGAAATGGGCCCACTTTTCCGCGATGCGCCCCGGTTGTGAGATGAATTGCAGCCGGGCGGGCGACTGTTCAAACTGCCGGTAGATTGGCGCATCGGTCAGGCCAAATTCCGTATAGCGGCGCGGCGTCACCACCTGTAACCGGCCGGGCCGGTAGCGCGGGTTCTGCTGCCAGACGATATGCCTGCCCTGCAACAGCGGGTACCACGCCAGCCCCTGGTGTTTCCGCACCGCCTGATACTCAAACCCATACTCCCGGTCACACCAGGCGGCGAACGTCAGCGGCGTTTCCGGGTCGGCGGAGAGGGTCGCGTGCGCCCAGCCCGGCGGCACCAGCACCTGTTCGCCCGGCCCGGCGCACACCGCAAAACAGCGGCCCGGGTCATGCGCCACCCGCTCCTGCATGTAGATTATCGCCCGGCCCTGCCACACCTCATACAGCTCCGGCGGTGACCAGCCGCTGTGCGCGCTGATGCGGTGGATATGCCCCTGGCTGCGTACCGGCTCCGCGCCCAGCCGCCCAGGGGCGTAAGTGACGATGCCGAACAGCAGCATCCGTTTCTTTAATTCCGCCAGGTGCGGCTGCCGGGCGACGTCCATGGCAATTGCATAGACCTGTTCCGGCCCGTCACAGTGCGGGTCCCGCAGGGAGGGACGGATCTGGTCCAGCGTGCGGATCTCCGGCAGCGGGCCGATCACATCACCGCCGTAACCAAAGCCCAGCGGCGCGTGGGAGATGCGTACTTCCAGGCCGTAACGGGCCATCGAGAGGGCCTCAGGCATGTTGCACCTCCGCCTGCCAGCCGTCGCCGTCCGCCATGATCCGCACCCCAAACCCCTGCGCCTGTAACGCCTGATAATCATGCCCGGCAGTCGCCGGCCACACCGCCAGCGCCGACAGCGTCCCGCTGCCGGGGTTGATCAGCCGGTGGGCGGTGAAAGGGGGGATATAGTGAACGCTGCCGGGAAACAGAGGCTCCAGCACGCACTGGCCCGCCTGCTGGAGCAGCAGCAGGCCGCGCCCCCGCAGGCCGAAATAGTACTCTGCCTGTTCACGGCGCTGATGGAAATGGCCGCGTGTCATATAGAACTCCCGCCCGACCCGGCCGGGGTAGAGGTGGGTCACGCCGCTGAGCAGTTCGCCCTCCTGCTGCGGCGCAGGCAGGATCGCCACGGTGTAGAGCGGCGTCCCGGCCGGCAGCGCCTGCCAGGCGGCCTGATCGGCAAACAGCCCGGTCAGCATCCCAACGGTAGTGGTGTGTTCGTGAAGAACTCCGGCAGTAAATTGCCCCGACGCCAGATCAATCTGGCGCGGCATTCGTGTTTTCAGATCCATATCTGGTTACTCCGCCCGAGGAGAACAGACGCGGCCAGCATAGGGAATTCGTGGGGTAACCGGTGTGACAGCGGGCAGAAAAACGCGCCCGGCGGCGCGTTTTCTGTGTGGCGGGGAAATCAGCCGATGATGGTGTGCGGGTAGAAGCGGGAGAGATCCTGGGTGATCAGCTCGCGATCTTCGCGTAACCCCATGCCGCAGGGTTGATCGTCCACCAGCCAGCTGCCGATCACCACATAGCTGTCGCCGAATTTCGGCAGCGGATGGAACTGCTGGACGATCATGCCCTCTTCACCGTAAGGGCCGTCAACATGGGCCACCTGCTGCCCCTGTTGAATGATGCTGATATTCGCCCCCTCGCGGGAGAACAGCGGCTTGACCACGTAATTTTCCAGTGGCGGGTGATCGTCCTGTGCAAAGTAGGCCGGCAGCAGGTTAGGGTGGTTGGGGAACATCTCCCACAGCAGCGGCAACAACGCCTTGTTGGAGAGGATGCTTTTCCAGGCCGGTTCCAGCCAGCGCACCCCGGCATCTTCCAGCTTGGTGGCGAACATCTCGCGGAACATAAATTCCCACGGATAGAGCTTGAACAGGTTGGCGATCACCTGATCCTGCAGATCGGTGAATTGCCCCTTTTCGCCCAGGCCAATCTCATCGATGTAGAGGAATTCCGTGGGCAGCCCCGCCTCCTGCGCGCAATCCTGTAAATATTGCACCGTGCCACGATCCTCCTCGCTGTCACGGTAGCAGGTGAGGTGCAGCAAATTGAAGCCGTGGCGCGCCTTCAGGTCGGCAAAGCGGGCGATCAGCTTCTCCTGCAGGCTGTTGAACTGATCCGCCTCCGGCGGCAGGTGGCCGGCGGCGATCTGGTCTTCCAGCCACAGCCACTGGAAGAACGCCGCCTCATACAGCGAGGTCGGGGTGTCGGCGTTATTTTCCAGCAGTTTAGGCGGGTTTACGCCGTCATACGCCAGGTCAAACCGGGAGTAGAGCGACGGCTGGCCGGTGCGCCAGGCGCTGTGCACAAACTCCCGGCAGTGCCGCGGGATTTGGCAGCGGTCCATCAGCGCATCGCTGCTGACCACCCTCTCCACCACTTTCAGGCACATCTGGTGCAGCTCGGCGGTGGCCGATTCAATCTCTTCAACCTGGGCCAGCGTGAATTCGTAGCAGGCATCCTCACACCAGTACGGCTCGCCATACATGGTGTGGAACTGGAAACCGAACTCGGCGGCTTTTTCACGCCAGTCCGGGCGCTCCGGCAGGGGACGTCGTTTCATGCAGGCTTAACCCCCGAATGAGCGTGAGCCGGTGCCCATGCTGCTGCGCTGGGCGGTGGCCTGTTTCGCCACCGTTTCACCGAACCCGCCCCGGGTGGTGGTGCGGGTGGTGGCCGGTTTTGGCGCGAGCGCCGATTTCGGCACCGTCACCGTGCGGCCCGGCGTGGCCGCGCCGTAGTTACGGCCGCTGGCATCCACGAACTGGCCGTTGGCCGGGTTGCCGGGCGCGCGCGAGGTGAACAGCGGCTGCTGCGCATAGCTGCCGCCGCCCATCATCCGGCCCATCATGTAACCGGCCATCAGCGGCATCCAGAAGCTGCCGCTCTCGTGCGGCTGGGCCACGGCACCGGCCTGCGCCGGGGTCTGGGTGCATTGCCCCTCGCCGAATTCGGCCACGCAATCTTCACGGCTGGCATATTTCGGCGCGGTGCGCGCGGCCTCTTTCTGCGCCTCGGTATAGGCGGCTTTGCACTGTGCGGCATTGGAGGGGTTAGCGTTGGTGCAGTCGTCGGCGTTTTGGTACATCGAGACTTTTTCGTCGGCCTGTTCGCAGCCGGCCAGCGCAAAAGCCGCGCCGATAGCCAGCGCCAGCGGTGCCATGCGGCAACCCTTGCGGAAGGCCGACAGATTAATCTGTTGAGTCCGTTTCATCATTATTTCTCCCCTTGTTATAAGAGCGAAAAGCCCTTCCCAGTAGGGCGTAAGGATAGGTGAAAGCTGCCTGTTTTTAAAGCAACGGCGGGTTGCAATGCGCCATAGCGCCCAAACATAGAAAGGGGGAAAGAAAAACGGCACCGGCCGGGAAGCGCGGTGCCGTGGCGGCAAACCTCAGCTTAGTGCTGGAACGGGTTGCCGGAGGCGGAGGCCGTGCTGCTTTTCGCGGCGGCTTTCGCCGGGCGGGCCGGAGCAGTGGACTGACCCTGCATCGCCGCTTCGCCGCTTTCCGCTTTCACACCGCCGTCAGCGGCGGCATCCTGCTGGGCGTTCTCCGGGGCGACCGCTTCCGGGGTGGTCGGCACCGGTTTGCCGAGCGCGTTGTTCAGCATCTGCAGGTCGCTGATGTTCAGCGTGCCGAGGGCAGATTTCACATTCAGCTGGTTAATCAGGTAGTTGTAGCGCGCGCTGGAGAGCTGCTGCTTGGCGTTGTAAAGCGTGGTGGTGGCGTCCAGCACGTCAACGATGGTACGCGTCCCGACCTGGTAACCCGCTTCTGACGCATCCAGGGAGCTTTGCGCCGACACGACCGCCTGTTTGTAGGCGTTGATGCTGCTGATCGAGGCGGAGATATTGTTGAAGGAGGAGCGCACCGTCTGCACCACGGAACGGTGGGCGCTCTCCAGCTGTTCGCTGGCCCCGACGAAGTTGAACTGCGCCTGTTTGACCTGCGAACTGACCGCGCCGCCGCTGTAGAGCGGCAGGTTGAAGCTCAGGCCGATCTGGTTCTGCCCGGCATCGGTGTCATCCGCAGCGTTGCGCGAGCCGCTGTATTTGCTGTTGCTGATGCCGCTGGAGGCGGTGAGGTCCAGCGTCGGCATGTGGCCGGTCTGGTAGTAGCGGATCTGCTCACGGGCCAGATCCTGCGACAGGCGGGCGGAGAGCAGGGTCAGGTTACGGCTTTCCGCCTCTTTCAGCAGGCTGTTTACCGCCTGCGGGCGCTGGGTGGAGAAGGTGTCGATGTTCAGCGACGCCAGCTCCGGGTAGTACTGGCCGGTCACCTGGCGCAGGGATTCCAGCGCGTTGTCGAGATCGTTACGGGCCGTGACTTCGCTGGCCAGTACGCTATCATATTGGGCGCGGGCGTTCTGCACATCGGTGATCGCCACCAGGCCGACGTTAAAGCGCTGGGTGGTCTGGTCGAGCTGGCGGTAAATCGCCTGTTTCTGCGCTTCGGTATAGGAGAGCGAATCGATGGCGCTCAGCACGTTGAAGTAGGCAGTCGCCGTGTTCAGGATCAGGTTCTGCTGCGCCGTCTGGTAGGTGACGTCCTGGATCCCGGCCTGCTTCTCCTGCAAGGTCAGCGCGCGCCATTTGGACATATCAAAAATCGTCTGGGTCAGCTGCAGTGCCCCGCTGGTGACATTACTCTCCGTGTCACGGGCATCTTTAAAACCGCTGGTGTAGGTATAATCCACACCCAGCCCCAGCTGCGGCAGCAACGGACTGCGCGTTTCATTAATCTTCTCAAAGGCTGCATCGCGCTCGGCGGCAGACTGGCGCAAATCCGGGTTACTTTCGCGCGCCTGCTGGTAGACCTGAAGCAGGTTTTCAGCCTGGCTCAGGGAGCTCATGCCGGTCAGGCTCAGTCCGATAAGAAAGGGGAGCAGTTTCTTCATTTGCATTCCTTGTTGTGCAGCATGGGTGCTTATTATGTAGGTGCTGTCGAGAGCGAAAATTTTGCCGATTCTATCAGAGTATTAGGCACTGGCGAGGTGACTTAACGTGCCATCGCCCTTGAATAGTGTCAATCTACCACAATCATGCCCGAGTATAATTAATGAACATTCACGGTACTGACCTAAAACAGGCCAGGGGCACCGTTATACTCACCAGAGAGGGAACATCATGGCTTCATCCAATCAGGTTTCGCCGGTCACTTTCACCAAAAATGATGTAGAAATTATTGCACGTGAGTCACTTTATAGTGGTTTTTTTTCGCTCACCGCCTATCGTTTCCGTCACCGCCTGTTTAATGGTGAAATGAGCGGCGAAGTACGCCGTGAAGTCTTTGAGCGCGGCCATGCCGCCGTGCTGTTACCCTATGACCCGGTACGTGATGAAGTGGTGCTGGTGGAGCAGCTGCGTTTCCCGGCGCTGGAGACCAGTGACACCCCGTGGCTGCTGGAGATGGTGGCCGGGATTATTGAGCCGGGCGAAAGCCCGGAGCAGGTGGCCCGCCGCGAGGCGGTCGAGGAGGCCGGCCTGACCGTGGCCCGCTGCAAACCGGTGCTGAGCTACCTCGCCAGCCCCGGCGGCACCAGCGAGCGGCTGTCGGTGATGGTCGGAGAAGTGGATGCCGGGACGGCAGAAGGTCTGCACGGACTGGCAGAAGAGCATGAGGACATCCGGGTACATGTGGTCAGCCGTGAGCAGGCCTGTCGCTGGGTAGAAGAAGGAGCTATTGATAACGCCGCCTCAATCATTGCCCTGCAATGGCTGGCGCTGCACCATGAATCGTTACGAAAAGAGTGGTCAACTGATGATTAAGCGCTATACCCCTGATTTTCCCGAGATGATGCGGCTGTGCGAAACCAATTTCGCGCAATTACGCCGGTTGCTGCCGCGCAACGACACCGTCGGTGAGACGGTAAGTTATCAGGTAAATGGCGCCACCTACCGTTTGACGATTGAGGAATCGACGCGCTATACCTCTTTAGTGGCGATCCAGCAAACTGCCCCCGCCGTGAGCTACTGGAGCCTGCCGGCCATGACCGTGCGGCTCTATCATGATGCGATGGTGGCTGAAGTGTGTTCAAGCCAGCAGATCTACCGCTTCAAAGCACGTTATGATTATCCTAATAAAAAGTTGCATCAACGCGATGAAAAGCATCAAATTAACCAGTTTCTTGCTGATTGGTTGCGCTACTGTTTAGCGCATGGAGCGATGGCGGTTCCGGTTTGTTAAACAGACGGAGATAACAAAGGACACCATTTGGAAAGCCTGTTTACGCTGCCTGTGGCCGGTGACGCCAGGGTCAGGATATTACAAATAACCGATACGCACCTGTTTGCCGGTGAACATGAGACTTTGCTGGGCGTCAACACCCTGCGGAGTTATCACGCGGTGCTGGACGCGATCGCCGCGCAGCAGCGGCCGGTGGACATCATCGCCGCAACCGGCGATCTGGCCCAGGATCATTCGCTGGCGGCGTACCGGCATTTTGCGGCCGGTATTGCGCGTTTTCCGGTGCCCTGCCTTTGGCTGCCGGGTAACCACGACTTCCAGCCGGCGATGGTGGATGCGCTGGCCGGGGCGGGGATTGCGCCCTCCAAACAGGCGCTGCTGGGCGACCACTGGCAGATGGTGCTGCTGGATACGCAGGTCTCCGGTGTGCCGCACGGCGAGCTGAGTGAGTACCAGCTGGCGTGGCTGGGGCGCTGCCTGGCGGCTTACCCCGACCGCTATACCCTGCTGATGCTGCACCACCACCCGCTGCCTTCCGGCTGCACCTGGCTCGATCAGCACAGCCTGCGCAACGCCCATGAACTGGCGGCGCTGCTGGCGAACTACCCGAAAGTCACCACGCTGCTGTGCGGCCATATCCATCAGGAGATGGATGTGCCGTGGCATGGCCGCCGGCTGCTGGCCACGCCGTCGACCTGTGTGCAGTTCAAACCGCACTGCACCAGCTTCACCATCGACAGTGCGGCGCCCGGCTGGCGTTACCTCGATCTCTACCCGGATGGCCGGCTGGAGACAGAGGTGCACCGCCTCGACACCCACGAGTTCAGCCCTGATATGGATTCGGACGGTTACTGATGAGCACCTTACTCTACCTGCACGGTTTCAACAGCTCGCCGCTTTCGGCCAAGGCTACGGCCCTGAAGGCGTGGCTGGCGGTGCACCACCCGCATATCGACATGGTGGTGCCGCAGCTCGCGCCGTTCCCGGATGCGGTGGCCGAGCAGCTGGAGTCGCTGGTGATGGCGCGCGCAGGCGAAAACCTCGGCATTGTCGGCTCGTCGCTGGGCGGCTACTACGCCACCTGGCTGTCGCAATGCTTCGCCGTGCCGGCGGTGGTGGTCAACCCGGCGGTGCGCCCCTACGAGCTGCTGCTCGACTATTTAGGGCAGAACCAGAACCCCTACACCGGCCAACAATATGTGTTAGAGTCTCGCCACGTCTACGACCTGAAAACCATGCAGGTCGATCCCCTGGAGTCGCCGGATTTGCTCTGGCTGCTGCAACAGACCGGAGATGAGATTCTCGATTACCGTCAGGCCGTGGCCTTCTATACCGCCTGCCGCCAGACGGTAGAGCCGGGCGGGAACCACACCTTTACCGGGTTCGAACGCTTCTTCTCTCCGATTGTGGATTTTTTAGGGCTGGCGTCTGACTGACGCCCTGTGTCACAGCCCGCCGCGAACCGGGCGGTTGACCGGCCGCCGCGCCGGTTCCCGCCAGCCCACCAACAACTGGCCACGAATAGTAATCAAAGATGAGTCAATCAAGTTATAACGCAGATTCCATTGAGGTTCTCAGCGGCCTTGAACCGGTGCGCCGTCGCCCGGGCATGTATACCGATACCTCACGCCCCAACCACCTTGGTCAGGAAGTCATCGATAACAGCGTCGATGAGGCGCTGGCCGGCCACGCCCGCAAGGTCGAAGTGATCCTCCACGCTGACCAGTCGCTGGAAGTGATCGACGACGGCCGCGGCATGCCGGTGGACATCCACCCGGAAGAGGGCATCCCGGCAGTGGAGCTGATCTTCTGCCGCCTCCATGCGGGCGGCAAGTTCTCCAACAAAAACTACCAGTTCTCCGGCGGCCTGCACGGCGTGGGGATCTCCGTGGTCAACGCCCTCTCGACCCGGGTGGAAGTCACCGTCAAGCGCGGCGGCCAGGTCTATGAGATGGCGTTCGAGAATGGCGATAAAGTGCAGGATCTGGGCGTCACCGGCACCTGCCCGAAACGCGTGACCGGTACCCGCGTCCAGTTCTGGCCGGACGGCAGCTTCTTCGACAGCCCGCGCTTCTCCGTCAGCCGGTTGTCGCACCTGCTGAAAGCCAAAGCGGTGCTCTGCCCGGGCGTGGAGATTGTCTTCAAAGACAAGCTCAACAACACCGAGCAGCGCTGGTGCTACGAAGATGGCCTGACCGACTACCTGATGGAGTCCGTCAACGGGCTGGTGACCCTGCCGGAGAAACCCTTTGTCGGCTCGTTCGCCGGGGACACCGAAGCGGTGGACTGGGCGCTGCTCTGGCTGCCGGAAGGCGGCGAGCTGCTGACGGAAAGCTACGTCAACCTGATCCCGACCATGCAGGGCGGCACCCACGTCAACGGGCTGCGCCAGGGCCTGCTGGACGCGATGCGCGAATTCTGCGAATTCCGCAACATCCTGCCGCGCGGCGTGAAGCTGTCGGCCGAGGACATCTGGGACCGCTGCGCACATGTGCTTTCGGTCAAGATGCAGGACCCGCAGTTCGCCGGCCAGACCAAAGAGCGCCTTTCGTCGCGCCAGTGCGCGGCCTTTGTTTCCGGCGTGGTGAAAGATGCCTTCAGCCTCTGGCTGAACCAGAACGTGCAGGCGGCGGAGCAGCTGGCAGAGCTGGCGATCTCCAGCGCCCAGCGCCGGATGCGCGCCGCCAAGAAAGTGGTGCGTAAAAAGCTCACCAGCGGCCCGGCGCTGCCCGGCAAACTGGCGGACTGCACCTCGCAGGATCTCAGCATGACCGAGCTGTTCCTGGTCGAGGGGGACTCCGCAGGCGGTTCCGCCAAGCAGGCGCGTGACCGCGAATACCAGGCGATCATGCCGCTGAAAGGGAAAATCCTGAACACCTGGGAGGTCTCCTCCGACGAGGTGCTGGCGTCGCAGGAGGTGCATGACATCTCCGTCGCCATCGGCATGGATCCGGACAGCGAAGACCTGACCCAGCTGCGCTACGGCAAGATCTGTATCCTGGCGGATGCGGACTCCGACGGCCTGCACATCGCCACGCTGCTCTGTGCGCTGTTCGTGCGCCACTTCCGCTCGCTGGTGCAGGGCGGCCACGTTTATGTGGCGATGCCGCCGCTCTACCGCATCGACCTCGGCAAAGAGGTCTACTATGCGCTGGACGAGGAGGAGAAGGCCGGGGTGCTGGATCAGCTCAAGCGTAAAAAGGGCAAGCCGAACGTTCAGCGCTTCAAAGGGCTGGGCGAGATGAACCCGATGCAGCTGCGTGAAACCACCCTCGACCCGAACACCCGCCGCCTGGTGCAGCTCACCATCAGCGATGAGGATGTGGACCAGACCCTGGCGATCATGGATATGCTGCTGGCCAAAAAGCGTTCTGAAGACCGCCGTAACTGGCTGCAGGACAAAGGTGACAAGGCCGAGCTGGCCGTATGATGCCTCTCCCGGCCGCCGCCCCGGCGGCCGGGCTTTTCTTCTGCAAGGTTGCCGATGAAACTCACCCTGGACGAACTCTCCGCCTTTGTGGCCGTCACTGACAGCGGCTCCATCACCGCCGCCGCAGAACAGCTGGGCCAGACCTCATCCGGCATCAGCCGTGCGCTGAGCCGCCTGGAAACCAAGCTCGATATTACCCTGTTGCGCCGCACCACCCGCCGCCTGGAGCTGACGGAGGAGGGGGCGCTGTTCCTGACCCACGCGCGCCAGATTATGGCGTCGGTGGAGCAGGCCGAGGAGCAGATCGCCCTGCGGCGCGAAACCCCGGCCGGGCGGCTGCGCGTCAATGCAGCCGCGCCCTTTATGGAGCATGTGATTGTGCCGCTGATCGGCGGCTTCCGGCAACGCTACCCGCAGATCACGCTGGAGCTGAACACCGACAACCAGATCATCGATCTGCTGGAGAAGCGCACCGACGTGGCGATCCGCATCGGCACGCTGCGGGATTCCACCATCCATGCGCGGCTGCTGGGGCGCAGCCGGTTGCAACTGCTGGCCAGCCCGGACTATCTGGCGCGCCACGGCACGCCGGAGCGGGTAGAGGATCTGGCGCGCCACAGCCTGCTCGGCTTTACCCAGCCGGAGTCCCTGAACCAGTGGCCGGTGCTGACGGATGACGGCGCACGGCTGACGATTACGCCGTCGCTGTCGGCCTCCAGCGGTGAAACCCTGCGCCATCTGGCGCTACAAGGCGAGGGGATTGTGCAGCTGGCAGAGTTCATGACGCGCGAAGATTGCCGCCGGGGGCGGCTGGTGCCGGTGCTGGCGGCGCTCACCGAGCCGGAAACCCAGCCGGTCAATGCCGTCTATTACCGCAACACCCAGCTGGTGGCGCGCATCACCTGCTTCCTGGACTACCTCAGCGAACGTATGGCTGAGGGGCTGCTCTGAGACGCGGGAAAAGGGCATAAAAAAAGCCGCATCGGGCGGCTTCTCAGGAAAACAGGCGGGGATCAGGGTTTGTCGAGAATGTGGATCACCACCTCTTGCACATCCTGTTTAATCGCTTCGCGATGGTGGTGCATATGCGCCTGTTGCTGGTGCTGTTCAAGGTGGTTCAGGCTCTCCCACTCTTCCAGCATGAAGATGGAATCGGGGGCGGTTTTGCGCCACGGCACCTGCCCGTTGAAGTCGATCATCGGCACATAACTGCCGCAACCCTGCTCCGCGCGCACGGTAGGCAGCAATGCGTTAATCTGCTCCAGCACCGCCTCCCGGCGACCGGGCCTGACCTTGATTTCAGCAATAACAGTAATCATATGTGTCCTCGTCGGCATCCGTGCGGATGGGGAGGGAAAGGGCAGCACTCCGTGGCGGCCCTTTCGTCATACAGTGACGCTTACAGTGTGGGCATTGCTGTCAAAAGATGCCATCGGGCATCGTCTGATTTCACCGCTGGGATCAGATATTAAAGACGTGATCCAGGTGCGCGCGGTAGCGGGCGATGTCGTTTTCGATCTCTGGCTGCTTGATCACATCGTTACAGATGAAGGTCGGCAGGCCGGCCATGCCGATGAACTCATTGGCTTTGTGGAAGTGCATGTAGAGGCCGTCCACGCCGACGCCGTGGAAGAACTGCTCTTTGTCGGTGAACGCTTCCAGCGGGGCGTTCCAGGTCAGGGAGAGCATGTAGGTTTTACCCTGCAGCAGGCCGCCGGAGCCATATTTTTTCGACGCATCAGCGCGGGTGCGGCCGTCGCTGGCGTAGAGCTTGCCGTGGCCTTCGGTAAAGACTTCATCGATGTACTTCTTCATGATCCACGGCTCGCCCATCCACCAGCCCGGCATCTGGTAGATCACCGTGTCGGCCCAGAGGTAGTTTTCCACTTCCGTGGGGACGTCATAGCCCTGGTCGATATGGACGACGCGCACCTCATGGCCGCTGTCACGCAGGAAGCCGGCGGCCACATCAGTCATGGTGTTGTTCAGGGCGCCCTTGGAGTGGGCGAACTCTTTTGCCGCATTCAGGATCAGGATATTGCTCATGGATTCTCTCCGGTTCGTTTTCGGGGCCTGGTTTTTGATTCAGGGAGTCTACGCGGGAAAACGCCCGGGAAAAATGAGCAACGCGTCACAAAACTTTTGCTTAAAACGCAACAATCACCGGGTTAAACCCGCATTTGCTGCGGGAATAGCGGGCGCGCCCGGGCCGCGGTCAGGGGGATTTTGTGGTATAATTCCCGCCATACACACCGCCTGCGGCCGCGGCCTGACTGCCGCACCGCCCTTGCGTTTCCACATCCTTTTAACACCGCTTAGCGTGCATACATCGCTGTGACAGCGCGATGCCGGATAAGGTACTATCGCCGCATAAAGTACGCTTGCAAAAGACAGTACGCTTGCAAAATAAGCACTCTCGCCGGCAACGCCTGCCGGCTGCGGCATAAAGAGACAACACGGTCTGAGGAATAATGATTAATGAGTGATATGACTCATGACGGTGCTGAGCGCCTTGCGCTGCACACGTTTACTGAGAACGCCTACCTGAACTACTCCATGTACGTGATCATGGATCGGGCACTGCCGTTTATCGGTGACGGTCTGAAGCCGGTACAACGCCGGATCATCTATGCGATGTCGGAACTGGGGCTGAACGCCAGCGCGAAATTCAAGAAATCGGCCCGTACCGTGGGTGACGTGCTGGGGAAATACCACCCGCATGGTGACAGCGCCTGCTACGAAGCGATGGTGCTGATGGCGCAGCCATTCTCCTACCGCTACCCGCTGGTCGACGGCCAGGGCAACTGGGGCGCGCCGGATGACCCGAAATCCTTCGCGGCGATGCGTTATACCGAGTCGCGCCTGTCGAAATATGCCGAAGTGCTGCTGCGCGAGCTGGGCCAGGGCACCGTGGACTGGGTGCCGAACTTTGACGGCACCCTCGACGAGCCGAAAATGCTGCCGGCACGGCTGCCGAACATCCTGCTCAACGGCACCACCGGGATCGCGGTCGGCATGGCCACCGACATCCCGCCGCACAACCTGCGTGAAGTGGCGAAAGCCGCGGTGCTGCTGCTGGACAAACCCAACACGGAACTTGATGAGCTGCTGGCCCATGTGCAGGGGCCGGACTTCCCCACCGAAGCGGAGATCATCACCCCGCGTGACGAGCTGCGCAAACTCTACCAGACCGGGCGCGGCTCGGTGCGGATGCGCGCGGTATGGAAGAAAGAAGAGGGCGACGTGGTGATCACCGCGCTGCCGCACCAGGTGTCCGGTGCCAAGGTGCTGGAGCAGATCGCCAGCCAGATGCGGGCGAAAAAGCTGCCGATGGTGGAAGACCTGCGCGACGAGTCGGACCACGAGAACCCGACCCGGCTGGTGGTGGTGCCGCGCTCCAACCGTGTGGACATGGATCAGGTGATGAACCACCTGTTTGCCACCACCGATCTGGAGAAAAGCTACCGCGTTAACATGAACATGATCGGGCTGGATGGCCGCCCGACGGTGAAAGGGCTGGTGGAGATCCTCGCCGAGTGGCTGGTGTTCCGCCGCAACACCGTGCGCCTGCGCCTGAACCACCGGCTGGAGAAGGTGCTCAAACGCCTGCATATCCTCGAAGGGTTACTGACCGCCTTCCTGAATATCGATGAAGTGATCCACATCATCCGCAGCGAAGATGAGCCGAAAGCGGTGCTGGTGCAGCGTTTCGGCCTGAGCGAAACCCAGGCGGAAGCGATTCTGGAGCTGAAACTGCGCCACCTCGCCAAACTGGAAGAGATGAAAATCCGCGGCGAGCAGGATGAGCTGGCCAAAGAGCGCGACCAGCTCCAGGCGCTGCTGGCCTCAGAACGCAAGCTGAATACGCTGATCCGCAAAGAGATCCTGGCGGATGCCGACGCCTACGGGGATGACCGCCGTTCGCCGCTGCATGAGCGTGATGAAGCCAAAGCGATGAGCGAAACGGACATCCTGCCGTCGGAGCCGGTGACCATTGTGCTGTCGCAGATGGGCTGGGTGCGCAGCGCCAAAGGCCACGACATCGACCCAACCGGCCTGAGCTACAAAGCGGGTGACAGCTTCCTGGCGGCCGCGCGCGGCAAGAGCAACCAGCCGGTGGTGTTCATGGACTCCACCGGCCGCAGCTATGCGCTGGAACCCACCACGCTGCCGTCGGCGCGCGGGCAGGGCGAGCCGCTCACCGGCAAGCTGACACCGCCGCCGGGCGCGGTGATTGAGCAGGTGCTGATGGCACCGGACGACCAGAAACTGCTGATGGCCTCAGACGCCGGTTACGGCTTCGTCTGTACCTTTAGCGACCTTGTGGCGCGCAACCGCGCCGGTAAGGCGATGATCACCCTGCCGGAGAATGCCAAGGCGCTGACGCCGCTGGAGATCCACGGTGAGGATGACATGCTGCTCTCCATCACCGCCGCAGGCCGGATGCTGATGTTCCCGGTGGCGGATCTGCCGCAGCTCTCCAAAGGCAAAGGCAACAAGATCGTCTCGATTCCGTCGGCGCAGGCCGCGGCCGGGGAAGATCGCCTCGCCTGGCTGTTTGTGCTGCCGCCGCAGACCTCGCTGACGCTCTACATCGGCAAGCGCAAACTGACGCTGCGCCCGGAAGATTTGCAGAAATACCGGGCGGAACGCGGCCGTAAAGGCACCCTGTTGCCGCGCGGCCTGCAGAAGATCGACCGGGTGGATGTGGATGCCCCGGCCCGGCCGGAGAGCGCCGCCGGCGACGAGGCGTAATCCCGCTGCCGGAAAAGAGACGCCCCGGGGCCAACTGCCCCGGGGCGTTATGCGTCCTGGGCATAAACGTGCCCGGCCTCACCGGATTAACGTTTTTTTCGGTGAATATTCATCGTTTGCATTAATATAGCCGGGGCATCACCCCGGTGAACAGATTCTTACCCCGGTGAACGCACCAGTGAACAATGGGTGAGCAGGGCACCTTCTTCGCTAAAAAGAAACCCTGCTGTTTCATCAGGAAGCAAGGAGACCGGCACTCCGGCCGCACGCGCCAGAGGCCGGATATACGCTAAAGAGGTTGTTATGTTGTTGATAGTGCGTACTATTATTGCCGTGTTGTTCTCAATTCTGGTCTGTATTTTTGGATCGATTTTTTGCCTTTTCAGCCCGCGCGACCCGCGCCACGTGGCCCGT
The DNA here is from genome assembly GCF_002858715.1 of Chimaeribacter coloradensis. Lineage (GTDB taxonomy): Bacteria > Pseudomonadota > Gammaproteobacteria > Enterobacterales > Enterobacteriaceae > Chimaeribacter > Chimaeribacter coloradensis. Next base: position 65,144 of record NZ_PJZH01000013.1, on the reverse strand, counting down.
TTCGGCCATATGTTCGGGAAGCTCTCCACCCTGTTCGGCATTACCGTCGAGAAACGCCTGCCGCCGGGCGCAGCGCAGTACGGTAACTGCATCTATATTGCCAACCACCAGAACAACTACGACATGGTGACGGTCTCCAACATGGTGCAGCCGCGTACCGTGACCGTGGGCAAAAAGAGCCTGTTGTGGATCCCGTTCTTCGGCCCGCTCTACTGGCTGACCGGTAACCTGCTGATTGACCGCGACAACCGCGCCAAAGCCCACAGCACCATCTCCCAGGTGGTGGAGCAGTTCAAAAAACGCGACATCTCCATCTGGATGTTCCCGGAAGGGACCCGCAGCCGCGGCCGCGGCCTGATGCCGTTCAAAACCGGTGCTTTCCATGCGGCGATTGCCGCCGGGGTGCCGATTGTGCCGATCTGCGTCTCCAACACGCACGGCAAAATCAACCTGAACCGCTGGTCAAACGGGCTGGTGATTGTTGAAATGCTGCCGCCGATCGAGACCACCGGTTACGGCAAAGAGCGCGTCCGTGAGCTGGCCGAGCTGTGCCGGGCGCAGATGCAGGCTAAAATTGCCGAACTGGATGCGGAAGTCGCGCAACGCGAAGCCGCCGCCAAAAAAGGCAAGTAGCCAGGTAAATAGCCCGGCGGCGTGCGCGCCGCCAACGGGTAATGCCCTTCCGGCCTGGGGATCAGGCCCGTGCGCAGCCCGCAGGCCGCGCCATTTTCACCCGGCCTGTGGCCGGGTTTTGCACACAGTCTTGATATTGCTTTTCATGGAGAAGATATGTCACTCAGTCGGCGTCAGTTTTTACAGGCATCGGGTATGGCATTGGCTGCCGGTACCCTACCGCTGAGGGCAGAGGCGAGCGGAACGCAGGTGGCGCTGCCGGTGCCCCCGTTGCTGGAATCCCGCCGCGGCCAGCCGCTGTTTTTGACCCTGCAACGCGCCCACTGGTCATTTACCGGCGGGGCGAAAGCCAACGTCTGGGGCGTCAACGGGCTCTACCTCGGGCCGACGGTGCGCGTCTTCAGCGGTGATGACGTCAAGCTTATCTACAGCAACCGGCTGTCGGAGCCGGTCGCGATGACCATCAGCGGCCTGCAGGTGCCCGGCACCCTGGCCGGCGGTGCCGGGCGCATGATGTCGCCGGGCGTGGACTGGTCACCGGTGCTGCCGATCCGCCAGCAGGCCGCGACCTGCTGGTATCACGCCAATACCCCGAACCGCATGGCACCGCACGTCTATAACGGGCTGGCCGGGCTGTGGCTGGTGGAAGACAGCGTCAGCAAATCCCTGCCGCTGCCGAGCCACTACGGGGTCGATGATTTCCCGCTGATTTTGCAGGACAAGCGGCTGGATAACTTCGGCACGCCGGAGTATGACGCCCCGGCGCAGGGCGGCTTCCTGGGGGATAACCTGCTGGTTAACGGTGTGGAAAACCCCTATGTCGAGGTGTCGCGCGGCTGGGTACGTTTGCGCCTGCTGAACGCCTCCAACTCGCGCCGCTTTATGCTGCAAATGAGCGACAACCGCCAATTCCATGTGGTCGCGTCCGATCAGGGCTTCCTGCCTGCGCCGGTCGCAGTGTCGCGCCTGTCACTGGCACCGGGCGAACGCCGGGAGATTCTGGTCGATATGTCGCAGGGCGACGAGGTGTCGATCACGGCCGGGGAATCCGCCGGGATCATGGACCGGCTGCGCGGGCTGTTTGAGCCGTCGAGCATCCTGATCTCCACCCTGGTGCTGACGCTGAAACCCACCGGCCTGCTGCCGCTGGTCACTGACAACCTGCCGATGCGGCTGCTGGCTGACCAACTGCTGGAGGGCAGCGTGGTGCGGGTACGGGAGTTCCGGTTGGGGGACAACCTGGCCGGGATCAACGGCGCGATCTGGGACATGAACCGCACCGACGTGCAGGCGCTGCAGGGCACCTGGGAGCGCTGGACGGTACATGCCGACCTGCCGCAATCCTTCCATATCCAGGGCGTCTCGTTCCTGGTGAAAAGCGTCAACGGCGGCCCGCCGCTGGTGGAAGATGCCGGGTTCAAAGACACGGTATGGGTGGATGGCGAAGTCGAGCTGCTGGTCTACTTCAACCAGCCGTCGTTTGAGCATTTCCCCTTCCTCTACTACAGCCAGACGCTGGAGATGGCCGACCGCGGCTCCGCCGGCCAGCTGGTGGTGCAGCCCTCTGCCTGACGCCCTTTGCGGCAGTGCGATCCCGCCCTGCCGTTTTGCCTTTTCCCTGTGCCTGCTCCCCTCCCACGTAATACACCGCAAGATCGGGCCGGCCGTCCTTTCTGGATCTAACTCACAGAACCCATTAAAAACGGTAACCGGTAACTGAAACCGGTTGCTGACCTGCGCAATTACTGACCATACTTCACGTCAACGCCCAACTGCCTTTCTGCTGGTTGGCGGCAAACATACCTCCCCAAGCCCTTCATTGTGAAAAGGAATTCAGAAAAAAACCAGCTTGGGTAGCACGCTTGTTCCTTGCCTGACAATACTACCGCCTGCTTTCCGGCAGCGCGTACGGCTTGTAAATCTGGGAGCGGCTCCGCATCGCGGGGGCGCGGTCTCTGTCTGGTTCAGAGGGTTACATACATGAGCGTCAGTCAGTCTGTCTTCAGCTTTATCGAAACACGCATCAGCCCGATTGCGGGCCGGCTCTCCACCCAGCGCCATGTGATGGCGATCCGGGACGGCTTCATCTCCGCCATGCCATTTATGATCGTCGGCTCTTTCTTGCTGGTGTTCGCTTACCCGCCGTTTTCGGCCGAGAGCGGCTGGAGCCTGGCGCGCTGGTGGCTGGCGATCGCCGGGAATTATGAAACCGAGATCCTGACGCCGTTTAACATGACGATGGGGATTATGTCGATCTACATCACCGCCGCCATCGCCTATAACCTGGCGCAGAGCTATAAGCTCGACCCCTTTATGGCGGCGATGCTGGCGCTGATGTCTTTCTTACTGGTGGCCGCCCCGCAGGTGGACAAGGCGCTGCCGACCGCGGCGCTGGGCGGCATCGGCATTTTCACCGCCATTCTGGTGGCGCTCTATACCACGGAGCTGATGCGGCTGCTGAAGCACTACCACATCGGCTTCAGTTTGCCCGATCAGGTGCCGGCCAAGATCAAGCAGTCGTTTGACCTGCTGATCCCGATTCTGGTGGTGGTGCTGACGCTCTACCCGCTGAGCCTGCTGATCCAGAACCAGTTCCAGATGCTGCTGCCGCAGGCGATTATGGCGATCTTCCAGCCGCTGATCTCCGCGGCGGATTCGCTGCCGGCGATCCTGCTGTCGGTGCTGCTGGCGCACCTGCTCTGGTTTGCCGGGATCCACGGCGCGGTGATCGTCTCCGGCATGTTGCAGGCGTTCTGGCTGACCAACCTGGGCGTCAACCAGAGTTCACTGGCCGCCGGGCTGCCGCTGCCACACGTCTTTATGGAGGCGTTCTGGTCGTTCTTTATTGTGATCGGCGGCTCCGGGGCCACCTTTGGGCTGGTGCTGCTCTACCTGCGCAGCCGCAGCGCGCACCTGCGGGCGATTGGGAAGCTGAGCCTGGTGCCGAGCGCGTTCAACATTAATGAGCCGGTGATCTTCGGCACGCCAATCGTGATGAACCCGACCTTCTTCCTGCCGTTTATCGTCGCGCCGCTGGTGAACTCGGTGATCGCCTATGCCGCCGTTAAAATGGATCTGATGGGCCGGGTCATTTCCGTGGTGCCCTGGACAGCCCCGGCCCCTATCGGCGCTGCCTGGGGCACCGGCTGGGATTTCCGCGCCGCGCTGCTGGTGGTCGTGCTGGCGCTGGTCTCTGCGGTGGTCTACTACCCGTTCTTTAAAGTCTATGAAAAGCAGTTGCTGGCACAGGAAGCGGAAGAGGCAGCCGCCTCGGCCCAGGCGCAGGCCGGCACCGCCAGCGCCGCCCACTGACGGCAACCGGCAATAAAAAAGAGCCTCGTCAGAGGCTCTTTTTGCAGGGAAGGGGGATTATTTGGTGTCCGGGTCCGGGCCGAGGCGTTTGCCGCTGTCCAGTTTGGCGATTTCGCTCATCTCCTCTTTTTGCAGGCGGAAATCGAAGACGTTGAAGTTCTCCACGATGCGTTTCGGCGTCACCGATTTCGGGATGACGATTAACCCGCTGTCGAGGTGCCAGCGGATAACAATCTGCGCCGGGGTCTTCTCATACTTCTCAGCCAGTTTCTGGATAATCGGCTGGTCAAAGACACCTTCACCCCCCTGTGCCAGCGGGCTCCAGGATTCCGTGGCGATGTTGTGGGTGGCGTTCCAGGCGTGCAGCGGGCGTTGCTGCATCAGCGGGTGCAGCTCGATCTGGTTAATCACCGGCGCGCTGCCGGTCTCATCCAGCAGGCGTTGCAGGTGCGGGATATGGAAGTTACAGACGCCGACGCTTTTGGTCAGCCCCTGTTCTTTCAGCTTCAGCAGCGCTTTCCAGGCCTCAACGTAGTTATCCTGTTTCGGCTCCGGCCAGTGGATCAGGTAGAGATCCACATAGTCGAGTTTTAACCGTTCCAGACTCTTCTCCAGCGCTTCCTGGGCATTTTGCTGGTCGTCGTTCCACAGCTTGGTGGTGATAAACAGCTCTTCACGCGGCACCGAGGCTGACTGAAGCGCATTGCCGACCCCTTCCTCGTTTTTATAGATCATCGCCGTGTCGATATGGCGATAACCGGTCTCCAGGGCTTTTTCAATGGCGACGAGCACCTCTTCGTTGCTGGCCTGCCAGACGCCAAGGCCCAGTTGCGGCATCAGGTTGCCATCGTGCAGTTTGATAATGGGTTGCGTCATGGGTATCTCCTTATGCGGGTTTTCCGTGCAGGGCACGGAGCAGAGTGCAGATGAGCTTATTAGTGTAGTCAATAAGTGTGGTGAAGAGGGGAGGAGTTACCGCTGCGGTGAATACCTGATGTGTTGGGCCGGATTGACGCCCAGGCGAAGGCGGTGGGGAAAGAAATAAACCGGCACGGGCAATAAAAAAACGGCGCTACTGAGAGCGCCGCAAAATAAATCAAGGAAAAATAACAGTGGTTATTGTTAATACCGTTATGAGGGTAACGGGCATTAACCCGGTTATTACTTCGTCCGCGTGTTAGGCATCAGAAGTAAATACGCATCCCGGCGGCGATGCGGTTGTCATCGCCCACGGTTGCGAAGTCATGTTTCACGTTATTAACGTCAATCCATTTATCAGATTCAGTGTTGATATAGGCGTATTCACCCCAGATTACGACATTTTTGGTGAAGTAGTAATCGGTACCAATCACGTATTTCTGCTCTTTCCAGTTATACAGCTCGTCGTCACCGTCTTTCAGGTAGTAACCGCCGTAGATGCTGTTATCACCGTCGTAAGCCCATTTCACGCCCAGGCCCAGCAGGTTAACGGTCGCGGTGTCGCCCACGTAGAACAGCGCTTTATCAGCGTTCTGGCTGCCGTCATAGCCGACGTCACCGGAGACAACGTTATCCAGGTAGATCTGGCCGACGTCGATGGCGAAGGAGAGGTTGGTCGGTTTGTGGGTCAACTTACCGGACAGGCCCCAGATCTGCTCGGTGCCGTCTTCGCCGTCATAGGTGCTGCCGTTGCCGACAGTGGTGTAGCTGCCGGATTCATTCTGGGCCAGGCTTATCCCGTTCTCATCCAGGTGCGCATAGCCGTAACCGGCGCCGACGTACATATCCAGGTTGTCGGTGCCGAAGTTGTAGAACGCCGCCAGCGTATAGGCGTTTTGCAGGCCGGTATCGCCGTCATCCTGCTCGGTCTGCATGGTGTAGGTGCCGCCGAAGCTGAAGCCGTTGAAGTCCGCGCTCATGATGCGGATGGTGTTGGAGACGCGGGCGATGAATTCATCTTCGCCGGTACCGGTGCCGCTGGTACGGCCGATAAAGCCGCCGTTGTAAGCGCCGAAGCCGAGTGCGCCGCCGTACTCATAGGTGAAGTCAGAACGGGCCATATCATCGAACGGGGAGGTGACGCGGCCGAAGGTCAAATCACCGACGCCGTCCATGCGGAAACCGGCCCAGCCCTGGCGGTTGGCCATTTCAAAATCGCCTTCGCCTTTCTGGGTATCGTTACCGAATTCCAGATAACCGATGCCGTGCGCCTGGCCCTGGTTAAAGGCGTGGTCAAAGCTGAAACCGAAGCGGGAATCCTGGTCTTTCAGCTGGGTGGAGTCTTTGCCGGGGTTATATTGATCGCGGGAGTCGGAGTTTTCCATCATTAACCGGATGGAGCCGGTGAAATCAATTTTGGTGCCTTCGTTATCATACAGATTGGTGGCCTGGGCACCGGCTGCCGCCAGCATCAGGGGAAGCGCCATTGCTATCAAATTTTTCTTAAACATAGGAGATCCTTTCTTAATCGAGTTGGCTCTTATTAATTAGGGAAGAAACGAATAAATTTATTTAGAATTGAACTTTTCGCGCTTTATATAATCGCTCTTCGCGCTGATTTTCAATTTATGGTTTATTAATAAGAAATTAATCTGTATTTAACTCATTAATTTAATATTTAAGAAATTTATTAGTAAATTAGTCTGGCGAATAAATAAAAACCCCGCCGGAGGATGTTGCCGGCGGGGTTTTTAACGGTTCCTGTTACGCGTTCATGTTATTTGGCTGTGGCCCTTTTTTTGCGGATCATCATCACCACCACACCGGCCAGCCCCAGCACCAATAACAGCATCGGCAGCACCATCAGCCCGGCCATCACCGCGTCTTCATGGCGCTTCACCAGCGGGATCTGGCTGAAGGCGAACCCTAATGTCACCACCACGCTGACCCACAGTGCGCCGCTCAGCCAGTTAAAGAACTGGAAGCGGGTATTGCTCAGCCCGGAGATGCCGGCCATGGTCGGCAGCAGGGTGCGCACAAACGCCAGAAAACGCCCTACCAGCAGCGCCATCAGCCCGTGCCGGTTAAACAGGTGAAACGCCCGCTGGTGGTAATGGGCGGGCAGTTGCAGCAGCCAGTGGCGCACCAGCCGCGTGTCACCCAGCCAGCGCCCCTGCAGGTAACTCAGCCAGCAGCCGAGGCTGGCGGCCGCCGTGAGGATCAGCAACGTAGGGATGAAGCTCATCACCCCTTTGGCCACCAGCGCGCCCGCCAGCAGCAGCAGGCTGTCGCCCGGCAAAAAGGAGGCAGGCAATAATCCGTTTTCAAGAAACAGGGTGGCGAACAACACGCCATAGATAATCCAGATCACGCCCGGATCGGCCAGCGCGCTGAAGTCCTGTTGCCAGAGCGCGTGGAGAATGTGTTTCAGTACTTCCATTGTTCTTCCCGTTGCGAATAAAACGTGCGCCGATCAGGCAGGGCTGTCGGCTCCCGGCCGCATGGTCTGCGACCGGCGGCGACTCTCCGTCGGTTTCCCCTGAGTCTTTCCCGTGAATAACCTAAGTATAGTGCGGCGCGGATCAGGCGCAGCGCAAACGGGCAAACCCGGCGGCCAGATCCTCAATTAAATCGTCGCAATGTTCCAGGCCGATGTGCAGCCGTACCAGCGTGCCCTGGAAGGCAAGGGTCTCCGCCGGGCGGATCGCCTGCAACTCTTCCGGCTGGTTAGCCAGAATCAGCGACTCAAACCCGCCCCACGAATAGGCCATGCTGAAGTGGCTGAAGTGGTCGAGGTAGTGTGCCAGCTGGGCGTCACTCAGGCGATCTTTCAGGATGAAGGAGAACAGGCCCGCGCTGCCGGAGAAGTCACGCCGGAAAAATTCATGGCCGGGGCAGCCGGGCAGCGCCGGGTGGCGCACTTCCGCCACTTCCGGGCGGGTTTCCAGCCAGCGCGCCACGCGCAGGCTGCTCTCCTCATGCTGCTTGAGCCGCACCCCCAGCGTGCGCAGGCCGCGCGCGGCCATGTAGGCGGTATCGGCGTCGACCATCTGGCCCATCAGGTAGGAGTGCTCGCGCAGCTGCTCCCAGCAGCGGGCGTTGGCAACGGCGGTGCCGATCATGGCGTCGGAGTGGCCGATGATGTACTTGGTGCCCGCCTGGATCGAGATGTCGATGTCGTGCGACAGCGCCGGGAACAGAATGCCCGCCGCCCAGGTGTTATCGATCATGATCACCACGTCCGGTGCCGCCGCGCGCACCGCCTTGACCATCGCCGGGATGTCCGGCACTTCCAGGGTGATGGAGCCGGGCGACTCCAGGAACACCACTTTGGTATTGGGCTGCACCAGATCGGCGATGCCTGCGCCGATCATCGGCGGGAAATAGGTGGTGCTGACCTGCATCTTCGCCAGCACTTTGCTGCAGAAATCCTGCGTCGGCTCATAGGCGGAGCCGATCACCAGCAGGTGGTCACCCGCGCCGACAAAAGAGAGGATCGCATTGCTCACCGCCGCCGCGCCGCACGGGTAGAGTACGCAGCCGGCACCGCCTTCCAGCTCGGTCATCGCCTCCTGGAAAGCGAAGTGGGTCAGGGTGCCGCGGCGGCCGTAGAACAGCTCGCCGTCGGCGCGGTGGGCCGTGGCATGTTTTTTTGCCGCCACGGACTCGAACACCAGCGACGAGGCGCGCTGGATCACGGCGTTCACCGAACCCTGGGTATACTTTTTCTGCCGCCCGGCACTGACCAGCGCGGTATCACGATGTTTTCCTGCCATATTGCCCTGTTACCTGTTGTTAAGGTTGCGCACTTTTGCCTAACTTACCACGCAGCCGGGCAGCTGGGGGATGCTTTTGCCCGCCGCCCGGAAAAACAGCAGATTCAGACAGCATTCTGCCGGAGAAGAGAAAAACCTCCGGCAGAAAAGCAGTGAAAAAAGCCCGCAGCGAGGCGACGCGGGCAAAAGGGGAGATCAGTAGCCGGCGTGAACGCCAAACCAGTTGGGCAGGAACAACGAGATCGCGGGGACGTACGTCACCAGCATCAGAACAATAAACAGCACGGCGTAAAACGGCAGCATCGCCTTCACCACCTCCTCGATTTTCCGCTTGCTCACCGCACTGGCGACAAACAGCACCGAGCCGACCGGCGGGGTGATCAGGCCGATGCCGAGGTTCACCATCATGATCATGCCGAAGTGTACCGGGTCGATGCCGAGCGAGGTCACCACCGGCAGCAGCACCGGCGTCAGGATCAGGATAATCGGGGCCATGTCCATTAAGGTGCCGACCAGCAACAGCATGATATTAATGCACATTAAGATGACATATTTGTTATCCGAAAACGCGGTGAAGAAGTCGGTGATGCGGGTCGGCAGCTGCATAAAGGTCATCACCGCGCCGAAACAGGCGGCGAAGCCGATCAGGATCATCACGATGGTGACGGTTTTCACCGTGCGGTACATCAGCTTCGGCAGCTCAGACCATTTGTAGTCACGGTAGATAAACATGGTGACGAAGAAGGCCCAGAGGCAGGCGATGGCCGCCGACTCGGTGGCGGTGAAGATGCCGCTCAGGATGCCGCCCATGATGATCACCACCGTCATCAGCCCCCACAGGGTGTCGATGAAGATCTTCAGCGCATCGCGGAACGCCACCCGCTCGCCTTTCGGGTAGCCGCGCGCATGGGCAAAGCCGACGCACATCACCATCAGCGACACACAGAGCAGGATGCCGGGCAGCACACCGGCGATAAACAGCGCCGCCACCGAGACGCTGCCGCCGGTGGCCAGCGAGTAGATCACCGCGTTGTGGCTGGGCGGGATCAGGATCGCCTGCACCGAGCCGCTGGCGGTAACGGCCGCCGCGAAGTCACGCGGGTAGCCCTTTTTTTCCATCTCCGGCACCATCACCGAGCCGATGGAGGCGGTGTCCGCCACCGAGGAGCCGGAGATCGCGCCGAAGAAGGTCGAGGCCATGATGTTGACCAGCGACAGCCCGCCGCGGATAAAACCGACAAAGATATAGGCGAAGCTCACCAGCCGCCGGGCGATGCCGCCCTCCGCCATAATGGCCCCGGCCAGGATGAAGAACGGGATCGCCAGCAAGGAGAACTTGTTCACCCCGTTGGTGAGCTGGATCATCAACGCCTCCAGCGGCAGGTCGATCCACAACGCGCCGACCACCGCGCTCAGCCCCACGGCGTAAGCCACCGGCACGCCAATCGCCAGCAGTACCCCCAGTGAAAACAGCAGAATAAATGCATCCATCAGCGTCGCCCCGTATCAGGTTTCCGAGGTGCCGAAGACCACCGCCTGGCGATGGTGTTGCGGCCCCAGCATCAGCCGTTCAAGCACGAACAGCAGGGTAATGGCCGAGCCGAGCGGCAGCGGCAGGTAGGTCTCCCCAGCGGTGAGCACCGGGAAATCCGCCACCGGCTGCTCCCACAGCTCACGGCACAGGGTCGCGCTGTAGACCAGGATGAACAGGCTCAGCGCCAGCATCAGCAGGTCGGTCAGGGTGGAGGCCACCTTCTGCCCCACCGGCGACAGCCGGTCCGTCAGCATACCGACGGCGATGTGCGACCCGGCGCGGTAGCTCACCGCCGCGCCGACAAAGGTAAAGGTCACCATGCAGATAATGGAGACCGGCTCCGGCCAGGAGAGCGCCTGGTTCAGCGCATAGCGGTAGAAGATGCCGACCGGGATCACCGCCACCATCAGCAGCAGCGCGATGCCGGAGATCCACATTGCCAGCCGGTAGAGCACATCCATCGACGACAGGTAGTAACGGGCCATAATTTCCCCCAGTAACAGACGGGACGTGAAAGGCTTATTTCACATCGTTGATTTTATCCACCAGATCCTGATGGGCCTTGCCATACTGCTCACGCACCGGCTGGGTCGCCTTGTAGAAATAGGTCGTGTCGATCTCCTGGAATTTGACCCCGCCGGCTTTCATGGTCTGCAACGCTTTTTCGTTATAGGCAGCCCACAGCTGGCGCTGTTCGGCCTGCGCCTCTTTCGCCAGCTTCAGGATCAGCTGCTGGTCTTCCGCGCTTAACTTGTCCCATTTCGCTTTTGAGTAGAGGAACAGCTCCGGGATAATGAAGTGGCGGGTCAGGGTGTAATACTTCGCCACCGGCAGGTAGTTATGGGCGACAAAAGTCGGCGGGTTATTCTCCGTGCCGTCGATCACACCGGTCTGCATGCCGCTGAAGACTTCACTCACGCCCATCGCCACCGCGTTGGCCCCCATCGCTTTCAGCGTGGCCAGCGCTACCGGGCTGCCCTGTACGCGGATCTTCATGCCTTTCAGATCTTCCGGTTTGGTCAGCGGAGTTTTGGTGATCATGTTGCGGGTGCCGGAGTCCATCCAGCCGAGGAACACCAGACGGGATTTCGGATCGGCGGTGATTTTGTCCCCGATCTCTTGGCCGATGGCGCTGTCGAGCACCTTATGCAGGTGGTCTTCATCGCGGAAAATGTAGGGCAGGGTGAAGACTTCAATCTCCGGCAGAATGGCCGCCACCGGGGCCATGGAGACGCGGATCAGGTCGATGGCGCCGATCTGCGCCTGCTCGATCATCTGTTTCTCATCGCCCAGTACGCCGCCGGGGAAGGTTTTCAGCTCGAGCCGCCCGTCTGTGGCTTTCTCCAGTTTTTCGCCCATATGCTGTACCGCCACCACATTCGGGTAGCCCTGCGGGTGGACGTCCGCGGCTTTGATGGTCTGGGCGAAGGCCGGGGCCGCCGCAAACAGCGTGGCAGACAACAGGCTCAGGGCCAGCAGGGATTTTCGCAGTCTCATGATTCTCTCCAGGGGTAGGGGAATGCCGGGAAAATGGCCTAAAAAAAGCGGGTCTGGTTAAATTTGAAACATTTTATTAACGCGATTATACACTTTGAAATGGTATTGAAAATTTGTTGAAATGGCTTTTTAAAGTAAATCCGATCTGCGTCACGGCCAGCGCTGGCGCGGCCTTTGGATTTGTGATGCGGCTAAAAAAACAGCGCCCCTCGGCCCCTTTTTCCGGCGGTTGCCCCCGCTGTGTTTCACCTTTCTTTATGGAATGTTCACCTGCCTTGACCTTGATCTCTTGCCTGCGTAAATAATAATGAGAACCACTATCAATCCGCGCTGTGTTTGATATGATCCCGCACTGATTTATTTCTTCCAACGTTGATGATTTAGGGTGGAGGCGTAGCGTGAACCTGGCTCGCATGATGATGAAATGTGGGATGCCCACATCCGTACAACACACAACTCAATCCCGGCAAAAAACGGGCGGGCGCGGGCGTCTGGCGTTGGCCTCCCTGTGCCTGATGGCCGGGCTGAGCGGCCCGGCGCTGGCGGCCCCGGCGAATAATGTCGCCCCGGCCACGCAGAGCGCGCAGGCAGAGGCCGCGCCTGCTGCGACCGCGCCGGTCATGGCCGCGGATACCCAACCGGCCGCGCCCAGCGCCCAGCCGGTGATACCGCAGGATTTGTCAGTGCTCGGCATGTACCACCATGCGGATGCCGTGGTGAAAACCGTGATGATCGGCCTGCTGCTGGCCTCGGTGGTGACCTGGGCGATCCTGTTCGCCAAGGGCAGCGAACTGTTTGCCGCCAAACGCCGCCTGCGCCGTGAGCTGAGCGCGCTGGCCTCCGTGACTTCGCTGGACGAAGCCGCCGCCGTGGTGGACGGCTTTGATGACGAGAGCCTCAGCGCCCGCCTGCTGGCCGACGCGCAAAACGAGCTGGAACTGTCGGCCCAGTCTGCCGACATCAACGGCATCAAAGATCGCACCAGTTTCCGCCTGGAGCGCCGCGTCGCGGCGGCCGGCCGCCACATGGGGCGCGGCAATGGCTTCCTGGCGACCATCGGCGCAATCTCGCCGTTCGTCGGGCTGTTCGGCACCGTCTGGGGCATCATGAACAGCTTTATCGGCATCGCCGAAACCCAGACCACCAACCTCGCCGTGGTGGCCCCGGGCATCGCCGAAGCCCTGCTGGCGACAGCCATCGGGCTGGTGGCGGCGATCCCGGCCGTGGTGATCTACAACATCTTCGCCCGCCTGATTGCGGCCTACCGTCACCTGTTGGGTGATGTGGCGGCCCAGCTGCTGCTGCTGCAGGGGCGCGATCTGGATCTGGCCGCCAACGCCGGCACCAAACGCGCGAATCCGCAACTGCGCGTGGGGTAACTGACGATGGCGATGCGTCTGAATGACGATATTGATGAAAGCGGGGAGATGCATGAGATCAACGTGACGCCGTTTATCGACGTGATGTTGGTTCTGCTGATCATCTTTATGGTGGCCGCGCCGCTGGCGACGGTGGATGTGCGGGTCAACCTGCCGGCCTCCACCAGCAAGCCGTCGCCGCGCCCGGAGAAGCCGCTGTTCCTCACGGTAAACGCTGAGAAACAGCTGTTCGTCGGCGATGTGCCGGTGCCGCGTGAGCAACTCACCGCGCAACTGGCCCAGCAGACCCACGGCGACAAAGAGACCACCATTTTCTTCCGCGCTGACAAATCAGTGGATTACGAGACAATGATGGGCGTGATGGATACGCTGCGTCAGGCGGGCTACCTCAAGGTCGGGCTGGTGGGCATGGAGCACACCGGCGCGCAGTAAGCCTGCACGTGATGAAACGGCCTCCCCGGAGGCCGTTTTTTTATGCCTGCGCCCCGCAGGAAGTGCGGTAAAGCAGGCGACTTCTGCGTGTGGCTCAACTAAAATAGGCGTTTTGTTGACAGGTCAGGCGGTAACTATGATGCACGGTACAATTACGACATATTTCGAAGACAAAGGATTCGGATTTATTAAAGATGAAAACGGCGACAACCGGTATTTTCACGTTGTCAAAGTGGCGAATCCGGAGCTGCTGAAAAAGAATGCCGCCGTGACCTTCGAGCCGACCACCAACACCAAAGGGCTGTCGGCCTATGCGGTGAAAGTGGCAGTAGAGAGCAAGTACATCCACATCGCCGGTGAGCGCATCAAAATCACCAGCATCAAGTCCTTCAACCGCTTCACCAAACAGGTGCCGGTTGAGGCGCAGATCGATAAAGAGAACGCCGTGCTCTCCGCCGGGTTGCTGATGGAGCGCATCCGCCCGAAACAAGAGGCGGAGAAGGGCGCGACCCGCCCGCTGGAGATGCTGAACGTCACCACCTTCCAGAATAAAACCTTCACCTTCTCCGAACTGGAGATCGACATTGAAGAGACGATCAAGGCGCTGAAAAACCTCTGATTCCCCCGCCGCCGTGCTGCCCACGGCGGCGCTGCCCCCTCTGCTTTTCCCCCTGTCTGCCGCTGACAGATTCATTCTGTTTATCTCTTATGATCGGCGCGCCGCCTGCTAGAATAGTGACGCTGCGCACGATGCCGCGGCACGCCTATAAAAATAACCTGTTCGCCGTTCGCGGCAACGCTTTGAATTGAGAAGGGATAATGGAGTCTGTTCATATTGGTTTTCCTCTGGAGACGGTCAGCGTATTCGTTGGGCTGTCGATTGCCGCGCTGCTGATTGACCTGTTTGCCCACCGCGGCAACCACGCCATCAGCCTGAAAAGCGCGGTAGGCTGGTCAATTTTCTGGGTCGCCACGGCCCTGGGTTTTGCCGGTTTCCTCTATATTCACCACGGTGCGGCCGTTGCTAACCTGTTTATTACCGGTTATGCGCTGGAGAAAGTGCTGTCGGTGGACAACCTGTTTGTGATGATGGCAATTTTCGCCTGGTTCAAAGTGCCGGATGGTTTGCGCCACCGCGTGCTCTACTGGGGCGTGATCGGGGCGATTGTGTTCCGCGGCATTTTTGTGGCCTTCGGCACCGCGCTGCTCTCCCTCGGGCCGTGGGTGGAGATGGTGTTTGCGGTGATCGTCGCCTGGACGGCGGTGATGATGCTGCGCTCCGGCGAAGACGACGAGGAGATCGAAGATTACTCCGATCACTTCGCCAACCGTCTGGTGCGCCGCTTCTTCCCGGTCTGGCCGAAACTGGCCGGCGACCGTTTCCTGCTGAAAGCCGGCGAAGTCTCCGCTGAGCTGGAGAAGCCGCAGAACAAGGGCTTCGCCTTTACGGTGAAGAAAGGCGCGCGCTACGCCACGCCGCTGCTGCTCTGTGTGGCGGTGGTGGAGCTGTCGGACGTGATGTTCGCCTTTGACAGCGTCCCGGCGGTGATCGCCGTGAGCCGCGAGCCGCTGATCGTCTACTCCGCGATGATGTTCGCCATCCTCGGCCTGCGCGCGCTCTACTTTGTGCTGGAAGCGCTGCGCCGCTACCTGTCACACCTGGAGAAAGCGGTGGTGGTGCTGCTGTTCTTTATCGCCTTCAAACTCGGCCTGAACGCCAGCGACCACCTCTGGCACCACGGTTACGAGATCGGCATCAACACCAGCCTCTACATCGTGCTGATTGTGCTGGGCCTCGGCATCCTCGCCAGCGTGCTGTTCCCGGCCAAAGAGAAGTAATTCTCCCGCCACTATGAAAAAACCCCGGCCCGCCGGGGTTTTTCTTTTTCAGGTTGGTGGAAAGGCGAAACAGTGCAGGCAGAGTTTTTAACTACTTGCAGGATCAATGACTTAAGTCGCATAAAAAGAGGGAAAAAATCGGTAGAATTTTTGCGCCTGAGAAAAGTCAGGGTAATCAATGAAATACGGTAAAAGTGTTCCCCGCGAGAGCGGGGATGAACCGCCTACCGGATATTGCATCTGCATCTGCATCAGGTGTTCCCCGCGAGAGCGGGGATGAACCGTGGGCGACCGCCGCAGAGGGTGGGATAGCCAGGTGTTCCCCGCGAGAGCGGGGATGAACCGCATTCGGTTGCTTCCTTGCCGGGTTGGTTGGAGTGTTCCCCGCGAGAGCGGGGATGAACCGGCGACATTATCCGAAGGCCAATTGGTCACCTAGTGTTCCCCGCGAGAGCGGGGATGAACCGCCGCGCGCCTGGGGGTTTCCTGGGATGCCGGTGTGTTCCCCGCGAGAGCGGGGATGAACCGCCCCCTGACGCGTGGAACCTATTGGAGAGGGAGTGTTCCCCGCGAGAGCGGGGATAAACCTGGGAAACCCTGAGGCCAGTGTAACGATCGAACGTGTTCCCCGCGAGAGCGGGGGAATGAATCGGCGTCGGTCAGATTTCGGTTTGGTCAGTTTAATTCAAAGCAAATGGCGAAATTCGTCTACCGTCCTGTTAGGAGAAATTTATGTTAAAAATAGAATAAATTGCATTAATTTTGTTTTATATCAATAAATCACTACATTTAATTTTAGCCCTGGGGTTTGGTCACTATTTTTATTGATTTCAAAAAAATAAGTGACTATTGTTTTTTTAACTTCAGATGGTTTTAATGAGAGTGAGGGTGTATGAAGGAAAAAAAATAAAGAAGAAAATGTTCCTGACGTTTTCGAATGCACGCATAAAGGAATTCTTAATCTGGGAGGGAAAGAAATATCATGTGCAGTATTAAGCAATGGTAAAAGAATAATTACTCAAACTGCTTTGTTTGATGTTTTCGGAAGGCCAAGAAAAGGGGAAAAAAGACTAGGTAAAGAATACCCTTCTATAATAGGTGCAAGAAATCTCCTTCCTTATGTTGATGAGGAGCTAATCGAATATTCTAAACCTGTCCATTACTACTCATCAACATCTTCAAAAATACTGAAGTCAGGATATGATGCTAATATTATCCCTGCTGTTTGCGAAATATATTTATCTGCAAAAGAAAATAATGATATTTTAGAATCGCAAGAAAAAATTGTATATCAAGCCAATGTTATAATTCGAGCGCTTGCTAAGGTAGGTATTGCTGCACTTGTTGATGAAGCCACTGGTTATCAGTTAGAGCGAGAAAGTGATGCTTTGCAAACTTTATTAAGGGCATATATATCGGAAGACCTACTACAGTGGCAGTCTCGATTTCCAAGAAAATTTTACCAAGAAATTTATCGGCTATATGACTGGGATTATAACCCAACATCGTTCAAACATCCTAGCTACATAGGACATTTCACAAATGACTATATATACAAGAAAATGCCAACTGGGGTGCTTAATGAATTGAGAAGCAGAAATCCAAAAAACAATAGTGGGAATAGGTTAAGAAGGCATCATCAGTTCCTTTCCGGTGATATAGGAATTCCTCACCTTGAAAAGCATATAACCAAAGTAATCACTATAATGGAACTTTCTAAAAATATTGATGAATTTAGAATTAATTTTACTAAAATTTTTGGTCCCGAAAAAGATGATCTTCAACTTAGTTTGATTTAAAAGGATTTTATCTTAACAATAAGAATTGTCAAAGGAATGCTAAATTAGTGTTTCCCACGCGAGCGGAGATAAACCGTATGCGCGACAGTATGGTTTTTAAGTGGCTGCACAGGTTAACGACTCTGGTGCTGCTTATCGTGGTAATGGGGTTTCTGCTGCTGAACCGTACAGCAGACTACAAGGCCGATGACCTCTTCCACACCAGCCGTCAGGTCACTCCGGATCTGTGGCTCTACGCGACCCGGAACGACAGCGGAAACGCCACAGTGCCGGTGGTGTACCGGTACTATCTCTTGCCGGAAATCACCGGTTCTGAAGGGGAGATCGTCAAGGCACTGCACAGCAGTATGCCGTTTCTTGAAGGAACCGGGGATATTACGGCGATCAGTGCCGAAAACAACCGCGTCAAGGTCGTATACAGCGGCCGGGTCTATTCGCTGGATCAGTCAGCCTATTACACGGCCAACGGAAAGGACATGGCGATGCACCTCGCCTACGAAATTCAGTAAAAGGTCATGACAGAACGTGTTCCCCGCGAGAGCAGGGATAAATGAGTCTACGAATCTGGTGATAAGGGATTAATCGTATTATGAAACGCCTGATATGGATGCTGATTTTTTTTAGTTTTCACACTTTATCAGCGGTTACACCCAGTGAATGTGTCAAGCTAAACAACGGCATTGGTTCTGCCATGTATATTTCAATGCTGGAAGATCTGAAAATAGCGCGATCCAATATCATTAAAGAAAAGACTAAGGCAACAATAGTTGTTACCTCTCCCGTTACGCATCCGCTGGCAATGGTGTACGGCGAAGAGGAAAAACGCCTTAGCGGGGAGCACAGCGAGGATCGTACAACCGCAGAAGAATATGCGCAGGGCTTTATGGCAGACAATTCAAAAAATATAATTACTGAATACATCTTTGAAAATAAGGAAGGGAAACACAACGTTTTTCTGGCTTCAGCATTCGCCAGCGAGAACGACTGCTCAGTAAGGTTCAACGGTTATATCATCGTTAAACGTGAGTTTTAAAATTGCTACTGCAAAACATAAATATTTTTATGTTATTAACCGCGAGAGTGGGAATACACCGAGCCGTGTGAGCTACATCGAAACTGCGCTGGAGTGTTCCCCGCGAACGCGGGGATAGTCTCCGCCTTCAGGCGAAGGCGAGTCTGTGTAAATGGCTGACATCTGTTAACTGCCTGGCGATAAACAGGCTGTATGTGGCCTGAATTTTTAACCAGGTTTCCGGTGTGCTGCCAATCACGGCGGAAAGTTTAAGGGCCATTTCTGGCGTAACGGCAGTATGGCCGGAAATTAACCGGCTGGCCGTTGAGGGCGCGATCTCCATCGCTTTCGCAAATTGACGGAGGCTCACATTCATGTCCTCCAGCGCTTCAGCAATGATTTCGCCAGGGTGGGCGGGGTTAGCCATTTTCATTAGTGGTAATCCTCCAGGTTAAGAATTTCAGCATCACCATCGATAAATTTAAAGGTGATGCGCCAGTTGCCGGAGACGCTGATCGACCAACTATCTTTGCGATCGCCTTTGAGCGCGTGCAGGTCATACCCTGGCATATCGATTGCGTCTATACAGTCAGCGGCATCAATCACCGTGAGGCGCGTTTTAATTCGGTTAACCAGTTTTTGTTCAATGCCGCTGCTGTCATTTTTAAGGAAAAAATTCTTTAGCCCTTTATGTTTAAAGCTTTTAATCATGGTCTCGTCCTTGTTCCCTCTTGCGGAACAGTATAGCAAGTGTTCCGCATGAGGGAACAGGCATGGTTGCTAAAATGGCGCAATAAAAAACCGACAGCCTCTGTCGGTTTCAGAAAAGTAATGAGACTGCCATCCCCCCTACATATTCCCTTCCAGCTTATAGTGCCGGGTATTTTCCCGTTTCACCTTAATCCGCCAGATAACCGCCAGCAGGATGAACCAGAGCGGCATCGAGAACAGCGCGATGCGCGTGTCCGGGTCGAACACCATGATCACCAGCGAGAACAGGAAAAACAGCAGGCTCAGGCGGCAGAGGAAGATGCCGGCGGGCATTTTGAACATCGCCTGCTGGTGCAGTGCCGGGCTGCGTTTGCGGTAGACCAGGTAGGCCACCAGGATCATGCCCCAGCTGTAGATCACCAGAATCGCGGCCAGCGTCGAGACGATGGTAAACAGCGTCATCACGTTCGGCACCAGGAACAGCAGCAGGGTGCCGCTCAGCATACAGAAGATAGAGAAGACCAGGCTGCGTACCGGGATCGCCGTGGTGCGGGACAAAATCCGGAACTGCCAGTGCGCGTGCTTCTCCATCGACAGGCCGTAGAGCATCCGGGTGCTGGAGTAGACGCCGCTGTTGGCCGAGGACATCGCTGACGTCAGCGCAACGAAGTTAATGATCGCCGCCGCTGCCGGCAGCCCCGCCTTGGCAAACAGCGTCACGAACGGGCTGGTGTCGGGCGAGATGTGCTGCCAGGAGGTCACGGCGATGATCACCAGCATCGACAGCACATAAAACAGGATGATGCGCAGCGGGATCGCGTTGATCGCTTTCGGCAGGATCTTCTCCGGCTCGCGCGTCTCGGCGGTCATGGTGCCCAGCAGCTCAATCCCGGTGTAGGAGAAAATGGCGATCTGAAACCCGGCGAAGAAGCCCACCACGCCGTGCGGCATGAAGACCGCCGGATCCGTGAGGTTGCCGAGTGAGGCGCGTACGCCGTCCGGCGACGTCCAGCCGGTGGCGACCATCCAGATGCCGGTGACAATCAGCGCCACTATCGCGATGATCTTGATCAGGGCGAACCAGAACTCCGCCTCGCCGAACATCTTCACCGACATCAGGTTAAACAAAAACAGCAGGGCGAGGGTGAACAGCGCCGGGATCCAGGGCGAAAGGTGCGGCAGCCAGTACTGCACATAGCCGCCGCATACCACCACATCGGCGATGCAGGTCACCACCCAGCTCAGCCAGTAAGACCAGCCGAGAAAGAAGCTCGCTTTGGGGCCAAGGTAATCGGAAACGAAATCAGCAAACGAGCGGTACGCCAGCTTAGTGAGCAGCAGCTCGCCCATCGCCCGCATCACCATAAACATAAAGAACCCGACCACCACGTAGGTGATGAGGATAGAGGTGCCCGAGACGGCGATGGTTTTCCCGGCGCCCATAAACAGGCCGGTGCCGATGGCACCGCCAAGGGAGATTAACTGGATGTGGCGGGCGCTCAGCCCGCGGTGCAGGGTCTCAGGGTTGGGCGTATCCCCGGCGGGTGTGCCCGGCCGTTGTAATTTTTTTTCAGTCATAGGGGTCCTGTCACTCTGATAGGGAAAGGCGCGGCGCGCCCGGTGCCAGCAGCAACCCGGCCCGCAGGCCCGGTGCCACACCGGCGTTGGGGAACAGGATATGGCGCGCGGTATCACCCACCCGCCAGCAGCGATCCGGCTGGTGGGCGATCTCATAACCGGGCGGCAGGCAGGTGAAGTTCTCCGCCTCGTCCGGCAGGTTCAGGGTGAAGTGCTCACTGGTTTTGATGATGCTCTCCGCCACCGTAAAGTGCTGCACCGGCGGTTTTTGCCGGGCCGGCAGCGGCGCGCCGATGATCAACGCGCGGAGCATCGCACCGGTGGCCGCAAACTGCGGCAGGTCGTTCCGGCCGAACGGCCGCGCCTTGCCCAGTTCCAGCGTGCAGCTCTGCGCCTGAAACGCCTCACTGACGAAGTGGCTGAAGGTGCCGCCTGCGGCGCTGTGCTGCACCACCGCATCCAGCTCCGCCGCTGCCAGCATGTCGAAAAACGGCGGGTGATAGGGGTGCGCATGGTAAGGCACCAGCGCAAACTGCGGGTAGCGCGAACCGCGGATCGCGGTGTGCATATCCAGGTGCCAGCGCTCAGTCTCCGGCGCATCAGCCTGCGCAAAGAAGGCGGCAGTCACCCGCTCCAGCTCCGCCGCCCGCGTCGCCTCATGGCTGCGCGGCGCGTTACGGTGGCGGCCGCCGAAGAGCCGGTTCATATCATGGTGCAGGTAGCGGCGGTTGGCGCGCATCGCCGGCAGGTTGCCGAACACCAGCAGCAGGGCGGTCTCCGGGCGCAGTGCGCCGGAACCGATCTCCGCCAGTAATTGCAACAGCAGTTCAATTGGCGCGGTCTCATTGCCATGGATGCCCGCCGACACCACCACCGCCCGCGGCGGGGCGTGCTGCGGCGTCAGTTGCAGCACGCCCTCCGCCAGCCAGCGCGGGCGCAGGACGGCGGGCAGCGGCAGGTCGGGCAGGGCGCAGTGCAGGAGTTGTTCGGTTAATGGCTGCATCTTGCCCCCTCAGCGCTGGAAATCATAAACGGCACCGAGGCGCAGGATCTGCGACAGCTCATCCAGCGCCACATAGACCTCGCGCAGCAGTTGCGGGTCAGCCATGTCGCCGGGGTGCAGCCGGTCGCGGTAGTGCTTGCCGACCCACGCCGTCAGCCGCTGGTAGAGCGTCTCATCCAGCAGGCTGCCGGGGTTCACGGCGGCGCGTTCCGCCTCGTTCAGCACCACCCGCAACCGCAAACAGGCCGGGCCGCCGCCGTTGCGCATGCTCTCGCGCAGGTCAAACACCCGCACCTCATTGACCGGCGAGCCGGGTGCCGTGGTCAGCGCATTCAGGTAATCCCAGACGTTCTCCCGCTGGCGGCACTCCTCCGGCACCACCAGCAGCATTTTGCCGTCCGGCTTGCTCAGTAACTGGCTGTTGAACAGGTAAGAGGCCACCGCGTCCGCCAGGCTGACGCGCGACTCCGGCACCTCCAGGCTGATGAAGTCATGCCCCAGCGCCGCCATGTTGTCGCGCAGCGCGCCCAGCACCGCAGGCTGGTCGACAAACGCCCGCTGGTGGTGGAACAGCACGTTTTTATTGCTGACGGCGATCACGTCATTGTGGAACACGCCGCTGTCGATGGCGGCCGGGTGCTGCTGGACAAACAGCGTCCGTTCCGGGTTGAGCTGGTGCAGCCGCGCCACCGCCTCACTCGCTTCGCGCGTCTGGCGCGCCGGGTAGCGCTGCGGTTGCAGGCCGGCGCCGAAAGCGCGGCGGCCATAGACAAACATCTGTATGCCCGGCGTCGCGTAGTCACCGCCAAAACGGTTGTGGTTGGCCGCGCCCTCATCACCGAAATCGCCGTGCTGCGGCAGGGCGTGGTGGTGGCAGAAGTGCGCTTCATCGGCAAAGGTGGCACGCAGGATCGCCGAGGTGGTCGGCGCTTCCAGCGACCGGTGCAGCTTGTTGTTCAGGTTGGCGACGGTGAAATGCACGCGGCCGTCCGCGCTGTCTGCCGACGGCGACACGGTGGCGGCGTTGGCCGTCCACATCGCCGAGGCGGAACCGAGCGTCGAGAGCAGTTGCGGCGAGTAGGCGGCCGCCTGTTGCAGCATCTGCTCATCGCTGCCGCTGAAGCCGAGCGCCCGCAGGGCGGCGACGTTCGGGCGCGGGTGGGGCGGCAACACGCCCTGTACAAACCCGGCATCCGCCAGCGCTTTCATCTTCTCCAGCCCCTGCAACGCCGCCTTGCGCGGGTTGGAGACGCCATCTTTATTGTTCAGCGACGCCTCATTCCCGACGGAGAGGCCGGCATAGTGGTGGGTCGGGCCGACCAGGCCATCAAAATTTGCTTCATAACCAGACATAACTACCCTCTGCGTGGTGGCGGATCAGAATTTCAGGCCGGGGTTCAGGGTCTCCGGCAGCGCCGGGGAATCGGTGACCAGCGAGGCCATCGGCCAGGCGCAGTAGTCAGCGGCGTAATAGGCGCTCGGCCGGTGGTTGCCGGAAGCGCCGATGCCGCCGAACGGCGCATTGCTGGAGGCACCGGTCAGCGGTTTGTTCCAGTTCACAATCCCGGCGCGGGCGTCATCCGCCAGTTGGGCGAAACGGGCCGGATCGGGTGAGATCAGGCCGATCGCCAGCCCGTAACGGGTGGCGTTGGCGATCCGGATCGCCTCCTCAAAGGTGGTGTAGCGCGACACCGACAGCAGCGGGCCGAAGTACTCCTCATCCGGCACCTCAATGCCGGTGACCTCGATGATCCCCGGCGTCAGCAGCGTGGCGTTGGCGTCCGGCTGGGTCATCTCCAGCAGCGAATGGCCGCCGAGCGCCTGCAACTGCTGTTGCGCCTGCAACATCGACTCCGCCGCCTGCAACGAGATCACCCCGCCGATAAACGGCTGCGGCTCCGCGTTCCAGTGACCGACCTCGATCCGGCGGCTCACCTCCACCAGCCGGGCGATCAGCGCGTCGCCCTCCGGCCCCGCCTTCACCAGCAGGCGGCGGGCGCAGGTGCAGCGCTGCCCGGCAGAGATAAAGGCGGACTGGATAATCAGGTGCACGGCCGCATCCTGGTTTTCGACGCTGTCGACGATCAGCGCGTTGTTGCCGCCCATCTCCAGCGCCAGCATTTTCTCCGGCTGGCCGGCCAGGTAGCGGTGGAAGTGGAACCCGGCCGCCGCGCTGCCGGTAAACAGCACGCCGTCGATTTCCGCGTCTTCCAGCAGCGCTTTGCCGGTCTCTTTGCCGCCCTGGATCAGGTTCAGCACGCCGTCCGGCAGGCCCGCCTCCTGCCACAGCCGCACCGTCAGCTCGGCGGTGGCCGGGGTCAGCTCACTCGGTTTGAACACCAGCGTATTGCCGGCGATCAGCGCCGGGATGATGTGGCCGTTGGGCAGGTGGCCGGGGAAGTTATAGGGGCCGAACACCGCCATCACGCCGTGCGGCTTGTGGCGCAGCAGCGCTTTGCCGTCCGCCATCGCGGTTTCGCTCTCGCCGGTGCGGCGCTGCCAGGCGTCCACGGAGATGGCGGCTTTGCCGATCATCGCCTGTACCTCGGTGCGCGTCTCCCACAGCGGCTTGCTGGTCTCCTGGCTGATCAGCCGCGCCAGCGCCTCTTTATGGTCAGCCAGCAGCGCGGCGAAGCGTTCAATGATGGCGATGCGCTGGGCGGCCGGGCGGTGTGACCAGCCGTAAAACGCCTCGCGGGCGGCGCGGCAGGCGGCCTGCACCTCTTTCGCCCCGGCGCTGTGCGCCTGCCAGAGCACCTGTTGGTCATTAGGGGAGAACTTGCTGAAACGCGGGCCGCTGCCCGGTTGCCAGTTACCCTGGATAAAGTGTGCAGCGTGCGTCATGCGGGCAGTTCCTCAGGCAGCAGGCTGACCAGCCGGGCGTTATCGCCTTCAGCCAGGTGCAGCGCGTCAATCATCGGGCCGGTAAGATCCAGCGTCGGGGTAGTGGCATCGGCCTCAATCAGCAGGGCGCGGAAATCCTCAAAGTGCTGGTTGGCGACAATGCAGAGGGTGTCACCGGAGGCGGCCGGGTCACCGTGGCGCACCGGCAGCACGCGGCTGGTGCGCACTGCGCGCAGGGCATCCGTCTCGCCCTCCAGCACCGGCCCGGCGTCAAAGATGTCCACCGAGCCGCGCCAGGTCAGCCCCTCGCGCTCCAGGATGGCACGCGCCGGGGCGGTCTGCGGATGTACCTGGCCGATCACCTGCTGCGCCGGTTCCGGCAGCAGTGAGATGTAGATCGGGTAGGAGGGCATCAGCTCGGCGATAAAGGTTTTGGAGCCGATGCCGGTAAGGTAGTCCGCCTCGGCGAACGGGATCTCGAAAAAGTGGTGGCCGAGCGCGTCCCAGAAGGCGGAGCGGCCGCCGTTGTCCACCACGCCGCGCAGCTCAGCAAACAGGTGCGAGGAGAAAAGCGCCCGGAAGGCGGCGATAAACAGGAAACGCGCCTTGGAGAGAAACAGCCCGTTGCGGTTACGCTGGTAGGCCGGGTCGAGGAACAGGGTGCACAGCTCGCTGTGGCCGGTGTGGTCATAGCTCAGGTAGAGGGTGTCGAGGTTTTTATAGACGCCCAGCTCCCGGGAGGCGCGCACCGTGCGCTGGATGCGGAAGTTATAGAACGGCTCATCCAGCCCCACCGCCACCTCAATGGCGCTGACGCCGACCACTTTCGCCAGGGCCGTATCTTCCAGCACAAACAAAAACCCCTGCTGGGATTTGGGGCGCAGCCCGGCGAAGGTTTCAACGCTGCGCGCAATGCGCGCGCGCAGGCGGTCGGGGTTATTCGGCAGTGAGGTCAACCCCACGCCCGCGCGGGCGGAGAGGTCGAGAATATCGTTCAGGTCAGTCTCTCTGACCGGGCGAAACAGCATCATGGCAGGCTCCTCAACGTCTCACACAAAACGGGCAACGGCGCGTTCCAGCCGGGCAAAGCCTGTTTCCAGCTCTTCCGTGCTGATGTCCAGCGCCGGGGCGAAACGCAGCACGTCCGGCCCGGCGATCAGCGCAATCAGCCCCTCTTCGGCAGCCAGGTTGGTCAGCGTCTTGGCCTTGCCGCGCCAGCGCTCCGCCAGCGCCGCGCCAATCAGCAGCCCCTTGCCGCGCACCGCACTGAACACGCCGTGACGCGCGTTGAGCTGCTCCAGGTGGCTGACAATGATGTCGTGGCGCTCACGCACCCCCTGCAATAATTCGTCATCCAGCAGTGACAGCACCTTGTCCGCCACTGTGGCCGCCAGCGGGTTGCCGCCGAAGGTGGTGCCGTGGGTGCCGGGCTGGAACACCTGCGCCCACGCCTCTTTCGCCAGCATCGCGCCGATCGGGAAACCGCCGCCCAGCCCTTTGGCGCTGGTGAGGATGTCCGGCTCCACGCCGTAGGTTTGGTAGGCGTACAGCGCGCCGGTACGCCCGGCACCGGTCTGCACCTCATCGAAAATCAGCGTCGCCTGGTGCCGGTCACACAGCGTGCGCAGCCCGGCCAGGAACGCCGGGTCAGCCGGGATCACACCGCCTTCGCCGACAATCGGCTCGACAATGATCGCGCAGGTTTTATCGGAGATATGATTCTCCACCGCGTTAAGATCGTTGTAGGGCAGGTGGGTAACGCCCGGCGGCAGCGGGGCGTAATCAGCGGAGTATTTCGGCTGGCCGCCGACCGTGACGGTAAACAGCGTGCGGCCGTGGAAGGAGTTGGTGAAGGCGATGATCTCCTGCTTGTGCGCGCCGTGGCGGTCATGGGCATATTTGCGTGCCAGCTTCAGCGCCGCCTCGTTGGCCTCTGCACCGGAGTTACAGAAGAAGACTTTGTCGGCAAAAGTGGCGTCGACCAGCCGTTTCGCCAGCCGCAGCACCGGCTCGTTGGTGTAGCCATTGCCGATGTGCCAGAGTTTCCCCGCCTGTTCCGCGAGGGCGGCGGCGAGATTGGCATTGGCATGGCCCAGGGAGTTGACGGCAATCCCCCCGGCCAGGTCGATATATTCTTTACCTGACTGGTCCCAGACGCGCGAACCGGCAGCCCTGACGGGAATAAACGGCGCGGGGGCAAAACAGGGAACCATATAACGATCAAACCAGTCGCGTGTAATTTTCTCTGCCATAACATCCTCTCCCAATAATAAGTGTGCAGGCCGCGCCATTCTGTCGGCCCATGCTCAGAGAGCAGGGCCATTCCGCCCCGATGACGTCAGGGGGGCACAGGTGTCTGGCTGGAAACTTTTTCTTAACATTTGCCTCAGCACCTTTCAGCAGGTGTGGGGCGGCCTTACATGATTAACATGATAAAAATGAAGGGGTTTTCTCCCGGATTATCGCAATGGAACGGCGGAGGGCCGGTCAGTGATTGACCTCAATGCTGGCCGTGCGCCATAACATTGTCAACACACTTGCCGTCAAAATATTCACTTTTTGATCACATTCAAGCTTCTGATAAATAGGAAAAATTCAAATCTTATGCACTTTGAGTGCATAAAAAATGCATAAAAATGCTTTCCCTATAGGGGCCGAAAAAGCTAATTAATTATTCATTACGTTGTTTAAATAATGCGGCCGAAAAAAATTCCGCGCCTGAATTAACCATTTCCCAATAATTTTTTGGTGCTAGAGTGAAGGCGCATAGTGATATGCAGGTCACTTCCACGGTTTAACAATACAAATAACTTTGTTTAAAAAAGGTTTGTCATGGAAAAGCTCTCTTACGTGTCTGAAAGCAGCACATCGGCCTGGTCCACTTACCTGCAACAAATTGATCGCGTCGCACCCTACCTCGGCGACCTGTCACGCTGGATTGATACCCTGCGCCACCCCAAACGCGCGTTGATTGTCGACATCCCGCTGCAAATGGATGACGGCACCATCCGCCACTTCGAAGGTTTCCGCGTTCAGCACAACCTGTCACGCGGGCCGGGCAAGGGCGGCATCCGCTACCATCCGGATGTCGATCTGAATGAAGTGATGGCGCTCTCCGCCTGGATGACCATCAAATGTGCGGCGGTGAACCTGCCGTACGGCGGCGCGAAGGGCGGCATCCGCGTCGATCCGTTCGCCCTCTCTGACGGTGAACTGGAGCGCCTGACGCGCCGTTACACCAGCGAGATCGGGCTGATTATCGGGCCGCAGAAGGACATCCCCGCGCCGGACGTCGGCACCAACCCGAAAGTCATGGCGTGGATGATGGACACCTACTCCATGAACCACGGCACCACCATCACCGGCGTGGTCACCGGCAAGCCAATCCACCTGGGCGGCTCGCTGGGGCGTGAGAAGGCCACCGGCCGCGGTGTGTTTGTCACCGGCAAAGAGGTGGCGCGCCGTGCGGGCATCGGCATTGAAGGGGCGAACGTCGCGGTGCAGGGCTTCGGTAACGTCGGCAGCGAAGCGGCACGGCTGTTTGTGGAAGCCGGTTCGTGGGTGGTGGCGGTGCAGGACCATACCGCGACCCTGTTCAACGCCGGCGGCATTGACCTGCACGCCCTGAGCGACTGGCAACTCGCGCACAAACAGATCGCCGGCTTCCCGGGGGCGAAAACGATCGACAGCGACGCCTTCTGGGACGTGGAGATGGACATCTTCATCCCGGCCGCGCTGGAAGGGCAGATCACCCGCGAGCGTGCGGAGAAACTGCGCTGCAAACTGGTGCTGGAAGGGGCGAACGGCCCGACCTACCCGGAAGCGGATGACATCCTGAAAGCGCGCGGCGTGACCGTGGTGCCGGACGTGATCTGTAACGCCGGCGGCGTGACCGTGAGTTACTTTGAGTGGGTGCAGGACATGGCCAGCTTCTTCTGGAGTGAAGAGGAGATCAACGTGCGCATGGACAAGATCATGACCGACGCAATGGTCCACGTCTGGGACAAGGCCGTAGAGAAGGGGTGCAGCCTGCGCACTGCCGCCTACATCGTGGCCTGTGAACGCATTCTGATGGCGCGTAAAGATCGCGGTATTTACCCCGGGTAAGCCGCCGCAGCACGGGCGGCAGGGCCGCCCGTGCAGTCACTTATCCCCGGTTATTCATATTGCAGATAAGCGACGTGGGTTTGCAGGTACTCTTCCAGCCCGTGACGGCCATCCGCGCCGCCCACCCCGGATTTACGCCAGCCCGCATGGAACCCCTGCATCGCTTCAAAGTTCTCACGGTTGACGTAGGTTTCGCCGAACTTCAGCCCTTTTAGCGCCTTCATGGTGACGTTCAGGTCACGGGTGAAGATCGACGACGTCAGGCCATATTCGCTGTCATTCGCCAGCGCGATCGCCTCGTCCAGCGTGGAGAAGGCCATCACCGGCAGCACCGGCCCGAAAGTTTCCTCTTTCATCACCGCCATATCCGCGCGCACGTTGGTCAGCAGCGTCGGCTCATAGAAGAAGCCGCGGTCGCCGATGCGTTTGCCGCCAATCTCCACTTTTGCGCCCTGTTCCACGGCGTTCGCCACTTTTTGCTCCACACGCTCCAGCGCCGCCCGGGTGATCAGCGGCCCCATGTCCAGCGTTGCCTGCTCGGCCGGGTCGCCCACTTTCACCTGGCGGAACGCCTCGGTCAGGCGCGTGACGAACTCGTCATATACCCCTTCCTGCACATAGAGGCGCTCGGCGCAGTTACAGACCTGCCCGGTGTTGATCACGCGGGAGCTGACAATCGCTTTCACCGCCAGATCGAGGTCTGCGTCGTTCATCACGATGGCCGGGGCTTTGCCGCCCAGCTCCAGCGAGACTTTGGTGACGTTGTTGGCCGCCGCCTGCATGGTGGCGATGCCGGCGTTGACGCTGCCGGTGAGGCTGACCATGCCCACTTTCGGGTTGGCGGCCAGCTCCTGCCCGACCACCGGGCCGTAGCCAGTGACCACGTTAAACACCCCGGCCGGTAAGCCCACTTCATCGACGATTTCGGCGAAGATCACCGCATTATTCGGCGTCAGTTCGCTGGGTTTGATCACGATGGTGTTACCGGTGACCAGCGCCGGGGCCGCTTTGCGGGCGATCAGGAAGAACGGGAAGTTCCACGGCAGGATGCCGGTGGTGACACCAATCGCTTTCTTGAACACCAGGATATTTTCATTCGGGCGGTCGCTCTGCACGATCTCCCCTTCATAACGGCGCGCCCACCCGGCCATGTACTCCAGGTAGTCGGCGGTGAACAGCACTTCGGTCTGTGCCAGCGCCTGGGTTTTGCCGCCCTCGGCCACGATGGTGGCGGTGAGTTCCGGCTCGCGGCGGCGGATGCCGGCGGCGATCTTGATCAGCCAGTTGCCGCGCTCCACCGCAGGCAGCGCTTCCCAGCCCGGCTGGGCCGCCTCGGCCGCATCGATGGCGCGGCGCGCATCCTCGGCGCTGCCTTCCGGCACCCGCGAGAGCACCTCTTCGGTGGCCGGGTTGATCACCTCAATCCACTTATCGCTGCGGTTCTCCACAAACTGGCCGTTGATGTACATCTGTTGCTGAACTGGGGACATGGCAGGATCTCCGTAACCAATATTTTATCGTCGTGTTAATAAACAGAGAGGTTTCTGTTATTTGGTTGCCAACATGACGCACCCAACGGGAAATCACCTTCATCTGGCTGCCATTTGCCTGCCACAGGTGGCAAAAAACCGCAGATCGGCATGACCGGCGTAGCAGATTTACAACATGGGGAGGAACAGGGGAAAGAACACAGGTACAACAGAGGAAAAACGCGCCATCTCTTCTCATCACTGACCATTAAAAGGGCCTGCCATGACCAGACTGACTGCAAAAGATTTCCCGCCTGAACTGCTCGAATACTTTGATTTCTATGTGCACGGCAAGATCAGCAAACGCGAGTTTCTCGATCTGGCGTCGAAATTTGTGGTGGGAGGCCTGTCCGCCGTGGCGCTGGGGACGCTGCTGACGCCTAACTACGCCTTTGCACAGCAGGTGGAGTTTACCGACCCGGCGATTCTGCCCGAGTACATCCACTACCCGTCACCCAACGGGCACGGCAGCGTCAGGGGCTATTTCGTCAAACCGGCCAACGTCAGCGGCAAAGTGCCGGCGGTGGTGGTGGTGCATGAGAACCGGGGGCTGAACCCCTATATCGAAGATGTGGCGCGGCGCGTGGCGAAGGCCGGGTTTATCGCGCTGGCACCGGACGGCTTAAGCGCCGTCGGCGGTTACCCCGGCAATGATGAGAAAGGCCGCGAACTGCAACAGCAGGTCGACCCCACCAAATTGATGAATGACTTTTTCGCGGCGATAGAGTTCCTGATGCACCACGAGGCGACCACCGGCAAAGTGGGCATTACCGGGTTCTGTTACGGCGGCGGGGTGGCGAATGCGGCGGCGGTGGCCTACCCGGAGCTGGGGGCGGCGGTGCCGTTCTATGGCCGCCAGCCGAAAACCGAGGATGTGCCGCGCATCAAAGCCCCGTTGCTGCTGCACTTCGGCGAGCTGGATTCGCGCATCAACGAGGGCTGGCCCGCTTATGAGGCGGCGCTGAAAGCCAACCATAAAACCTATCAGGGCTACGTGTACCCCGGGGTGAACCACGGTTTCCATAACGATTCCACGCCGCGTTATGACAAAGCCGCCGCGGAGCTGGCCTGGAGCAGGACGATCGACTGGTTCAAAAAGTACCTGGCGTAAAAAAGGGGGCCGGTGCAGCACCGGCCCCCTTAATGCAGGCGCAGATTACGGGTTACGCTTGTCTTCGGTACGCAGTTCAAAATCGGACGCGTCGTGGCGCTCATGCAGCTGCTCAGACGGCTCGCCCCAGGTACGGTTGACGATGCGGCCGCGCTTCACGGCCGGGCGCTCTGCCACCTCATCCGCCCAGCGCAGCACATGCGGGTAAGCGCTCACATCCAGGAACTCGGCGGCATTATACAGCGACCCTTTCACCAGGCAGCCGTACCACGGCCAGACAGCGATGTCGGCAATGGAGTACTCCTCCCCGGCGATAAAGCGATGCTCCGCCAGTTGCCGGTTCAGCACATCGAGCTGGCGTTTGGCCTCCATGGTGAAGCGGTTGATCGCATACTCAATTTTCACCGGCGCATAGTTATAGAAGTGGCCGAGACCGCCGCCCAGATAGGGCGCGGAGCCTTGCAGCCAGAACAGCCAGTTCAGGGTTTCGGCGCGGGCTGCGTGATCTTCCGGGATGAAATGCCCGAACTTTTCCGCCAGATAGAGCAGGATCGCGCCCGACTCAAACACCCGTACCGGCGTGGTGCCGGAGTGGTCAGAGAGGGCCGGGATTTTGGAGTTCGGGTTCACCGCCACAAAGCCGCTGGAGAACTGGTCGCCTTCGTTGATGCGGATCAGGTGCGCGTCATACTCCGCGCCGCTGACGCCCAGCGCCAGCAGCTCTTCCAGCAGGATCGTCACTTTCTGGCCGTTCGGGGTGCCCAGCGAGTAGAGCTGCAACGGGTGTTTACCCACCGGCAGCGTTTTGTCGTGGGTTGGCCCGGCCACCGGACGGTTGATGTTCGAGAACGTGCCGCCTTCCTGTTGTTGCCAGGTCCAGACTTTCGGGGGTTGGTAGTGAGTGTCTGACATGTTGTTGGTCTGCCTTCTGCTGAGCAATAGGGATAACGATAATGGCGCGGAAAGGTGGCAGGAGGGAAGGGGGCGGCAGGGATAAGGCAGAAAAAGCCAAAGCCCCCACCGGGCAGAGGCCTTCAGGGGGCACGGCTGGGCCTATGATGTCACGCCTGAAGAGAAGATCGTCAAAAAGCTCGGCCACCTGCCGGTACACCTGGTGATGCTGGGCGCCTCCGGCCAGCGCACCTACGAAAAACATGGCTACGCCGACGCCCTGCACGCCCAGATTTCCCACGGAATTTTCGACTACTGCGGCGCGCCGGTGATCACCGCTGAACTGCTGCTGATGGAAGAGCTGGGAACGCCGGATGCGTACCTCGACGCCGCGTACCACATCGGCCGAAGGGTATTTGGGTGAGGGGGCAGAAAAGCAAAAACCCGCCATAAGGCGGGTTTTCTGAAGAAGATGCTCAGCATAAAGTGATGCAGCAATACCTTGTTGTGTAAGGCAATAAAAGGCAGGTAAAATAAAAAGCCCACTCAAAAAGTGGGCTTTCTAAACCTTCATCTGTCCACAGGGGGAGGCGTCCGCCAACAAGTCCCGTGGCTAGTGACACAATCTTAGGACATAACTCGTTATGGCGTCAACGGAAGAGGCTGTACAGGCGATAAAACGGGCTTTAACGCATTCCCGGATGAGTACTTATGAAAAAGTATTTGAGGGAAACCCTGACCGCCGTCTGGCTTTAGAACTCTATGCCTGGAATGCGTTGGTTTCGGCCGCTTTTCTGGCACCGTTGCACCTTTGCGAAGTTGTGGTCAGGAATGCGGTGGCCGATGCGCTTGAAGCGCAATATGGGGAACGGTGGCCATGGTCACCCGGCTTTGAGCGAAGCCTGCCTGATCCCGCAATAGGATATAGCCAGCGCAAAGATTTATTTAATGCGCGCAGAAACCAACAAACCACCGGCAAGGTCATTCCGGAGTTAAAATTCGCATTCTGGCAGAAACTGTTTACCCG
Source organism: Chimaeribacter coloradensis (assembly GCF_002858715.1). Classification (GTDB taxonomy): domain Bacteria; phylum Pseudomonadota; class Gammaproteobacteria; order Enterobacterales; family Enterobacteriaceae; genus Chimaeribacter; species Chimaeribacter coloradensis. The sequence goes on along the minus strand of NZ_PJZH01000013.1, from coordinate 32,212 downwards.
GCGTAATGACGAACGTCTCTGGAACAGGTACTTGCCTGTTATTTTCCCTTATGGTGATTCATCCCTGGGTATTAATCAGCAGAGGCAATTTATCTATGATGAACTTGAAAGAGTGCGTAAATTACGAAACCGTATTGCGCATCATGAACCCATTTTTTCCAGGGATCTTTATGTTGATTATCAGGTGATTAATCAACTGATTCGTCTGAGGTGCCCTATTACTGCCGAGTGGATGGCGCAGCATCAGCAAGTACTCTCCCTGATAAAAGAGTTACCCATACCTGCATAAGGGCAAGGTAACCAAACGCCGTTCGATGAAGAGTCCGGATGCAGAAAAGCAAAAACCCGCCTTTTGGGCGGGTTCTTTAAATAGTGGTGCCCGGACTCGGACAACACGCCGCAGGCGTGTTGCACAGCGCGCTTGTCGCGCTGGCCCCGGAGGGGTGAGGGCGAAGCCCGAATAATCGAACGTCGTTCGATAGAGAGTCCGGACGCAGAAAAGCAAAAACCCGCCTTTTGGGCGGGTTCTTTAAATAGTGGTGCCCGGACTCGGAATCGAACCAAGGACACGGGGATTTTCAATCCCCTGCTCTACCGACTGAGCTATCCGGGCAACGGGGCGCATTAAACCGTATTGGCCGGGAGGCGTCAACGGCTTTTTCCCGGTTTGTGGTTCAAGCGCCGATTTTTACAGCAAACCCGCTGCGGGCAGGGCGGGCCGGGGCGGGAATTGTGGCTTGAACCCCCTGGGGAAAAATGCCATGATTGCGCAAATTTTGACTTCCGTTTTACGCGACAGCTTATGAGGGTTGCGGCATGACAGGCTTATCACATCGCACCGCCCGGTGCTGCCGCGCGGCCCCCGTCGCCGCCCCTTTGATGCCTGCCCGGCTGCGCCCGGCGCGTTCCTCCTGCCCGATCCTTTGCCGTGTTACCCCCTTGTCTGCCCCCACCATGCGGTGAAGCTACCCTGTGCACGCTGTTGGGCATGATTAAAAACAGAGCCTTCCTCTGGTTTTACTGATGTCTATCGACGGTGCTGTTCCCAGTTTATGCCTGCGCCCGGCCCTGTGCCCGGGCCGGTGTTAACCCTGGCCGCCGGGTCTATCACATTGCCGGGAGAGGGCGTATTTGCCCTGTCCCATTGCCGTGCCGATGTGGCACCCCCTCATCCTTAACCGTTTGAGAGTTGCAGATGAAATCATTGAAAATAGCAGCAAGCGCCGGCGTGGCCGCACGTCTGGATACCCCGCGTGACGTCATCGCGCTGGAGAGCGCCGACTACACCGAGGTGGCCGCCATCGTGGTCTCCGCCGACGACCTGCGCGCCGGGCGGCTGGAGGCGGTTCAGCAGACCGGCTTTGCCATCCCGGCGTTTGTGGCCGTCAGCGGGGACGAGGCGGTGTCGCCCGACTACCTGCCGCACCTCAAGGGCGTTTTCTCCCTGTCGGATGCCAACCAGGCGTTCTACGGCGCGCAACTGGAAGCCGCCGCGGCCGCCTATGAAGCCGCGCTGTTCCCGCCGTTTTTCGACACGCTGAAAAAGTATGTTGAGATGCAGAACTCGACCTTCGCCTGCCCCGGCCACCAGGGCGGTGAGTTCTTCCGCCGCCACCCGGCCGGCCGCCAGTTCTATGAGTTCTTCGGTGAGAACGTCTTCCGTGCCGATATGTGTAACGCGGACGTGAAGCTCGGCGACCTGCTGATCCACGAGGGCAGCGCCAAAGATGCGCAGAAGCACGCGGCGAAAGTCTTCAGCGCCGATAAAACCTATTTTGTGCTGAACGGCACCTCGGCGGCCAACAAAGTGGTCTGCAATGCCCTGCTGACGCGCGGCGACCTGGTGCTGTTTGACCGCAACAACCATAAATCCAACCACCACGGCGCGCTGATCCAGGCCGGGGCGACGCCGGTCTACCTGGAGACGGCGCGCAACCCGTTCGGCTTTATCGGCGGTATTGATGCGCACTGCTTTGACGAAGCCTACCTGCGCCGGGAGATCGCGCGGGTTGCCCCGCAGCGTGCCGGTGAGGCGCGCCCGTTCCGGCTGGCGATTATCCAGCTCGGCACCTATGACGGCACCATTTATAACGCCCGCCAGGTGGTGGAGAAGATCGGCCACCTGTGTGACTACATCCTGTTTGACTCGGCATGGGTCGGCTATGAGCAGTTCATCCCGATGATGCAGCAGTGCTCGCCGCTGCTGCTGGAACTGGGCGAGAACGACCCGGGCATCATCGTCACCCAGTCGGTGCATAAGCAGCAGGCCGGGTTCTCGCAGACGTCGCAGATCCATAAAAAAGATAACCACATCAAAGGGCAGAAGCGCCACGTCAGCCATAAAAAGCTTAACAACGCCTTTATGCTGCACGCCTCGACCAGCCCGTTCTACCCGCTGTTTGCCGCGCTGGATGTCAACGCCCGGATGCACGCCAACGGCAGCGGCCGGCCTATGTGGCTGGCCTGTGTCAAAACCGGCATTGAGGCGCGTAAAATGCTGCTCAACCGCTGTTCGATGATCCAACCCTTTGTGCCGCCGGTGGTGGACGGTAAACCCTGGCAGGATCACGACACAGAGCAGATGGCGAATGATGTGCGCTTCTTCGACTTTGTGCCGGGCGAGCGCTGGCACGGCTTTGAGGGGTATGCCGAGCACCAGTATTTTGTCGACCCGTGCAAACTGCTGCTGACCACGCCGGGCATCGACGCGGCGACCGGCAACTACACCGGTTTCGGCATCCCGGCGACGATCCTGGCCAACTACCTGCGTGAGAACGGGATCGTGCCGGAGAAGTGCGATCTCAACTCGATCCTGTTCCTGCTCACCCCGGCGGAGAGCGAGGCCAAGATGGTGCAGCTGGTGGAGGAGATTGCCCGTTTCGAGCGTTATGTGCAGGAGGATGCGCCGCTGGAAGAGGTACTGCCGACGGTCTACCGCAAAAACGAAGCGCGTTACCGGGGTTACACCCTGCGCCAACTCTGCCAGGAGATGCACGATCTCTACGTCAGTTTTGATGTGAAACAGTTGCAGAAAGAGATGTTCCGCCAGGCGCATTTCCCGCAGGTAATGATGAACACCCAGGACGCGCACAACGAATTCATCCGCGATAACGCAGAGCTGATTCCGATCGGCGAGGCGGAAGGGCGGGTGGCGGTAGAGGGTGCATTGCCGTACCCGCCGGGCGTGCTCTGCGTGGTGCCGGGTGAAGTGTGGGGCGGGGCGGTGCAGCGTTACTTTATGGCGCTGGAAGAGGGCATCAACCGGCTGCCGGGCTTCTCGCCGGAGTTGCAGGGCGTCTATGTGGAGAAGAAGCCGGAAGGCTGGAAGCGCATTATGGGCTACGTGCTGACGCACTGATCTCTCTGCTGACAATAAAAAAACCCGCCGAGGCGGGTTTTTTATCGGGTCAGTTTTTATCACAACACCGCTTTTTAGCCGCCGCGACGGTAGCTCTTCTGCGCGGTGTTGACCTTGTAAAGGTAACGGCGCGATTCGCCCGACGGGTGTTTGGTGGTCAGGGTGGTGTAGACATCGCCCGGTGCCATGCTGTTGATGATGTTGAACGCCCGCGCCTTGTCGCTGGAGAAGACGCGCAGCACGCTGCCTGCGCCGCCGTTGTAGGCGGTGATCACCGCGTAACGGCGTGAGGTCGGGTTGCTGATGCCGCCCAGGTAGCTGTTCTGCAAAATCGACAGGTAGGCGGTGCCGGTGTCGATGTTGTTCTCCGGGTCAAACAGGTAGTTACGGCTCGGTTTGCCCCATTTGCCCTGCATTTTAAACACGTCCACGCCGGCGGAGTGCTGCACCACCTGCATCAGCCCCAGCGCGTCGGAGTTACTCACGGCGTAGGGGTTGAAGCTCGATTCGGTCTGCATGATCGCCAGGATCAGCGACGAGTCCACGCCATACTTCGCCGCGGCTTTACGCACCATCGGCAGGTATTTGTGGGCACGTTTATCGAGGTGGTTCGGCACCAGCTGGATGGTGACCGAGTAGATCACATGCAGGCCCGATTCGCGTTTCTGCAAACGGGTCTGCAACAGGTAGTCGGCAAAGTGCGCGGCGCGCCACTCCCAGCGGATCGGCTCGCCGTTGTTGTCCAGTACCTGGCCGTAGAGCAGTGGCTCTTTGCTGATCTGGATGTCGTTGGCGTCGGAGTAGAGATCCACGCCGTCCGGGTCTTCACCGATCAGCAGCGTGGTGATGATCGCCTGGCGCAGGTGCGCCGCCGGATCGGTGCCGGCGATGGTCTCAATGGTGATGGTACCGCTGTCAAAGTTGATGTGGCTGCGGGTCTGGTACTGATCCGAATATTTAACGTAGTCCTTCGGCCCGGCAATCAGGACTTCGTTCATCCCCCAGATATTCTCGATGTTATTGGCAAACTGCCCCATCAGAATATCGAACCCGTTGGTATCTTTTACAAAGGCTTCGCTAAACGCATCGCTTTTCTTGTCGCTGGAACAGGAAACCAGCAAAGGCGCAATGACCAGCAGCGCTAACATTTTCTTCATCTTAAATGCCGTGTCGTGATGAAAGAAGCAGGGCCAATCCAGCCCCGAAAAAGGTCTGCCCCGGCGTTACTCGCCCGGTGGCGTATAGCCTTCAATGTGGACGTCATGCCCTTCGAACAGGAATTTCACCATCTCCTGCTCCAGCAATTTGCGGTCAGCCACATTCATCATGCTGAGTTTTTTCTCGTTAATCAGCATGGTCTGCTTGGTCAGCCACTGCGACCAGGCCTCTTTGGAAATTTCGTTATAGATGCGCTTGCCCAGTTCACCCGGGTAGAGCTGGAAATCCTGCCCTTCGGCATCGCGTTGTAAAAAGGTGCAATAGATGGTTCTGCTCATGCTTATTCCTCATCCGCGGCGCGATGGCCGAATAGGGGTTGCTGTGTGGGAACGTGCCGGGCCAACTGGGCCAGCAGGCGCTCCACCGGGGCGGCCAGCCCGACCGACGGCGGCCGCGCTAAGTTATACCAGAGACCGGAGCCGGCATCCATGCCGCCCGGTGCCGATGGGCTGCTTATCTGCACCGGCACAATATCCAGGTGGAAGTGGCTGAATGTATGGCGAAAGGCGATCAGCTGCTCGCGCGGCGCGCCCTGTAAACCGTGCCCGGTAAGCCAGGCACCCAGCGCGGCCTCATCCTCAAACTGCGGGAAGCCGTAGAGGCCGCCCCACAGCCCGGAGGGCGGGCGCTTCTCCAGCCAGACGCTGCCCTGGTGCTCAACCAGCGCCATCCAGCCGGTGCGCACCGGCAGCACTTTCTTCGGCTTCTTGCCGGGGTACTCCGCCCAGCTGTGGTGGGCGTAGGCCTCACAGCCGCGGTTCAGCGGGCAGAGTTCGCATTTGGGTTTTGAGCGGGTGCAAACCATCGCGCCGAGGTCCATCATCGCCTGGTTGAACTGCTGCACGCCGTCGGCTGGGGTCACCTGTTCACTGAGTTGCCACAGGCGGTTTTCGACTTTTTTCTCACCCGGCCAGCCGGACACGGCGTAGCAGCGCGCCAGCACCCGCTTGACGTTGCCGTCGAGGATCGGGTGGTGCTGGCCCAGGGAGAGGGACAACACCGCCCCGGCAGTGGAGCGCCCGACGCCGGGCAGGTCTGCCACTGCGTCAAACGTCGTCGGGAAGACGCCGCCATGCTCCGCCACTACTTTCTGCGCCGCCTTATGCAGGTTACGCGCGCGGGCGTAGTAGCCCAGCCCCGTCCAGAGGTGCAGCACCTCATCCAGCGGCGCGGCGGCCAGCGCCTGCACATCCGGGAAGCGGGCCATAAAGCGCTCAAAATAGGGGATCACGGTGGCAACCTGGGTCTGTTGCAACATCACTTCAGAGAGCCATACTTTGTAGGGGGTTTTCTCAAGCTGCCACGGCAGGGTTTTGCGGCCGCAGCGTTGGTACCAGTCAAGCACCAGGTGCGCGAATTGTTGCGCTTCCATCATAGGCGGGTTCGGTTGTTATCAGAAAAAGAGTAGCCTGCGATTCCAGCACAGTCCCCAGCCTGAGTAAACCGGAACTTTCCGGCTAAACGGCCCCAATACAACGCGGCGCTTGCTAAAGCAGGGTATCTTTGGATAATGCGCCTTTCCTTATTCACCGCCAAACAGACGAAACGCACTATGATTAATGACGTCATCTCGCCGGAATTCGATGAAAACGGCCGCCCGCTGCGCCGCATCCGCAGCTTTGTCCGCCGCCAGGGCCGCCTGACCAAAGGGCAGCAATTTGCGCTGGATAACTTCTGGCCGGTAATGGGCGTGGAGTACCAGACGTCGCCGATCAGCCTGGAGACGCTGTTTGGCCGCGAAGCGCCCACGGTGCTGGAGATTGGCTTCGGCATGGGGGCCTCGCTGGTCACCATGGCACAGACCAACCCGCACCAGAACTTCCTCGGCATTGAAGTGCACACGCCGGGCGTCGGGGCCTGCCTCGGCACTGCCCACGAAGCCGGGGTCAGCAACCTGCGCGTGATGTGCCATGACGCGGTGGAAGTGCTGGAGAATATGATCCCGGATAACTCGCTGACCATGGTGCAGCTCTTCTTCCCGGACCCGTGGCACAAGGCGCGCCACAACAAGCGCCGCATCGTGCAGGTGCCCTTTGCTGACCTGGTGCTGCGCAAGCTGAAGCGGGGCGGCGTGTTCCACATGGCGACCGACTGGGAAGCCTACGCGGAGCATATGCTGGACGTGATGAACCAGATCGCCGGTTATAAGAACGTCTCCGAAAGCGGTGACTACGTCCCGCGCCCGGAGTCGCGCCCGCTGACCAAATTCGAAGCGCGTGGCCACCGTCTCGGCCACGGCGTATGGGATCTTATGTTTGAGAGGACAAAGTAATGGCCACACAACGCAGCCGCCGTTTGCGCAAAAAGTTACATATCGACGAGTTCCAGGAGCTGGGCTTCTCGGTGAAATGGACGTTCCCGGACGAGACCCCGGTTGAAACCATCGATGCCACTCTCGACACCTTCATCAATGAAGTGATTGAGCCGAACGGCCTGGCCTTTGACGGTGGCGGCTACCTGCAGTGGGAAGGGCTGGTATGCCTGCAGAAGATCGGCCACTGCACCGACGAACACCGCCAGCGGGTGAAAAGCTGGCTGGAGCAGCACAACATGACCGACGTGGTGGTCAGTGAGCTGTTCGACATCTGGTGGGAATAAGTTCCCGCCTGCAAAAAAGCGCCGCAAGGCGCTTTTTTTATGGGCGTTTCCCGCTCAGGGAAGGAACCAGTTCAGCCGCTCACGCAGCGCCACCACCCGGCCGACGATGATCAGGCTCGGGCTGCTGACCTGCTGCGCCAGCGCCGCCAGATCGCGCAGCTCACCGCTGACCACCTTTTGTTTCACTGAGGTGCCGTTCTCCACCAGCGCCACCGGCATCGTGCCGCGCATGCCGTGCGCCATCAGCTGCTGCTGGATCGCCGGGGCCTGTGACAACCCCATATAAAACACCAGCGTCTGCTGCCCGGCGGCCAGCGTCGCCCAGTCCGGCTCGCCCTCTTTTTTCAGGTGGCCAGTGACCAGCCGCACGCTCTGCGCGTAGTCGCGGTGGGTGAGCGGGATGCCGCTGTAGGCCGCGCAGCCGGACGCAGCAGTGATGCCGGGCACCACCGAGAAGGGGATGCCGGTGTCGCAGAGGGTCTCCAGCTCCTCGCCGCCGCGCCCGAAGATGAACGGATCGCCGCCTTTCAGCCGCACCACCCGTTTGCCGCGCCGCGCCTGCGCCAGCAGGATCTGGTTAATCTCCTCCTGCGGCACACAGTGGTAACCGGCACGCTTGCCGACGAAGATGCGCTCTGCGTCGCGCCGCACCAGGTTCATCATCTCATCGGAGACCAGCCGGTCATAAACCACGATGTCCGCCCGCTGGAGCTGCTGCAAGCCCTTAAGCGTCAGCAGCCCGGCGTCGCCCGGCCCCGCGCCCACCAGCACCACTTCGCCGTGGTGGTCCAGCGGCTCACTGAACAGGGTCTCGACGAGCTGCGCGGTGCGCTCATGCGCCTGCGCCGCCACGGCGTGCGCCAGCGGCAGGTGGTCAAACAGCTTCTCCCAGAAGTGCCGCCGCTCGCCCTGGCTTTTCCAGCGCTGTTTCACCCGCTGACGCAAACTGCCTGCCAGCGCCGCCAGGTCGCCCAGATGCTGCGGCAGCAGCGCCTCCAGCTTCTCGCGCAGTAACCGCGCCAGTACCGGCGCGCGCCCGCCGGAGGAGACCGCCGCCATCAGCGGTGAACGGTCGATGATCGACGGCATGATAAAGCCCGCCTGTTGCGGTGCATCCACTATGTTGCAGAAGATGCGCTGCGCCTCGGCGGCGTCACTGACCTGCTGGTTCACAGCCGGGTCATCCGTCGCGGCGATCACCAGCCACTTATCCGCCAGCAGCGCCGGGTCAAACGGCTGTGGGGCCAGCGTCAGCGCCCGCTGCTCCGCCCACAGGTGAAATTGCGGGGTGAAATGCAGGGCGCAGACGGTGAGCTGCGCCCCCGCCTCCATCAGCAGGCGCGCCTTGCGCTCCGCGACCTCGCCCCCGCCTACCAGCAGGCAGGCGCGCTGTTGTAACCGGCAGAAAATCGGCAGGTAATCCATAGGGTGGCCCTCAGGCGATGCGGCGGGTGGCAGCAGTGGTGGCCGGTTGCGGGCGTTGTGCGCGCGGGGTGGCGTACCAGTAACCCAGCCCCATAAACACCGCGCCGGAGAGGGTATTGCCGAGCGTCACCCACAGCAGGTTGTGGCCGATACCGGAGAGCGTATACGCCTCGCTGTGGTGGCCGAACCAGGAGAGGGCGAACAGCGTCATGTTTGCCACCGAGTGCTCGTAACCGGAGGCGATAAAGGCCAGCAGACACCACCAGATGGCGATGAACTTCGCCGCGCCCTCGGTGCGCAGCGCCATCCAGATCGCCAGGCAGACCAGCCAGTTACAGAGCGCACCTTTAAAGAACAGCACCATCGCCGGGGCGGTGGTTTTCGCCAGCGCGGCGGTGTGCAGCAGGCTCGATTCCGTCGGCAGCAGACTGCCGCCGCCCCAGTGGTAGAGCAGGGCGACGAACACCGAGCCGAGCAGGTTGCCCAGCCAGGTCTGCGGCAGGATGGCCCACATCTGTGCGGGGCGGATTGTCCCGGCTTTCACGCCGAGCGTCAGGAACATGGTGTGGCCGGTGAACAGCTCAGAGCCGGCGATGATCACCAGCGTCAGCGCGATGCCGAAGGTGGCCCCCATCACCAGCGGGCGTACCGACGGGTCCAGCAGGTTGCCGAGGGTAAAAATCAAAATAATCGCCAGGCCCACATAGGCCCCGGCCATCGCGGAACTGACCCAGAAGCTCAGCGGCGTCTCTTTGGCCAGCCGCGCAATGCGTGCGGCGTTGGCGGCACATTTCGTCAGGGTGTCGGTAAACATGATGGTGTCTCAGAGGTGGTATAACGATAAAAAAGGGGGCCGGGCGGCCCCCACTCATCAGGCGCTGACTTCGACGAGGCCGTCCCGCACCCGCACCGGCCAGGCAGTGACGGAATGCGCCTCATCTTCCAGACACCGCCCGTCACGCAGGCGGAAACGCTGTTTTTTCAGCGGGCTGGCGACCCACAGCTCGCCCTGGTGCTCCGCGATAATGCCGCGTGACAGCACGCTTGCCTGGGCGAACGGATCGATATTGCTCAGGGCGAAGAGCTGGTCATCCGCGTAGGGGCGGAACAGGGCGATCTGCTGTTCGCCGACCAGCGCACAGACGCCGGTGGCCGGCAGGATCGCCTCTAACGGGCAGACGGTTGTCCACTGGCTCATGGGTTCACCTCCATTTCCGGTTCAGACGTGGTGACCAGCCGCACCGGGATGCGCTCCTCCGGCCGCGCCGGGCGGTGCTGGTCACGTTCCGGCACGACCTGCACATTCGGGTCACGCCGCGGGCTGTTGATGAAGTGCGCAAAGCGCGACAGCTGTTCCGGGTGGTTCAGTGTCTCCTGCCATTCGCATACTACCCGCTCACGCAGGCGGGCCATTTCGGCCTCCAGCTGGTCGCTCAGGCCGAGTTTGTCATCGATGATGACGCTGCGCAGGTAAGCGATGCCGCCCTCCAGGCTCTCCAGCCACAGCGAGGTACGCTGCAATTTATCGGCGGTGCGGATGTAGAACATCATGAAGCGGTCGAGATAGCGAACCAGCGTGTCATGGTCGAGATCTGCCGCCAGCAGGTCGGCGTGGCGCGGCTTCATGCCGCCGTTGCCGCAGACATAGAGGTTCCAGCCTTTTTCCGTGGCGATGATGCCCACATCTTTGCCCTGCGCTTCGGCGCATTCGCGGGTACAGCCGGAGACGCCGAACTTCATTTTGTGCGGGGTGCGGATGCCTTTATAGCGGTTCTCCAGCTCAACGCCGAAGCCGACGCTGTCACCCACGCCAAAGCGGCACCAGGTGCTGCCGACGCAGGTTTTCGCCATGCGCAGCGCCTTGGCGTAGGCGTGACCGGTTTCAAACCCGGCTTCAATCAGTTTCTGCCAGATGGCGGGCAGGTCATCTTTCTGCGCGCCAAACAGCGCGATGCGCTGGGAGCCGGTGATTTTGGTGTAGAGGTGGTATTGGCGCGCCACCTCGCCAATCGCCAGCAGCCCTTCCGGGGTAATCTCACCGCCCGGCGAGCGCGGGATCACCGAGTAGGTGCCGTCTTTCTGGATGTTGCCGAGGAAGATGTCGTTGCTGTCCTGCAACGGGGTATGTTGCGGGGCCAGCACATACTCATTCCAGCAGGAGGCCAGCAGCGATCCGACAGTGGGTTTGCAGACTTCACAGCCGTAGCCTTGGCCATATTTCTCGCGCAGCGCCTCAAAGGAGGTGATGCCCTCGACGCGGATCAGGTGGTAAAGCTCCTGGCGTGAATAGGCGAAGTGTTCACACAGGTGGTGGTTAACCTCGATCCCCTGTTTGCTCAGCTCGGCGTTCAGTACCTGCGTCACCAGCGGGATGCAGCCGCCGCAGCCGGTACCGGCTTTGGTCTCGGCTTTGATCGCCGCCACGGTGTGGCAGCCGCCCTGTACCGCGCGCATGATGTCCCCTTTCGAGACGTCGAAACAGGAGCAGATCTGCGCGGTTTCCGGCAGGGAGTCAACGCCCAGCGCCGGTTTGCCGCTGCCGGCATGAGACGGCAGGATCAGCGCGTCCGGGTGCTCCGGCAGCGGGATCTTATTGAGCGCCAGTTGCAGCAGGTTGCCGTAGTCACTGGTGTCGCCCACCAGCACCGCGCCGAGCAGGGTGCTGTTATCGGCACTCACCACCAGCCGTTTGTAGATCTCTTTGCTCTCGTCGAGGTAGACGTAGCTGCGCGCGCCCGGCGTACGGCCGTGGGCGTCGCCGATGCCGCCGACATCCACGCCCAGCAGTTTCAGCTTGGCGCTCATGTCGGCACCGTTGAAGGCGTTGTCACGCCCCAGCAGGTGGTCAGCCGCCACCTGCGCCATTTTGTAGCCCGGTGCCACCAGCCCGAAGACCCGGTCGTTCCAGGCGGCGCATTCGCCGATGGCGTAAACGTCCGGGTCGCTGCTCTGGCAGCTGTCGTTGATCATGATGCCGCCGCGTTTGCCGGTGGCGAGGCCGCACTGGCGCGCCAGTTTGTCCTGCGGGCGGATGCCGGTAGAGAAGACGATGAAATCCACCTCCAGCGTGCTGCCGTCAGCAAACTGCATGGTTTTGCGCGCCTCACTGCCCTGATCGCTGATCAGCTGGGTGTTTTTGCCGGTGTGCACCCGCACGCCCATGCGCTCGATCTTCTGGCGCAGCTGCTCGCCGCCCATGCGGTCGAGCTGTTCGGCCATCAGCACCGGTGCGAACTCCACCACGTGCGTCTCGACGCCGAGGTTTTTCAGCGCCCCGGCCGCTTCCAGCCCCAGCAGGCCACCGCCAACCACCGCGCCGCGTTTGCTCCGGCGGGCGCAGGCTTCGATGGCGTTGAGGTCTTCAATGGTGCGGTAGACGAAGCAGTCCTGCGTGTCTGCACCCTGGATCGCCGGGATCCACGGGTAGGAGCCGGTCGCCATGATCAGTTTGTCATACCAGACAGTGCGGCCGCTGGTGGCGTGGATCACCTTCTCCTGGCGGTTAATGGTGATGGCGCGTTCGCCCACCAGCACCTGGACGTTGTGCTTCTCGTAGAAGCCTTCGCGCACCAGGGACAGCTCTTCCGCCGTATGGTGGGAAAAGTAAGAGGAGAGATGTACCCGGTCGTAGGCGCGGCGCGGCTCCTCACAAAACACGGTGATCTCAAACTGGCCCGGTGCCGCCTTGTCCATCAGTTCTTCGATGAAGCGGTGCCCGACCATACCGTTGCCGATGACAGCGAGTCTGAATTTGCTCATTTTTGCCCCACATTCTTATTTATTGCGCCCACCTTAACGCGTTGGTAACGGCACTTATTGATGCAGATCAAGTTCGCTGTTCGATAACTCTTAAGGGGTATATGGCTGATTTTGCGTGTTTTTTCCTAAGTGGCTAAGAATGTTACTCTTTAGCTGAAACGAGTCAGTGAACCGGAAAAAAGGAATCTGAATAAAAGAAAAAATAAGGAAGATTCAGCAACGCCCCCGATGCCGGAACACAGGTACAATAGCCGCCACTGGCGTGCAGGCCGCGGTGGGCGGTGTGCAGAGAAAGAACGTGTTTATGGCGGGGAGAGGTAACGTGCGCGGAGCACCCGAAGTGAGGAGAGAGCTGGACAACGGCCTGTTGGAAGAGATTGTACGGCAGGTCAGGCCGCTGATTGGCCAGGGGAAGGTCGCGGACTACATCCCGGCGCTGGCGGAAGTCCCGGCGGACCGGATGGGGATCGCCATCTGTACCGTGGACGGGCGGGAGTATTCAGCGGGGGACGCCGGGGAGCGCTTCTCCATCCAGTCGATCTCCAAAGTGCTGAGCCTGACGCTGGCGCTGACGCGCTATCAGGAGCAGGAGATCTGGCAGCGCGTCGGCAAGGAGCCGTCGGGCCTGCCGTTTAACTCACTGGTACAGCTGGAGCTGGAGCAGGGCAAGCCGCGTAACCCGTTCATCAACCCGGGCGCGCTGGTGGTGTGTGACATGTTGCAGACGCGCCTCAGCGCCCCGCGCCAGCGGATGCTGGAAGTGGTGCGGCAGCTCGCCGGGCAGCCTGACCTCGCCTACGACAGCCGGGTGGCGCGCTCCGAGTTCGACCACAGTGACCGCAACGCGGCCATCGCCTACCTGATGAAGTCCTTCGGCAACTTCGAGAATGAGGTACTTTCCGTACTTCAGACCTATTTTAATTACTGTGCCTTACGCATGAACTGCCGGGAGCTGGCCCGTACCTTCGTCTATCTGGCGAACCAGGGGCGGCCGCTGGCGTCGGAGACGGCGCTGCTGTCACCGCGGCAGGCACGCCAGATCAATGCGCTGATGGTGACGTGCGGCATGTACAACGGGGCAGGGGAGTTTGCCTACCGCGTCGGGATGCCGGCCAAATCCGGCGTCGGCGGCGGCATTATCGCCGTGGTGCCGGACGAGATGTGCATTGCCGTCTGGTCGCCGGAACTTGATCCGGCAGGGAACTCATTGGCCGGCACCGCTGCCTTAGAACAACTGGCGCAGCGGATTGGCCGCTCAATTTTTTAATCTGCCGCCCAAGGCGACAGGAGAGGGAGAACAATGAAACTGAAAACCGTATTGAAAAGCAGCCTGTGTGCCGCCGCCCTGCTGACCGCCGTGCAGGCGCAGGCGGAATACCAGTGCAATGTGAAACCGCAGGATGACATCGTCATCACCCCGCAGAGCGTGCAGGTGGTGGGGGCCAGCGGCAACTTCACCATTTCGCCGACCGGTGACATCAACAACAACGGCAAGCTGGTGGACCTGGATGCACTGCAACGCCAGAAAGCGGTGGATTATCAGGGCGCGCTGCGCCGTGACCTGCCGTGGATTGACACCGGCGCGCAGCAGCACCTGGAGAAGGCGCGTGTGGCGCTGGACAAGGTGATCGTCGAGCAGCTCGGCAGCGACAGCAATGTGCGCACCCGGCTGAGCACCCTGAACGGTCAGCTGAAGCAGCAGATGAACCGCATCCTTGAGCACCGCGACGGCGGGCTGGTGTTCCACCACCAGGCGATTTCGCAGGTCGAAGAGGACGGCAAACGCATCGTGCAGCAGAGCATGGGCGGCGTATTGCAGGACAGCCTGAACGAAATGGGCGTCAAGCAGGCGGCCGGTTCCTCTGACAATCCGTTGCAGGCGGTCATGGGCAACCTCGGCGGTTTGCAGCAGGCGATTCAGGCGGAGTGGAGCAATCAGGAGCAGGACTTCAGCCAGTTCGGCCACGAAGTCTGTAACCGGGTCACCGCCCTGGAAAACCAGCGCGCCGGGCTGCTCAGCAGCCTGAAATAAGCGGATCGCGGGCAATAAAAAACGGGCACCTGAGAAGGTGCCCGTTTTTGTTATAACGCGGTTTACGCCTCGTCCGGCAGGAACAGCTCCAGCAGGGAGTTCAAAAACAGTTTGCCGTGCGGCGTGATTTGCCAGGCGTCGGCGGTTTCGGTGATGTAATTCTGCCTGAGCGCCTCATCCAGCGGGGCGCGCACCACGCTCTCCGGCAGGCCGGTAAAGGCGGTGAACTCGGCGCGCGGGGCCGGCTCCAGCAGGCGGAAGCGGTTCATAAAGAACTCAAACGGCATATCTGCCGCGGCGACCGCATGGCGCTTGTCCAGATAGCGCCCCTGCATATAGCCGCGCGGGTGGCGGGTTTTGCTGGTGCGGACCACACTGCCGTCCGGCAGGGTGATCTTGCCGTGCGCGCCGCAGCCGATGCCGAGGTAGTCACCAAAACGCCAGTAGTTGAGGTTGTGATGGCACTGGTAGCCCGGTTTGGCGTAGGCCGAGGTCTCATACTGCCGGTAACCCGCCGCCGTGAGCAGTTCATCCCCTTTTTCGAAGATGTCCCACAGCGCGTCATCATCCGGCAACACCGGCGGCCGTGAGGCAAACAGCGTATTGGGTTCGATGGTGAGCTGGTACCACGACAGGTGCGGCGGGTTGAGGGCGATCGCCTGGCGCAGGTCATCCAGCGCCTCTTCCAGCGTCTGGTCCGGCAGGCCGTGCATCAGGTCGAGGTTAAAACTGCGCAGGCCCAGCCCTTCCGCCAGCCGGGCGGCGCGTTTCGCCTCCTCCGGCCCGTGGATGCGGCCAAGGCGCGTCAGTTTTTGCTGGCTGAAACTCTGCACGCCAATCGAGATGCGGTTCACCCCGGCGCGCTGGTAGCCGCTGAAGCGGTCAGCCTCTACGGTGCCGGGGTTGGCCTCCATGGTGATTTCGGCATCCGCAGCCAGCGGCAGGCGGGCGCGCACGCCGTCCAGCAGCGTCTGCATCGCTTCAGCGCTCAGCAGGCTCGGTGTGCCGCCGCCGATAAAGATCGTACTGAGGGTGCGTCCTGCAACGTCAGGCACGTCCATGTCCAGATCCGCCAGCAGGTGCGCGACGTAGTCGTCATGCGGCACCTCGCCCTTCAGGGCGTGGGAGTTGAAATCGCAGTAGGGGCATTTCTGCACACACCACGGGATATGGATATAGAGGCTGAGCGGCGGCAGGTTATGCATGTTTCATCGCATCCAACAGTTGTGACAGTGCCCGGCCGCGGTGGGAGACGGCGCGCTTTTCGTCGCGCGTCAGGGTGGCGGCGGTTTTGCCCGCTTCCGGCGCGAAGAAGATCGGATCGTAGCCGAAGCCGTGGGTGCCTTCGGCAGCGAAGGTAATTTCACCCGGCCAGCTGCCGTGGCAGACCAGCGGCGTCGGGTCATCGGCGTGGCGCAGGTAGACCAGTACGCAGTGGAACTGCGCCTGGCGCTGCCCGGCGGGCACGTCGCGGAGCGCCACCAGCAGTTTTTCCAGGTTCTGCTGGTCGCTGGCACCTTCACCGGCGTAGCGGGCAGAGTAGATGCCCGGCGCGCCGCCGAGGGCGTCCACCGCCAGGCCGGAGTCATCGGCAATGGCCGGCAGGCCGGTGATCCGGGCGGCATGGCGCGCCTTGAGGATCGCATTTTCAATGAAGGTCAGGCCGGTCTCTTCCGCCGACTCCACGCCCAGAACGGTCTGGGCGACCACATCCAGGCCAAACCCGGCCAGCAGATGGGCCAGCTCGCGCACTTTGCCGGCGTTACCGGTGGCGAGAACAACTTTTTGCATGGGGTATCCTGCGTTAAATAGGGGATGCCGCCGGGGCGGCATCAGGGGACAAGCAGCGCGGCCACGTCAGCCGGGATCAGCTGCGGCGCAATAATGCGGACCTGTTTATGGCGGCCAAGCTCACCTTTTTCAATCACCACCTGGCTTTTGGCCACGCGGAACTGTTTGGCGAGGAATTTCACCAGATGGGCATTGGCCTGCCCATCCACCGGCGGGGCGGTAATGGCGACTTTCAGTTCGTCGCCATGTTGCCCCACAAACTGATCGCGGCTCGATTTCGGCTGAATATATAGCCTGAGCACCAGCCCGTCCAGTTGCTGTGTCACTGCACTCACAGTAAGAACCAAAGCTGCCCGAACAGATCCATGCCCAGGTAGTTGAGCATATAAAGAATTAATACCACCACCATCGCGGAAAAATCGATGCCGCCCATCGCCGGGATGATGCGGCGGATCGGTGCCATCAGCGGTTCGGTCAGCTGCATCAGCACGTAGTCCATCGGGCTGCTGCCGCGGCTGACCCAGCTCATGATGGAGCGGATAATGATCATCCAGAACACCAGATAGCCGGCTGACTTAAGCAGCGAGAGCAGGCCAAACAGCAGGTTGTACGGGCTGAGCGAGATGCCGCCGCCCTGAATCAGCAGCAGCAGCGGGTACTTGATGGTCATCAGCAGAAATGCCAGCAGCAGCGAGGCGCTGTCCACCGGCCCGAGGGAGGGCACCACGCGGCGCAGCGGCCCGACGATCGGCTGGGTGATCTTCACCACAAACTGGGAGAACGGGTTGTAAAAATCGGTGCGCGCCCACTGCATCCAGATGCGTAGCAGCAGCACCATCACGTAGAGGTCGACCAGGGTTTTGACCAGAAAAGTCAGCGTCAGCATAAATTACCTTGTTCCTGTGATTAAAACTGTTTTTCCATATCCTGAGCGCGGGCAATGGCGGCCTGCATGGCGCTGGCAACGATCTCCGGCAATTTCTGCTCATTCATGACCTTGAGGGCTTCCGCCGTGGTGCCGCCTTTGGAGGTGACCCGCTCGCGCAGGGTGCCGAGAGAAACCCCGGGGCTGGCTTCCACCAGGGCCGCCGCACCGCTGGCCGCCTGCTGCACCAGCAGGCGCGCTTTCTCCGCCGGGAAGCCCTGGCGCTCCATCTCCTGCTGCATCGCTTCCATAAACAGGAAGAAGTAGGCCGGGGCGCTGCCGGCGGCGGCGATCACCTGGTTAATGCCGTGCTCGTCATCCACCCAGCAGATTTTGCCCACCGACGTCATCAGCGCGGCGGTGAAATCGCGGTCATCCGCGGTGACGTAATCCGGCGCGTACAGGCCGCTCATGCCCTTGCCGACCAGGGACGGCGTGTTCGGCATGATGCGCACGATGTTGAGCCGGTCACCCAGCAGCGCGCAGAAGCGTTCCACCGTGACCCCGGCGGCAATGGAGAGCACCAGCTTGCCGCTGAAATCCACCTCACTGCGCAGCGCGCGGCACACGTCCGCCATCAGTTGCGGTTTGACCGCCAGTACCACCACCTCCGCCTCTGCGGCACAGGCGGCGTTGTCGCTGCGGCTGTGGACGCCATAGCGTTCTGCCAGGGCGTCACGGTGGGTGGCGGACGGGGCGCAGACCGTGATCAGGTCAGCCGGGTAGCCGCCCTCTACCAGCCCGGCGATGATGGCACCCGCCATATTGCCGGCACCGATAAAGGTAATATTGCGATGTTGCATGGGACTCCTTGTTGGGGTTATGCCGCTGGTCAGTGTTACGCCGGGCGTCGCGGCCGGCGGGGTGTGTTATCTCACTGCGGTGCGCCGTAATCCCGCGCGCCGAAAATCGCGGTGCCGATGCGCACCATCGTACTGCCCGCCGCAATCGCCGCGGGCATATCGTCCGTCATGCCCATCGACAGCGTATCCGCCTGCGGGTGGCGCGCCTGCAACGCCGCCAGCGCGTCCGCCATCTTACGGAACACCGCCAGCTGGCGCGCGTAGTCGCTTTCCGGGGCCGGGATCGCCATCAGCCCGCGCAGACGCAGGTTGGGCAACGCCGCCACCGCCTCGGCCAGCGCCGGTAACTCAGCAGGCGCAATGCCCGCTTTGCTGGCTTCGTCACTGATGTTGACCTGAATCAGCACATTCAGCGGCGGCAGGGCCGCCGGGCGCTGCTCATTCAGCCGGGTGGCGATCTTCAGCCGGTCCACGGTGTGGCACCAGGCAAAATGCTCCGCCACCAGACGGCTCTTATTCGATTGCAGCGGCCCGATAAAGTGCCATTCCAGCTCAGGGGCCAGCGGGTGGGAAGCGAAGTGTTGGATCTTGTCCACGCCTTCCTGCACGTAGTTCTCCCCAAAGGCGCGCTGGCCGGCGGCCATCGCTTCTTCGAGCGCGCTCGCAGGTTTGGTTTTGCTTACGGCAAGCAGCGTAATTTCTTTGGCATCCCGCCCGCATTCTGCGGCAGCGGCGGCGATACGGCGGCGAACATCCTGTAGATTGTGCTCAATCGTACTCATAGTGGCTCAGGCGTCGTGACATGGATATCAATGAATGGGTGGCCCTTAGTGTAAAGCATAATGCCTCGGATCTGCACCTCTGTACCGGACATCCGCCCATCTGGCGGCAGGATGGCTGCTTGCGGCGTGATGAGGGGGCACTGCCGCTCACCGCCGGCCAGCTGGCACAGTGGTGTAAAGGCTGGCTGGACGGTGCGCAGCAGCAGGCGCTGGCGGCGCTCGGCCAGCTCGACGCCGCCCTGACCCTGCCGGGCGGGCAGCGGCTGCGGGCGCACCTGTTCCGGCAGTGCGGCGGGCTTTCCGCCGCGTTGCGGCCCCTGCCGGAGCGCTGCCCGACGCCCGCCGCGCTTGGCGTGCCGCCGGGGCTGCTGACGTGGACCGCGGCAGAGGATGGGCTGATTCTGGTGACCGGGGCCACCGGCAGCGGCAAATCCACCACGCTGGCGGCGCTGGTCGGCCACCTTAACTGCCACCACGCCCGGCACATCATCACGCTGGAAGACCCGATCGAGTTCCTGCACCAGAGCAATCGCTGCCTGATCCAGCAGCGGGAGGTCGGCCTGCACTGCGCAACCTTTGCCGACGGGCTGCGCGGGGCGCTGCGGGAAGACCCGGACGTGATCCTGCTCGGCGAACTGCGGGACGCGGAGTCCATCCGGCTGGCGCTGACGGCGGCGGAAACCGGCCACCTGGTACTGGCAACGCTGCATACCCGCGGAGCCGCGCAGGCGGTAGACCGGCTGGTGGACGTTTTCCCGGCAGAGGAGAAAGCCTTCGCCCGCGCCCAGCTGGCGGGCAGCCTGCGGGCGGTGGCGGCACAAACCCTGTGCGCCACGGCGGGCGGCGGCCGCACGGCGCTGTTTGAGACGCTGGCCGCCACGCCCGCCGTGAGCAACCTGATCCGCGAGGGCAAAACCCACCAGTTGCCGGGCCTGTTACAGACCGGCGCGCAGGCAGGGATGCAGACTTTCGCCCAGCACCGGAAACAGTGTGAGGCGCAAGGGGTGGTATTCGCTGAGCCATGAACGGGCGGGGGCAGATAAGGGCGGAACACAGGCGCGGGAAACGGGGCAATGGAACAAGCCGGCGTAAACCAGGCGGCAGGAAAGCGCAGGAAACGGCAGTCAGCGCGGCGGCAGGCACACGGCGCGCTGATGCCGGAGGTTAACCGTAGTGGTTTTCGAACCAGCTTTCGAGGATCACCACCGCGGAGGCGGAATCGACGCTGCCTTTGTCCAGCGCGCGGAAACCGCCGCTGCTGAAGAGGTGGGCGCGCGCTTCCACGGTGCTGAGCCGCTCATCATGCAGCTCGACCTGCACGCCGAAGCGGCCATGCAGGCGGTTGGCGAACTTGCGTGCGCGGGCGGTCAGTGGCTGCTCGGTGCCGTCCATGTTCAGCGGCAAGCCGACAATCACCAGATCGGGCTGCCACTCTTTCAGCAGCTTCTCGATTTTGAGCCAGTCGGGGGTGCCGTCCTGCGCTTTGAAGGCGGGCAGGGCGCGGGCGGTGCCGGTGATCTCCTGGCCGATCGCGGCGCCGATGCTTTTGGTGCCGAAGTCAAAGGCGATCAAAGTACGCTGGCTCATCAGGCGTGGCCCGCCTGCGTCGCGATGCTGGCGATATCGATGCCGAGGCGGCGGCCCGCTTCACGCCAGCGGTCAGCGATCGGCACATGGAACAGGATGTCGGCGCTGGCCTCGGAGGTCAGCCAGGCGTTCTCCAGCAGCTCTTTCTCCAGCTGACCCTGCTCCCAGCTGGCGTAACCCAGCGCCACCAGCACCTCTTCCGGCTGGTCAGGCGTACCCAGGGTTTCCAGCACATCTTTGGAGGTGGTGATCATGGTCTGGTCAGAAATCAGGATGCTGGAACCGAAGCCCTCGCGTGGGGTATGCAGGATAAACCCGCGATCTTCCGCCAGCGGGCCGCCGGAAAACACCGGGTTATCCAGGCGGATGGCCGGGTCACGCGCCACCGGGGCGATGTCGAGTTTCTCGAGCACGGCCTCTACGGTGAACTGCTCAACCGGCTTGTTGATGACCAGCCCCATCGCGCCTTCTTCATTGTGCTCGCAGATATACACCACGGCACGTTTGAATTGCGGGTCGTCCAAAGAGGGCATGGCAATAAGAAAGTGATGCTGTAAATTCATTATAGTTTGGAGCTTTCGCGGGGTTAAAGGGTACACGATCTGTAGTATGCGGTGTATGGCGGAGCAAGTCACTGGCCGCATTCTGAAAAGGCGGCCAGTTTACGGGCTTTCCGGCGGGCGTTAGCGGGCCGCCAGGCGCTTCTCAATCGCATCCATCAACATACCGGTGATGGAGATCGGGAAAGCGGCTTCGATTTCGCGGGCGCAGGTCGGGCTGGTGACGTTAATTTCCGTCAGGCGGTCGCCGATGATGTCCAGGCCGACGAAGATCAGGCCTTTCTGTTTCAGGATCGGCGCGACGGTGCGGGCGATCTGCCAGTCGGATTCGCTCAGCGGGCGCGCCTCGCCACGGCCGCCGGCCGCCAGGTTGCCGCGGGTTTCGCCCTGGGCCGGGATACGCGCCAGGCAGTAAGGCACCGGCTCACCGTCCACCACCAGCACGCGTTTGTCACCCTCTTTGATGGCCGGCAGGTAGTTTTGCGCCATGCAGTAGCGGCTGCCGTGCTCGGTCAGGGTTTCGACGATCACGGAAAGGTTCGGGTCATCCTGCTTCACGCGGAAGATGGACGCGCCGCCCATGCCGTCCAGCGGCTTGAGGATCACGTCGCCATGCTCCTGGTGGAAGCGGCGCAGGTGCGCCTTGTCGCGGCTGACCAGCGTGTCCGGGGTCAGCTCCGGGAACCAGGCGGTGAACAGCTTCTCGTTACAGTCGCGCAGGCTCTGCGGCTTGTTGACGATCAGCGTGCCTTTGTCTTCCGCGCGCTCCAGGATGTAGGTAGCGTAGATGAACTCGGTATCGAACGGCGGGTCTTTGCGCATCAGCACGGTGTCCAGCTGGTGCAGCGGGATGTCCTGCTCTTCACCGAACGTATACCACTGCTCGTAGTTCTGCTCCACGCTCAGCAGGCGGGTGCGCGCCCGCGCTTCGCCGCCGCGCAGGTAGAGGTCGTTCATCTCCATGTAATGGATTTCCCAACCGCGGCGCTGCGCTTCCAGCAGCATGGCAAAGCTGGTGTCTTTTTTGATGTTGATGGAGGAAATCGGGTCCATCACGATGCCGAGCTTGATCATTCTTTCTCCTTTAACCCAGGTCGCCAAAGCGCACCTGGAGTGCAGTTATCGCAGTGAGCGCGGTAGTTTCGGTACGTAAAACGCGTGGCCCCAGCAGGATGTCGGTAAAGCCCATGGTGGCGGTCATGGCGATTTCGTCTGACGATAATCCCCCTTCCGGGCCAATCAGCAAGCGAACTTTTTTCACCGGCAACGGCAGGGTATTAATGCTCTGGCTGGCGCGCGGGTGCAGGTTCAGCTTCAGGCTGTCATCCTGCTCGCGGCACCACGCCTCAAGGGGCATCGCCTCGCGGATCAGCGGAATGCGGTTACGGCCGCACTGTTCGCAGGCGGCCACGGCGATCTTCTGCCACTGCTGGATCTTCTTCGCCAGCCGCTCGCCGTCCAGTTTAACCCCACAGCGCTCGGAAAACAGGGGGGTAATTGTGCTGACGCCCAGTTCAATCGACTTCTGGATGGTGAACTCCATCTTCTCCCCGCGTGAGATCACCTGCCCGAGGTGCAGGTCAAGCGGTGACTCCACATCCTCCACCACGCCTGCGCCCAGGCGCACCTGGACACTTTTCTTCTCCACCTGGGTAATTTCCGCAGGGAAGACCTGGTTGCTGCCGTCAAACAGCTGCAACGGCTGGCCGGGGGTCATGCGCAGCACACGGCCGACATGGTTGGCAGCCTCGTCGCTCAGCGTGAGGGTGCTGCCGGAACACAGCGGTTCCGGGTGATAAATGCGGGGAATACGCATAACGGGGTTTAACGTCCTGTGTGGCTAAGGGAGGCCGCAGCGCGGCGCAACAGGCGCGCAGCGGCCTGGCCCTGCGCGCGGAATGCCTAGTGTAGGTTAGCCTTTTCGTTGCTGGCAAGCCTGCTGCACATAGGGGTTGTGGTTGCCCTGTACGGCGGCGATGCGGTTGTCACGCGTGCACTCCCAGTCAGTGACCGGGTAGAGGCGGTTCCAGGCGTCAAACAGCTGGGTCTGCTGGCTGGAGAGGCGCAGCTGGTAGCGGTCACGCATATAGAAGTAGGTGCGGGCGATGGCCCCGCGGGCGCGGGCCGGCGGCTCGGCGCTTTTGTCTTTGAAATCGACTTTCATCTCACAGCGGCCATACTGGCCTTCACCACCCCGCCACTGGTTATACATAAAGTTGCCGCGGTCGCCGTTTACTTCGCCCACGGCCGGTTCCAGGTTGTGCAGGTCAGTTTCGATCTGGCGGTAGACCGGGTCTTTCACGCAATTTTTCCGCCCGCCTTCCTGCCAGCACTGGCGCTGGTGGCCGAACTGCCAGGCCGGTACCACATGCTCCCATTCGATGCGGTTGGCGCGCTGGGCGCTTTTGCGCACCTGGTAGCCGCAGGAGGCGAGATCCGGGATGCCCTTTTTGCCCTGCCAGGTAATTTTGCAGCCGCAGTAAAAATCACCGGGCGCATCCTGGTGAATTTTGGCCGCCGCCGTTTTGGCCTGGCTGAAGTTATTAATCTCTTTGCTGACGGCGGTCAGCGGCAACAGGGCGCCGGTAAGGAGCAGGGTAACGATAATTTTGCGGGACATATTCCAAAACTGCCTGAAGGGAAAAGTGCGAGAGTAACGGATGTGCAACACGGTGGCAAATCAGCGGCAACGTTTTTGCCGTGCCGTCACACGGCGTCAGGCGGGGCGTCGCCCACCGGGTGCAGCGTGTGGCCGCAGCGGCGGCAGCGGTACTCCGCCTGATTGCGAAGCACGCGGTTATGGCGGCGCAGCGTCAGCTCGTGCTGCTGGCAGCCGCACTGATAGGGGAAGGTCTTGCTCTGCACAGACGTGACTTCAAACTGGTGGGTGCGCCGC
Organism: Chimaeribacter coloradensis; assembly: GCF_002858715.1. Classification (GTDB taxonomy): domain Bacteria; phylum Pseudomonadota; class Gammaproteobacteria; order Enterobacterales; family Enterobacteriaceae; genus Chimaeribacter; species Chimaeribacter coloradensis. The sequence continues at coordinate 8,478 of NZ_PJZH01000013.1, read as the reverse complement.
GCCGGCACGCCCAGCACGCCTTCCATCATCCACTGCCACTGCTTGCCGTGCGGCGGCACGCGGCCAAAGCGGCGGTGCACCAGCAGGTGCGCCAGTTCATGGGGGATCACCTCATCGATAAAGCGCTGCCCATTCTCCAGCAGCAACACCGGATTGAGGCGGATCTCCCAGCGGTCAAGCCAGGCGGTGCCCGCCGAGGTGCCGCGCTGCTGGTAAAGCAGCACCGGCTCCGGGTAGTCAGTGCCCAGTTGCTGATTGGCCCGCAGCAACATCTCACGCAGGCAGCGCATCACCGCCTGTTGCAGGGCGATCGGGATTCGTACAGGTTTCATACCCGGCAGGATAGTGAACCCGGTGGGTTCCGGCAATAAAAAAGGGCACCCCGTGGGGTGCCCTGTCAGTCAGTGCGGCGGAAATCAGTCCTGTGCACCGATGTCGCGCAGCGCTTTGCCTTTCATCAGGTTGCGCTCGATGTGCTCCAGCGAGACGTTTTTGGTCTCCGGGATCAGCGCGATGGTGATGAAGATGAACACCACGTTCAGCGCGCCGTACACCCAGAAGGTGTTGGCGTTGCCGAGGCTGTCCAGCATCGTCAGGAAGGTCGCGCCGACGATCATGTTGGCAATCCAGTTGGTGGCGGTAGAGACAGTGATACCGAAATCACGCCCTTTCAGCGGCTGGATCTCCGAGCAGAGTACCCAGATCAGCGGGCCGGCGCTCATGGCGAAGCCAACGATGAAGATCAGCAGCATCGCGATAGCGAAGTATTTCGCTGCCATAGTTTCCACGCCGAGGTGCAGCATGGTGCCCAGGATGCCCATGCCGATCGCCATTACCAGGAAGCCGAGCTTCAGGGTCGGTTTGCGGCCCCAGCGGTCTACCAGGCCGATGGCGATGAAGGTCGCCAGAACGTTGACCAGCCCGACAATCACCGTGCCCCACATCTGCTGGGTGGTGCTGGCGAAGCCCGCCAGGCCGAAGATTTTCGGCGCGTAGTACATGATGACGTTCATCCCGGTGAACTGCTGCATCACCTGCAACAGAATGCCGAGGTAGACGGTGCGGCGGAAGTTGGAGTTGTTCTTGAACAGCGCCCAGCCGGACTGCTTGATCTTCAGGCTTTCGCGGATCTCATCCAGCTCACGTTTCGCCTGCTCGCTGGTGTCACGCAGCTTCTCCAGCACCCGGCGCGCTTTCTCATTGCTGCCGCGGGCCGCCAGCCAGCGCGGGCTGTCCGGCAGGAAGAAGACGCCCACCAAAAGCAGCACGGCAGGGATGGTGATCACGCCCAGCATCCAGCGCCAGGCGCCGGTGTAGCTGAAGCCGGTATCGGAGAGGTAGGCCGCCAGGATACCGATGGTGATCATCAGCTGGTACATGGAGATCATGCTGCCGCGGATCTTCTCAGGGGCGATTTCCGACAGGTAGATCGGCGCGGTGTAGGACGCGATCCCTACCGCCAGGCCCAGCAGCACACGGGCGATGATCAGCACGTCCACGTTCGGGGCCAGGGCAGAAGCCAGAGAGCCAATCACAAACAGCACTGCGCCGATCATCAAGCTGTATTTACGGCCAATGCGGAAGTTAAGCCAGCCACTGCCGACGGCGCCCACAGCGGCACCGAACATCATGGAGCTGACCACCCACTCTTGTTGATGGTTGGTTATCTGAAACTCATCGCTGATAAACGGCAGCGCCCCGGCGATAACGCCGATGTCCAGGCCAAACAGCAGCCCAGCCAGCGCGGCAAGAAAACAAACAAAGAAAGTGATTCTGGCACTTGAGCCATTCCTTTCTTTGCTTAACGTAATGTTACTCATTGGGCCTCCAAGATGGCATGTATTAATTAGGTCGCTATGTTATTTGCCCAGTCTCGCTGATAAAGTGCGCCAGATCACACTTATGTAATCGGTTACACCTATTATAACCAGGTATATTGCTGATTAATCGAGCCTTCGGCCCCAAAATAGAGGGACGAAAAGCGCGCCGCAGATTATTCGTTGAAGCGCGATGAAAGAGCAATCAGATTTTGACGAATCCTTACAAAAGAAAAATATAATTCTCTGTTTTTTAAGTGACTTTTGCGTGTAATCGGTTTCAGTTATCAGAGAAATACGCAAAGGACAGGGTAAACCGTAAATATTCCCTTTTTTATTAATGGGTAATAAGGCAGGTAAAAAAGGCGGGAAACATAAGCCCGGCCTTTCTTATGCGGCAGCCAGACTAAGGATAGCGGACAATAAATAATAAAAAACCCCGGCAGTTACCCTGCCGGGGTCGCTGTTCACGCGAAAACTTATTTCAGGCCGGCAGCTTCGCGCAGTTGCGCGGCTTTGTCGGTTTTTTCCCACGGGAAGTGCTCGCGGCCGAAGTGGCCGTAAGCGGCAGTCTCTTTGTAGATCGGGTGCAGCAGGTCCAGCATCTGGATCAGGCCGTACGGGCGCAGGTCGAAGAACTCACGCACCAGCAGGGTCAGCTGCTCGGCAGGCACTTTCTCAGTACCGAAGGTCTCCACCATGATGGAGGTCGGCTCTGCCACGCCGATGGCGTAGGAGACCTGGATCTCACAACGGTCAGCCAGGCCGGCGGCCACGATGTTTTTCGCCACGTAACGCGCTGCATAGGCCGCAGAACGGTCCACTTTGGACGGGTCTTTACCGGAGAACGCACCGCCGCCGTGGCGGGCCATGCCGCCGTAGGTATCCACGATGATTTTACGGCCGGTCAGGCCGCAGTCGCCCATCGGGCCGCCGATCACGAAACGGCCGGTCGGGTTGATGAAGAATTTGGTGGCGGAGGTCAGCCACTCAGCAGGCAGAACCGGCTTGATGATCTCTTCCATCACCGCTTCCTGCAATTCTTTCTGGCCAATCTCTTCAGCGTGCTGGGTGGAGAGCACGACCGCGTCGATGCCGACAATCTTGCCCGCGTCATACTGGAAGGTGACCTGGCTTTTCGCGTCCGGGCGCAGCCACGGCAGGATGCCGCTCTTGCGCACTTCTGCCTGACGCTGCACCAGACGGTGGGCGTAGGTGACCGGTGCCGGCATCAGCACGTCGGTTTCATTGGTGGCGTAGCCGAACATCAGGCCCTGGTCGCCGGCACCCTGTTCCAGCGGGTCAGAACGGTCAACGCCCTGGTTGATGTCCGGGGACTGTTTACCAATGGCGCTCAATACGGCGCAGGAGTTGGCGTCAAAGCCCATGTCAGAGTGAACGTAACCAATTTCACGCACGGTGTTACGGGTGATCTCTTCGATATCGACCCAGGCGCTGGTGGTGATCTCGCCGCCCACCATGACCATGCCGGTTTTGACATAGGTTTCACACGCAACGCGTGCTTTCGGATCCTGCTCGAGGATAGCGTCAAGAACGGCGTCAGAGATCTGATCGGCGATCTTGTCCGGATGTCCTTCTGAAACAGATTCGGACGTAAAGAGGTGTTTAGCCATTATCTTCTTCACCTTGAGAAACGGGTTAAGTAATTACTGTGGGGCACTGGGCATGCCGGATATGCGGTGAGCGCGGCTCCCCGGGTCTGAAATGCATCCTGCACTGCCCGCAGACAAGCCGATCAACAGTTCATTGGTTAACCACGATAGACGGATTAACATCTGGACGGCTATTTTAGGTCAGCTTTTGGCCGGATTGCCAGTGCTTTTTTTGCAGCGTTGTTACAACGGAGTGCGCGCCGCTGCACAGGGCGTCGCCTGAAATGTGAAGGCGCACATTTTCATTTTGCATTTTCAGGCTGATACCGGTATAACCAGCGCGCATCGGGCACCCGCCCGGCGCTGTGTATTATTTCTTAGAGGCTTGGCTGCCGACCCGGCAGCGTGCGTGGAGGTGGTGAGATTAATGACCCGCTGTTTACCGGTTGTTACATTTATGCAGCTGCGGCATCGCGTGATGTCACTCGCCACGGCAACCTGCCTCTCCTCTTTGTCTTCAACATCTGAACGGTGTTATCCCCCTCTGGGTGCAACCCAGGATTCCCGGGCCGGTAAGCCCGGATCACTCCCCTGAACCTTTTGTCTGCGCGGTATTGCCTGCAGGCCGGAGACGTCGTTTCTGACGCTTCAACTTCCGTATAACCGGCATAACGCCGGAATAATTCGCCTCGAGAGTCGAGGTTTGAAGCAGGTGTTTTACACTTAAAGGGGTGTTAACGCCCTTACACCGCCCTCCCGGCAGCGTTTTATCCTGCTGGGTGGGGTGCGGTGTGGGTTGTTCTCATCGATTATTACTGTGATAGTGGCTGGCCATGTTGTCAGTACAGAATAAGAGGCAAATGATGTCTGATGATATGTTGCACCACCGTCCGTCCTTGTCGGGCGAACCCATTTCTTTGCGCTCCATGCAGGAGGTTGCCGTGAATGACCGGAATGCCAGCAAAATGCTGCGCACCTATAATGTCGCCTACTGGGGCAACAACTACTATGACGTCAACGAGCGGGGCCACATCAGCGTGTGCCCGGACCCGGACGTGCCCGAGGCGCGCGTTGACCTGGCAGAGCTGGTGCGCGAACTGCGCGAACAGGATGGCCAGCGCCTGCCGGCGCTGTTCTGCTTCCCGCAGATTTTGCAACACCGCCTGCGCTCCATTAATGCGGCGTTCAAACGCGCGCGTGAGTCATTCGGCTACCAGGGCGGCTACTTCCTGGTCTACCCGATCAAGGTCAACCAGCACCGCCGCGTGATTGAGTCGTTAATCAACTCCGGCGAGCCGCTGGGGCTGGAAGCCGGTTCCAAAGCAGAGCTGATGGCGGTGCTGGCGCACGCCGGCATGACCCGTTCGGTGATCGTCTGTAACGGCTACAAAGACCGTGAATATATCCGCCTGGCGTTGATCGGCGAGAAGATGGGCCACAAGGTCTACCTGGTGATCGAGAAGATGTCCGAGATCAACATGGTGCTGGAAGAGGCGGAACGCCTGAACGTGGTGCCGCGCCTCGGCGTGCGTGCGCGCCTGGCGTCACAAGGCTCCGGCAAATGGCAATCCAGCGGCGGCGAGAAATCCAAATTCGGGCTGGCGGCAGTTCAGGTGCTGAAGCTGGTGGAGACCCTGCGCGAAGCGGGCCGCCTCGACAGCCTGCAACTGCTGCACTTCCACCTCGGCTCACAGCTGGCCAACATCCGCGACATCGCCACCGGCGTGCGCGAGTCGGCGCGTTTCTACGTTGAGCTGCATAAGCTGGGCGTGAACATCCAGTGCTTCGACGTCGGCGGCGGGCTGGGCGTGGACTATGAGGGCACGCGCTCGCAGTCTGACTGCTCCGTGAACTACGGCCTGAATGAGTACGCCAACAACGTGATCTGGGGCATCGGCGAAGCCTGTAACGAACACAACCTGCCGCACCCGACGGTGATCACCGAATCGGGCCGTGCCGTGACTGCGCACCACACCGTGCTGGTCTCCAACGTGATCGGCGTCGAGCGCAACGAATTCAGCGATGACCCGCTGCCGCCGCCGGAGGATGCGCCGCGCGCCCTCGAAAGCCTGTGGGGCACCTGGCAGGAGATGCACGACCCGGCCAACCGCCGCTCGCTGCGCGAATGGCTGCACGACAGCCAGATGGACCTGCATGACGTCCATACCCAGTACGCGCACGGCATGCTCGACCTGACCAACCGCGCCTGGGCCGAACAGCTCTACCTCAACATCTGCAACCTGATCCAGCAGCAGCTTGACCCGAGCAACCGCGCGCACCGCCCGATTATCGACGAGTTGCAGGAGCGCATGGCGGACAAGTTCTACGTCAACTTCTCGCTGTTCCAGTCGATGCCGGATGCATGGGGCATTGACCAGCTCTTCCCGGTGCTGCCGCTGGCCGGGCTGAACCAGCCGCCGGAGCGCCGCGCGGTGCTGCTCGACATCACCTGTGACTCCGACGGCACCATCGACCACTACGTCGACGGTGACGGCGTGGCCTCCACCATGCCGATGCCGCCTTACGACCCGGAAGACCCGCCGGTGCTGGGCTTCTTTATGGTCGGCGCGTACCAGGAGATCCTGGGCAACATGCACAACCTGTTCGGCGACACCGCCGCGGTGGATGTGTTTGTGTTCCCGGACGGCAACGTGGAAGTGCAGCACTCCGATGACGGCGACACCGTGGCCGACATGCTGGAGTATGTGCAGCTTGACCCGAATGTGCTGCTGGCCCACTTCCGCGATCAGGTCAAAGAGACCGGTCTGGATGACGCCCTGCAGAACGAATTCCTGGCAGAGTTTGAAGCCGGTCTTTACGGCTACACCTACCTGGAAGACGAGTAACCTGATAACAGTCCCCTCTCTGCCGCGCGCCTGCGGGCGGGGAGGGGATTTTTTTACACCCGGACTCCGGCCGCGCCGGAGCCGATAATAAAGAGGATGAACGATGAGCACTCTGGGACATCAACCCGATAACTCTCTGGTTTCCAATGCATTTGGTTTTCTGCGCCTGCCGGTAAATTTCCAGCCGTATGACAGCGACGCAGAGTGGGTGATCACCGGCGTACCGTTCGACATGGCGACCTCCGGCCGCTCCGGCTCCCGCCTCGGCCCGGCGGCCATCCGCCAGGTGTCGGTAAACCTGGCCTGGGAAGGCAAACGCTGGCCGTGGAGCTTTGACCTGCGCGAGCGCCTGAATGTGGTGGACTGCGGCGACCTGGTCTTCAACTTCGGTGACGCCCAGGACTTCACCGACAAACTGCAGGCCCATGCGGAAAAACTGTTGGCCTCCGGCAAGCGGATGCTGACCTTCGGCGGTGACCACTTCATCACCCTGCCGCTGCTGCGCGCACACGCCAAACAGTTCGGCAAAATGGCGCTGCTGCATTTCGACGCCCACACCGACACTTACTCCAACGGCAGCAAATTCGACCACGGCACCATGTTCTTCCATGCGCCGAACGAAGGGTTGATCGACCCGGGCCACTCTGTACAGATCGGCATCCGTACCGAGTTTGACAAAGATCTGGGCTTCACCGTGCTCGACGCGGCGCAGGTCAACGACCGCACCGTGGATGACATCCTGGCGCAGGTGAAACAGATCGTCGGCGACCTGCCGGTCTACCTGAGCTTCGACATCGACTGCCTCGACCCGGCCCACGCACCGGGCACCGGCACGCCGGTGATCGGCGGGCTGACCTCCGACCGCGCCCTGAAGCTGGTCCGCGGCCTGAAAGACCTCGACATCAACATCGTCGGCATGGACATCGTGGAAGTTGCCCCGGCGTATGACCAGTCTGAGATCACGGCGCTGGCCGCCGCGACGCTGGCGCTGGAGATGCTCCACGTGCAGGCGGACAAAAAAGGCGCGTAACCGCCCGGTTTCGCCCAACAAAAAAGCAGCCGGTCGGCTGCTTTTTTTATGCCTGCGGATCGCGCTTATTTACCGGCAGCGATGCGCTCACGGATATGTTTGGCGCGCGCCTCGGAGGAGGGGTGATCGCTGAGCCAGTCGAGGCCGCCGCCCTGTTCAAGCTTGGCCAGCTTCTCAAAGCTGGTGGCGAGGCCGGTCGGGTCGATGCCGCGTTTTTTCAGCAGGTCAAAGGAGTAATCATCCGCTTCAGACTCCTGCTTCTGCGAGAACTGCGCGTTCACCAGTTTCTCGCCGAGGTCCGCCAGCTGGGACTGGGAGAGTGCGCCGGTGAGGCCGCCCAGTGCCGAGGCGGCGGTACGCGCTGCGGTGGTGCCGTAAGCGACCTGCATCGCCTTGCGGGTGTGGCCCAGCGCCACGTGGCCCATTTCATGGCCGAGCACGCCCTCGACTTCATTGTCATTCATCAGATCCATCAGGCCGCTGTAGACGCGGATACAGCCGTTGGCCATCGCCCAGGCATTTACATCTTTAGTCACATAAACCTTATAGTTAGCCGGCTGGCCGTTGATGTTGTCACCCAGTGCCGCGGCGATTTTTGCCAGGCGCTGGCTGTATTCGCTGTCGGCCGGGGCAATCTGCGACTTTTTATCCATCTCTTCGCAGGACTGCACGCTCAGGGTTTTGACCTGCTCATCGCTCAGGGTAGCCGCCTGGTAGGCTTGCGCGCCGGATTGCAGCAAAGACTGGGAGTTCATGTTCTGGCAGCCGCTGAGCAGGGCAGCCAGGCTGAACGCTAAAAGCGCGGGGCGCATTTTCATAAAGATATCTTCCTGTGACATAACAAAGGGAACCGGTCGAGCATACCGTAATCGTAAAGAAAGCGTTAAGGTAAGTAATGGGTGCGCCCCGGCATAGACCATTTTTCCGAAAAAGTGCACCAGAATCGCTGATAGCCTGTGATCATCTTCACAAATGGTTTTAACGATTGCCGTTTTAATGCCGACTCTGACAAAATGCCCCACTTGATCGCTTTTTTAATCCGACCTGGAGTTGAACATGTCCTCTCGTAAAGAGCTTGCCAATGCCATCCGTGCGCTGAGCATGGATGGGGTGCAGAAAGCCAAATCCGGCCACCCCGGCGCCCCGATGGGCATGGCTGATATTGCCGAAGT
>NZ_PJZH01000012.1 GCF_002858715.1 Chimaeribacter coloradensis | reverse complement strand
AGTTAAAAAAAGTGCGCGTTGTCACACAGGCGTTTTTATTTTTTTAAAACAGCGCAGGAGGCAGGCGGAAATAAGGCACATCCCGATTCAGAGGTCAAATTCATCCTGCGCGGCGGGGTGTTAACATCCTCACACTCCCGATCAATTTTTTCACAAGGCACCGTAACATGCCGACACAGCTTTGCACCGAGCCGGTGCGTTGCACCAAAATGCAGCACTGCTTTAGACAAAAAAATAGGATATTCAGTGATTTATCGGGATTAGTGAAATTAACATTTTGTTACATTCATTTTCACAAAAAAGACATACATGTGCTTATTTTTTCATTTTAACTTTTTGTGCTTAGTGTTAAGGTTTCTTCCGCTTACAGACGGACGCATTTATACATAGTCTGTCTTTCTATTTCTTATACCTGCATAACCTCTATTGCCCCTCACAAAAAAAAGGGCAGGGCGCGCTGTTATCTGAAAAAAGAAAAAGCCTCTAATAAAGAAAAATCATTACCTGATAAACGTATTTTTAAATCAAGGAAACGCAAATAATGATGAAGCGCTCTCTCCTGGCCCTGGCGGTCTCTTTTATTGCGGCCTCTGGTGTGGCCCACGCCGCAGAAATTTATAACAAAGACGGTAATAAACTCGATTTATATGGCCGTGTGGCGGCGAAATATGTCTTTACCGACAATGCCAACGCTGACGGCACCTACGTGCGTTTTGGCTTCAAGGGTGAAACCCAGATCACTGACCAGCTGATCGGTTACGGCCAGTGGGAATACAACGTTCAGGCCAATAACTCAGAAGGCAGCGACGCGCAGAGCGGCAACAAAACCCGCCTCGGGTTTGCCGGTTTGAAATTCGGTGAGTACGGCTCCTTTGACTACGGCCGCAACTACGGCGTGGTGTATGACGCCGAAGCCTACACCGACATGCTGCCGGAATATGGCGGCGACTCCTACTCCCAGACCGACAACTACATGACCGCGCGCTCCTCCGGCCTGGCCACCTACCGTAACCGCGACTTCTTCGGCCTGGTGGAAGGGCTGAACTTCGCCGTGCAGTACCAGGGCAAAAATGACCGTGACGGCACCGCCGACGAAGGGCGCGGCAACGGCGACGGCTACGGCTTCTCGGTAGATTATCAGGACATCGGCGGCTCCGGCATCGGCGTGGCGGCAGCCTACTCCAACGCCAACCGCACCGCGAACCAGAAGAATTCCGTGGTGGGCGGCGGTGACCGGGCAGAAGCCTGGACCGGCGCGGTGAAATATGACGCCAACCAGGTCTACCTGGCGGCGATGTACGCCGAAACCCGCAACACCACCCGCATCTCCGGCGAAACCAATGCCGGGCTGGCGATCAGCGGCTACGCCAACCGTACCCAGAACGTGGAAGCGGTGGCACAGTACCAGTTCCTGAACGGCCTGCGTCCTTCTGTGGCGTATGTGCAGTCCTGGGGCAAAGAGATTGACGGCGTGGGCGATGCCGACCTGGTGAAATATGTGGAAGTGGGCGTGACCTACTACCTGAACAAAAACATGTACACCTACGTCGACTACCAGATCAACCTGCTGGACGAAGACAACGCGCTGGGCCAGGCCACGGATAACGTGGTGGCGGTCAACCTGACCTACCGCTTCTGATGATGTAACACAGCCATTACCCTTCCTGTGTCTGCAGTGGGTAATAAAAGAAGGCGGGGCCATCTGGCCCCGCTTTTTTATGCCCGGAAAGCGGGCTGGGAACGATCCCTGCCGCAGGCGCGGCAGGGCAGCAACGCTAGCCCGCCTTGTTCAGCCGTGGGCTGTCCAGCGAGGTGGTGCACGGCGCGATGGACTCGCGGCTCACGGACTGCACCGGGATGCGTGCGATGCTGTTCTCCTGCGGCGTCTCTTCCTTCAGGATTTTGATCAGCAGCTCCACGGCGGTGCGCCCCAGTTCGCCGGCGTTCTGGCGGATGGTGGAGAGGCGCGGGGTAATCAGCTCCGCGTAGTTGGCATCATCAAACCCGACGATGGACATATCCTGCGGCGCGCTGAGCTGGTGGGCGCGCAGCCCGTCCAGCAGGCCGAGCGCCAGGTAGTCGCTGCCGGCGAAGATCGCCGTGGGCGGCACCGGCAGGGCCAGCAGGGTCTCCAGGGCATACTGGCCGAATTCACGGGTGTAATCCCCCATCAGCACCAGCTCCGGCGGGCAGGGCAGCCCGGCCGACGCCAGCGCCTGGCAAAAGCCCTCATGGCGTTCACGCACGCTCATCAGCTCGCCCGGCCCGCCGACATAGGCGATGCGCCGGTGCCCGGCGTCGATCAGCTGCTGGGCCGCCAGCCGCCCGCCAGTGACGTTGTCAGCAAAGACTTTTGGCACATCCGCACCGGGAATATCCTCATCGATCAGGACGATGTTGCTCTGGCCCTGCAACTCCGCCAGCAGTGCGCCGTTATCGGGCTTGTTGGTGGCAAACAGCAGGCCGTCCACCTGGCGGGTATCCAGCCAGCGGATAAACTGCATCTCTTTTTCCAGGTTATTGCGCGTGACGCACAGCACCAGGCTGTACTGGTGGGCAGAGGCCGCCTCTTCGGCAGCCTCTGCCAGTTCAGCAAAGAAGGGGTTACTGATTTCTGGCAGAACCAGCCCAAGTGTCTCACTGCCGCCCTTGCTCAGGCGGCGTGCCAGGCTGTTACCACGGTAATTCAATGTGCTGATGGCATCCTCAATCCTTTGTGTGGTCTGCTGCGGCAGCACGATACTGTTATTCAGGTATCGTGACACCGTGGCTTTTGATAAGCCGGCCAGACGAGCCACATCCGATAGAACCACCCGTTTATTCGCCATAAAAGTTCACTCTGTCAGCGGGTTATTGTGAATTCCTACCTTTATTGTTAGCACAAAATCCTATTTGGTTTAACCCTCTCTCCTCCTACCACTGAGTTATACAAGCAGGGGGCAGGTTGTATAAGCTGCTCTTAAGGGCAAACGGTTTCGCAGCGTGCTGCCGTGCAGGCCATGCGGCATCTGGCCTGCGGCGAAACAGCTCAGATTTCAGGCTGGGAAAAGCCGGTAAATGTAAAGATTTCGTTAAAGGCACGTTTAAGAATAACCGCAAAGCCCGGCAGATGGCTAATCAAACCGTTTCATCTTTTGCCGGGGCCATTACCCCTGTTTTTCCGGGATCACGGAAATTTTGCCGTTGGTTTCCAGAATGGCGTATTTGATCTGGCTGGCCCGCTCCAGCCCCTGCTCCTGCCGCGCCACTTCCATCACATCCTCCAGGCTGATGCGCAGTTGCACCATGCGTTTGTCCAGGGTTTTGCCGTTCTCAATCAGAATCACCGGCGAACCGTCCAGCACCAGGTCGGCCGCCGGGACCTTGTCTTTGAGCATCGAGAAAAGAATGTCGATGGCAATCAGGGTGCCGATGGTAATAAAGGCCCCGAACAGCGAGAAATCATCCCCCAGCAGCGCCTGCTGGGTCGCCTCGCTGATGATCAGCAGCAGGATAAAATCAAACGAGGTCATCTGAAGCAGGGTGCGCCGCCCGGCAATTTTGAACACCACCATCAGAAAGAGGTACATACAGGCGGCGCGCAGCACCATATCCATGTTTTCAGCTCCTGTTTAAGGGTAAACCAGTTGGGTGAACCGCAGCGGCGGGTGGCCGTTGAGCACGGCCTCGCTCTGGTAGCGGCCAAAGGATTTTGCCTGCACCGTGAGGTAGAGGGCGGTGGAGGCGGAAGCGGAGGAGGTAGGCAGGGTGATGATCATGCCCCGGCCGGTGGTGACCATCTGCGCCGTCTGCGGCTGCACCGCCACAATCTCATAGTTGTCAGCGAAGTCGCCGCCGAGCTGCACCACGGCCGGGGTCTGCCCCTGTGGCCGGAAATGCAGCACTAACTGCATTTCCGATTGCTGGCGGGCGAAGCGGTCATACTTCAGCTGCACCGTGCGGTCGGGGTTGGTGATAACGCGGTCGCTGAGCCAGCCGCTGGAGAAAAGGCCGAGCAGCGCCGCGCCGATAAAGCCAAACAGCAGCAGATAACCGAGCTTTTCCAGCCGCAGTGACCAGCGCAGCCAGCGCATATTCTCCCGCACCGGATAGTGGCGGCTGGAGAACTCATCCTGGGGGGGCGATGCCATAGATAACTCCCGTGAATTGAAGGTGTTGTAAGCGTAGACCAGGCCGCAGGGCGTGGCAGGGAAAGCGCAGGAAAAGTGTGGGACAGGGCGGGAAAGCATAAAAAAACGGCCGGCAAAGGCCGGCCGTCAGGGGTGATGCGGAATTACAGTTTACGCTGGTCAGCGGTCACGGCACGCGGCTGGGTACGACGGCCCCATGCACCGGTGGCACCGGCCACCACACCGCCGATAATCAGCATAAAGAAGCCATACCAGCTCGCTTTGGAGATGCCGGCCGCGGCCACGTCAGCCGCTTCACGCGCTTTCTGTTCAGCCTGGGCTTTCAGCTCCTGGTATTTCTGGTAAGCCTGGGCATAAGACTGCTGGGCGCGCTGCACAATCTGATCCACTTCCTGATCGGATTTGCCGGTACGGGCCTTGATGATGTTTTTCAGGGCATCGACGTCAGCAGCCTGCAGGGTGCTTTCACCGCGGCCCATTACGCCGGTCAGCCACTGGTTCAGGGCCTGATCCGGGGCTTGCGAGGTATTGGTGGCCTGATTCTGGGCCGTGTTGGCTTCGGTGTTGGCCTGCTGTTCCAGGTTTTCCGGCTGCAGTTCCGGTTTCCCGGTCTGGCGCAGGGTGGTTTCCAGCTCGCCTTGCAGGTCATCCAGGTTGATGTTGGCCTGTTGCAGCTGGTCTTTGATCATCTGGGTTGCTTGCGGGGTCACGCTGGAGATGCCGCTGCCCACAGCACGCAGGCCGGAACCGGCCACATTCACCGCGCCGCCCACGGCGGAGGTAAACACCGTCAGTACCAGATAGGTACAGACCAGGGTATTCACGCCCCACACCAGCAGGCCGTGCAGCATCCCTTCACGCTGTGCCAGACGGCCGGCCACATAGCCGCCCACGGCACAGGCGATCAGGATCGTCACGACCATCCAGATTGCCGCACCGGTACTTAACCCGCTGAACGGATTCCCCTCATGTAATGGATCGATAGTGGAGGCGCCGATAGCGGTGCCCAGCATGGACAGCAGCAGGTACGCCACCATGGATAAGATCACGCCCGCAAACACCGCACTCCATGAAATCCGTTTTAATGGCGTCAGCGTGGCGTTCACCGAGCGGTTATCCGTGATGACGTTGGCATCATAGTTGGTCATGTCATAGTCCTCGCAATTTTTCCGTCAGATTACCCAGAATCAGGGTATGAGCTCCTCATGGCGACCCGGTAGCACTGGCGTCTGGCGATCCGGCCGAAGCCCTCGCACAGGAGATTGTTTCTGAAAATTATCCTCGCCCCAGGAGCCGTTTTTTCCTGCAATTACAAGGTTAAGCGTAGTCAGTGCCGGTGCTTCTGCCATCAGCGGCAAAACAAAATCCTGTGGATTTGCGTTACCTGCGCCATAAGGTGCTGATTGTTAAACGATGAAATTAAAAAAATATTCCTAAAACGTGAGGAACTTAACAGTTTTGGGAAATAGCCTATGAAAACCGTTATTTCCATCACAAAACCACCACGCCATAACCCGCTTTTTACGGCCGGGAGCGGTAAATCCGGGGGCCGGCCGCTTAAAAACGGCGGGCTACCCGTCAGCCGGTGTGAAGGGCAGGCGGGAAGCGGCCCCGCGCCGGGGCCGGTGGCCGGGCCGCGCGCCGTCAGTGCGCCGCATCTGGTGTTATAGTGCCCGCAGAAGGAACAGCAATGTCTTGCGATAACTGAGGGTTAACCTGGAGAACTTCATGGACAAAGTATCGGCGGCCCGGCCGGGCCTCCACCTGCGCGATCTCTCCCTGTCAGCGGTGATTGCCGGGTTTGTGGCGGTGCTGGTGGGCTACACCAGCTCGGCGGCCATCATCTTTCAGGCGGCGGCGGCCGCCGGGGCGACCCCGGATCAGCTGGGCGGCTGGCTGAGTATGCTGGGGCTGGCGATGGGGATCTCCTCGCTCGGGCTGTCGCTCTGGTACCGCACGCCGGTGCTGACCGCCTGGTCAACGCCCGGCGCGGCGCTGCTGGCCACCAGCCTGCCGGGCACCTCGATCAATGAGACCATCGGTTTGTTCCTGTTCGCCAATGCGCTGATGTTGCTGTGCGGCATCACCGGGCTGTTTGCGCGGCTGATGAACATCATCCCGCCGGCGATTGCCGGGGCGATGCTGGCCGGCATCCTGTTGCGGTTCGGCATCGACGCCTTTGGTGCCTTGCAGGGAGACCCGCTGCTGGCCGGGGCGATGTGTGCGGCCTATTTCCTCGCCCGGCGCTGGCTGCCGCGCTTTGCGGTGTTGCTGGCGCTGGCCGTGGGGCTGGCGGTGGCCGCCGCCCAGGGCGCGCTGGTGTTCCACGGCAGCGGGGCGGCGCTGGCGATCCCCGCGCCGATCCGCCCGGCATTTACCCTGCATGCGCTGATCGGCATCGGCATTCCCTATTTTGTGGTGACCATGGCCTCCCAGAACGCGCCGGGCATTGCCACCCTCCAGGCCGCCGGTTACCGGGTGCCGGTGTCGGTGCTGATCAGCGTCACGGCGCTGCTGGCGCTGCTGCTGTCGCCGTTCGGCGGCTTTTCGGTCTGCATCGCCGCCATTACCGCCGCCATCTGCATGGGGCCGGAGGTGCACCCCGACCCGGCGCGGCGCTATATGGCAGCGGCAGCGGCGGGCGTCTTCTACCTGATCGCCGGGCTGTTCGGCGGCTCCATCGGTCAGCTGTTTGGCGCGCTGCCCCCGGCGCTGATCCACACCATTGCCGGGCTGGCGCTGCTCGGCACGCTCTCCGGCAGCCTGTTCGGCGCCCTGCATGAGGAGCGCGGGCGCGATGCCTCAATGGTCACCTTCCTCATCACCGCTTCCGGCCTGACCCTGCTCGGCGTCGGCGCTGCCTTCTGGGGGCTGGTGGGCGGCGTGCTGGTCTGGCTGCTGCTCAGCCGCCGCTGATCCCCGCCGGGCAGCGGTGGCTGCCCGGTTTTTCCTCTCCTGTAACGTTCGGTAACGGTTCTTCCCGCTGCGCTTATGGCGGATAGCCTGCCGTCCTCTACGCTTATAAACAGACCCGTTAATCAGGCAGTTAACCCGCGTCTTCCCTTTTTTCGCCCACTGTTGGCGAGCCACCCAGACCCGTGACAGGAGCAGTGTTGAATGAGCGAGGCACTCTGTACCATTACCTATGACGGCAGGAAACTCACCGGCAAAACTGACCAGCCGCTGATCGATTTCCTGCAAGAGCAGGGCGTTACCCTGCCGCACGTCTGTTACCACCGCGCGCTGACGCCGCTGCAGACCTGTGACGTCTGCTGGGTCGAGGTGGACGGCGAGCTGGTGCGCGGCTGTACCCTGCGTACCACCGACGGCCTGGCAGTCAAGGCAAAAACGGCGCAGGCAAAGACCGCCCAGCATGAGGGGATGGACCGCATCCTCGCCAAGCATGAGCTTTACTGCACGGTGTGCGAGCACAACACCGGCGACTGCACGCTGCATAACACCATGGTGGATATGCACATCCCGATCCAGCGTTACGAATACAAACGCAAACCCTACACCAAAGACCACTCTAACCCGTTCTACACCTACGATCCGGACCAGTGCATCCTGTGCGGGCGCTGTGTGGAGGCGTGCCAGAACGTCGAGGTGAATGAGACGCTGAGCATCGACTACAGCATGGAACACCCGCGGGTGCTGTGGGACGGCGGCGAGACCATCGCCGGCTCGAGCTGCGTAAGCTGCGGCCACTGTGTCACCGTCTGCCCCTGTAACGCGCTGCTGGAGACCAGCATGCAGCCGGATGCCGGGCCACTGACCAACATGGACCAGCCGCTCAAGCGCAACCTGATTGATGCAGTGAAAGCGATTGAGAACACCACCGGCGCGGAGATCATCAGCGGGATTTCGGTGATCGACGCCCACTGGCGGCAGCCGGAGATCAAACGCACCAAAACCGTCTGCACTTACTGCGGCGTGGGGTGCAGTTTCGAGATGTGGACGCGCGACCGCGAGATCCTGAAAGTGCAGCCGGTGGCGGAAGCGCCGGCCAACGGCATCTCCACCTGCGTGAAGGGCAAATTCTCCTGGGATTTCGTCAACAGCAAAGAACGGCTGACCACGCCGCTGATCCGCGAGAACGGCAAATTCCGTGAGGCGAGCTGGGACGAGGCGCTGGACAGGGTGGCGCAGAAGCTGCTGGAGATCCGCAATATCCACGGGCCGGAGAGCATCGGCTTTATCGGCTCCAGCAAAGGCAGCAATGAAGAGGCCTACCTGACGCAGAAGATCGCCCGGCTGATCATCGGCACCAACAGCGTCGACAACTCCTCGCGCTACTGCCAGAACCCGGCCACCGAAGGGCTGTTCCGCACCGTGGGCTACGGCGGTGACGCGGGCAGCATCCGGGATCTCGAGCAGGCGGAGCTGATCGTGATTGTCGGCAGCAACACCGCCGAGAACCACCCGGTGATCGCCGCCAAAATCAAGGCGGCGCGCAAGCACCACGACCACAAGCTGCTGGTGGTCGACCCGCGCAAACATGAGATGGCGGAGCGCGCCGATCTCTACCTGCGCCCCAGACCGGGCAGTGACCTGGTGTGGGCCAGCGCCCTCAGCCGCTATATGTTCGACCACCAGCTGGCGGACGACGCGTTCCTGGCGCAGCAGGTCAACGGCGTGGAGGAGTACCGCCGCTCGCTGGCCCCCTTTACCCTGGACTATGCCGCACAGATGACCGGCATCGCGCAGGCCGATCTGGTGGCCGCCGCGGAGATGATCGGCCGGGCGAAGTCGGTCTGCATCCTGTGGGCGATGGGCATCACCCAGCACAGCCACGGCGCAGACACCAGCACCGCGCTCTCCAACCTGCTGCTGGTCACCGGCAACTATGGCCGCCCCGGCACCGGCGGCTACCCGATGCGCGGCCACAACAACGTGCAGGGAGCCAGTGATTTCGGCTGCCTCGCCAACCAGTACCCCGGCTATGAGAAAGTCACCGACCCGCAAGTGCGCGCCAAATGGGCGAAAGCGTGGGGCGTGGCCCCTGAAACGCTCTCCGATAAGGTCGGCGAAGACAACTTCAAAATGGTGCAGGCGGCCCATCAGGGCAAACTCAAGGCGATGTACATCACCGGCGAGGAGACCGCCTTTGCCGATGCCGACGCCGCCAGCGTGCATGACGGCTTCAGCAGGCTGGAGTTTATGGTGGTGCAGGACATCTTCTTCAGCCGCACCGCCCGCTTTGCCGATGTGGTGCTGCCGGGCTGCCCGAGCGTGGAGAAAGAGGGCACTTACGTGAACACCGAGCGCCGCATCCAGCGTTTCTACGAGGTGATGCCGCCGCTGGGCGACAGCCGACCGGACTGGTGGATCTTCACCGGGCTGGCGAAACGCATGGGGCACGACTGGGGCTACACCCATCCGTCACAGATTATGGATGAAGTCGCCTCTATCGCCGGGATCTTCGCCGGGGTGAACTACGCCCGGCTTGAGGGCTGGGCCTCGCTGCAATGGCCGGTGGCGGCAGACGGCACCGACACACCGCTGCTCTACACGCAGGGCTTCCACACCGACGACGGCAAAGCCACGCTCTACCCGTTGCAGTGGCAGGCCCCGGCAGAAGAGGCGGGCGGCGACTATCCTTACACCCTGAATAACGGCCGGTTGCTGGAGATGTTCCAGGGGAACAACCAGACCGGCCGGGTGCCCGGCATCCGCTGGCTGGTGCCGCACTGGTTTGTGGAGGTCAGCCCGGAACTGGCCGCACAGCTCGGCATCGCGTCCGGCCACTGGCTGAAAATCACCTCGCGGCGCGACGCCATTGAGGTGCCGGCGCTGGTGACCGACCGGGTGCAGGGCAATAACCTGTTCCTGCCGATCCACCAGGGCAGCGACGGGGTGAACAAACTCACCGGCGAGCACCACGACCCGGACGTCAACACCCCGGCGTACAAAGAGGTGGCGGTGAAGCTGGAGGTGCTGGCGCGCCCGGCCGCCTCGGTGCCGCTGCCCGACCACAATTTCCGTTATGGCCACCGCACGCCGCTCAGCCACGTGCCGGTGGAGCAGAAGTGGGCGCAGGACGACTACGTTGCGATCCCGCTGAAATCCCCCAACCCGGAGAGATTCTGATGGCCGAACCGATTGACCATACCGTTACCCCACCCAAGATCGGGATGGATGCCTTTGAGGAGCTGCATAAGCTGCTGCACACGCTGCACCACCACGGCGTGCTGCGGTTCGCCAATGACGTGGTGGCCGCCAATAACCAGATTGCAGGCGTGCTGGCGCAGGGGCTGAACAAGCCCGGCACGCTGAACGCGGTGCAGAACCTGTCGGTGCTGATGATGGCGCTGTCGAGTATTCCGCCCGAGACGTTTTACAAAGTGGTATTCGCGATGAAAGAGGCGCTGGAGGCGATCGGGCAGCCGCAGCCGGAAGAGGGCAGTAAGAAAGAGGCCCCGGGGTTAACCGGGGTTTACCACCTGCTGAATGACGAGAGTCTGTGGCGGGCGGTGACGCCGCTGCTGAACGGGCTGCGGGCGTTTGCCGCCGGGATGGAGAAGGAGGTGGATAAGCCGATTTCGGCGTTTACGGGGAAGGGGAGTGATGCTTAGTTGTTAGGTTTTGATGGGGCGGTGGAGGTTTCGGTTGTTCATGTGCGGTCAGGCAACCCGGGGTTGGAGGGGATCGAGGTATATTGCGTTGGCATACGCCCGGCGTCTTTCTGCGGCCCCGCTGCGGCCACCGCGCAAGGGGCGCATAGGCGCGCGCCCCTTGCATCCCCGCGCCTTGGGTGCCCCGGCTGAATCATTGCCCGCTCTCGCGGGTGACCCTCATTTCGCCTCCGGGCTGATCGGGCCGCCGCTAATGACAGTCCCTGTCATGGGCGTCTCTCGCAGGCATCCATGCCTGCTCACCCGGCCCTGCGGCTCCATTCGGCAATGATTTTTACGCCCCCACCACGTCTGCAAACCTGTTGGTATGTAAGGAAAGAGTAGGTGGGGGTACTTTCGGTAATCGCGCTTTTAACTTTATCCCGCAATACTATCCGGCAGTGGTTTTTATATCTCCACCCTTTCTGCAAACTTGTGAGCAGGCAGGGGGAATAGGGGTGTTTTTATATTATTCTGCTTTTAAATAATTAGAGAATTTTGGTTTTTATTTTAAGAAAAAATAAAGAAATTCTGCCATTTATATAATTGATCATTATCAAGGTTTAATCACAACGCCATTGTAAGTCCCGCGCTTCAGGAATAGCATAATTCGCGCCTCTGGTTTCAAAATAAAAAGCAGTTTATAAGAAAATTTCTGGAATGACGACGCGCAGAAGGAATGCCGATGAGTGATTACAGGGAAATCGCCTTACGCATTGCTGAGATCATTATCTCGCCTGATTCTGTTGTCGGGTTTATGCAGGGGGCACTGTCTGTGCCTGTGGATATTGGCTATATGGTATATGGCTATTTCGATACGGAGTCGCATTACGCTCATGACAGAGAAAGAGTGAGGATTGCTCAAGCCTTGCGTAAAGGCATTCTTAATCATGACCGCATTGCTGACGCGGTACAGATCATTTTTAACGAGTTTACTGAGCAGGTCACAGAAACCGAGAAAAATAAGATATATAGCCGGGCCATATTTTCTCTGGTTGGGCGTATCGCAGCAAACTCTAAGCTTGCATCAATATTGGCAACAGCTATTCTGGGAAAGATCGCCTTTTATAAAAAAGGCGTCTGGGCATTGGGGGGGAATATTTTACTTATTGGAGGGATGACAGAACGCAGTATCAGAGCGTCGGAAAAGTTAAGTATTGAAGAACCCGAGATCTATCAATTATTACGCCCTATGGATTATGACCTGCTCTACTTTTTGCTTGAACCCATGCTTAAACCTTTTATTGATGCCTTATCAGTAAAACGGCGTCAGGGTACTTACGCCTTTAATAAAATCCTGATGGTTGTTGAAGAAGAGTTAGGTAGCTACCGTGGGTGAAAAATGTATCGGCTGTCTTACAGATATAGTTGGAGGGCTTATCAGCACCGCAACCTTCGGCTTGTCAATTTTCTTATTATGTTATATCGATTACTGGCCTTAAAAGTTATTTTCCTTTTTGGCTGCGTATGTTTTCGCCTATTTTATTGGGCTTTTTCTGGACAAATTTTTCAAGTTTTAAAAAGAATGCATGTTAATAGAAAATAGGGGGTAGAGTGGATAAATTCAGATGGGCCAAGAAAAAGACAGCAGGATGCGCATGGGGCGTTTTGGAGGCAATCCTTCATTCCATCTGGTTCTGCTTAACTGTCTTCTGGTTTTTTCATTTTGAAACCTGGACAGAGAGGTTGCTTTCTATTGTTGCAACTTTTGTCTGTTTTTACTTTATCGGCAAAGTCATGGAAAGGTTTTCTTCATCAGAAGAATAGTCGGATTATCTCCTTCTCATTTCACTTATAAGGATCAACCATGTCGAACCCAGCTTATCTTTGGTTAACAGATGAAAATGGCTCCCCTATTGTGGGTGGGTGTCAGGTGGCGGGCCGGGTAGGGGCGATTGAGTTACGGGAAGTGGCGCACGATCTGTTTATCCCTGCGGATGGGCACACAGGCCGGTTAACCTCAACCCGCGTTCATACGCCGTTGATTGTCCAAAAGGAGTTTGACCGGACAACACCGATTTTATGTCAGGCGCTGTGCAATAACCTGATACTGAAATCCGCAGCGATACACATGTACCAGATTAGCGACGCCGGGCTGGAGAAAGCGTATTTCACCATCCTGCTGGAAAAGGTCAGGATTACCCGCATCACGCCAAACCTCTATCCCGGTGCCGGCACGGGCACCCATATGGAAACCATCCAGATGCATTATGGGGCGATTACCTGGAAACATTGCGAAGGCAATATGATCTGCAAAGACAGCTGGAACCACCTCGCGGTTGCGTAGCCGTTATCCGGGCATCCTTGCCCGTATCGTTATCCACAGCTCTGCCTCAGAGCGCCGGGTGGCGGCCGGCCATCGGGCTGACGGCCTCCAGTAAAGAGGCGATGTGCAGGATCGTCCCCTCCGCATGCCATGCGCCGACGATCTGCACGCTGATCGGTAACCCCTCACCACTCATGCCAAACGGCAGCGCCACGCCCGGCAGACCGGTGATATTCAGCGGCACCGTCGCGCCTTGCAGGTAGGTCGCGTCCACGGTCTGGCCATCAATCGTAAACTGATCCACTCCATGCTTATGCGCCGGAACCGGCAGCACATGGGTGATCAGTGCGTCATACCGGGAGAAATAGTCCGCGTAACCGTCCCGCAGCCGCTCGGCTGCCTGCTCCGCGTCGATATACGCGTCCATCGGGGTATCGGGCAGGGACAGCATGGTGCGCGCCATTTTATAGATCTCCTCCGGGCGTCGCCCGGCGATCGCGGCGGCAAAGGCGGGTTTCATCTCCATCACATGCAGGCGGTTAAACACGTCGAGGGCGAAATCCCGCTCCAGCGCCGGAATGCCCACCGGCTCTACCACCAGCCCCTGCGCCTCCAGCGCCCCGGCGGCGGCTTTCACTACCGCCACGACCTCCGGGTCGACCGGGCCGAAACCGGGGCCGACCATCCAGCCGATGCGCAGCGGGCGGCCGTGCGGTGCCGCCAGGCGCGTGCCGGGCCGGAGGGTGCCGGCGAAGGCGTCCTGCCCATCCGGCCCGGCAAGCTGCGAGAAGGCAAGGGCGATGTCGCGCACTGAACGGGCCATCGGCCCCACATGCCAGAACCGGCGGGGGGCGCGCGGCCAGATACCGGTCATCGGTACGCTGCCGTGGGTCGCTTTCATCGAGGTGATGCCGGTCTGCGCCGCCGGGCCGCGCACCGAGATCGCCAGGTCAGTCCCCAGCCCCAGCGGTGACATGCCCGCCGCAATCGCCGCGGACTCCCCACCGCTGGAGCCGCCGGGGGTGCGCGTCAGGTCCCAGGGGTTGTTAGACCGGCCGGAGAGCAGGTTGTCGCTCTCAATCCAATACGAAAACTCGGGGAGGTTGGTTTTCGCCAGCAGGATGCCGCCCGCCTGTTTCATCCGCGCCACGCTGGTGGCGTCGGTATCCGGCTGGCGATCCCTGAAGATGGGCGACCCGCGCTGGGTCAGCACCCCAGCGGTGTCGATGGAGTCTTTTACGGTGAAGGGCACGCCATGCAGCGGGCCGAGGGGTGCCCCCGCCATCACTGCCGCTTCCGCGGCTTTCGCGGCCTTCAGGGCGCTGCCCACCACTGTGACCACCGCATTTACCCGGTCATTCGTGGCGTCAATACGATCGAGGTGCGCCTGCACCACCTCAACCGGGGAGACCTCTTTGGTACGAATCAGCTCAGCCAGCCGCGTGGCGTCAGAAAAAATGATGTCGTTGCTCATGATGGATTACCCTACCTGTCAGTTGGTAGGTTAAGCATGGTTACATTACTTTTCGCTGTCAAGGCCTGCCTGCCACATGGTAGGATAAATATTTCCAGTGGGCATCATTGCCCGGCAAGGGAGGGTATATGAGTAAAAATGCCAAAGAAGCGATTCTGGCGGCGGCGCGGCAGAGCGCCCAGGCGCACGGTTACGGCGGGTTAAATTTCCGCGATCTGGCGGCGGAAGTCGGCATTAAAGCGGCGAGCATTTACCACCATTTTCCCAGCAAAGCGGAATTGGGGGCAGCGGTGGCAAGGCGCTACTGGGAGGACACCGCGGCCGATCTGGAGGCGATGCGCGCCGACGCGCCGGACGCCCTGAGCAGCCTGCGCCGGTACCCCGGGATTTTCCGCCGGTCACTGGCGCACGGTAACCGGCTCTGCATGGGGAGTTTTATGTCTGCGGAATATGACGACCTGCCGGACGCGGTAAAAACCGAGGTACAGGCCTTTGCCGACATCAACATCGCCTGGCTCGCCGCCACCCTGGCCGATGCGGGCCTTGTCCCGCCTGAGGAGAGCGAAGGGCGCGCGCGGGCGATTTTCGCCGCCGTTTCCGGCGCACAACTGCTGGCGAGAAGCCGCTCAGACATCACCCTGTTTGATGACCTGATCGCCGGCTACCAGTCTGCCGGCCTGTTACCGGCGTAAACCTCTGCGTGATGAAGATGGCAGCGCGGCCGGCGTTTACCCCCTGCCATCTTCCTGCCGCCCCTTAACACCCTGAAACACTCCCCGCATATAATTAGCAACCTTTTCATAGGCACACCTCCCCCTGTCCGTTATGCTTGCCCGCTTTTGACACGATCCGCCCGCCGCGTACCGGCGGCAGAAACGGCAACAAAGCAGACAGGTAACGACCCCGGCATGGCCCTATTTGAGCACAATCAGCACCCCTTCCGTGACTACTCTGCGGAGGTCCGCCTCTTTATCCGCCGTGCGCTGGTGGCCTTTGGGGTAGTGCTGTTGCTCTCCGGGGTGCTGGTCGCCAACCTCTACCGCTTGCAGGTAAAACAGCACGCCTTCTACCAGACCCGCTCCAATCAGAATGACATCAAAATGTTGCCGATTGCCCCGAGCCGCGGGCTGATCTACGACCGCAACGGCATTCCGCTGGTGCACAACCTCACGCTCTACCAGATCCAGATCATCCCCGGCAAAGTCGATGACATGGAAGCGACGCTCAAGGCGCTGACGCCAATCGTTAACCTGACGCCGGACGACATCACCGATTTCCGCGACGCCATGCACCACACCAGCCGTTACAAACCGGTGACGCTGAAGATGGAACTCTCCGACGACGAAGTGGCGCGTTTTGCCGTCAACCAGTTCAAGTTTACCGGCGTCTCCATCGACACCTACCAGCAGCGCGAATACCCCTACGGCGCCCAGCTGGCACACGTGGTGGGCTATGTCTCGAAAATCAACGACCGGGACGAGCAGCGGCTGGAGAAAGCGGGCCTTGCGGAGAACTACGCCGCCGACCATAACATCGGCAAACAGGGAATTGAGGGTTACTACGAGAGCGTGCTGCACGGCAAAACCGGCTACCAGGAGGTGGAAGTGGATAACCACGGCCGGGTGGTGCGCCTGCTGAAAGAGCAGCCGCCGCAGGCCGGGAAAGACATCTACCTCTCCCTGAGCCTGCCGCTGCAACAGTACATCGAGTCGGTGCTTAAGGGGCAGCGCGCCGCCGTGGTGGTGGAAGACCCGCGCGACGGCGGCATCCTGGCGATGGTCTCCAGCCCCAGCTATGACCCGAACCCCTTTGTGAAAGGCATCAGCTACACGCAGTACAAAAGCCTGCTCAGCAACCCCGACCTGCCGCTGATCAACCGGGTGACGCAGGGGCTGTACCCGCCTGCCTCGACGGTAAAACCCTATATGTCGGTCTCCGCGCTGTTCGCCGGGGTGATCACCCCCGGCACCACCTTCTTCGGCGCGCCGAGCTGGGTGCTGCCCGGCTCCAAACGCCACTACCGCGACTGGCTGAAGAGCGGCCACGGGATGCTGAACGTCACCAAGGCGATTGAGGAGTCCGCGGACACCTTCTTCTACCAGGTGGCCTATGAGATGGGGATCGACCGCATCCACGAGTGGATGAGCAAATTCGGCTACGGGCGGCCCACCGGCATCGACCTCAACGAAGAGTACCAGGGCGTGCTGCCGAGCCGGGCGTGGAAACAGCGCGTCCATAAAAAACCCTGGTATCAGGGGGACACCGTGCCGGTCGGCATCGGCCAGGGCTACTGGATCGCCACGCCGATCCAGATGGTCAAGGCGCTGACCACCCTGATCAATAACGGCACCGTCAAACCGCCGCACCTGCTCTACTCGATAAAAGGGGCGAACCACGTTGAACGCTACCAGCCCCCGGCAGAGGGCGCGGAACAGGTCGGCGACCCGCATTCGCCTTACTGGGGTATCGTCAAAGCGGCGATGTTCGGCATGGCCAACGCGCCGAACGGCACCGGCTATAAGCTGTTCCACACCGCGCCGTACGGCATTGCCGCCAAGTCCGGTACCTCGCAGGTCTTCAGCCTGAAAGAGAACCAGACCTACAACGCCAAAATGGTGCCGGTGCGGCTGCGTGACCACATCTTCTACACGCTGTTCGCCCCGTACAAAAACCCGAAAGTGGCGATGGCGCTGATCCTGGAGAATGGCGGCGGTGACGGCGTGGTCGCCGGGCCGACCGCGCGCGCCATTCTTGACCATATTTTTGACCCGGCGCACGCTGACGCCGCTGCCGGCCAGCAGATTGCCGATCCGGCCCGTTAACGGCGCGGCCGGCGATAATTCCCACAGGCAAAACCTTTCTTGTTTCTTTCTTACATTCAGCAACGGATTAGCGCCTGCGGGCGCTGTAATCCGCTGTAATTCCATCATAATCTGTCACCCGCTGTGCGCTGCACACGCAGCACGCCCCGATTGACTGCTGAGAACCCCATGAAAAAGAGACGCCCGGCGATGCCCGGCAAGAAAGCGGCCGCCGCGGCCAAAGGCCCGGCCTCCGCCAAGAACTATTCCTCTGTCCGCTTTGTCTGGATTTGCGCCGGGATACTGGTCTGCTTCTTCCTGCTGGTGGCGCGGGTCGGCGACCTCCAGCTGCTCAATGACAAGCAGCTCACCGACCAGGCTGACCAGCGCTCGATCCGTACCCAGGTGGTGCCGACCAACCGCGGCATGATCACCGACCGCAACGGCGAGGCGCTGGCGGTCAGTGTCGCCTCGCGCGACATCATCCTCGACCCGAAACATATCCTGGAAGCGGACACCCAGCTCAACAATGAGCGCTGGCAGAGTTTCGCCAGCGTGCTGAAGATCCCGCTCAGCCAGCTCCAGCAGATGATCCAGGCCAACCCGCACAAGCGCTTCCTGTTCGCCGCCCATAAAGTGGATACCGAAGTGGCGGAGTATGTCACCAAGCTGCACCTGACCGGCGTCAGCACCCAGCAGGATTTCAGCCGCTTCTACCCGATGGGGCAGGACGCCGCCGCGCTGGTGGGCATCGTCGGGATGGATAACCAGGGGCTGGAGGGGATCGAACTCGGCTTTAACCACCTGTTGCAGGGCAAATCGGGCCTGCGCGTCTACCAGAAAGATGGGCATGGCGCGGTGATTGGGTTGCTGAAAAATATTGACCCGGTGGCCCCGCCCAACGTCACGCTGAGCATCGACAAGTTCCTGCAATATGTGCTTTACGCCCATATCCGTGACGGCGTGCTGCTCAACCAGGCGGACTCCGGCTGCGCAGTGCTGGTGGACGTGAACACCGGCGAGATCCTCGGCATGGCGAGTTACCCGTCGTTCAACCCGAACAACCTGGCCGACACGCCGCCGGGCAACATCCGCAACGTCGCCAGCAGCGACAGCTTCGAACCCGGCTCCACGGTAAAACCGCTGGTGGTGATGACCGGGCTGGCGCGCCACCTGATCCGCCCGGACTCGGTACTCGACACCCACCCCTATCGGGTGAACGGTCACCTGATCCGGGACGTCGGCAACTGGCCGGAGCTGACGGTGACCGGCATCCTGCAGAAGTCGAGTGACATTGCCGTGTCGCATATTGCGCTGGCGATGCCCGCCAACGTGCTGGTGGATGTCTACCACAGTTTCGGCCTCGGCCAGCCCACCGACCTCGGCATGGGCAATGAGAGCAGCGGCTACTTCCCGCTCCACCGCCAGATGTGGTCGAACATCGACCGCGCCACCTTCTCCTTCGGCTACGGCCTGCGCGTGACGCCGCTCCAGATGGCGCGCGAGTATGCGGCCATCGGCGCCTTCGGCCTCTACCGCCCGCTGTCGATCACCAAAGTGACGCCGCCGGTGATGGGCACCCAGGTGATGGACCCGGAGATTGTGAAAACCGTGGTGCATATGATGGAGAGCGACGCCCTGCCGGGCGGCAGCGGCCTGAGTGCGGCGGTGCCGGGCTACCGGCTGGCGATCAAAACCGGCACGGCCGAAAAGATGGGCAAGAACGGCAAGTATGACGGCGGCTACATCAACTACACCGCCGGGGTCGCCCCGGCGAGCAACCCGCGGGTGGCGCTGGTGGTGATGGTCAACAACCCCAAAGCGGGCAAACACTTCGGCGGCTCGGTGGCCGGGCCAATCTTCGGCCAGATCATGGGGCAGGTGATGGAGCACATGAACATCCTGCCGGATGCCCAGCAGCTGAACGTGGTTTCCACCATCAAAGGCTGATTCACAGAGAAGCGGGCGGGAGCGTCTACACTTGAAGGGCTTGCCGGTCACCGGCAGGCCCTTTTCATTATGGAAAAACAGGCTGTTTTGACGAGGCGGCCTGTGTGGAAACGATAAACTGTATTGAAAAGGTGGATTGTGTTGAAAAGGTGGACTGTTTAACGAAAGGGGATGTGATGATGAATGATCGTATCGGCGTGCTGTCAGGGGACATTACGCGGCTGGAAGTGGATGCCATTGTCAATGCAGCGAACAATTCGCTGCTCGGCGGCGGCGGGGTAGACGGTGCCATTCACCGCGCCGGCGGCCCGGCCATCCTGGAGGCGTGCCAGCGCATCGGCGGCTGCAAAACCGGTGACGCGGTGATCACTCTCGGTGGCGATCTGCCGGCCAAATGGGTGATTCATGCCGTCGGCCCGCGCTGGGAAGGCGGGAGCCAGGGCGAGGCGGACTTATTGCGCAGCGCCTACCTGCGCAGTTTTGATCTGGTGGCGCAATATGGCCTGCGCCGGGTGGCGTTTCCCAACATCAGCACCGGCATTTACGGCTTCCCGAAACTCGAGGCGGCACAGATCGCGATAGAGGTCACGCAGACGGTGCTCAGCACCGACCCGGCGATTGAAGAGGTGCTGTTTGTCTGTTTCGACCCGGAGAACCTGATGATCTACCGCGAGCTGCTCGGCCAGCCGCAAGCAGGGGAGGCGACCCCACCTGCCTGATCGTGCCGGTAGGTGACCCAGGTCAGCGGGGCGTCATCCCCCTGGGTGACCCGGCAACTGTACTCAAACACGGTGCCGTCCTGTAAAAACCCCAGCGCGCGCTGCTCCAGCACCGGCCGTTGCCGGTCAATGCCCAGGGCCTGCGCCATCTCCCCGGACGGCATCCTGGCCTGCAGCGCCTGTTCGCTGCGGTCAATCACCCAGTGCTTTACCTTCTCGACATAGTCATAGGTTGAGGATTGCATCACCGCATAGCTCAGGTCAGGGAACAGTGCCAGCGGCAGCCAGACCTCCTCAAAGGCGACCGGAGTCTGCCGGATAAATTGCCGCCGCCGTACCTGGTAAACCCGCTCGCCGCTTTTCAGCCTTAATGCCGTACGCACCGTTTCATCCGGCAGCACCACGGCGAAATCCAGCACTTCGTAATATGCGCTGAGCGACTCAGGCCCGCGTGCAGCTGGTGCGCTGTGTGGCGCCTCTCCACGCGGGCCGGCCGGGACAGGTTCCTGTGGGCCGGGAGTGGGCCGCGCCTCTTCTGCCAGTGGGGCGAGCGCGTCCTGTACATCGCGCACATAACGCCCGCGCCCCTGGATACTCTTAATCACCTGCTGGTCAGTAAGCACTTTCAATGCCTGACGCACCGTCACCCGGCTGACACCATACTGCTCACCCAGTTGCGCTTCGGTCGGCAGGGCATCACCTGCTTTCAGCTGCCCACTGGCGACCTGTTGGCAGAGGGTATCGGCAATTTCACGGTAACGCGGTTTCTTTGTCATCAGCAGCAGGTTCCATAACAAAAAAGGACTGACAGCAGAGTAGCACACGTGAGGGTTGGATAAAGATAATACAACCCTTCGGTTAAATAGGTTGTATTGTTTTGTGACTTGTATCATGCGATGTCTGGTCAGGAGGCCTGCATTGCATTGATCATATGAATTACCATTGGTTGTATTGTCTGTGGGGCTGCCAAAGCGTCGTGGGAGCAAGAGAGCGCAGGGCATACAACGAGACATTGCTTGTCTTATTGATTGTGTGATCTGATCGGTTCTTTACCTGGCCGTTCATTGTTGTGTTGTATTAATACAAGCATAACCAATACAACACCCCTGCGATGCCCCTGGCCTGTACAGCATCGCTGCCCGTAGCCCTTCGTATTTTCTTACACCTGGCAGGGTTTGGTTTCGGGAAAAGGGTCGCGCGGCCAGATCCTTTCTCCTATACTTTCCATAGCATTAATCCTAAATTTACCGCGCCCGCTGACAGGCGGGCGTTATAAAAAGGTGAGTCATGAGTCATCGTGCGACAGAACATGTGGTTTTGCTGGATGCCAACCATCAACAGATTGGGATCATGGATAAATCGCAGGTTCACACCGCTTCTACGCCGCTGCATCTGGCCTTTTCCTGCTATATCTTCAACGCCGAAGGAAAATTGCTGATTACCCGGCGCGCTATCAGCAAAGTGGCCTGGCCGGGCGTCTGGACTAACTCGGTGTGCGGCCACCCACAACTGGGCGAAACCATGCAGGCCGCGGTTAACCGCCGCTGCCGGTATGAGATTGGCCTGGAGGTGGAGGAGGTGACGCTTATCACCGACGACTTCCAGTACCGCGCCACCGACGCCTCCGGCATTGTGGAGAACGAGTACTGCCCGATCTTCCGCGCCTTCACGGAGAGCACGCCCACGCCGCGCCACAGTGAAGTAATGGACTACCAGTGGGTAACGCTTGATTCCCTCTACGACGGGGCCGCCGCCGTGCCCTGGGCCTTCAGCCCCTGGATGGTGAAGCAACTGGCGCTGCTGCGCGCAATGAATGCCTTCAGCACCCCGATGCAACCGGCGCACAGTGTGTAACAAGCGGAATATTCCCGCTTCCCGGATTTCCCTTACAGCTTCTTGGCCCGCAAAAAAGGGCGCGCCGGCAGAACCGCGCGCCCTGATCGACACATCTGCCCGCCTCACAAAGGCTTAATCACCACCTTTCCCTGGCGTTCAGCCGCGGCTTTCGCGGCCATAAAGCGTTTAACCATTGCCGCTTTTCCCGCGCGGATGGCCTGATAATCTATGTGCTCCTCAGGCTGGGCAGCCCGGCGTCCGTATCGCATAACATGCTCCGTTGATTACACAAGTAAGGTTACGTTGTTCTGCAAATTTTCTGATATATCGCGTATAGAGGGTATTAAGCTGCTTATTTTCCGCGACAAAATAGAGCAGGTGGATTTTCTCATTTTTCGCTATCGTAAACATGATATCCATCAAGGTCTGGTATAAATAATGAAGCGCTTTCAGGGGCAGGGATGACGCGCCTTCAGGCCTTTTGAAAATGTCATCAGGGTTCTGGTCTTCCTGCATACGGTCATAAAAACTGACGACCCGCACAGAGAGAGTATAAAGGTCACTCCCCAGCATGTTGTGCATGGTTTCCGCGGCGACCGGGTCAAGGCTTGGAGAGCAGAATATTAACCGGAACTGCCGCGCCTGTTGCTTATGCCCATTAAAATCAAACGCAATATCAAGATAGCTCCCTCCTTCAAACAGAACCAGACCGCTGTTTATCACTCTGTGTTTACACATTTCACCCGTCATCCTTTTCAGGTCAGCCATGCTGTTATGGTCCGCAGAAGTATGCAACGAAGGCGCGCGGTATTGATGACAGTCTCGTGACGGCGTCACGTTTTGCGATCTTTTTCCCAGGTAAATTGGCGACGTTTCACGGGTTACCTGACAGGCGCTTCTGCTCCCCATCAATCACCTGATCTCCCTGGCATTTCTGGTTTTTCCTCTATAGTTAATGGCGGTGCCGGTTATTTCACCTCTGCAACACCGGCGTCCTTTCCTGTGGTATTGCCTGGGCGCGCCTTATCCGGCTGCCCCCTTTGATAAGGAGTAAGTGAATGACCCCCACCGGTAATTCGCGGCACGCGGCACGCCCCTCGGCACCCGCCGTGGCGCTGTATGAGCTGCTTAACCCGCTTCCGTTCGGCTTTTTCACCGCCGCCTGGATCTTCGATATTCTCTACGTCAAAACCTATGACGTGTTCTGGACGCACGCCGCCAGCTGGCTGATTGTGCTGGGGCTGATCCTCGCCATCATCCCGCGGCTGATCAATCTGGTGCAGGTGTGGGTCGGCCACCGCTACCCGCAAGGCTCCCCGGTCAAGGTGCATTTCTGGGCCAACGCGCTGGCGGTGGTGCTGGCGATTGTGAACGCCTTTATCCATAGCCGTGACGCCTACGCGGTGGTGCCGGAGGGGGTAATCCTCTCTACGCTGGTGGTGCTGCTGATGGCCTTTGCCGCAGTGCACCTGGCCCTGCGCGGCCGCCACACCGCTGAAATTCAAGGAGTGACCCGATGAGAAACCTGCGCACGCTTTCCCTGCTGGCCGTTGCCGTCTGCCTGGCGGGTTGTGATAACGGTGCCACCCTTGACCCGAACACGCAGGTCGGCCCCGACCCGCAACTGCCGGAAGCGAAAAACTTCCTGCTACCGCCGATGCAGGTGCCCAGCGGGGTCGCCTGGAAAACGGGGGAGACGCCGAAAGTGCCCGCCGGGCTGAAGATTGAGAAAGTGGCCGACGGCCTGATGCACCCGCGCCAGCTCTATGTGCTGCCGAATAACGATGTGCTGGTGGTCGAGGCCAATGGCCCGTCGAAAACGCCGAACCGGCCGAAGCAGCTGATCATGGGGGTGGTGCAGCAGTCCTCCGGCAAGGGCGGGCCGGGCGGCAACCGCATCACGCTGCTGCGCAACAATAACGGCACCTGGGAGAAGCACATTTTCCTGGAGAACCTCTACTCGCCGTTTGGCGTACAGCTGATCGGCAACACGCTCTATGTCGCCAATGCCGATGCGATCCGGAAATACGCCTACACGCCGGGCGCCACGCGGATCACCGACCCCGGCACCGAGCTGGCTGACCTGCCCGGCGGGCCGATCAACCACCACTGGACCAAAGCGCTGCTGGCCAGCCCCGACGGCAGCAAGCTCTACGCCGGTATCGGCTCCAACAGTAACATCACTGAAAACGGCCTCGGCAACGAGTACCGCCGTGCCGCGGTGCTGGAAGTGGACACCGCCAGCGGCGCGAGCCGGGTCTATGCCAGCGGCCTGCGTAACCCCACCGGGTTGCAGTGGGAGCCGCAGACCGGCAAGCTCTGGGCGATCGTCAACGAGCGCGATGAGATCGGTGCGGATTTGGTGCCGGACTACATGACCTCGGTGCAGGAGGGCGGCTTCTACGGCTGGCCATACAGCTACTTCGGCCAGCATATTGATGAGCGCGTCCGCCCGCAGCGGCCGGATCTGGTGGAGAAGGCGATCAAGCCGGACTACGCCCTCAGCTCCCACGTGGCACCGCTCGGCCTGCTGTTCTACACCGGCAGCAATCTGGCCGACTACCGCGGCGGGGCGTTTGTCAGTGAGCACGGGAGCTGGAACCGCAAGCCGCTGAACGGTTACCGCGTCTCCTGGGTGGCGTTCCGTGACGGCAAACCGGTGGGCGAGCCAAAACCGGTGGTCACCGGCTTCCTGACGGATGACCAGAAAGAGGTGCGCGGCCTGCCGGTCGGGCTGGCGCAGGACCAGCAGGGCGGCCTGCTGATCGCCGATGATGCCGGTAACGTGGTCTGGCGCGTGACCTCAGCCGCAACGCCGTGACACCGTCACTGAATGCAGTAACGCCGCAGAGATAATGCGGCGTTATCGTGACACTGTCACAAAACCGGGGGCCATTGCGCCCCCGGTCTCTTTATCTTTTCCTGCCTTCCCCTCTGGCAGAGGGATCAATACTCGAACTGGCGGTAGTAACGGCGAATATCCAGGCTGTGGCCGGTCTGCTGTTCAAAGTGTGCCGCCAGCCGGTCAACCAGCAGCGTCGACACGATGCAGGGGGCCAGCAGCGGGCGGAATTCATCGTCTATCCCGTCCAGCGCGTAGTCACGCGGGTCAATCACCACCGGCTGCGCGCCGATCTGGCGGGCAAAGCGTTCGACCCGATCATCCAGCGCGCGGCAACGCCCTTCACCTTTGACCAGGAACAGCGGCGTATCCTTCTCCAGCAGCTCCAGCGTGCCGTGGAAGAACTCCGCCGAGGTCACTGCTTTGGTGCGCTTCCACTGCATCTCCTCCAGGATACACATCGAGAAGAGGTAGACTTCGCCCCACATCTCCGCGCCGCCGACCCACATCATATAGTCCGCCTGATGGTAACGGCGGGCGATCGCCGCGGCCTGGGGGTCAAACTGCTGCTTGGCGCGCAGCAGGTTATCCGGCAGCCGGGCGAGCTGCGGCGCAAAGCGCGCATAGGCGCTGAAGTCACCGTTCAGGGAGAGCAGGCGGAAAAAGAGCCAGAACAGCAGCATATATTCAAACTCCACGCCGTTTTTATGCCGCATCGGAATGTGCCAGGTGGCGGCCTGCGCCAGCGGGGACGCCGCCTCGCGGGTGATGGCGACCACGCGGATGCCCTGTTCGCGGCACCAGCGGGCCACTGCCACCGACTCGCGGGTATCGCCCGATTTGGACAACGTCACCACCACCGAGGCGGGGGTCAGCTGTTTGTGGCCCTGCGCCATCAGCTCCGCTGCCTGCTCAGTAAACACCGGCAGGCCGGTCATCTCCTTGGCGAACGCCTGAACCGCCATCATCGGGGCCAGTGAGCCGCCCACCGACGCGAAAAAGAGGTTACTGAAACCGGCAGCGTGAATTGCCCCGGCGACCTGTTCCGCGGTATCGCGCGCAGCGATGATCTCACGGGTACTGGTCAGGTACTCGTCCTGATTAAATCCTAACATGGGCATCTCTCCTGGAAGGGGAATTAAACTTTGCTCTTTAATACCTGGTCAAAGTCATCAAAAATACGGATGTTGAGATCCACGCCGCGCAATGCCGCGAGGTGGAATGACAATAACTGGAACGGCACAATTAATTGCAGCGTGGAAAAAGGGTGGTTGGATGGAATGCCCAACGAAAGAGTATTTTCCGCAGGCTCATCACTCTCCAGCGTCATAGTAAATACTTCGCTGACGTAGGGGCGCATATAATCGCGCAGCGCCCGCAGGCGAGTATTTTTCTGGTGCTCAATAAAAAAGAGCAGGTGGGATCGGTTGGCCTCCAGATACGGGCCGTGCATATAGGCTTCCAGCTCAACGCCGCTGGCGGGCAGCCGTACCGTTTCGGTGAGTTTGGTTTCCGCCTCCTTCGCGACGCCGAGCAGCGCACCGTAGCCGATCGCCACGTAGCGCGAGGCGGCCAGCCAGGCGGCGCGGTGCTGCCGGATAAAGGCCTCACTTTTCTCAATCACCGTTGGCAGCGCCGCGGCCAGCGTATGCAGCGCATCCCGCTCGGCGGCCGCCGCGGCCCGGCTGACCGTGCCCTGGCTTTCGGCAATCAGCAGGGCGATCAGCAGCAGGTTCAGCACCGTGGCGCTGAAGCCACGGGTGACAAAGCCGACCTGTTCGATACCGGTGTTGAGGTCAAGCACGCCGTCTGCCGCCTGCGCCGCTGCACTGGCCGGATCGGCCGTCAGGCAGAACACCGGCAGGCCCGCCGCCTGCACCTTTTGCATCGCAGCCAGGGTCGAGGCACTCTTGCCGCTCTGGCTGATGGCCAGCACCAGCGAGGTCGCCGGATCGATGCGCTCATAATAGGTAAAATAGTCCGGCTCTTTCAGATCCACCAGAATGCCGAAGGTCTCCTCGAAATAACTCCGGGCGCAGAGCGCGGCATTATAGGAGGAGCCGGTCGCCAGCAGCATCATTCTTTTTACCGGTTTTCCGGCCAGCGCGTTTTTTAACGGAAGTAAGTTTTCCGGGTATTCCCGCACTATTTTCGCCAGCGCGTCCGGTGTGCCGTAAATATAGGTCAGCATGGTTGCGTTCATCATATTTCCTTAGAGTATGCCCAGCCAGGAACCGGCAATGCCCACCACGGCCATGCCGCCCAATATCGCCAGGGGTTTGACTTTCCGCCCCAGCAGCCAATAGACGATGCCGAAACTCAGCAACGGCAACAAACAGGGCATCACGTTGTTAATAATCGACTGCACCTCGGTTTTGGCATCACCGCTGCCGAAGCTGAGCGGGATGGTGATGTTGATCATCGAGGCCGTCATGCCGCCCACCACCATCAGGCCGATCACCGACGCGCCGAAGGTCAGGCTCTCCATCATGCCGCTCTGCTGCACCCGCTGGAGCACCCCGGTGCCCAGCACATAGCCCCAGCGGGTAAAGAGGTAGCGCAGCGCAATGTGCGGGACGTTAAACACCAGCAGGAACAGCAGCGGCCCAAGCAAACTGCCTTGCAGCGCCAGACTGGTGCCGATCCCGGTGGCGATCAGGCGCAGCGTCCCCCAGAAGAAGGAGTCACCCAGCCCGGCCAGCGGCCCCATCAGAGAGGCTTTGACGTTATCGATGGAGGCGGCGTCCATGTCGCGTTGGTTGCTGTTTTTCTCCTCCATCGCGGCAGTGATGCCGAGGATCAGCGTCACGATGTGCGGCGTGGTATTGAAGAACACCAGGTGCCGCTTCAGCGCCGCCGCCAGATCCTCTTTACGCGGGTAGAGCCTCTTCAGCACCGGGATCAACGTGTAGACAAACGCCAGGTTCATCTGCCGTTCATAGTTCCAGGAGAACTCCATCTGGAACGAGCGCCAGAAGAGGCGGCGCAGATCCCGCGCGGTGAGGGCCTGGGCGGGCGCGTCGCTCTCCGCGCGTTCCTCAGAAATCATCTTCATCGTCATAGCGTGCTCCTTGTGCGGCGGCGGTGTGCGCGTTCAGGCGGGTCATATTCACCATGATCACGGCGATAATCGCGCCGAGGATGGCGATGCCCGTGACCGGGATTTTCAGGTAGGCCATCAGCACAAAGCCGAGGAAAAAGTAGGGCGCAACCCGTTTGGTGATCAACAACCGCGCCAGCATGGCGAAGCCCAGCGCCGGGATAATGCCGGTCGCGACGCTCAGCCCATGTTTGATGAACTCCGGGATCGCATCCAGCAGTGATTTGACCGCCGCGCTGCCCACCAGGAAGGAGACGGTAACCACCGCCGCCAGCATCAAAGACATGCCGAACCCGGCCAGCAGGTGCATCCGCTCAATGCCGCGGGTGTCTGCGTCGGCTGCGAAGGCGTCCGCCCGCTGGTTAAGCAGCGGAATAAACAGCCCGAGGTAGATATTTTTCAGTACCAGCGTCAGGGTGGCGATCGGCAACCCCAGCAGCAGGGCGGTTTCCGTTCCGGCCCCGGAGGTGATGGCAAACGCCACCCCCAGAATGCCGCCGGTCACCACATCCGGCGGGATAGAGGCCCCCACCGAGAAGGAGCCGATAAACGCCAGCTCCAGCGTCGCGCCCATCACAATGCCGGTCTGCACATCCCCCAGTACCAGCCCGGTCAGCAGCCCGGTGACGATAGGGCGTGAAATCAGCGAGGTGCCCAGCGCATATTCCGACTGGGCAATAAACGCAACCAGCCCAAGCAATAGTGCTTCTGCCATAATTTTCCCCAGACTCAGAGAGACTCGTTAAACAGCACTTTCCGGTCATTGGGTACCTGCCGGATTTCCACTTCCGTACCCGCCTGAATAATGTCATGTAATTGTTCTATCTCCTGCGGCAATAAATTAATCGCCCTGGAAATCGTGCGGCTGCCGTCACGCGCTTTTACCCCACCCAGGTTAATGCTGGTTATTTCCGGAACGGCGTTCACCAGGCGGCAGGCATCTGCCACCGACTCCACCACAATAAACAGGCGGTATTTATCGGTGACGCCGCTTTTTAATGACTCAATGGCGTCGCTGATATTTTTAATCACCAGTTTTACTGACGGCGGTTTTGCCAGCTTAAGGGTGGTTTTGCGCAGCTCATCATCCGGTACGCTGTCGTTGGCGATCAGGATGCAATCAGCGCCGATAAACTGCGTCCAGGAAAAGGCAACCTGACCATGAAGTAAGCGGTGGTCAACCCGCAACAGGGTGATCATAGGGCTCTCCGTATCAGAAATCTTTGTCAGTTAACGGGGCGGCGGCAAGGGTATGGTTACAATACTGGAGGCTCTCCCGCGCATTATTCAGGGCTTCTTCAATCAGGGCAGTCATATTTTCTTCCGGAGGTGCAATCAGCAGGTCAATAATAAGCGGCAGGTTCACCCCGGCCAGCAGATGGAAATGGGGGCGGTGAATAAAGCGGATAAATTCATTATTGATACTGCCGGCGAAAATATCGGTCAGGGCGATCACTTCCTCCTCCTCAGGAAAAGAGGAGATTATCGCGGTAATACGTGCGCTGAGATCCTCTTCCTCCCCAAGATAAGCGCACAGCGTATGAATATTTTCCTGTTTCCCTAATATCAGCTCGACGGAGTTAACAATACCGGCGGCAAAAGTGCCGTGGCTGGCAACGATATAGTGGCGTTTCATCCCGACCTCTGTGGTGAATGTTCTCTGTAAAGAGAGTGCAACCCCTATGCCAAAAAAAGTGGCGGACAGGGGCGCAGCGGGGCGGGCGGGGTTAAAACTCTTGATCGTAATGGAGAAATTCTGTTTCAGAATAGAGAATATCGTGGACGTAACAGAGCTCCGGCTCCGGGATTTTGACACTGTAACTGCTCTCAATGACACTAAAGGCGTCCCGCAGCGGGATCAGGTGGCGGCGTTGACACTGGGCGCGCGTCACCGGCCGGCTCTGGATCGCCGCCTGCCGGATCAGGCGCTCAATCAGACAGCTGATATGGATGTAGAGCGCGACTTTTTTGTTATTCGGCAGCGTGGTGCCGGCCAGGTGTTCATAGCGCACAAAGAACTGCTCAACCTGATTGATCACTTTACCGGTGTCGAGGATGGTCACTGACTCGATCACCCGCCGCAGGGAAAAGTTTTTCACAATCAGGTTATTAATCTCCTCCACGCCCGCCGGGGAGGTGATGCCGCGGAAAATCGCCGTCACCGTGTCGCTGCCTTGCCCGGCCAGCAGCGACTCCAGCGAGAGCCAGGGCACGGCGGGGATGTGCGGGTCGAGCGTGCCGACGATCGCCAGCACCTCAAAGCGCGCCAGCAGTGAGGCGAGGCGGCCGGGGTCGGTCAGGGCATCGGCCTCGTAGGCCACCACATCGATCGCCAGTTCCGCCGGGATGCTCGCTTTCAGCAGGGCGCTCAGGTTTGTGGCCGCACCGATACCGGTGGCGCAGGTGGTGATGATCGCCCGCGGTTTGTTGCGGCTTGGCCAGATGATCTGCTGCTCCACCGGCAAATCCTCCGCGGCCTGTGCGGCGATATCCTCCAGCGCGTCGCCCCGGAGGATACGTTCGCCCACATAGAGCGCCATGCGCGTCGAGACGTTATTAATGATCGCCACCGGCGTGGAGAGCGAGCGGGTAAAGTAGCGGTGAATGTCGGTGAGTGACCCCATATCCACCAGGATCAGCAGGTTGGCGGCCAGGCTGTTATGTTCCAGATAGGCCATGACCTCCTGGGCGATCGCCTCCGGCATGACATCCAGCGGCATATCAAAAGACTCAAACACATTCTGCTTCAGCAGCCGGTTGGCCACGTTGGCGATGCTGCTGGCCGTGGCGTATCCGTGGGCCAGGATCACCGCCCGCGTCACCAGGGCGTTGTGCTGCACGCCGAGTTTGTTGAGCCAGCAAACAAGAATAATCAAATCAATGGGTTGGGTGCGGATGTCCAGCCGCCGCGCCACCGAGGCCAGCACCTCCTGGCCAAAACGCGTCAGCAGCGGGTAGGTTTGCCCAAGCTGTGCGGCCAGTTGGCGGCACAACTCCCCCTGCGCCGGGGCCGGCTCCTCGTGGTGGTGCTGGGTGAGGTAGTGGGCGAGGGCGTAGATGCCGTCGCCGTTGAACTGGAGCTGGTAACGTTTCTCCAGCCGGTAGAACTCATCGCGCACCTGCGTGGTGGTCAGCAGCAAAAGCTGGGAGTGGTCGCGGTCGCGGTTGTCAAACACCAGCCGGTCAAACAGGTTTTCAATCTCATGGCCGATGCGTTTTTCACAGTCGTCCCAGCCGGTGTGCCCGGCGCGGTAGTGATTGAACTGCGTCAGGATCGTGCGTTGGGTATCACCAATCAGCAGGGCGAGGGGGTCGTGGTGATGCAGCAGCCAGGGCAGGTGGGTTTGCGCATCCAGCTCAATATCCTGGGCGTTGGCGGTGAGGCTGTCCGTGAGCGCCGGGATCTGTGCCATCACCGTTTCCGGCAGATCGTGGATCGAGATCCGCAGGGTGTCATGCGCGGCCTGCCGCGCGAACGCCGAGGCGACGCTGTATTTCACCACGTTGTCCAGCTCGCCGACGTTGCCGCGGTAGACCGCGTGCGTCATCACCGACAGTAGCCGTGGGCTGAGGCTCAGGCGGCGCGCGGTTTTCTTCGCTTCCCGCCAGAAAAATTGCAGGAGCAGCGCCTCTTTTTCTTTGCGGCTGCGGCTCTCCAGCGCCGGCAGCACGACCTGAATCGGGATGCGGCGGATAAAGGTGGTCAGAAAGGTGCTGTGGATCTCCTCTGTGGTAGCGAACACCAGCCTGACCGAGACCGCGTGGCCTCTGGCCGTTTCACCGACCCGGTAGATCTCCCCGCGGTCGAGCCAGGTAAAGAGTTTCTCCTGGCCTTCGGCATGTAACCGGTGTACCTCGTCCAAAAACAGGATCCCGCCGTCAGCCGCTTCGAACGCGCCGGGCTTGTCCGTTTGCGCGCCGGTGAACGCGCCTTTGACGTAGCCGAACAGATTGCTCGCCAGCAGCTCCGGGTTATTGGCATATTGCGCGCAGTTAAAGGCAATGAAGGGCGCGTCCGGTTCGATCAGCGCCTGGCTGATGGCGTACTGGTGCATCAGCTGCGCCAGATAACTTTTGCCGGTGCCGCTGTCCCCGGTGATCAGCAGCGGCAGGCCGCCGTCCGGGTAGAACAGGGCCGTTTTAAGCTGCTCGATCGGCTTTTTCAGCGAGCCGTCATGGCCGGTCAACAGGGCAAAGTGGTCAGGCAGCGGCGGCGGTTGCTGGTTGTCCGCCAGCAACGCATCGATGCTGGCGTATTCCTGTTTCGACAGCGGGTAGAACTGCTGCTCAAACGCCTTACGGTGCAGGAAGTAGACCGGCCGGGTGTTCACCTTGATCACCAGACCCTGGGCCACGCACTGGTTCAGGTAGTGGCTGGCGGTATTGCGCTGCAACCCGAAGCGCGCGGCAAGGTACGCGGCGGTAAAGACCTCGCTGCGGTCAGCGGGGTTAAAGAAGTCAGTCTGGTTCATCAGGAAGGTCAGCAGATCATCTTTGCGCATGGGGTCTCCTTGGGTTGATGCATCAAGCGCACATCATGCCGTGAAACGCGTACCCGTCATGCAGGCCAGACAGAAGAGTTCTCTTTTTGCGGGCAGGCGCACAAAAGGGGCAGGGAAGTGAGGAGGGGGAAGGTCAGAAGCCCCGGGCCATCAAAGAGTGAGCATAAGGACGCGACAGCAACACTAAACTGGGATCTCGTTATGCAATTTAACATAATATACATTATATGAACCTAGGTAAGGTTCCGGCAGCCCTGGGGGTTTGGCCTTACTCATCATAGGCTTATCCTGCATAATGTCGTTTTCCCCTGGGCTGGTCCCGGTTTCTGTCCGCCCGGTTTCCGGCACCTGGCCGTGACGTTTTTGCACTGCTGATTGCTGATAACGGCGTCGCCTTCAGATGCCGGTGCTTTCCCGCATCGGGTTTACGATTCATAGTGATGACCGGCACCAGATTAATTCTTCCCTTAATTACCGGTTACGCGCTGCACCTTCGTTCAGCGTGCCGTTCCGGTACATTGGCCCGATAGCCTTATTGCCTTATTGCCTTATTAAAACGATCATCACCCTGAACACCAATCCTGCGACAATTCCCGGTGCACCTGCCTCTGCGCCGCCTGCCCGTTTATCGACGGCACAGGTCTCAATCCCATCAGGCATCCCAGCCACCTTACGCCGGTATGCTGATTTACCAGAACGTGGGTACCGCGATGCCCCGGCCAAGCCATAAAGGCACATACTCAACCGGAAAACTGATCGCGCTACGTGAAATCTGGCACAGCCCGGCACCCAATCCCCAGCAGATTACGTATAAATCACCCTGAAAACGCGGTGTATGGCGGTGTATTTCTACGCGAATCAGCAAGATCAGGCTGGATTATGCCCGATCCTGCCGGTTTTACGCGCACCCTGCCCGCTTTTTGCGCTGTTTAGCTTTCACAAAGGGATGCGTTTTTATATAGAAGTTTCAGGCTGGCCGAAGGCACCTTTAAAGTTTTAAGTGAACAGAATGTTGTAATGAATAATGGAATGTTAAATCTGCTGAAAACAAGGCGGCTTTGCGACCTCTTACACAAGCAGCCTGGATAACGCGTCCTGCCTGCTGACAGGTATTGGCGTGTCAGGTAAACGGAATAATATCTATGTTTACGCCGGTGATGTCCTGCCTGGCTTTATCGCCTGCATTAGTGTGTCTTTTCTGCCCTGTTCAATACCGTGATTAATGGTACACAGATTTGGCATGTATTATCCCCAGACGAATTTACAGCTGAGATTTTTATATTCCCGGCCTTCTCCCTGTTTAATTATCTGATGACGTTCCTGTTTATCTTATTATAGTTAGCCCTGTGCTTTTTCTTTTGGTGGTTGGGCTTTATAATAGCCGCCCTCATGCCCTCTTTTTACTGATTAGCTTTTAACGCGATAACGTTGTTTCTTGGTCCCCTTGCTTCCAGCGACGTTATCAGTGCTGGAAGTGCCTTGTAAGTTGTAACTAAAAATCGGTGCGTGACCGCATCTGTCGGCCAGACAGATAACCCTTTCATTATAAATGAAAATCCCAGAATGGTGTTGTTTGAATTTTCGTTAGCTACTGAAGAGAAACAGAAAAATGACGGCAATAACCCTGTACGACCCAATGGCTGACATCGCCATCTCATAGAGCTGCCTGACCATTACCGCACTACGGCCGAACTACCAGAAAAATAGGCAAAGAGATGAAGAAGCGATATTTCCCTTGCGCGTTTAGCCATGTCTTTAAGGTATTAACTATATTCTCCCGCCTTTGCCCTGCGATAAGAAACACGCATCATACAATCTCCTCCTCTCTGCCTATGGATAATGATCACTACCCTCTATCGCGCGCAAAAAAATAAAGCAGAGCCGGGTTAACGGTTCTGCTTTATTCATTTATAGGGATTAATGTAACGGGCGTGGGTTATTTAAAATCCGCATACGGCGTCAGCGGCTGCGGTGGGAGATCGAGATCGCCCTGCCAGCCGGCGGCGGAGTAACGGATATAGATCTGCACATGGCTGGGGGTGTAATCCTCGGCCTGCTGGATATCGACCCCGGCACCCAGCGTCCAGTGGCTGGTGAGCCGCCGTTCAAGCAGCGCCTGCAAGGTGTAACCAAACCCGCTGCTGCTGCTGCCCTCGCTGACATCATCCCGGTTGGTATACGAGGTGGGAACCAGCCCGCCGAGCGGGTAGCGGCGCTGGTCGGCGGTACCTGAGCGGGACCAGGAGACCGAACCGCCGAGCTGCCATGACCAGTTCTCCGTACGCTCGCGATAGTTTACCGGCACCGCAAACGAGAGATAGTGCTGCGGGCTGTAGTAACCGCCCTGGCCCAGCGAGTAACCGCTGAGGTCTTTCTGGTAATGCCACCACATGCTGTTGAGGCCCACGGTGGCGCGGCGGTTGTCTTCGTTGATCAGCTTGTAGTAGTAACCGGCCATCAGCCGCACGCGTTCGTTGTCCTCGACGTTTTTGCCGGTGATCTGGTGAGCGCTGAGGTCACTCCAGACGCCGTGCGCCCCGCCCTGATCGTAACTGCCGCTGAGGCTGACACCGGTAGCGCGCACCCCGCCCCAGCGTGTGCCGGTATTCGGGTCTTTGGTGCCGGCGTAGGAGAGCAGCGAGCTGGAGATCGGGCGGCGGGAAGCGGTGGCCGTCCAGCCAATCTGCCGCCAGTCCCCGCTGTAACTGACACCGCCGACCCAGTCAACCACCTCAAAGCCCATCGGCGTGGTGCCGATGTCAGCATTCCAGCGGTCGTTACGCCACCCGGCGGCCAGGCTGACGCCGTTGGCGGTCTGGCTTTTATCGGTGGTACAGGCGACGCTGGAACAGGTGCCGAAATCTTCGCTGTAACTGCCGTTGCTGGTCTCAAAGGTGCCTGCGTTAATCCGCACATAGTCACTGCGCAGGAAGGCGCGGCCGTCAGCCAGCGGCATATCGGCCTGCACCATGGTGGTGTTGGCGCTGAAGTCGGAGTAGCCGGGCGTACCGCTGGAGATGGAGTTGTCATGGTCGAGGGTGAATGTCACCTCCTGCTGGCGGTAGGCGTCCGCCGCGTCAGCGCGGATGCCGCGTTTTAACCAGTCATCCGTGGGCTGGTTGCGCGTCAGCCGGGTGTATTCCTCATTATCCTGCGGCACCGTGGGGGTGATGCCGCCCGCGACCATCGCCTGCGCATAATCCTCCCGCGCCTGGTCATACGCGCCCTGCTGCTGCTCAAGCCGGGCGCTGTCGCGGAAGATCAGCGCCGTGGTCTGCCCCGGCCCCGCCTGCCGTGCCGCCGGTTTGATCGCGGCCAGCCGTTGGGCGGCGCGCTGTGGATCGCCCACAGCCTGCCATGCGGCGGCGATGCGCCGCTGCTGGTTAAGGCTTAAGGCGCTGTCAGGCGTCTTCTCCAGTTGCTGTAACTGGCGGCGCGCCGTGACAGTGTCACCTTGGGCGGCCGCCACATCAGCCAGCCCCAGTTGCGCGTCGAGGCTGGCAGGCTCGGCAGTGAGCACCGCCTGGTAGCCGCGGCGGGCGGCGGCGTAGTCGCCCTCTTCCAGCGCCCAGTCCGCCAGGGTGAGATC
Organism: Chimaeribacter coloradensis; assembly: GCF_002858715.1. Taxonomy (GTDB): domain Bacteria; phylum Pseudomonadota; class Gammaproteobacteria; order Enterobacterales; family Enterobacteriaceae; genus Chimaeribacter; species Chimaeribacter coloradensis. The sequence continues at coordinate 95,383 of NZ_PJZH01000012.1, read as the reverse complement.
GATGGCCGTCCGGCGCGGCTGGCTGCGTAACAGCGCCTCCGCCTCGGCGCGCTTGCCGGCCGCGCGCAATGCGAGGGCGCGGTCCATCACCTGTTGCTGCCGCAGCCGCTCTTCAAGTTCTTTCATGTTCTGGGACCACTGGGCGCGCGGCAGCCGGTTCAGGGTCGCCAGCGCCTGCTCATCCTGATCCTGCCCGGAGAGGTAGAGCGCGTACGCATAGTTCTGCTGCTCGCCGGGCGGGTGCGCCGCCATAAAATCGCGGAACAGCCGGTCTGCCGCAGCACCCTGCCCGATCTGCCGCAGCGCCCCGGCCTGCCGGTAGGCAAGCCAGACGTCGTCCGGCGCGTAACGGCGCGCCTCGCCATAGGCAGCAGCTGCCTCGCGCCACTTCTGCTGCTGGTTGAGCTGGTCCGCTTTGGCGCTCAGCACATCGCCCTGGAGCCGGTTGAGCGTCTCTGCGAGCACTTTGCGCTGGGCCGCGGGCAGGCCGTTGATAAACGCCAGCGCCTTCTCCGGGGACTGCTGCTGATAAAGCGAGGCCAGCCCGCGCACCGCCCCCTCGTTGGCCGGGTCGATGCGGCGCGCCTGCTGGTAGTAGCGCTCCGCCGCGGTTGGGTCATTACGGGCCACGGCGGCATCACCCAGCCCCAGCGTGGCGTAGGGGTCATCCTTCTCCAGCGGTACCGCCTGCTGGTAGGCGCGTTCGGCGGCGGCGACATCTTTCGCCTTCAGCGCCTTGTCGCCCTGCTCAATCAGCAGCCAGTAGCGGTTGGAATTAATCAGACTGACCCAGCGGTTGCCCTCGAAGCCGTTGGTGTCCACTTTTTGCGCCTGCTCGAACAAGGAGATTGCCCGCGCCCGGTCGCCGGATCGCGCATACGCCATGCCGAGCGCGCCCAACAGGTCGCTGTCGTTGGGGCTGGCGCGCAGCGCCTGCTCCAGGGCGGCAATCGCCTCTTTGCCGCCCCCGGCCTCAATCTGCGCCAGCCCGCGCAGCCGTGCCTGGTAGTTGGGGTCAGCCAGCATCGTCTGTTGCCGCGCCCGCTCCTTCTGCCCGGCTTCGGCAGCCGGGCCGCTGTCAAACACCGTGAGATAGCGGTCCAGCGCCGCCAGGCTTTGCGGGGTCACCGTCATCTGTTTCACCCGCGTCAGCCAGATGTCACCGGCGGCGTCGCGCGCATTGGCATCCTGCGCCGCCTTCTGCAACATCGCGTAGCCCTCTGCCTCCTGATTCTGGCTGAACAGCAACTGCGCCAGCGCAATACGCAACTGGCTGTTGCCCGGTGCCTGCCGGTCGAGCGTCTGGAGTTCGCGGATCGCCGCCGGGGCCTGTTGCGGCAGCCGCGCCACCAGTCGCCAGTACTCCACCGCCAGCTCGGTGCTCGGCGGCGGGCCGTTGAAGGCGGCGTCATAGGCGGCGCGCGCCTCCGCCAGCCTGCCCGCCGTCGCCAGCAGCCGCGCCTGTTGCAGCTGCTGGCGCTGTGCCGGCTGGGTCAGCCCGACCAGCACCGCAGACTGCCGCGTGATAACGGCATCCGGGGCCAGCTGTTGCAATCTGGCGAGCTGCTGCTGCGCCTGGGGGATATTGCCCTGGCGCAGCGCCAGCCGCAGGCGCGCGGCGAGTACCTGCGGGTTATTGGGGCTCATCAGCTCCAGGCGGTGCAAAGACTGCTGCACCAGCGCATCCTGAAAGGTCGCCTCACCCAGCCGCACCTGATCCAGCAACCAGGCCTCCGGGGAGACGGCCCCGGCCGCAGGCGGCGTGACCGCCTGCTCTACCGCCTGCGCCAGCGGCATCAGCGTCAGGCTCAGGGCCAGCGGCAGACAGGGCCGCAAAAAAGAAGTCCGCATGGTTACTCCTCAGAGTTCACGCGACGGCGGCTCAGCAGGCGCAGCGCGCGCCACAGCAGCAACGCCACCAGCACCACCAGCACGGCCGCCATCACCGCCAGCCAGCCCGGATGGGTCGCCAGCTGGTTCCACGCCTGCTCCCACCACGGCAGGTGGCCGACGAAGTAGACATCCCCCACCCGCAGGCTGCTTACGCCGGAGGCGCGCACCACCGCCACCGAGCCGCTGATCGCCGCCCGTTTACCGCTGTCCTGCAGTGCCTCGTTCATCAGCGCCTGCCCGGCGGTGTTATCCGCCAGAATCGCCACGATGCTGCGCTGCTCATGGTAAGGCGACTGCACCCCCACCAGCGCCGCGACCGGGTCAGCGGCGGTGATGGTCGTGCGGCTGGTCGGCTGGGCGTCACCGGCCGGGGTATTGCTGTCCGGCAACGGCGATTGCCTTCTCGGCTGGGTGACAGAACTCTGGGTTGCATCCATCAGCAGGCTCAGGGATTTATCGCCCCGCAGATCGGTCGGCAGCGTGCCAATCATCAGAATATCGGCGTCCGTTTGTTTGGCCTTCGCCCAGTCATCGCTGAGGGTCACCCCCAGCGCCGGGTAGCCGGTCTGCGAACCGATGCGCCCCAGGGCATCAAGCAGCGCGGTCAGCTGTACCGGCTGCGGTTGCGGGGCCACCAGCACCAGCGTCTCGGAAAGATCGGCCATACGGCTGAACGGGAAACCGGCGTTGATAAAGGCGCGCAGATCCGGCATCGACATAAAGTGGCGGTAGCCGGAGAAGTCGATGGTGGAGCTGTCGTCGATCACCACATGGTTATTCACCGTGGTAAAGGTCTCGCAGCGGTCGGTACGGCTGCTGGAGAGCAGCGAGGCATATTCGAAGTCAAAGCGCATCTGGTTCAGCGCCCCGAGTTTCAGCGCCGGGATAGAGAGCTTCTGCCCGTCGTCCGAGAGGCCAAGCAGCGGCAGGCGCAGCAGCTGGGTACTGTCGCGGGTGCTGGGCTGCAGGCTGAAGGCGCGCACAAACTGGTTATTGAGGGTCACGCTGAGGCGCGAGGTGTTCGCCAGCTCCGGCGGCGTATAGCGGTATTTCAGCTGCATAGTGATGCCGGAGCTGCGGATCAGGAACAGATCCGGCGGCAGGTTAAGGCTGAGCGCAATCGGGTAAGGCTGGATCCCGTCGGCCTGGAGCTGTTCCGGGTAGGTTTTCAGCTCGCCGAAGGTCATCGGCCGGTCGGTACGCACCCAGAACGGCGCATCGTAAGGCTGGCGCGGCGCAAGCTGTTCGACTTTGTTCACCGCCACCTGTGGCCCGCGGAACAGGATATTCCCCTGGGCGATGCCGGTGACTGCCTGCACCAGATCCTGATCGTTACGCCCCATCACCACCAGCAGCTTCACATAGGGGTTATCGGGGTGGGAGATCATCTCTACCGTCGGCCCATTCACCGGCGGCAGGTCGCGCAGGAAGCCGGGCCGTTGGTCATTGGTGGCGAACACCACCGCATGGCGTGTGGGCAGTTGGTTATAGAGCACCGGGAAGTGCTGGCCGCGCCATTGCGCCTGGGTACCGAACCAGGAGGCGAGTTTCGCGGCGGCCTGCTGCATCCCCAGGTCGGGCTGGCCGGCGAACACCATCGGCAGGGTCAGCGGCTGGTTATCACGCGCGTCGAAGAACGGCTCCGGGAAATGGGAGAGATCGTTATCCACCGGCAGTTTCTGGTAACGCAGATCCAGGGAGCTGCCTTTCCCGATGTCCACCCACAGGCTGCTGTTGGCCGGGTTTTCACAAAGATGCTGATAATGGCCGATAAACACCAGCCGCAGCCGGTTAAAGTCGGTGATATAGCGCGGGTCGATCGGCAACTGCACCTGATTAGGTTTCCCGAGCTGCTCGGCGCTGATGGCCGTGACCCCCATCAGCTGGTCATTCAGGTAGACCTTCAGCTGGGACTCCACCGGGATCAGCGACGGCGACGGCGTAAACTGGAGGTTCAGGGTGGCTTGCGTCACCACCTCGTCACTGCGCACGCCGAACTCAATCTGCCCTTCAGGGGCGATGCCGCGCAGCACAAAGGTACCGGGCGGCGGTGCCAGTTGGGGAAAGGCCACGTGCATATCACGCACCGGGGCGGTGGGGCTGCCGGGCGGCGTCTCCGGGGTGGCGGTCCCCGGCGGTGCGGTCAGCGGTGTCACCGGGAGCTGGGCCATCGCATTCATGCTGAACATGGCGGCAATAAAGCAGGTCAATAGTCTAATCATTGGTGTCATCATCTTGGTGGGTTCGCTGCCAGTGGCGCCCCATGCGCCACAGGAAGGGTGGATACGCCGCGCGGGGCCAGTGACAGCAGCCCGGCGAAAACAGAGGTAAAGAGTTGCACCACCGGGCGGATAAACGCCGGCAGGTGTTCCGCCATCCGCAGATAGCCGCGGATACCCAGCGCCATCACTTCACGCAGGCTGGCGAGCGGCCGGTCTTCCGGGAAGCTGTCGCCCTGGATCACCCAGGTATCGGCGCGGGCGAAGGTGCACTGCACAAAGTCGATCTGCTGCTGCACGGTGAGGTTATCGGTATGCATCCCCAGGCGGTTACCAAACTGGCGGGTAATCACACAGGGGAAGATGAACTCCTGGTCGCCGCGCCGCAGCAACAGCTGCACACTCTCCCCGGCGCGGAAGTGCTCGGCGGCATCCTCCACCTCAACGCCCACGCCCCCTTCGGAGTAGTCACGCAGCGTACAGGCGAACATATGGCCGTCCGGGCGCATCAGCGCGGCGGGCAAGGTGATCTCGACGCGGTGCGCCTGCCGCACCTGTTTCGCCTCAAAGGCCACCGCCGTGGCACCGCCGAGGATAATCATGTTGTAGATAACCCAGCCGACGCTCACCAGCACGGTGAAGCGCTCATCCGGCAGCCCCCAGCCGAAACGCCAGAAGGCAAAAATCAGCCCCAGCAGGTTCAGCAGCATCAGCACCCGGTAAGGCTGGGAGATCTTCCAGTCCACATAGGACTCCTCCACCAGCCCGCCCTTGGCGGTGACGTCAAACACCCCGCCATGCGGGCGGAACAGCGCCACGGTGGTGGGCCGGGCGATATACCAGGCGAGCACCGTCTCGTAGATCTCGCTCCAGAACGAGTGGCGGAACTTACCCTGGATACGTGAGTTGGTGAGGCTGGCATGCACCATATGCGGGAAGACATAGAGCACAATCGCCAGCGCCGGGGCGTAGATGATGTAGGCGTGGAACAGCAGGAACGCCAGCGGGGCCAGCAGGAAAATCAGCCGCGGCACCCCGGCGAGGAAGTGCATCATGGCGTTGACGTAGCAGAGCCGTTGCGAAAGCTTCAGCCCTTTGCCGAACAGCGGGTTGTCGAGCCGGAAAATCTGCACCATGCCGCGCGCCCAGCGGATGCGCTGCCGGATGTGGGACGAGAGGCTCTCGGTGGCCAGCCCGGCCGCCTGCGGGATGCGGATATAGGCGGAGGTGTAACCGTGGCGGTGCATCCGCAGCGAGGTGTGCGCATCCTCGGTGACCGTCTCTACCGCGATGCCGCCAATCTCATTAAGCACATTACGGCGGATCACCGCACAGGAGCCGCAGAAGAAGGTGGCGTCCCAGAGGTCGTTACCATCCTGTACCAGCCCATAGAACAGCGCCCCCTCATTGGGTGCCTGGCGGAAGCGGCCGAGGTTGCGCTCAAACGGGTCGGGCGAGAAAAAGTGGTGCGGCGTCTGTACGATGCTGAGCTTCTTGTCTTTGAAGAACCAGCCCACGGTCATCTGCAGGAAGGAGCGCGTCGGCACGTGGTCACAGTCGAAGATCGCCACCAGATCGCCGGTGGCCTGTTTCAGGGCGTTATTGATGTTCCCCGCCTTGGCGTGTTCGTGGGTCGGCCGGGCGACATAGCGCACGCCGATCTCCTCGGCAAAGGCGCGGAACGCCGGGCGGTTGCCGTCATCCAGCAGCCACACCTCCAGCTTCTCTTTGGGCCAGTCCATCCCCAGTGCCGCATAGAGGGTGGAGCGCACCACGCTGAGATCCTCGTTATAGGTCGGCACCATCACATCCACATGCGGCCAGGTGCTGATGTCCTCCGGCATCGGCGCGGGTTTGCGGTTCAGCGGCCAGATGGTCTGGAAATAGCCGAGCACCAGCACCACCCAGGCGTAGGTTTCTGCCACCAGCAGCGTCAGGCCGAAGATCAGGCTCAGCGAGTCATCCCAGTTCAGCGTCTGGGTATAGCGCCACCAGAGGTAACGGCAGGAGACGGTCAGCGACAGCACAATCAGCATCAGGGTCGGCAACCGGCCGGGGATATTGCGCACCAGCATCGCAATCCCCCACAGCAGCAGCACGAAGGTGAACTGGGCGAACAGGCCGAACGGCTGGGAGATGCAGAACCACGCCAGCACCAGCGCCACCGCACAGGTGGTGACATAGAGCACCCGCCGCAGCAACGGCGGCATGCGCCCGATGCGCCGCTGGGCTTTTCTTGCCAGGCTGGCGGCCCCCATCTGTGCCGGGAGCTGGTTAAGGCGCGCCAGCATCCGCTGCCGCCAGCGGGTGTAGGCCGGTACCAGCCGCCGTTCGCGCGGGGTGCGCACCTGCCGCCCCGGCAGGGTCAGCAGCAGCCAGCCCGCCTGCAACAGGTAGCGCAGGCCATCCAGCAGCCGCGGCTTATGGGGGGCGATGTGCGGGAACCAGTGGCGCGGGTGGGCGCGTACCGGCTGCCACGCCGGGGACTCCAGCCGCAGCACCAGCCACGCCAGCGCCACCCAGAAGGTCATCAGCCCGCTGGCGAGCGCCCCGGCGCGGTGGCGGCGGTAATCCTGGTAACGGGCACGCAGCGCCGCCCTGACCGGCGGCATTAAAAACAGCCTCAGCGGCGTCATGCTGTGCCCCCCTTCAGGTTGATCAGGCACCAGTTGGCCAGCACCGTCATCTCTTTGGCGGCCAGGCTGTGCGCGCGGTACTCCCCGACCGGCTGTTTGGCGGCCAGCGCCTCGTTGACCGCCTCATCGCGGTGAATGACAAACGGCAGCAGCCCCGGCAGGCTCTGCTGCCAGAGCAGCAGGATGTCCTGCTGGAGCTGGCTGGCGGGCGTGAACTGGTTCACCAGCAGCAGGCTGCCTGCCGGGGCGGGTTGCTGGTGCAGGCGGGCGTGGCAGTTGCCTTCCGCCGTGACCACCCGCAGCAGCCGGTCTGCCTGCGCCAGTGCCTGCAGGGTCAATGGGTTTTCCCGCCCGGCGGGCAGATCCAGCAGCACCCATTGGTAGTGACCAGCGCGGCAGAGCGCCGCCACCTCCGGCAGCGCGCCCGGCACCGTGTGGGTTTCACTGCGGCCGAACGGCAGCAGATCGAGCGGTGTCTGCCCGCCCTCCCCGCCGCTGTAGCGCATCGCCGCCTGTTGCCACGGCAGACCGGCCTGTTGCGCCTGCGCCCAGCCGCGTGCCTCGCCGAACGGCATATTAAAATGCAGGCGCAGCAGGTTATCCGGTGAGAGATCCACCACCAGCACCCTCTCCGCCAGCTGATGCAGCGCCCAGGCCAGCCCGGCCGTCACCGCGCTGCCGCCTGCGCCGCCGCGTACCCCCTGAATGGCAACCACCGGCATCTCAGGCAGGCTCCTGCGGGTCAGGCCGGGTGCTTAACTCCCCCAGCAGCGGCCAGCGGGCCAATAACGCCGGAATACGCGACGCCCGGGAAATATCCACATAGCGGAATGCCGGGATCTCAAACGTTTTTCTCAGCACATAAAAATCATCACTAATAGCCGGGTTTTCCGGCGGAAACGTAAGCTGATGTTTATTATCCATACCTGTAACCTTAAACGGGACAACGCGCTAAAAGCGCTGAAAAACCGGGAAACCCGCATGGGGCCGGGCTGCCGTGTCATTATTTTTTAAGCGTAAAGTTGGTGATTACAAATGGCAATGTTAGACTCATTTATAGGTTTTTTCCGTTTTTACCCCAGCAAACTTTTCATAAAGCAGAAAATTTCATGGCGCTATCATTTCCCTTCGGTATTAAACAGCTTTGGGATGAATTATCGGTAATGCAGGCGCGCGGACTTTACTGGGTTAATAGTGACACTCAGGAAAATGCGCGCGCGCTCTGCCGCCAGGTGGCAGAAAGCCAGCCGCAGGAGACTGATATTTCATTGATTTGCAGTGGCGAGCGCCCGCGGGAGTTGCTCGGCGCGCTGCCCGGTGCGGCGGTAAAACGGTTGCCGCTCTTTACCCTGCCGGCAGAAAAAGCGGCGTTACGCCGTTTACCGGTGGAAGCCGGGCGGTTAATCCGCAAACCCGGCGGCTTAATTATCTATTACGCCCCGGCCACCCTATTCCTGGAATTGGGCGAGGCGGCACTGACACAATGGCTGCAGGCGATGCGCAGCCTGATGAATAAACGCGGTAGCACATTTTTGATTATTTGCCACAGTGCCGGGGTGAATAAAATAAAAAGCGCGTTAATATCACAACACCAGCTCTTATTTGGCTTCTCCGCCCTGACAACGGAGGTGGAAAATAACGCCTATCAGGTCACCTGGTGGGCGGCGGATAAAGGGGTGGTGACCAACCAGCGCTTTAATTTGCGCACCCTGCCCGGGGGCGGCTTCGCCTTACAGGACGATCAGCCCACCGGGGATTTCCGCGGCAGTGATGACACCTGGTACCTGGCCGAACGCAGCGTGCTGGAAGGCGCGCCGCCGCTCTCCAGCAACTGGCAGCTGTTTGACGACAACGCCCAGCTGGCGCGGCGCGGTGAGGCGCTGCACGCCGCGACGCTGATTTTTGCCCTGCACAGCAACCAGGCGATCCCGGCGCTGGCACGGGAAATCTATCAGGTGCGGCAGGCAGGCGGTAACGGCCTGAAGATTGCGGTACGGGAGATGAAAGTGAGCCTGCGCTATACGGATGAGAAGCTGTTGCAGGCGTGCGGTGCCAATCTGGTGGTGCCGCAGGCAGCAACGCTCTCCGCCTTCCTGACGCTGCTGGACGGCATCCAGGGCAGCCGCTACAGCCGCCCGCTGCCGGAGAATGTGGAGCGGCTGATCACCGGGATGCGGCCCTTGCAGGTGCGCGGCGTGCTGGCGCGCCCGGCCTTCTGCAACACGGTGCGCTCGCTGCTCGACAGCAGCCTGCTGGCGGAGGACACCAAAGGCATTCTGCTGTCGATGCGGCCGGTGCCGGGGCTGCTGCCGCGCCAGGCGCTGTCGCTCTGTACCCTGCGGCGTGACGGCGACCTGGTCACAGTGGATGCGCACCACCTGCACCTCTTCCTCTCCAACTGCCGCCTGCCGGATCTGGAGATCGCCCTGGAGTCGGTGTTCCAGCTCCCGGTGACCGACGCTTTTACCAGCCGCCGCGAGTGGCATGAGGATACCGCCATCCTGGAGCAGCTGAGCCGCATTGAGCGTGACGCGCCGGACACCGATGAGGCCCCGCTGCCGCTCACGGCGGCCGCCTCCGCGCAACCGGCGGCGCCTGCCCCTGCGCCGCGCCGCCGGCCGCAGCCGCTGACCCTGCCGGTGCTGGCCGCCGGGCCGGAGGGCGCGCCATGAATTCTACCGACCTGATCCAGGTGTTCCTGATCGCCGCCGTGATCTTCTTTTTCCTCGGCTGGGCGGCACGGCGCGCGCTGCCCCGTTTCTGGCAGGGCCTTCAGGCCCGGATCTTCCCTACCCGTTACCTGAAATCCGCCGGCGTCTGGGTGCGTGACGGCACGACTAAAGAGAAAACCTCCCATCATGAGTGATAATACTGCCCCGCGGCACGCGCCTGCCGCCCGACCTGACCTGTGGCGACACTGGCGCGGGCTGGGCGGCTGGAACTACTATTTTCTGCTGAAGTTCATGCTGCTGTGGAACGGCTACCTGAACTTTGACCTGATCAGCAACCTGATCTTTGTGGCCTTCCTGCTGTTCCCGCTGCCCTCCCTGCGGCTGCACCGCTGGCGGCATATTCTCGCCATTCCGGTGGGGCTGGGGCTGTTTTACCATGACACCTGGCTGCCGGGTTACCGCTCAATCCTCTCCGAGGGGACGCAGGTGGCCGGGTTCAGCCCCTCTTACCTGCTGGATCTTGCCAACCGCTTTATTAACTGGCAGTGGGTCGGCGTGGCGTTCGCCATGCTGGTGGCCTACCTGTTTATCTCCCAGTGGGTGCGCGTCACCACCTTTACCGTCGGCGTGCTGGCGTGGCTGGTGGCGGTGCAGGTGCTGCCGGAACGCATCACCAGCGCCGCGCCGGGTGCCGCTGTCGTGACCACCGCCCCGGCAGGCGCTGCGGCTCCTGCCGCGGCCCCGGGTGCGGCTACGGCGGCGGCGGGAGCCGGCCCGGCGCAGACCCTGCCGCCCACCAACGCCAACCTGACCGCCTACCTGAACCAGTTCTACGATCAGGAGCGGGCGCGCAGTACCGCCTTCCCGGCGCAGTTACCGGCCGACGCCCAGCCGTTCGACATTCTGGTGATCAACATCTGTTCGCTGGCCTGGGCGGATATGCAGGCCGTCGGGCAGGACAGCTCGCCGTTCTGGTCGCGCTTTGACATCAAATTCGACAGCTTCAACTCCGCCACTGCCTACAGCGGCCCGGCGTCCATCCGCCTGCTGCGGGCCAGTTGCGGCCAGCCGTCCCACACCGATCTCTACAAACCGGCGGGCCAGCAGTGCTACCTGTTCGACAACCTCGCCAAACTCGGCTTCACCTCGCAGCTGATGATGGACCACTCCGGCGTCTTCGGCGGCTATATCGATGACCTGCGCAAAGAGGCCAACATGCAGTCACCGCTGATGTCGCAACAGGGCATCGGCCATGAGATGACCTCCTTTGACGGCGAGCCGATCTATAACGACCTGGAGATCCTGAACCGCTGGCTCGGCACTAAGCAGGAGTCGCCGCGCAGCGCCACCTTCTTCAACCTGATTGCGCTGCATGACGGCAACCGCTTTATCGGCTCCACCCAGTCGGCGGACTACAAAACCCGCGCGGCTACCCTGCTCAACCAGCTCAACACCTTCTTTGACGAGCTGGAGAAGTCGGGCCGCAAGGTGATGGTGGTGTTTGTGCCGGAGCACGGCGCGGCGGTGACCGGCGACAAGATGCAGATGTCCGGGCTGCGTGACATCCCCAGCCCGAGCATTACCCACATCCCGGCCGGTATCCGCTTCTTTGGGATGCAGGCACCGCACCAGAGCACGCCGCTGACCATCACCACCCCCAGCAGCTACCTGGCGGTGTCGGAGCTGGTGGCGCGCTCGGTGGACGGCAAAATCTTCACCGCGCCAAGCGTGGACTGGTCCACCCTGACGCAGAACCTGCCGCAGACGCCGGTGGTGTCGGAGAATGCCAACGCCATCGTGATGCAGTACCAGGGCAAACCCTATATCCGCCTCAACGGCGGCGACTGGGTGCCGTATCCGCAATAAGCGCCGATACGGGATGCAGAGACAAAAAAGCCGGCGGATGCCGGCTTTTTTATGCGCAACGCCCTAGACCGTTTTCGCGGCCAGCCGGTGGACATGGTCAATGGCGGCCTGGAGCATCGGCACATCCACCCGGAACGGCATATTGGCCATGTCCGGCGCGCGTACCGCCCGTTGCAGGATGGTGGCGCGCTCCTGGGGCGTCAGGCCGGGGGCAATCTCCTCCAGGGTGACCGGGATACCGGCGGCGCGCGCCAGCCCGATGGCGGAGGCGATCTCATTGTCGTGGCGCTGCTCCAGCGCCAGCAGGCAGAGGTTGCCGAACCCCACCAGCAGGCCGTGCGCCACGTGGCGGGTGCGCGCGCAGCCGGTGAAGCCCTCATACAGCGCGTGGGCCGCGCCGGTGTGGCCGCCGTTGCTCATCACCGAGGTCAGCCCGGCGTAGAGGAACACCGCGTCCAGCACCTGCTCCAGCGCGGTGTTGGCCTGCCCGCTGCGCACCGCGCGGCACGCCTCTTCGGCGTGGTCAACAATCAGCGAATAGCACAGCTCACTGTGGGCGCGCACCACCGCCGCCAGCGACGGGTTCACCTGCGTCGCGCTCACGGCACGGTACTCATACCATTTCGCCAGCGTATCCCCCAGCCCGGCGGCAAAGCCCGGCAGCGGCGTGCGCGCCAGGATGTCTGCATCAATCACCGCCGCTGCCGGCCCCTCCGGCAGCGCCTGCATATCGCGGAACTGGCCGTCATCGTGGTAGCGGAACACCAGCGGCGTCATCGCCGCGCAGGTGGCGGCCACCGTCGGCAGCGTCATCACCGGGATGTGGTTGTGCACCGCGGCCGCTTTGGCGGTGTCCAGCGCCCGCCCGCCACCGGCGGCGATCACCACTTCCACCCCCTGCCGCTCCAGCAGATCCGCCAGCCGGTGGATCTGCGTCTCACTGCACTCCCCGCCGTACCACTCGCTGCCAAGGTAACTGACGCCGCTCTCCTCAAGCTGGCGCACCACCAGCGGCTCGGCAAACGCCAGCGCCCGCTTGCCGCCAATTAACAGGGCGCGCTGCCCCAGCCGCCCGCACATCCGCCCCAGATGGGCAATCGCCCCGCGCCCGCGCAGGACGCTGGCCGGAAAAATCAGCCGGTGTGTATACATAGGCTTCCCCTGGTTGGTCAACTGGGCTAAGTATGGCTGAAAAATAACCGCCCGCGCGGGCAGGTGCCGGTTTTGCGGCATGGCGCAACAGGCGTGATCACAGGGCGTGAACGGTGCCGGGGGTAAAAGCCGCATCACGCGGCTTATGGCAGGGAAAGGGCTGGGGGAAGGCTATTTAAAGACGCGGAAACGCTGTTCATCATCCATATAACTTTTCTCGCCCGGCGGCTGTGCAATGCTGCCGAACGGCATCTGGGCGCGCAGCCGCCAGTGGGCAGGCAGGTGCCACTGCTGCTGTACCGCCTCGTCAATCAGCGGGTTGTAATGTTGCAGGGACGCGCCGATTTTCACCTGCGCCAGCGCCGACCAGACAGAGAACTGGGCGATGCCGGTGGAGTGTTCTGACCAGACCGGGAAGTTTTCGGCATACAGCGCATACTGCTTTTGCAGGTCGTCAATTACGCGGGTGTCTTCAAAAAACAGCACCGTGCCCGCCCCGGCGGCAAAGGAGCCGATCTTGTTTTCCGTGGTGAAAAACGCATCGGGCGGCACAATCTTTTTCAGCTCCTGTTTGACGATCTCCCATAACTGCTGGTGCTGGCCGTCAAACAAAATCACCACGCGGGAGCTTTGGGAGTTGAACGCCGAGGGGCTGAGTTTGACGGCCTCGGTGATCAGGCGGATTACCTCATATTCGGAACAGGGCAGCTCACTGCCCAGCGAGTAGATACTGCGGCGGACGGCAATGGATTCAAGAAACGCATTACTCATTACTGGCTCCTGGCTGATAACGGTAAGAGGGGTCACGCCATCGGGTGCGGCGCTGGTTTAAGTATGGGAGGAAATGGGGTGATTGCAAAAAATCAACACAATTACCGCAGGTTAGCGCCGCCTATGCCCGGCGGGCCGGAAGCCTGAGGAAATTCCGAATCATCAGAGTAATTTATCAATACAATCAATGTGCCCTTTCCCCGTGTGACCCCTTGCCTGTTATTTCCCCGCTATCCGGTTTACCTTTCGGGTAAACAGGTCAATGTTTAACCAATACGCCGGTATTGACGCATGGCAGTGTGCCGCCCGGTGCGCCGGGACGCCTCTTTCTCTCTTTTTCGTGGGGTAAAAATATGTTTGATTATCAGCCCTTCAGCTACATCCTCGCTGAAACCACCTTCCCCGGCCCCATCGCCCTGAACGACCACTCGGACGCTGTGAAACGCGTGCAGGAGTGGCTGACGTTCCACGGCCACGGCCTGGTGATCGACAGCGACTTCGGCCCGGCCACCCAGCGGGCGCTGTCTGCTTTCCGGCAGGCATCTGCTTTGGCCGACAACGGCCCGGTCAACGCGGATGACTGGGCGCAGCTGGTGGCCCCGATGCGCCGCGCCCTGCAGCTCCCCACGCCCGATACCACCCTGCCGCAGACCCTGCTGAAGATCGCCCGCCAGCACCTGGCCGCGCACCCGCTGGAGCTGGGCGGTGAGAACCGCGGCCCCTGGGTGCGGCTCTACTGCAACGGGCAGGATGGCGATGCGTTTCTGTGGTGCGCGGGGTTCGTCAGTTTTGTGCTGATGCAGGCCTGCGCGGTGCAGCAGGTGCCGCTGCCGCTGGAGGTGTCGTTAAGCTGTGATGCGCTGGCAACCAGCGCCAAAGAGCATGGGCGGTTCATTCCGGGGGTGCACATCGACAGCGGCAACACGCCGTGGAGCGATCTGGCCGGGGTCGGGCTGTTTCTGGTGAGGAAAAGTGCGCAGGACTGGACGCATGTCGGCTTTGCGTTTGACGGCGTGGACCACACCTTCCAGACGATCGAAGGCAACGCCAACCAGCAGGGGTCACGCAACGGGTTTGAGGTCTGCTCCCGTACCCGCGCCGTGCAGCACTGCGATTTTGTGATCATTGCCTGAAGGGCATGAAGGGGATCAGCAGACGGCGGCCGCGGTCACGGCCGCCGTCTCTGTACACCGATTTAGCGCGGGGTTTGCTCCGCCGGGGTTTTGATCACCAGCCGTTCGAACTTCCCGGCGACGACCAGGTAACCGAACATCCCCAGCAGGCCGTGCGCGCCGACGAACCACAGCGCCGTTTCGAAGGAGCCGGTGGTCGCCACCAGGTAACCGATCACCACCGGGGTGATGATGCCGGCGATGTTGCCCAGGCAGTTAAATACCCCGCCGCTCAGGCCGATCATCTGTTCCGGCGCGGTATCGGACATCACCGCCCAGCCGATGGCCGACAACCCTTTGCCGAAGAACGCCACCGCCATCAGCGCAATCACCGCGCTGTCAGAGGAGACCACGTTCGCCCACACCAGCATCGAGGCCATAAACATCCCGAGCACAAACGGCGTCTTACGCGCCGGGGACGGGTGCACGCCGCGGCGGATCAGGAAGTCGGAGAACATGCCGCCCAGCACCCCGCCGCTGAAGCCGCAGATGGCCGGCAGCGCCGCGACCCAGCCCGCCTCCATGATCGACATGCCGCGCCCTTTGATCAGGTAGATGGGGAACCAGGTGATAAAGAAGTAGCTCAGGGCGGTAATGCAGTACTGGCCGATGTAAATGCCCCACAGCGTGCGGTTGGTGAAGAGCTGGCGCACCTCCTGCCAGGTAAAGCGGCGGCGGTCGCGGCGGCGGTTCTGCTCGAGGTCCACCAGTGCACCGTTGGCGCGGATGTGCTCCAGCTCCGCCTTGCCGAGGTGGGGGCTGGTGTGCGGCTCTTTATAGAACACGAACCAGCCGACGCCGATCGCCAGCCCGAGCGCGCCCATCCAGATAAACACATGCTCCCAGCCGAGCGCGTGCGTCAGCCAGGCCATCAGCGGGGTAAACACCACCACCGCCATATACTGGGCGGAGTTAAACAGCGACGAGGCGGTGCCGCGCTCATTGGTGGGGAACCAGCAGGCCACAATACGGGAGTTGGCCGGGAATGCCGGGGCTTCCACCAGGCCGAGCATAAAGCGCATGGCGAACAGCACCATCGCCGCATACACCCCGGTGACGCCGAACCAGCCCACGGTGCCCTGCATCATGGTAAACACCGACCAGAGCAGCAAACTGCACCCGTAGACGCGGCGCGCGCCGAAGCGGTCCAGCAGCCAGCCGCCGGGGATCTGCCCCAGCGCATAGGCCCAGGCAAAGGCGGAGAACACCAGCCCGAGCATCATCGGGTTAAGGCCCAGCACACGCGAGACCTCTGTCCCGGCGATCGACATCGTCGCGCGGTCAGCATAGTTAATCACGGTGATCAGGAAGATCATCGCCAGTACCACATAGCGGAAGTGGCCCGGCTGCGCCTGCGTTAACGGCACCGCCCGCTGGCCCGGCTGTGCGGACTGGTGTGTCGCGGACTGTGCCGGTGGCGTCGGCGAAGTGGCGGAGGTAGGGGTAGTCATCGTCGTCTCCACATCATGATGGTGAGTTTCATCCTTGATCGCGGCGTTATGCCTCGGTGCCGTCGCTGGCGGTAAGACTGTTCTATCGGTTACACGGGGCGGTCAGGCACCCGTAAAGGTAAGAGTTTGTTTTAATGTATTTTTAGGGTGAGGCTTCCCGGCGTGGCTCCTCATTGGGCGCTCTGCCGGTTAAAACATTTTCAGATCATACATGTAACATCATAGAAACATCATCGATATAGGTCTAAGTTAGATTCACTATCAACCGATACAAGAATTGAATCATGGAGCTGAGCCAGTTGCGTTGTTTTGTGGCGGTGGCCGAGGAGCTGCACTTCGGCCGCGCCGCCCGGCGGCTGTTTATGACCCAGCCGCCGCTGAGCCGCCAGATCCAGCTGCTGGAGCACGCCCTGGGCGTCACGCTGCTGACCCGCAGCCACCGGCAGGTGCGCCTGACCGCCTCCGGCGAGAGTTTCCTGCGTGATGCGCGGCAGATCCTCGCGTTTACCCAGCAGGCGGAGATCTCGGCGCGGCGGGTGGCGGCCGGGGTCGCCGGGCGGCTGACGCTGGGGTTTACCGCCGTGTGTGCCTACAGCCAGATCCCGGCGCTGATCGCCGAGGCGAGCCGGGTGCTGCCGGAGGTGGAGATGATTTTAAAAGAGATGGTCTCGTCGGCGCAGTTGCAGGCGCTGGTGGCGCGCACGCTGGATGTGGCCTTTGTGCGCCAGCCGCTGCCGCTGTTCCCGCTGGAGTACCTGCGGGTGCTGCGCGAACCGCTGGTGCTCGCCCTGCCCGCTGCCTCGCCGCTGGCCACGGAGCCGCTGCCCAGCCTGGCGGCGCTGCACCGCCAGCCGTTTATTATGTATTCGCCGAACGAGGGGAAATATTTCTATGACTGCATCGTGTCGCTGTTCAGCCAGGCCAACGTGCTGCCGCGCTATGTGCAGTTCCTGAGCCAGACCCATACCATCCTGGCGCTGGTCAAAGCCGGGCTGGGCATGGCGATCGTCCCCGCCTCGGCGCAGTCCCTGCGGATGGAGGGCGTCACCTTCCGCCCGCTGCCGCAGGAGGGCGCGGTGGCAGACGTCTACATGGCGTGGCGGCAAGATTGTGACAACCCGGCCCTGGCCGCCTTCCGCGGGCTGGTGGCGGCCGGGCTGGAAAAAGAGCAGGCGTAAAAAAGGGCGCCGAAGCGCCCTTTGGGGAAGTCACACATTCACTCACGTTGCCGGAATTAAGGCTTCCAGCCGCCGCCGAGGGCTTTATAGAGGGTGATGGTCTGGTTGAGCTGGCCGAGGCGGGTGGTGATCTCCGCCTGTTGCGCGGCATACAGCGAACGCTGCGCCACCAGCACATTCAGGTAGTTATCCACGCCCTGCTTGTAACGCAGTTGCGAGGTGTCGTAGTTGCGCTGGTTGGCGGCGGTGTCCAGCTCGCGCGCCTTCAGCTCATCCTGGTAGGTCTGCTGGCCGGCCAGGCCGTCAGAAACCTCTTCGAACCCCTGCTGGATCGCCTTCTCATAGCGCGCCACTTCAATCTTCTTCGACACTTCCGCGATCGTCAGGTTGGCGCGGTTCACGCCGCCGTCAAAGATCGGCAGGTTAATCGACGGCATAAACGACCAGGAGCCGGTGCCGCCGGAGAAGAGATCGCCGAGGCTGGCGCTGGTGGTGCCGCCCTGCCCGGTCAGTGAGATGCTCGGGAAGAAGGCCGCGCGCGCCGCGCCGATGTTGGCGTTGGCCGCTTTCAGCGCATGCTCCGCCGCGACGATGTCCGGGCGGCGGGTCAGCAGGTCAGACGGCAGGCCCGCCGGCAGCGCCGGGAAGTGCCAGTCACGCTTGAGCGTCGCGCCGTCGATCAGCGACTGCGGCACCGTGGTGCCGGCCAGCAGGTTCAGGGCGTTGATGTCCTGGCGCACCTGGCGGCTGTAGCTCGCCACGTCCGCCTGCGCGCTGCGCACCGTGGTCTCGGCCTGCGCCAGATCCTGGGTGGTCGCCACGCCCTGCTCATAGCTGACTTTGGTCAGGTTGTAGGAGTCGGTCTGGCTCGCCACGGTCTGTTGCGCCAGGGCCAGCAGGTCACGGTCGGCGCACAGCGACAGGTAACCGGAGACCGCTTCCGCCACCAGGCTCAACTGGGTGGCACGCTGGGTCGCTTCGGTCTGGAGGTAGGTCTCCAGCCCTTCGTCACGCAGGCTGCGCACCCGGCCGAACAGATCCAGCTCGTAGGAGGTGACGCCGAGGTTGGCCTGGTACTGGTGGTAGGTCACCGGGCCGGTGCTGCGGGTGTTGTACAGCCCGCCCGGCAGGTGCGCCCCGGTGCCGCCGGCACCGAGGGCCACCGTCGGCAGCAGCGCCGCACGGTCTACGTCAAACTGCGCCTGGGCGCTTTCCACATTCAGCGCCGCGACCCGCAGGTCACGGTTGTTGGCCAGCGTCAGGCTGACCAGCTGTTGCAGTGCCGGATCGTTGAAGAACGTCTTCCAGCCGATGTCCGCGCCGTTGGCCTGTGCGCCCTGTGCGGGCGCGTTCCAGTTGGCGGGTACCGGCATCACGGGCCGGTTATAGTCCGGGGCGAGTGTACACCCGCTCAGGGTGGCAAGGGTCACCAGCGCCATCAGGGAGAGGCGGAATGGCTTATTCATGGTTGGTTTTCTCAATAGCGTGGCCAGTGCCGGTCACAGGGTTAGACTTGTCTGCGCGGTTGCGGGTAAACAGGCGCACCACCACCACATAGAACATCGGGACAAAGAAGATCGCCAGGAAGGTCGCGGTGATCATCCCGCCGACCACCGCGGTACCGATGGAGTGCTGGCTGCCTGCGCCTGCGCCGTGGGAGATGGTCAGCGGCACCACGCCGAGGATGAAGGCCATTGAGGTCATGATGATCGGGCGGATACGCAGCTTGGCCGCTTCTACTGCCGCCTCAACAATCCCTTTGCCCTCACGCTCATGCAGCTCTTTGGCAAACTCCACAATCAGGATGGCGTTTTTCGCCGCCAGCCCCACCGTGGTCAGCAGGCCGACCTGGAAGAAGACGTCATTCTGCAGGCCGCGCATCAGCACCGCACCAATGGTACCCAGCACGCCGAGCGGCACCACCAGCAGCACCGAGAACGGAATGCTCCAGCTCTCATACAGCGCCGCCAGGCAGAGGAACACCACCAGCACCGAGATCGCATACAGCGCCGGGGCCTGGGAGCCGGAGATCTGCTCTTCATAGGAGATGCCGTGCCACTGCACGCGGAAGCCTTTCGGCAGTTTGGCCGCGATCTCCATCACCGCTTTGCTGGCGTCGCCGGAGCTGTAGCCGCTGGCCGGGGAACCCATCAGCTCCACGGACGAGACGCCGTTAAAGCGTTCAAAGCGCGGTGAGCCGTAGCCCCATTTGCCGCTGCCGAAGGCGGAGTACGGCACCATCTGGCCGCTGCTGTTGCGGAAATACCACTTGTTGAGGTCTTCCGGCGTCACGCGCGAGGTGGCGCGGCCCTGGATGTAGACCTTCTTCACGCGGTCCTGGTACATGAACTGGTTGACGTAGCTGGAGCCCCACGCGGCGGAGAGCGTGTCGTTGATGTCCTCCAGGCTCAGGCCGAGGGCGCGAGCGCGTTCGTCATCAATCATCAGCTCATACTGCGGCTCGTCATCCATGCCGTTCGGGCGCACCGCCGTCAGGCGTTTGTCTTTCGCGGCCATGCCGAGGAACTGGTTGCGCGCGGCGATCAGCGCCTCATGCCCGGCGTTGTTGGTGTCCTGCAGGTAGAAGTCGAAGCCGGTGGCGTTACCCAGCTCCATCACGGCAGGCGGCACCAGGGCGTAGATCTTCGCCTCTTTCTGCTGCGAGAAGTGTGCCATCGAGCGGCCGGCCAGCGCCTGCACCGTCTGGTCTGCACCACGCTCGCTCCAGTCTTTCAGCAGCACGAAGGCGATACCGACGTTGGTGCCGCGGCCGGAGAAGCTGAAGCCGTTGGCGGTAAACACCGATTTCACCGACGCGCGCTCTTTGTCCAGCAGGTAGCTGCGCATGTTGTCCAGCACCGTCTGGGTACGCTCCGAGGAGGCGTTCGGCGGCAGGGTTACCTGCACCAGCATCACGCCCTGGTCCTCATCCGGCAGGAAGGAGGTCGGTACGCGGGTAAACAGGAAGCCGGTCAGCAGCACGATGCCGAGGTAGATCACCAGGAACAGGTTACGGCGGGAGATCACCCCCTGCACGCTGCGGGTGTAGTGCAGCGTACCGGCGTCAAACATGCGGTTGAACCAGCCGGCAAAGCCGGTGTGCGCCTTCTCCTCGTCATACTGCTTGAGGATGGTGGCACAGAGCGCCGGGGTGAAGATCAGCGCCATCAGCACCGACAGTGCCATCGCGGAGACGATGGTGATCGAGAACTGGCGGTAGATGATGCCGGTCGAGCCGCCGAAGAAGGCCATCGGCACCAGTACCGCCGAGAGCACCAGCGCGATGCCGAACAGCGCGCCCTGGATCTGCTCCATCGATTTGATGGTGGCGGCTTTCGGGTCGAGCTTCTCTTCGTGCATCACACGTTCGACGTTCTCCACCACCACGATGGCGTCATCCACCAGCAACCCGATCGCCAGCACCATGCCGAACATCGTCAGGGTGTTGATGGAGTAGCCGAAGGCCGCCAGGATGCCGAAGGTGCCGAGCAGTACCACCGGCACCACCAGGGTGGTCACCAGGGTGGCGCGCAGGTTTTGCAGGAACAGCAGCATCACGCAGAACACCAGCACGATCGCTTCCAGCAGGGTTTTCACCACTTCCTCAATGGAGGCGCTGACCACCGGCGAGGTGTCATACGGGAACTTGATTTGCACGCCGTCCGGCAGCGAGGATTTCAGGCCGTCCAGGGTTTCGCGCACCGCTTTGGCGGTGTCGAGGATGTTGGCCCCGCTCGCCAGACGCAGGGCGATACCGGTAGAGGGCTTGCCGTTCAGGGTCGAGGCGATGCTGTAGTTCTCCGGCCCCAGATCGATGTTCGCCACATCACTCAGGCGCACCTGGGAACCGTCCGCATTGACCTTCAGCAACACATCCTTGAACTGCTGCGGCGTGGTGAAGCGGGTCTTGCCGATGATGGTGGCGCTGAGTTTGGTCTGTTTCACCGTCGGCAGGCCGCCGAGCTTACCGGAGGAGACCTGCACGTTCTGCTGGTTGATGGCCGTGGTGACATCACTCGGGATCAGCTGGTATTTGTAGAGCTTGGCCGGGTCGAGCCAGATGCGCATCGCATATTCCGAGCCCATCATCATAAAGTCGCCGACGCCCTTGGTACGGGTGATCGGGTCTTCCAGCTTGGTCACCAGCAGGTTGCTGAGGTCAGAGTTGCTCATCGAACCGCTTTCGGCGATCAGACTGACCACCATCATAAAGTTCGACTGGTATTTCGCGACGCGCATCCCCTGGTTGACCACCTCGGTGGGCAACTGGGATTCAGCCAGCGAAACCTTGTTCTGCACCTGCACCTGGGCGATGTCCGGGTCGGTGCCCTGATCGAAGGTGGCGATGATGGTGGCGCTGCCGTCGCTGTTACTTTGCGATTCGATATAGCGCAGGTTATCCAGCCCGTTGAGCTGCTGTTCAATCACCTGCACCACGGTGTTCTGCACCGTCTGGGCGGAGGCACCCGGATAGGTGACTGACACCGAGATCGCCGGTGGGGCGATGTTCGGGTACTGGTTAATCGGCAGGTGCAGGATGGAGAGCGCACCGGCCAGCATCACGATGATTGCCACTACCCAGGCAAAGATCGGACGCTCGACGAAAAATTTAGACATGCGGAGTGAACCTTACTGTGCAGACGGATCGGTCAGGGCGAGGTTTTTGGTCGAGTCGGTGTCAGCCTGTCCGGCCTGCTCATGCGCGGTGACTTTAACGCCGTTGCGCACGCTTTGCAGGCCGTTGGTGATGACACGGTCGCCCTCTTTCAGGCCACTGTTAACCAGCCAGGTGCCTTTGATCATTTCGCCGGTTTCCACGGTGCGCTGCTCCACGGTGCTGTCAGCTTTCACCAGGTAGACGTACGGCTTGCCTTTGATGTCATGGCCGATCGCTTCCTGCGGCACCAGGATGCCCTGGCGCTGCACGCCCTGTTGCAGGGTGGCGTGGACGAACATCCCCGGCAGCAGTTCGCCGTGCGGGTTCGGGAAGGAGGCGCGCATGGTGACGGAGCCGGTGCCTTCATCCACGGTGACTTCCGAGAACTCCAGGCGGCCCGGCAGGGCGTACGGCGTGCCGTCTTCCAGGGTCAGGGTCGCTTTGGCGGCGTTTTCCCCGTCGGCGGCGAGCTGGCCGGAGGCCAGGGCGCGGCGCTGGCGCAGCAGATCCTGCGAGGATTCGCTGACGTCGACGTAGATCGGGTCGAGCTGCTGGATGGTGGTGAGGTAGTTGGTCTGCCCGTTGGTGACCAGCGCGCCCTCGGTGTAAAGCGTGCGCCCGATGTGGCCGCTGATCGGCGCGGTGATGCGGGTGTAGTCCAGGTTGACGCGGGCAGATTTCACATCCGCTTCAGCCTCTTTCTGCGCTGCCACGGCATCTTCATACTGCTGGTTGCTCACGGCGTGCGCTTCGGCCAGCGGCTTATAGCGCTTCGCCAGCGCGGTGGCGTTACGCAGGGTGGCCTGGGCTTTGTCATAGGCCGCCTGGTAGGTCGCCGGGTCGATCTGGTAAAGCGGCTGCCCGGCTTTGACCTCACTGCCCTGGGTGAAGTAACGTTTCTGGATGATGCCGCTGACCTGCGGGCGGACTTCGGCGGTCCGTACGGCGCTGGTACGGCCCGGCAGATCGGTGGTCAGGCTGACGGGCTGGGTATGCAGCGTCACGACATCAACGGCCGGGGCCTGTGCCTGCGCAGACGCGCCGGCAGAGGAGGAGGCCGATTGGTCGCACGCAGAAAGAAGCATCACAATGCTTACGGAGAGAAGTTTGCGGCGCATAGTATTCACTCTGGTTAAAAGCGAGAACAGTCGTTCTCAATTAGAGGGACACTATACGAGAAGGCTTTTCTTAACTCATGTGAGAGTATTGTAAGGAAAAATAGCAAAACAATTCAACGAAGTGCATTTCCTTACACAGGCTTTCCGGTTTCAGGCGGCATTTCTTGTCCAAATAGATATTGATCTGCGTCACATTTTGTCTAACTCAGAATACTCATTTAGTCTTAATCCTATTTCCAGCGTAATATTCTTTCACCTGCGTGACTATCACCTGGGGTAACTCTGTCACATTTCGA
This sequence comes from Chimaeribacter coloradensis, assembly GCF_002858715.1. GTDB lineage: Bacteria > Pseudomonadota > Gammaproteobacteria > Enterobacterales > Enterobacteriaceae > Chimaeribacter > Chimaeribacter coloradensis. The sequence continues at coordinate 72,302 of NZ_PJZH01000012.1, read as the reverse complement.
TATATTCGCCAGGCGTTATGACATCTCTTCACAATTACTTTTCAATTCTGGTTAGCCGCGGTTTAGGGTAAGCGGTTATGCTGTGCGTGAGGAAGAGCAGTTCCTCCTTTGTTGCTGATGCAACCCAACCCACTGTCCGATGTGGGTTTTTTTTCGCCTGCAGATCGGCAAAAGGGCGATGTTCAGGGCTATACGGTTAAATGCACTGCGGGTTGCCTATTACGCCGCAGATGCCGTCGGCATCTATGCCGTTATGGTTGAAGCCAAAGATGAACAGGCGGCCGGGTTCTATCGCAAGATGGGCTTCATCCCGCTGAAAACCATAGAGGATGAGTATAAATTTTTCTTCCCGGTTGCCGGTATTGAAACGTTGCTTTAAGGCTGCGCGCCAGAGGTCAGGATCTGGCGCAGGGACGCTGCGCCATAAAGGTGTGTATCAGCCCTTGAACATCGTCGAAAGTTTATTGACGGCGTAGGGTGAAAAGAGCGTCATGCCCATGACGAAGAATTGGTTTATTTCATCGATGCGTTTTACGTTTTCCGGTAAGTAGAAGACGGCAAATAACACGTAATAGCCGGTGCCGAGGTACATGGCGGCGAGGATGATGCCGCCGATAAGGGCGATTAACCGGCTGGAGCTGGCGACCATCGCCGGTTTAACCGGGGCGGCCGCTGCCCCCTGGAGTGTTTCCGCCGTCGGCTCGCCCGGTGCCGCAGGGGTGGCGGGCACGCCTTCTGGTTCACTGATCGCCTCGCTCATCTTCCAGTTACTGTCTGCCAGGCTCCGGCGGATAATTTTCAGCGTCACCAGTAAAAACAGGGTGACGAACGCAATAATCAGCCAGAAGACCACATCTTTAATCACCAGAAAATCGGTAACATGTTTATCCATGACCCCTCCCTGCCTCCCGCCCCTGGCAGGAGACACTGCCTGTACCCAACACCCGGCCACCTCTGCCGGCCACTCACCGCTTCGCTTTTCACCTGCGGTTAAGCAAAAATTAGCAGCGGCCAAACGGGACACAAGCGCCCATCCCCTCATTTTTTTAGCGCCGCTAATATAAAAATCCTAAAAGAGATCGGTGAGAAAAAACGCGGGAAAAATGAGTCGCGCTTACGTTTTCCCTCAGCGCACCTGGAGATTTGCCATCAGGCAGAGGTGTAAGCACGATTATTGACGGGACGCAGAACCGGATGGACACACAAGACACATAAATACCCCCACCTACTTTTTCCTCACATACCCAAAGGTTTGCAGAGGAGGTGGGGGCGTAAAAATCATTGCCGAGTGGAGAAGCAGAACCTGATAAGCACACAAGACATACAAATATCCCCACCTACTCTTTCCTTACATACCCAAGGATTTGCAGAGGTGGTGGGGGCGTAAAAATCATTGCCGAGTGGAGGCGGAGGGCCGGGCGAGCGGGCATGGATGCCCGCGAGAGGTACAGCCACGCTGGGAGCGTGTCTGTACCGGCCCGATCAGCCCGGAGGCGGAGTGAGGGAACACGCGAGAGCGTGCAATGATTCAGCCGGGGCACCGAGTGCGCGCGGGTGCAGGGCCGGCGCGCCGGCAGGCCCTGCTCGGTTGAGGCATGATGGCTCAGAAAGGTTGCGATGCAGAACAACCGAAATGTTCCACTACACCAACGTTCCACTACACCAACGTTCCACTACACCAACGTTCCACTACACAAAACGTCCACTACACGAAAGCCTGATCCCATCAGGCATCATTGCCTGCCCCCCTCTCCCATCCTCCCCCTAACCCGTGCCACAAATCGATCTGCGCCAGCAGCAGGTTGGTTTTGAGCTGAATCACCGTCAGCTGGGTGCTGTAGAGCGCCCGCTGGGCGTCCAGCTCCTCGAGATAGGGGCGTACCCGTTGGCATAGCGGTTATGCGCAATCCGCAGCGCCTCGCCCAGCGCCTGCTGTTGCTGCTCTGCCTCGCTGAGCTGCTCACCCAGCCGGGTAATGGCATCAATGCTGTCGTTCACCTGCACAAAGGCGTTGCGCACCACATACTCATACTGGTAGAGCGCCTGATTGCGCGCCGCCATGGAAATATCCACCTGCGCATTCAGTGCCTCGCGGTTGATAATCGGCGCGAGCACGCTGCCGCCCAGCGACCAGAGCCGGAACGGGTGGGCCAGCACCGCTTCCAGCGTGTCCTCCTGCAGGGTGCCGCCCGCGGTGAGGTTCAGCGACGGCAGCAGGTTGGCGCGTGACACGGCCAGCGTGGCATCGGCCGCCACCAGCAGCCGCTCCGCCTGTACGATGTCCGGGCGGCGGTTGAGCAGCGTTGAGGGCAGCCGCGACGGCAGCGGCGGCGCGTCGAGGTGGTCGAACGCCGTGCCGCGCGCCACCGGGCCGGGGTTCGCGCCGAGCAGCAGGTTAAGCGCATTCTCCTGCTGGGTGATCTGGTGCTGCAACTGCGGGATCTGCGCCCGCGTCGCGCGGTACTCCGACTCCGCCTGCACCCACTCCAGCCGCGAGCTGTAGCCGGTCTCATACTGCCTTTTCGCCAGCTGCAGCGAGTTCTCGCGCGAGGTCAGGGTCGCCTGGGTCAACGCCAGTTGTGCATCCAGCCCGCGCAGCGTCAGGTAACCGGAGGCCACCGAAGAGGCGACCTGCAACATCGCGGCGTCGGCCGCGGCCCGCTGTGCCTCCAGCCCGGCCCGTGCCGCCTCGGTGGCGCTGCGCTGCCCGCCCCAGAGATCGACGTCATAGTTGAGCTGCAACGTCCCCTGGTAGACCGTGCTGCGCGCCTGCTGGCCGGTCACCGAGGAGAGCGTGCGCTGGCGCGCGGCGTTTACCCCGGCATCCAGCGTCGGCAGCTGGTCACCAATCGCCGCGCGCACCCGTGCCTGATACTCATCCACCCGGGCGCGCGCCTGCAGAATATCGTTGTTGTAGCGCAGCGCCTGATCCACCAGCCGGTTAAGCTGCGGGTCGCCGAAGCCCTGCCACCAGTCGTGGCCGCTGGCCGCCGAGGGGGCCAGCGGCGCGCGCCACTGCGGCGGGATCAGAAGCGTCGGCGCGGCCGGGTCAACCCGGCTGCCGCCACAGGCCGCCAGCAGCAGGGCCAGCGGCAACAGCGTCAGGTATTTGCCCCTCATGGCGCACGCTCCACCGGCAGCGGCTCCACCGGCCGGTCGGTATGGATGTCCACCACTACCGACATCCCCGGCCGCAGCCGCGCACGCGCCGCCGCATCCGCCTTGATGTGGATGCGCACCGGCAGCCGCTGGGCGATCTTCACAAAGTTGCCGGTGGCGTTATCCGCCACGATGGTGCTGAACTCCGAGCCGGTGGCCGGGGAGATCTTCTCCACCACGCCGCTGTAGACGGCGCCATCCAGCGCATCGACGCTGAAGGTCACCGGCAGGCCGACGCGCACCCGCGCCATCTGCGTCTCTTTCATGTTCGCCACGACCCAGAGCTGTTGCGGCACCAGCGCCGTCAGGTGCGTCCCGGCGGCGACGTAAGCCCCCTGCCGCACGCTCACCTGCCCGAGCTGGCCGTCACGCGGGGCGAGGATGCGGGTATTGGCGAGATCGATCTCCGCCAGCTCCACCGCCGCCGCCGCGTTTGCCACGTCCGCTTCCAGCGAAGCGCGGTTCACTACCACAGTGCGCACATCCTGTTTTGCCATCTCCAGCGCCGCTTTGGCCTGGGCGACATCCGCCTGCGTTTGCGCCGCCGCCGCGCGGCTGGCATCACGTTCACGCACCGAGAGCGACCCGTCAGACACCAGATCCTCGACCCGTTTCAGGTCGAGGCGCGCTTTCAGCGCTTGCGCCCCGGCATTCTGCACCGCGGCTTCACTGCGGGCGATGGCCGCCTCGGCACTGGCGCGTTGCTGGCGGTTATTCGCCAGCGCCGCCTGTTTCATGGCGTACTGTGCCTGCGCCTGATGCAGCCGCTGCTTGTAGATACGGTCATCGATGGTCATCAGCAGGTCGCCTTTGTGCACCTGATCGTAATCATTTACCCGCACTGAGGTGATGTAGCCGTTGACCTGGGGGCTGATCACCGTGACCTGGCCGCGCACGTAGGCGTTCTCGGTGGATTGCCGGGTCGGTGAGAACGGCGGCAACTGCCACGCGTAAAGCACCACCAGCACCCCCACTGCCGCAATCAGCAGCGGCACGGCGATGGTGGCAATACGTTTGGCCCGGCTTTTTTTTGCTGCCGGGGCAATAACTTCCTGACTCATGAACCCTCCGGGGAACCGGCGGGCTTCGCCGCCGGTGTGGCTACAGATGATGGTGCTTCAGATGATGCGGCTTCCGCCCGGGCTGCCTGCCGCCGCGCCTGACGGGCGCGCCACTGCGTGCGGGCAAACCGGCTTAACAGCCAGATCAGGGTGCCCGCCGCAATAAAGGCGGTGAGCAGGTAAACGTCGTTATAGGCCAGGACATTGGCTTCGCGGGTGGCGGCGGCCTGCAGCAGCAGCACCCCCTCCGCGCCGCGCAGGGTGGCGTCCCCCAGGGTGGCGCTCAGCCCGGCGCTGTAGTTGTTGATGCGCTCCATCACCAGCGGATCGAGGTTGCTGAGGTTATCGGCGATGAGGCTGGAGTGGTATTTTTCGCGCCAGACCTGGAAGGTGCCGAGCAGCGCTGAGCCGATCAGCCCGCCGAGGTTCTGGCTCATGCCGAACACCGCCACAAAGCTCACCAGGTTGCGCGGCTCCGCCACCACGCTGCCGATGATCGACAGCATTGCCGGGGCAACAAACAGCGCCCCGGCAAAGCCCATCATGAACTGGCTCACCACCATCTGCGGCGCGCGCGTCAGGTTGTTGGACTGGGAATCGATCAGCGCCGAGATAATCATCAGCACCAGCGCCACCACTATCGGCCACTCCAGCTGCGTGGGTTTGATGGTCAGCGCGCTGGTGGCGATCCCGGCGATAACGCCCAGCAGTACCGCCAGCGACAGCGCCGTCATCTGGTCATTCTGCAAACCGAGGTATTGCAGGAAACCGATCGGCCCGACGTTCTGCTCCGACAGGACAATGCGCATCAGCACCATGGTCAGCCCCAGGCGCAGCACGCTGCCGCTGCTGAGCCAGCGCACATTCAGCAACGGGTTTTTACGCCGGTGCTCCACCAGCACCGCGGAGACAATCAGCACGATGGCCCCCGCCAGCGCCCAGCCGAGCCACGGGGTGCTGGTCCACCAGTCGTAGCGGCCGAGCGAGATCACCGCGCACAGCAGCCCCATCCCGGGTGCCATCAGGAAAAAGGTGACAAAATCCATCTTTTCAAAGGCGTTATAGCGGTCGCCCGGCGGCAGTTTCAGCATCAGCACGCAGCCAAAGCAGATCAGCGCCAGCCCCAGCTCAAACAGGTAGAGGCCGCGCCATTCGTCCAGCTCCAGCAGCCCGGCGGAGAAGAGCCGCGCCAGCGGGATCGCCAGCTGTGACGCGCTGATGCCGATCGCCAGCGCTTTCAGCCGGTGTTTGGCCGGGAACGCCTGGATCATGTAGTAGATGCCGAGCGAACTCAGCGCCGCCGCCACCGCCCCGTGCGCCGCCCGCACCGCAATGGCGGAGTTGAGATCGTTAACGAACAGGTGAAAAAAGGTGACCAGCGCGTAGAGCAGCAGAAACGCCTCGGTAAACAGCCGCAGGCCGAACTGCATGCGGAACTTCACCAGCAGCAGGTTGATGGAGATGTTGGTCATCACATAGACCGCCGGCAGCCAGGCGACCTCATTGCTGAAGGCGCCGAACACCCCCTGGAGGTTGGTGAGGTTGGCGGTGACCAGCGCGTTGCCGAGGCTGCCGGTGATCGCCACCAGAATACCGACGAACCCGAACGCCAGCCGTCTCGGCCAGGGGTGCAGCGGCGTCGACGGGGAACCCGGCATCATCGGGCGCTCATGCGGCGCCCATTCACGCACGATGTAGGGTTTCATCGGCTCTGTTCAGCCGCGTGCCGCAGGGTATCGAGGACCCGCATGGTGACCGCCAGCTCCTGCTCGTTCAGCGAGGCCAGCAGGGTTTCGCGCAGCGCATCCGCCTCGCCTTTGACCTGCCGGTACATCGCCTGCCCGGCCTCGGTGACCACCAGCAGCCGCTTGCGGCGGTCTTCCGGGGTCATCACCCGTTCAACCAGCCCCTGGCGTACCAGTTTGTCGATCATGCTGACCACGGTGGCCCCCTCCAGCCCCAGCGCAGCAGCCAGCTCGCTCTGCGTCAGCGGGGCGTCGGCCCCGGCAATGGTGGAGACGGTGACCCAGCTCGCCTGGTTCAGCCCCTGCGCCTTCAGCCGGCGATCGATCGCCAGCCGCCAGGCACGGGCGGTAAAGTGCAGCAAACGGGAAAATTGGGTGGAATCAGAAGGAAAAGAGACGGCATCGGACATAAAGTTAGACATCACATGGTTAGAGATCTAACTAAAAATATCATGAGAAATTCATAACGCAAATATTGGTAAATTAATTTTTATATTTGCGGGAGGAATAGATTAAAAAACGAACAGTGAAACGGGCGCCCCGGATGGGGCACCCGCGGGTGATTACTCGTCAAGCGCCGGTTTAAAGGCGTGACCCACCTGGTGGTTACGGCTGTAGTTGGCCAGCCGGCGGCTGTCCTCGTGGCTGTAGTCCGGGTCGATGTAGATGTGCATCCGGCTGATCAGGTCACCGTCAAACTCAAACACGGTGCAGAACAGGCTGAACTCCTCTTCCCCCACCGGGAAGCGGTCACCGTTCTGCATCACCCCTTTGACCCCCCCCTCAATCACCATGACGTCACCCTGGCAGACGTAGCGGAAGTTATCGGTGTCATGCTTAAAGCGCTGCACTTGCCTGACCAGGCGTTTGCCCAGGTTGCCCAGCTCGGTTTTGCCGCGGCTGCAGCCATACTTTGGAAAGAACAAGGCGACGTCGTCGCTGAACAGATCCAGTAGTGTGGCGTCCTGCGCGTCCAGTTTCGAATAGTAGGTCTTGATTACTTCGAACCGCGCTTGTTGGCGCTCAGTTTCTGTCATAAATCCCCCTCTGCTGAACAGTGTCGCCACCCGTCCGGCGCTGAATCGTTGTGGTATAGACCGCTAAGTGTTACCGGCTACGGCCCAAGCTCATTAAGACTATTCTTAAATGCATGGAAACAATCGGTTATCGCGCGGCGTTTCCCCCACGCGCATCCGGTGCTTTTACGGCCCTGAACATATAGACCCTGAGACCTTAAAATGATTCAGCTTATCTATTGATTTAAATCAAATTATAAATGTTGAAAATAGTCACTGCGGGGTTATGCTGACAACATGCTGCTTTTTCAAGCAACCCGGCGTGCTGCCGTGGCCGGGAGTGCCGCGGCCGCCGCGCATCATGTGCGACTTAACCCTGAAATGGAGGTGTGGAATGAAACAGACCCGTCCGGCTGCGGCCACCAGCCCGGTGTTACAGCGAACCCTTGAAAACCTGCGCAACGGCACAGCCGCTGACTTCCCGATCCTGGTGATGTCCTCTGAAGAGGGCGGCAAACTCTACTTTGCGGAAGGCACCAGCAAATTAGAGAAGCTGAACTCCATTGACCAGGCGATCAGCAACATGCTCACCTACCGGGAAGCGCTGGAGAAATGCGACTAGCGTCTTCCCGCCCGGCTGCGGGCAACCTGCCCCGCAGCCGGGTACCGGTCAGGCCAGAATGGCCGCCGGCAGCGGTGTCTCCCCGCCGCGCACTTCCCACTGTTTCCCCACGGTCGCCGGTTCCGCCAGCACGGCAGTCACCAGCGCGGCCACGTCCGCCCGCGGGATCTTACCGCGCCCGACGTTGTCACCCAGCGTGACCCGGCCGGTGGCCGGATCGTCCGTGAGCGGCCCGGGCCGCAGGATCGTCCACTGTAAACCGCTGCCCCGCAGTTCGCGGTCCGCATCACGTTTCGCTTCCACATAGGCGCGCCAGACGGCGTCGATCTCCGGCGGCAGCGGGTCATCCGCGCCCACGGCCGAGACCATCACATAGCGGGTGACCCCGGCAAGCTTCGCGGCAGCGATCAGTTTCACCGCGCCGCCGTAGTCCACGGTGCGCTTGCGCTCTGCCGTGGAGCCGCCGCCCGCCCCGGCGCTGAACACCACCGCGTCCACCCCTTCCAGCGCCGTCGCCAGCTGCTCCGGGGTCGCCTGCTCCACATCCAGCAGCACCGGCTCCGCCCCCAGCCCACGCAACACCGGCACCTGCTCCGTCTTACGCACGATGCCCACCGCCCGGCGGCCCTGGGCCACCAGATTCTGCACAATCAATTGGCCAATTTTGCCGTGTGCGCCCACGATTGCCACACTGTTCATTTGCGCTCCTTGTTTTTGCATGTGTCACTAACCTTAGCATAGGCGCGAAAAGCCGCAGGATAGCGGCGGCAGATGACAGCGATGTGACAGGGAAATCCGGGCATACCGCGCCCTGAGGCGCGGTGAAGCCTCACAAACCGCTGAGGGCCTGTTGCAGGGTGTGGGTGGGGGTGGGCGTATCGCTGAGGTCGAGCTGGCTCTCCAGCAGGTCGAGGTGCGTCAGCATGGCGTGGACGGCAGAAGCGGTGTCACCCCCGGCCAGCGCGTCCAGGATCGCCTGGTGTTCGCCGGAAGCGCAGGCGGGCACGGCGTTGCGCTGGTAGAGCGCCACAATCAGCGAGCTGCGCACCATCAGGTTGGCGAGGATCTCCCGCAGCACGGCGTTACCGCCGACGTCCGCCAGCAGCAGGTGGAAGTTGCTCAGCGTCCCCACAATCGCCCGGCGGTCGCTGCTTTCTATCACGGCGTGCTCGCTGGACATATGCGCGGCCAGGCGCTGGAGCGCGGCCTGAACATGGTTGCGGTTGGCGTTTAACGCCTCCACGATGTGGGCCTCCACCAGGCGGGTGCCGGGCCGGAGGCGGTGCTGTGCAATGGCTTGCGCTAAAATATCAACAATGCGCGTGACTTCGCGCTGTTTGGCGGTGGCAGTTCTGTTCATGGTTTTTTTATCCTTTTGCGGTCTGCCCGTCTGCAAATAGGCCTGCAGAATCTCCGGCATTATCCTTGCCGCCCTTGTCCGGGTCAAACGCCGCCGCGCCCGGCTACCCGTCCGCCATCAATACGTTGCGCAACCTGCGTGATTTATTTAACGGTCATTAAAGTAATAATTGACAGCGTCAGGCAGAATCAATAAATTGGCAGCCGACACCGATCGTTGGTTAATGAACCCTCGCGGATCCTGTACCAATAATGAAGAGTATTTCCCCCTTATGACGGAATATAATAAAGATCGCGCCTTGATTGACGAGCTGATCCATTGGATTGAAGAGCACCTCGACACTGCGCCCCGTATCGAGACGGTGTCCCAGAAGTCCGGTTATTCAAAATGGCACCTGCAACGTAAATTCACCGCGCTGACCGGCATGAACATCGCCACCTATATGCGCAACCGGCGTCTCTCCAAGGCGGCGATTGCGCTGAAAACCAGTGACGATTCGATCATCGACATCGCCACCCACTACAGCTTTGACTCGCAGCAGACCTTTACGCGCACTTTTAAAAAGCGTTTCGGCATTACGCCGCACCAGTACCGCATCTCCGATGACTGGCACGTGGACCTGCTGACGCCGCATTTCCGCTTTGAGGAGCCGTTTACGCTCAACATTGAGTGCATCAACGTGCCCTCGTTGCAGCTCAAGCGGCTGCGTGACGACGTGACGCTGTTTGACCGCCGCAGCGCGCCGGAGAGCAAATCCCATTTCCTGGCGATGCGTGACCAGCTGATGTGTGACGCCTTCCGCCGCGCCCCGGTGCGCAGCAGCCCGATCTTCAGCATCATGAGCGGCAAGAACGAGGCGCAGGAGGGCAAGTCTGTGCGCTATACCCTGGCAGAGAGCGCCAGCGGCAGCACCCATGACACCCAGCGGGTGATTGTCGACGGCGGCTGTTTTATGTCGATCAAGTTCTCCGGCACCATGATGGAGACCCACCAGCTCACCAGCTTCCTGTTCGACAATGTGTTACCGGAGTTGCGCAAAAAGGTGGGGGCCAGCCATGAGATTGAGCAGATTCAGCTTGACCCGGCGGCACACAACGGCAAGTGGGGGCAATCCCAGGTGGATTACCACTATATGTTGTCGCTGAACTGACCCTCCTGCTGAACCGTCCGGCCTGCTGCGGAACGGATTAGCCCGGCCCGCGCGCTGCGGGCCGGGGCCACAGGCGGCATCAGGCCGCCCCGCGCAACTCCGCGCACAACGTCTCCATATAGCCTTGCAAAAACCGCGTCCGCTTCTCGGCGATCGCCCTGCCCGCCTGCGTCTGCATGGTGGCCGGCAACCGCAACAGCTTCTGCTGGAAGTGGTCAAGGGTGAAACGACGGTCATCCAGCTCGCGGCGTTCGGCCAGCGGGTCATCCGGGTCGACCAGGTCGCGCCCTAGCGCGCCGGAGACATAAAACACCCGTGCCAGCCCGATGGCACCCAGCGTATCCAGCCGGTCCGCATCCTGCACGATTTTCGCTTCCAGGGTCTGCGGCGGGATGTTGGCGCTGAAACTGTGGGTGCGCACCGCGTGGGCCACGGCGTCATACAGTTCATGCGGGAAGTCGGGGAAGTCGTTTTGCAGCAGGCTCAGCGTCTCTTGTGCTGCCATGGTGGAGGCCAGGTGGCGCTGGGGGTGGTTCTTCGGCAAGTTAACAAAATCGTGGAAGTAGCAGGCGGCCAGTACCACCAGCCGGTTGGCTTCCAGCCCCTGCATCAGTAACTGCGCGTTCTGCCATACGCGATGTAAGTGATTGATGTCGTGCGCTTTATCTGCCTCTGGTCGGGAGGCCATATAGTTCTGGAACCGGATTTCCCATTCACTTATCACCATCGTTTACTCCTTGCGGCCCGGAGAGCGGCCAATGTTGCAGAATAATTCATTGTGAAATCAAGGGTTAGCGGAGGCCTTATTCGCTGGCATCATACCCTGTACTGCGTTACAACTGTTTTACACGCTGTGTAGAAAGAGTGTTTTTTTATTACACCTCTTGTTTACATAAAGATTTCAAATCTCTAGGGCAGATCACAGCAAAATGGATTTTGCCCATATTCAACAGTGTAGCTGCAAAATACCAGGGAGTGAGAAGATGCAACTTGCCACCGTGAGCTGGCCGCTGGGGGTCAACAACGTGGATACCATGATGGCGCACGCCGCCGCGCTCCGGCTGCCGGGCGTGCAGTATTGCGGCGACCCGCGCCAGTGCCCGGCGGAGCGCGTGAAGCGGGCGGCCGCGGCACATAACATTCGGATAATCGCCATCGATCCGCTGGACTGCGCCCCGCCCCGCGCCTCACAGGCGACGCCGGATCAGGCGATCGCCTTTTACCACACGCTGGTGGACTATGCGCGCGACACCGGCAGCGGTGCGCTGACGTTGCAGGGGCTGTCCCAGTGGACCAAACAGGCGGCCAACACCCAGGCGGCCTACGCGCAGCTGGTGGAGTGCGTGCGGGAAGTGGCGGCCTATGCGCAGGAACAGGGGGTAAGCCTGCTGTATGAGGTGTGCAACCATTATGAAGTGCCGCTGATCCACACGGCACAGGCGTGCCTGGCGATGCTGGACGAGGTGGGCAGTGATGCGATCCGGATAATTCTCGACAGCTTCCACATGAACATCAATGAGCCGTCGCCGGTGCAGGCGATCCTGGCCGTGGGCGACCGGCTGGGCATGTACCACATCTCCGATTCCAACCGCGCCGGGATCGGCAGCGGCAATATCGACTTTCTGGCGCAGTACCGGGCGCTGAAGCAGATCGGTTTTTCAGGGGATGTGGCGATTGAGCTGGTGCTGCCGCACCTGACGCCGATGACGCCGCCGCAGACTGAATCAGACCGGCGGCGGCTGGACGCAGAGATCCGCCGCAGCGCCGCCGTGTGGCAGGCACTGGCTATTGAGCGTTAGCAGACGCCGAAATCGCCCTCTTCATGGTAAGGGGCAAGCTCCTGCGCGCTGAAAGCGCGGGTTTGCTCCTCCCCCACATTGCCCCAGGTACACTCTACGCTGTCACCGTCCACGCTTCTGACTGTCATTTTCTGGCCGCCGCGTTTGGGTTGGACGATATCCCCGGTTTTGAATTCCATGCCTTTCTCCTTCTGTTATGTCACGTTATGTGGGTATCTCTCCCCAAAAATAGCCTGTTTTCCGGCCGTTTACCTTAAAATTTCGTGCTCATCGCTTCCCGCCATAACCGCTGCGGCACATAGCTCTGCAACAGGTCGATGGCGCAGGCCAGCAGGTCCGCATTCAGCTCATGGCCCGCCTCCCAGGCGATGTCCAGCGTCGCGTCGGCGTCAATCTCCTTCAGCCGCGCAAAAGCCGCCTGGGCGTGGCGCACCTCAATCACCGGGTCAGCCCCGCCATGCAGCAGGTGCAAGGTGGTGGCCGGGGCGGCGCGCTGCGGCAAGGTGGCGTAACGGCCGGAGAAGGCCACTACCCGCCCGGCCAGCGACGGCTCACGGGCGCTGGCTTCCAGCGCCATGATCGCCCCCTGATCCAGGCCAATCAGGGCCGTCTGCGCGCCGGTCAGCCCCAGCCGCCGCTGGGCCTGCTGAACCTCGGCCAGCAGCGGCGGCAGCGCCTCGGCAACCCGCGCCGCCAGATCCTGCTCACGCATGGCGCGGCCCGAGAACCACTGGCGGCTTTCCGGGTCTGCGTCATCGGCATCAAAGGGCTGCGGCGCTTCCGGCACAATAATCGCCGCCGCCGGCCAGTGCTGGCGCAAGGTGATCACCAGCGCCCCCAGGTCGTCCGGGTGGCCGCCGGCCCCGTGCAGCAGCACCATCAGCTGTTGCGGCCCGCCTGCCTGCGCCTCATCCGGCAGAAATTCCTGACACTCCATACCCGCTCCTCTGTGTGGCCCCGCCCGCCGCCGGAACGCGACGGGCAGGCTCTCCCCAAAGGATAGACCATCACACCGGGGTTAACGGGGTGCCGCCCCCGGGTGGCGCGTGATGCAGCCTGACAGCGGTAACGCACGGGGCGCGGGTGAGAGGCAACGTGACCTGAAACGGTGACTTCCCCCGCTCCCTGAATTCTTGCGCTGAACCGGCCCCGCCTCCTGCGGGGCCGGTATCACTCAGGGCTTATTTACCGATCGGTTTTGCGGCCGGGGCCGGGGCGGCGGCTGGCGCGGGGGTCTCCTCGTCCGGGGTGAGGCCGCGCTCTTTCAGCATCGGGCCGATCTCCGGGTCTTTGCCGCGCCAGTCGCGGTAGAGCTGCTCCAGATCCTCACTGTTGCCGCGCGACAATATCTGGTCGCGGAAACGCTGGCCGTTCTTCGCCGTCAGGCCGCCCTGCTCCTGGATGCCTTCGAAGGCGTCATCGGCCAGCATCTGCGTCCAGAGGTAGGCGTAATAGCCGGCGGCGTAGCCGTTGCCCCAGATGTGCTGGAAGTAGCTGGAGCGGTAGCGCGGCGGCACGTAACTGATGTCCAGCCCGTCCTGTTTCAGCGCTGCGGCCTCGAAGGCGTCGGCATCCTGCACCGGCTGGTCGGCGGTCAGGGCGTGCCAGTGCATGTCCAGCAGCGCGGCGGCCAGCAGCTCGGTCATCTCATAGCCTTTGTTGAATTTCGCGGCTTTTTCGATCTTGTCGCGCAGCTCCTGCGGCATCGGCTTTTTGGTCTGGTAGTGGCGGGCGAAATGGTTAAAGACTTTCGGGTCATCCGCCCAATGCTCGTTGAACTGTGACGGGAACTCCACAAAGTCCCGCGCCGTGCTGGTACCGGAGAGCGACGGGTATTGCTGGTCGGCGAACATGCCGTGCAGCGCGTGGCCGAACTCATGGAACATGGTGATCACATCGTCCCAGGAGAGCAGCGCCGGTTGCCCCTCCGCCGGTTTGGCGAAGTTGGCGACGTTATAGATCACCGGCCGGGTGCCCAGCAGTTTTGACTGGTCGACGAAGTTGCTCATCCAGGCCCCGCCGCCCTTGTTGTCACGCTTGAAATAGTCGGTGTAGAACAGCGCCAGCGACTTGCCTTTCTTGTCGAACACCTCATAGACCTTCACATCCGGGTGGTAGACCGGCAGATCAGGCCGCGCCTTGAAGGTAATGCCGTAAAGCAGCTGCGCCGCGTAGAACACGCCGTTTTCCAGCACGTTGTTCAACTCAAAGTAGGGCTTGATCTGGGCGTCGTCGAGGTCATAACGCGCCTTGCGCACCTGCTCGGCGTAGTGCTGCCAGTCCCAGGCTTCCAGTGTGAAACTGCCTTTCGGGTTGTTGCTGTTCTGGCTGTCGATCAGCGCCTGAATGTCCTGCGCTTCGCGTTTTACCCGCTCCGTGGCCGCCGGCACAATCTCGTGCATAAATTTCAGCGCCGCCTCCGGGGTTTTCGCCATCTGGTCCTGCAGCTTCCAGGCGGCATAGGTCGGGAAGCCGAGCAGTTTGGCCTGCTGGCTGCGCACCTGCGCCAGCCGGGCGATCATCAGCCGGGTGTCGTTGGCGTCGCCTTTCTCCGCCCGGTTCCAGGAGGCCTCAAACAGCGCCTGCCGGGTGGCGCGGTCTTCCAGGCTCTGCAATGCCGGTTGCTGGGTGGTGTTCTGCAACACCATCACCCACTGGTTCTCCAGGCCGCGCTCTTTGGCGGCTGCGGCCGCCGCGGCGATCTCCGCCTCGCTCAGCCCCGCCAGTTGCGCCTGATCTTTCACCGTCAGCGCGCCCTCTTTGGTGGCCGCCAGCAGCCGCTGGGTAAAGCGGGTGCTGAGGGTGGCCGCCTCCTGGTTAAGCTGCTTCAGCGCGGTTTTGTCAGCGTCTGAGAGTTTGGCGCCGGCCAGCACGAAATCCTGCCAGGTCACCTCCAGCAGGCGGCGATCCTCCGCGCCCAGTTGCAGCGTGTCACGCTGCTGGTAGAGGGTGTCGATGCGTTTGAACAGCGCGCTGTTGAGCTGAATGGCATCCCCCAGCGCCGCCAGTTTCGGGGCGATCTCCTCGTCGAGTTTTTGCAGCGCGTCGCTGGTGTTGGCCGAGGTCATCGCGCCGAACACATTGTTCACCCGCGTCAGCAGGCTGCCGGTGCGCTCCAGCGCCACCAGCGTATTCTCAAAGGTCGGCGCGTCCGGGTTGGCGGCGATCTTCTCTACCTCCTCCTGCTTCTGGCGGATGCCCTCCAGCAGCGCCGGGCGGTAGTCACTCTCTTTGATCTTATCGAACGCCGGGGCCTGCATACTCAGCGGGCTGACGGAGAAAAACGGGTTTTCAAGGCGTTGCAGAACCGCCGTAGGTGAGGATGGGCTTTGTTGTTCACTCGGCATGGCCGGCTCCTTTGCTGTAGTGGGGGCGGCAGCGGCAGGAGCCGCCGCCCCGGCCGGTAAGACGGCACCCCCGCAGGCCATCGCCAGCGCCAGGAACAGCGGCGACAGGCGCAAGGCGGGGAAAACGGGACGGTGAGAAGATGAAGATAGCCCGTGGCGGTGTGCGCCGGTATGTGCGATAGAAGTGACCATAAGCGGAAAGACGCCTCCCTGTGAGCCGGTTGCGCCCTCGCCGCCGGCTAAGCTGCTGATAAATGACCTCATGAGCATAGGTGGCATTGCCCGCTTCGGCAAAATGCTGTCATGCTTTTTTGCGAAATGTTACGCAAGAATTCCGCGATCGGCCTGGTAACTGGCGATAATTTCACCGGCAATCGCCACCGCAATCTCCGCCGGCAGTTTGCCGGTGACATCCGGCAGCCCGATCGGGCAGCGCATCCGCTGCAGCCGCTCCTCGCTGATCCCTTTGCCGCTGAGGCGGTAGTCAAAGCGTTTGCGCTTGGTGGCGGAACCAATCAGCCCGAAGTAGCGGAAATCGCCCCGGCGCAGGATCTGTTCACTCAGTACCAGATCGAGCTGGTGGTCATGGGTCAGCACCACGAAATAGCTGCCCGGCGGCAGTTCGGCCACCACCTCCTCCGGCGCGTCGGTGAGCCGTTGCGCCACTCCCGGCGGCAACGCGGGCGGGAACTCCGCCGCGCGGCTGTCCACCCAGAGAACACGGCACGGCAGGGTTGCCAGCAGGTTGACCAGCGCCCGGCCGACATGCCCGGCGCCAAACACCGCAATCAGCGGCCGGGGCGTGACCAGCGGCTCAAACAGCAGGGTGGCGCTGCCGCCGCAGCACTGCCCGAGCCGCGCCGCCAGCGGGAAGCGCTCCAGCCGGGCGGCGGGGGCGGCGCTCGCCAGCAGCGCCCGGGCCTGCGCCAGCGCCTGAAACTCCAGGTGGCCGCCGCCGATGGTGTGGTAGCAGCGCTCCGCCGTGACCACCATTTTGCTGCCGCTGTCACGCGGGGTCGATCCCTGATGCTCCGCCACCGTGACCAGTACGCACGGCTCGCCGCGCTGTTGCAGCATGGTCAGGGTAGTGAGCCACTCATCGTGATGCATAAGCCTGCTCCCCGGCTTCCGCCGCGTTTGGTGTGACAACGTCACGATCTGCCTGCTGCTGCATCGCCATCGCTGCGGTTAATACCCGTTCCGGCGTGGCCGGGGCGTCAAGCGGCGGGTGGTGCCGGTAGTGCGCCAGTGAGGCCACCGCATCCTTGAGCGCGCACCACACGGCAATGCCCAGCATAAACGGCGGCTCGCCCACCGCTTTGGAGTGGAACACCGTCTCCTCCGGGTTCTTGCGGTTCTCCACCAGTTTGACGCGCAAGTCCGGCGGCACATCGCCAATCG
The DNA here is from genome assembly GCF_002858715.1 of Chimaeribacter coloradensis. GTDB lineage: Bacteria > Pseudomonadota > Gammaproteobacteria > Enterobacterales > Enterobacteriaceae > Chimaeribacter > Chimaeribacter coloradensis. Next base: position 55,642 of record NZ_PJZH01000012.1, on the reverse strand, counting down.
CCGGGATTTTGTAGCTGGCCGGGCCCTGGGTCAGCAGTTGCCCGCGCTCACTCCACACCAGCTCCTCACAGGTGAGCCAGCCCATGCCCTGCACAAAGCCGCCCTCTACCTGGCCGATATCGATGGCCGGGTTCAGCGAGTCCCCCACATCGTGCAGGATGTCGGTGCGCAACAGCCGGTACTCGCCGGTCAGGGTGTCGATGATCACCTCGGCACAGGCCGCGCCGTAGCTGTAGTAGTAGAACGGGTGGCCTGCGGCTTTGTCGCGGTCGTAGAAGATCTTCGGCGTGCGGTAGTACCCGGTGGCCGCCAGCGACACCTGGTTAAAGTGCGCCTGCTGCGCCACCTCGGCAAAGCGGTAGTAGCGATCTTTCACCCGCACCACGCCGTTGGAGAAGACGATCTCCTCCGCGGTGGCCTGATGGTTCGCCATCAGCATGGCGATCAGCCGCTGTTTGATGGTTTCGGCCGCGTTCTGCGCCGCCTTGCCGTTGAGATCGGTGCCGGAGGAGGCGGCCGTGGGCGAGGTGTTCGGCACTTTGCCGGTGTCGGTGGCGGTGATCTGGATGGTGCGGATGTCCACCTGGAACACTTCGGCCACTACCTGCGCCACTTTGGTGTTCAGCCCCTGGCCCATCTCGGTGCCGCCGTGGTTGAGCTGGATGCTGCCGTCGGTGTAGACCAGCACCAGCGCCCCGCCCTGGTTCAGGAAGCTGGCGGTAAAAGAGATGCCGAATTTCACCGGCGTCAGCGCCAGCCCGCGTTTCAGCACCGGGCTGGCGGCGTTGAAGGCGGCGATCTCCCTGCGCCGTGCGGCGTAGTCCGCGCTCTGCGCCAGCTCGTCGGTGATCTCATGCAGCAGGTTCTGCTCCACCGTCTGGTAATAGGGGGTGACGTCGCGCCCCGGCCCGCCATAGTAGTTGGCGCGGCGCACTGCCAGCGGGTCGTGGCCGGTTTCGCGGGCGATATGGTCGAGGATGTTTTCAATCGCCATCATGCCCTGCGGACCGCCGAAGCCGCGGTAGGCGGTGTTCGAGGCGAGGTGGGTTTTGCAGCGGTGGCCGGTGATGGTGACGTCGCCGAGGTAGTAGGCATTGTCCGCGTGGAACATCGCCCGGTCAACAATCGAGCCGGAGAGGTCGAGGGAGTAGCCGCAGTTGGCCGCCAGTTCAATCTCAATGCCGTGGATCACCCCGCGGTCGTCAAACCCGACGTCATACCGCACGTAGAACGGGTGGCGTTTGCCGGTCATCAGCATGTCATCCTGCCGCGAGAGGCGCATTTTGGCCGGGCGGCCGGTAAGGCGCGCCGCCAGCGCCGCATGGCAGGCGGGCGCGGCGGCCTGCGTCTCTTTGCCGCCGAAACCGCCGCCCATGCGGCGCATGTCGATCACCACTTTGTGCATCGGCACGCCGAGCACCGACCCGACCAGCTTCTGCACCTCGGTGGGGTTCTGGGTGGAGCTGTAGACCAGCACGCTGCCGTCTTCGCCCGGCATCACGGAGGCGATCTGCGTCTCCAGGTAGAAGTGCTCCTGCCCGCCGATGTGCAGCTCACCCTGCACACGGCGCGGCGCGGCGGCCAGGGCGGCGGCGGAATTCCCGCGCCGGTGGTGGTGGCTCGCCTCCACCAGGTGCCCCGCCTGCAATGCCGTTTTCACATCGAAAATCGCCGGCAGTTCGCGGTATTCAATGATCGCCGCCTCAGCGGCGAGGCGGGCGGTGTGCGGGTCTTCCGCCGCCGCCACCAGCACCACCTGCCCGAGGTATTCCACTTTGCCGTCAGCAAAGAGCGGGTCGCCCACCGTCAGCGGCGCAATGTCATTGTCGCCCGGCACATCCTGCGCGGTGAACACCCGCACCACGCCGGGGAAGGCATAACACGGCGCCAGATCGATCCGCACAATCTCCGCGTGGGCGACGTCGCTCAGGCGCGGCACCAGGTGGAGCTGGTTGGGAAACTCTGTCCGGTCATCAATATAGATTGCCTCGCCGGTGACATGCTTTTCGGCGCTCTCATGTTTCTGGCTGCGGCCGACGCCGCCCGTCAGCCCGGTACGAAAAAGGGCTTCCATCTCCTGTTGGCTCATGGCCGGTATCGCTTTAGACATAGTCGGTCACCTTAATGATCTGCTGCGGGGCGGCGTGTTCGAAATAGGCGCGGCGCAGCAGGTTTTGCGCCACCTGCAACCGGTAGGCGCTGCCGGCACGGAAATCGCTGATGGGGGTGAAATCCTCCGCCAGTGCCCGGCAGGCCAGCTCTACCGTAGCGAGCTGCCACGGCTGGCCCACCAGCGCCTGTTCGGTGTGGTGCGCCCGCGCCGGGGTGGCGGCCATGCCGCCGTAGGCGAGCCGGGCGCGATGCACCACGCCGTGCTGAATGTCGAGGTTAAAGGCGGCGCAAACGGCGGAGATGTCATCCTCCAGCCGCTTGGAAACCTTGTAAACGTAAAGTGACGTTGTCACGTTAAGCGGCATTGAGGCAGCCTCTTTTTGTGACACTGTCACGCCGGGGATCAGAATGCGGGTGATAAATTCGCCGGGTTGCAGCGCCGTCTGGCGGTAGCCCAGGAAGAAATCATCCAGCGGCAGCGTGCGTGTCTCGCTGCCGCGCCGCAGTTCCAGCGCGGCATTCAACGCCAGCAGCACCGGCGCGGCATCACCGATGGGCGAGCCGTTTGCCAGATTGCCGCCCAGCGTGCCCTGGTTGCGGATCTGTTGCGAGGCGAAACGCGTCAGCAGATCCGCAAACGCCGGGATACGCTCCCGCAGCAGCGGCAGGCAGTCCGTCAGCGGCGCGGCCGCGCCAATCGCCAGCTGATGCGGCTGCTGTTCAACGGCGCGCAACTCCGGCACCTGATTAAGCGAAATCAGCAGCGGGAAGCGCTGGCTGCGCTGGGTGATCGCCAGCGCCAGATCGGTGCCGCCCGCCACCAGCCGTGCCTGGGGTTCAGCGAGATAGGCCGCGGCCAGGGCGTCCAGCGAGCCGGGCATCAGGCAGCGACGGCCGTCGTGCGTCAGTTGGCGCACGCCTGCCGGTGGCTGGGAGGAAGAGGTTCCGGAAACAGAGGCCTCCGCGGCCAGCGCCTTCAGCCGCGCCAGGGTCTGCGCCTCGGTCTGATCAAACTGATCGTCCGCTGTCTCCTGTGCCGCCAGCTGGTCAGCCGCCGCCACAATTGGCCGGTAGCCGGTGCAGCGGCAGAGGTTGCCGGCCAGCGCCTGTTCGGTGCTCCCCTGCCCGCCCTGTTTTTGCAGCGCAAACAGCGACATCACAAACCCCGGCGTGCAGAAGCCGCATTGCGAGGCGTGGCAGTCGACCATCGCCTGCTGCACCGGGTGAAGCTGGTCACGCTGTTTGAGATCTTCCACGGTGATCAGCTGTTTGCCGTCAAGGGCGCTGACCAGCGTGATGCAGGCATTGACCGTGCGGTAACGCAGCCGGTCGCCTGCCGGTTCGGCCAGCACCACGGTGCAGGCCCCGCAGTCGCCGGAGGCGCACCCCTCTTTGGTGCCGCAGCGCTGTTGCGTGCGGCGCAGCCAGCTCAGCACCGTGGTGTTGGGGTCGAGCTGGCTTTCGCGGTGCAGGCGTTGGTTAAGCAAAAACTGGATCATGCAGTGTTCCCCGTGGCTCGGTGGGTGCCGCCCGGGCGGCACCGGCTAAATCGGATGACGTGGCCGCAGTGCGGTCGTCAGGAATCAGGCAAGTCAATAATCAGGCAATACAACGCCCCGCGCGGGGCGTCACCTGGCGGTATAGACCGGCGTGCCATTGACCCAGGTGGCGTGGATATTGCGGTCATCGCCCAGGGTCATCAGCACAAAGAGCTTCTCCGCCAGCGTGTTGCTGTTGGCGGCGCGGAGCTGTTGCAACGCAGTGGCGTTGCCGTCCAGCACCACGAAATCTGCCTCTTTGCCGGGGTCGAAGTTGCCGATCTTGTCGTCAAGGTGCAGGGCGCGCGCGCCGCCGAGCGTCGCGTGGTAGAACGCTTCAAAGGCGGAGAGCCGGTACTGCTGCAACTGCCCCACTTTGTACGCCTCGCCCAGCGTGGTCAGGATGCTGAACGTCGTGCCCGCGCCGATGTCACTGCCGATGCCGACCCGCACCCGCTGCTCCCACGCCTTTTGCAGCCGGAACAGGCCGCTGCCGAGAAACAGGTTCGAGGTGGGGCAAAAGGCGATGCTGGAATCACTGGCCGCCATGCAGGCCCATTCGTCATCACAGAGGTGCAGGCAGTGGGCAAACACGCTCTTTTTGCCGGTCAGGCCGTAATCGTGGTAGACGCCGAGGTAGTGATCGTGGTCCGGGTAAAGCTCCCTCACCCACGCCACTTCGTCGCTGTTTTCGCTGAGGTGGGTGTGCACCCAGGTGTCCGGGAATTCGTCCCGCAGGCGGCGCACCGCCTCCAGCAGCGCCGGTGAGGAGGTCGGCGCAAAGCGCGGCGTCAGTGCATAGCCGAGGCGGCCGTGGTTGTGCCAGCGGCGGATCAGGTCGCGCGTCTGGGCGTAGCTGGTTTCCGCCTCTTCCAGCAGCGCTTCCGGCGCGTGGCGGTCCATCATCACTTTGCCGGCGATCAGCCGCATCTTCAGCGCATCCGCCGCGCTGAACAGCGCCTCCACCGACTGCGGGTGGACGGTGCCGAACACCAGCGCGGTGGTGGTGCCGTTCGCCAGCAGTTGCTGAATGAAGAACGCCGACATCTCCGCCGCGTGCCCGGCACAGTGGTACTGCGCCTCGGTCGGGAAGGTGTAGTTTTTCAGCCAGGTGAGCAACTGCTCACCATAGGCCCCGACCATCTCCGTTTGCGGGTAGTGAATATGGGTGTCGATAAAGCCGGGCACGATCAGTTTGCCGCGGTAGTCTGTCACCGGCGTGCCGGGCGGCAGCTGCGCCTGGGCCGCCTGCCAGTCACCGTGCCAGACGATATGGCCGCCGCTGAGCAGCAGCGCGCCGTCCTCCACGTACCGTACCCGGCTTTCAATCTCCTCCGGGCCGCTGACAGGGCCGGTAAGGTCAAACATGGCGCCGCGGACAGCGCGGGTCACACTCTGGTTCATGATCAGCCCTTCTCAGAAAATGTGCGTCCCCGTCATTGGGGGTCGTTAAGCAGTATGGTGCATAAATGTTATGTCTATGAGATAAAGCAAGGGGTATGCCAGGGTGCGGATTTTTTATTTAACTTACTGTATAGAATGGTTTTATTTGAAAACAGCGAATATTCCACGTCTGATTTTTCGCACTGGCTGTCAACGCCATCGATAAGCAAACGGTTGCCTTGCGGGGCCGGCGGGGGCATTGCACCACCCCGGCGCACCGGTGAAAAAAACGGCACCGGGTGCGCTTTTTTACCGCCAGATAAATTGGCCTGTTTTTGCTGCGCCGGCGAGGGTCAGGGGCATCTCTTGCTGGCCGCCTTTCTTTCAGGAAAATAAAGCTCTGCGTAACGCCGCAGGTGGGAAATCGGGCCGCAGGTGCACCGGTTGACGGTCAGGCGCGATCGGTTATGCTCAAGATCTTCTGCCCCTTCCCTCAATAATAAAAAAGGCGGTGCCATGTCCGGATCTGGTCAACGGTGTAACCCGGTTCACACTCATCAAACGGATGCAGCAGGGAGGCCGCAATGAAGCGTGGTGCCCCGGACGGGCCGGCTCTGCCGCTGCTGGTGGCCGGTGCCTTTTTTATGGAGAACCTCGACGCCACGGTGATTGTCACCGCCCTGCCGCAGATGGCGCACGCCTTCGGGGTGCAGGCGGTTGACCTGAATATCGGCGTTTCCGCCTACATCCTGACCCTGACGGTGTTTATCCCGGCCAGCGGCTGGATCGCCAACCGTTTCGGTGCGCGCCGGGTCTTCACCGCCGCCCTGCTGCTGTTTACCCTTTCCTCCCTGCTCTGCGCCCTGAGCGTTAACCTGATGACCTTTACCGCCGCGCGGATGCTTCAGGGCTTTGCCGGGGCGCTGATGGTGCCGGTGGGGCGGCTGGTGGTGCTGCGCAATACGCCGAAGTCGGGGCTGATCAAGGCGATTGCCACCATCACCTGGCCGGGGCTGGTGGCCCCGATCCTCGGCCCGGCGGTGGGCGGGTTTGTCACCACGTACGCCTCGTGGCACTGGATATTTTTGCTGAACCTGCCGCTGGGGGTGATTGGCATCCTGTTCAGCCTGCGGCTGATCCCCGCAGAGCCGGGCGACAATACCGTACCCTTTGACGTCACCGGCTTTATGCTCAGCGGGCTGGCCTGTTTTGGCCTGATGTTCGGGCTGGATCTGTTTAACGGCGTGGCGGAGCGCCCCTGGCTGCCGCCGCTCTGCATTGGGGTCAGCCTGCTGCTGGGGGCGCTGGCCCTCTACCATGCGCGGCGCACCCCCTACCCGCTGCTGGACCTTTGGGCGCTGCGGCTGAAGAGTTACGCCGTGACCATTTTCGGCGGCAGCCTGTTCCGCATCGCCATCGGCGCGGTGCCGTTCCTGCTGCCGCTGCTGTTCCAGCTCGGTTTCGGCATGAACGCGTTCCATGCCGGGCTGCTGGTGCTGGCGGTGTTTGCCGGTAACCTGGTGATGAAGCCCTTTACCTCGGCCATTCTCTACCGCTTCCCGTTCCGCACCACGCTGTGGGTGAACGGCGTGCTGAATGCGCTGACCATTTTTGCCTGCGCGCTGATCACCCCGGAGACACCGCTCGCCCTGATTGCGGCGCTGCTGTTCGTCAGCGGGCTGACGCGCTCGATGCAGTTTACCGCTCTCAACACCCTGGCTTTCTCCGAGGTGCCGCAGCCGCGCATGGGCGGGGCCAATACGCTGTTTAATATGTCGCAGCAACTCGGGGGCGGGCTGGGCATCGCCCTGGGTGCGCTGGCGCTGCGCGCCGGGGAGTGGCTGGCACCGGGCAGCGGCGCGGTGCCCTCACTGGCGGCATTCCACTTCGCCTTTATCATGATGGGGCTGCTGGCCCTGCTGGCGGTGGCCGACACCTTTACGCTCGGCACCACCGCCGGGGACAGCGTGCGCCAGAAAACCTTGCAGGAGGCGGCCGGTGCCCGGCGTAAAACCCCGGCGGACTCCGCCAAATAGCCTGTGGATCGCATCATTACATTGCCGCCGGGCGGCGGCGTGTGGTACTCGTAGGAATCTCAGAAAACCATTAGCCATTAAGGAACAATGACATGATTATTTTGGTTACCGGTGCAACGGCCGGATTTGGTGAAGCCATTACCCGCCGTTTCATCAACGAGGGGCATAAGGTGATCGCCACCGGCCGCCGTCAGGAGCGGCTGGATGCGCTGAAGCAGGCACTGGGTGAGCAGGTGTATGTCGCACAGCTGGATGTGCGTAACCGGGCGTCCATCGAGGAGATGCTGGCGGCGCTGCCCGCGGAGTGGCGCGACATCGACGTGCTGGTGAACAACGCCGGGCTGGCGCTGGGGCTGGAACCGGCGCACAAAGCCAGCAACGATGACTGGGAAACCATGATCGACACCAACACCAAGGGGCTGGTGTTTATGACCCGCGCCGTGTTGCCGGGCATGGTGGAACGCAACCGCGGCCACGTGGTGAATATGGGGTCGATTGCCGGGAGCTGGCCTTATCAGGGCGGCAACGTCTACGGCGCAACCAAGGCGTTTGTGAAGCAGTTCAGCTTTAACCTGCGCGCCGACCTGGCCGGTACGCAGGTGCGCGTTACCGACATCGAGCCGGGGCTGGTGGGCGGCACCGAGTTCTCCAACGTGCGCTTCAAAGGCGACGATGACAAGGCGAGCCAGACCTACGACAACGCCAACCCGCTGATGCCGGATGACATCGCCGAGTCAGTGTTCTGGGCCTGTAACCTGCCGCCGCACGTCAACATTAACCGGCTGGAGATCATGCCGGTGAGCCAGTCCTTTGCCGGGCTGAAAGTGCATCGCGACGCGTAAACGCGTGATGCCGCCTGCGGGGCGCGTCCGCCCCGCTTTTCTCCCCTTTTCCCCTCAGCCGTTACGCCAGCCGGAGACGATAATCAGCATCCCGGCCAGTGCCACCAGCGCGCCCAGCCAGTCGGTGGTTGTCAGGCGCACGCCGTCCACCACCCGCAGCCAGAGCAGCGCCGTCAGCACATAGACCCCGCCGTAGGCCGCATAGACGCGCCCGCTGGCCGCCGGGTGCAGCGTCAGCAGCCAGACAAACAGCGCCAGGCTCAGGGCGGCCGGCAGCAGCAGCCAGCCGCTGCCCCCTTTCTTCAGCCAGAGCCAGGGCAGAAAGCAGCCGGTAATCTCGGCCAGCGCCGTGGCGAAAAACAGCAGGGTGGTTTTTATCATGGTCGTCCTTCAATCATCCGTAAACCGGGTGCCGGCCCGGCTGGTGGCGGCCCCGCAAGGTGTTATAATTCGTTTATCACGCGGCCTGTGATCCCGCCGCGCTGAGCCAGCGCAGGCGGTCGCCTGCGGCGGATAACCTATAAGGATAAGATGATGAATACAACATTTATGCCCCGGTTGCTGCGCAGGATCGCGCCTGTTGCCCTGGTCGCGCTCTGTGCGGCCTGGCAGGTTCCGGCTCTGGCCGCGACCAATTGCGCCAGCGGCACCTGTATTTTCAACGGCAACGGTGACAATGCGCTCTCCAATGAAGAGGCGCGCCAGAACAAAGAGCAGTGGGATGACACCCGCATGCTGCGGAAAAAGGTCAACAACCGCGCCGAGAAAGAGTTTGATAAGTTCGATAACGCCATCGACCAGCGTGAGGATTGTGAAAAAAGCCTGAACCTGAACGCTTACTGGGAAGCCAATACCGAGCGCTGTCTGGACCGCCGTACCGGCCGTCAGATTAATCCTTAAAAACATTGACTTAAGTTAAATTTCCTACGGAGGGGGAATTTGGCTGCTATCTTTAACTGCCTGATGACTTTATTTACTTAAGGATGGAAAGATGAAGAAATCGTTATTATTTGCAGCGGCCGTACTGGCCGTCGCCCCGCTGGCAGCACAGGCCTCCTGTGAGAGCGTGAAGGCGGACATCAGCCAGAAAATTATTAATAACGGCGTGCCGGAATCGGGCTTTACGCTGGACATCGTGCCGAACGACCAGGCTGACCAGTCCGGCGGGCAGGTGGTCGGCCATTGCGAAAACGACACACAGAAAATTGTTTACAGCAAAACCGGTGACGGCAGCAGCGACGCAGAAGCGACCGCCAGCCCGCAGACCGGCACCAGCCAGGACGCGGCCACGGTACACTGACCGTAAGCCGCCGGCTGCACCTGACATCAGGGCACCCTTTTGGGTGCCCTGATTTTTTATGGGGGGCTTAACGCCGGTGCGCCGTGCCTGCTCAGGGGCGGCTGCCCTCGGCTTCCGGCTCCACCGGCCGCTGGCGGCCCGGCATCAGCCAGACGGACACCAGCGTCAGCACCGCCATGACCGCCGCCGCCACAAATACCCAATGCAGTGACACCGCCACCTGCTCCGTCAGCCACTGGAGGCGGTCGCTGCCCAGCGCAGTGCGCTGCGCGCCGTCCATCAACTGCTGCACCGGGTCATTCACCCCCGGCAGGCGCTGTTGCAGGTTGAGGTTCAGCGTGGCCCCGAGGATCGCCGTGCCAAGGGCGGAGCCGATCAGCCGGGAGAACATGGTGGATGCGGTGGCGATGCCGCGGATGTTCGCTTCCGCCGCATTCTGCACCGACACCAGATACGTCGTGTTGCTCAGCCCCATCCCTGCGCCCACGGTGAAGGCGGCCAGCCGCGCCCACCAGAGGGTTTGCCCCGGCGCGACCAGCAGCAGGATCAGGCTGCCGGCAATCAGCAACAGCGCGCCGCACAGCGCGGTGACGCGGTAGGAGGTCGCCAGCATCAGGCGGCCGCTCAGGGTGCTGGCCAGCGGCCAGCCGATCGACACCAGCGCCAGCGTGGTGCCCGCCTCCAGCGGCGTGCCGCCCAGCACCCCCTGCACGAAGGTCGGCAGAAAGGCGCTGATGCCCATCAGCACCGCGCCCATGATCAGCCCGCCGATGTTCCCGGCGACGATCACCCTACTTTGCCACAGCGCCAGCGGGAACAGCGGCTCCGGCGCGCGCCGCTCCCGCCGCACCAGCATTACCCCTGCCGCCAGCGCCACCGCCAGCAGCGGCAGCATGGCGACGCCCAGCGCCTCTGCCTGCAACAGCGCCAGCAGCAGCGCGGAGACCGACAGCGTCAGCCAGCCGGTGCCCGCCAGGTCAAGCTGGTGCGGGTGCCCTTTTTCTGCCGCGGGCAGGTAGCGCCCCAGCATCAGCATCGCCACGATGCCGATCGGCACGTTGATCCAGAACACCAGCGCCCAGCTGAAATGCTGGACGATAAACGCCCCCAGCAGCGGGCCGACGATGGCGGAAATCCCCCAGACGCTCGACAGGTAGCCCTGCACTTTTGAGCGCTCTACCGGCGAGTAGATATGGGCGATGATGGTAGAGGCGATGGGCATAATCGCCCCGCCGCCCAGCCCCTGCAACGCGCGGAACAGGATCAGCCACAGCATCGACGGGGCCACGCCGCACAGCACCGAGCCGAGCAGGAAAATCAGCGTCCCGATAAAGAACATCCGCCGGCAGCCGTAGAGGTCCGCCAGCCGCCCGTAGATCGGCACGCTGATCGCCTGCGTCAGCAGGTAGACGGCAAAGACCCAGCCCAGCAGAGAGAAGCCGCCGAGTTCGCCGATGATGGTCGGCATGGCGGTGGCCACAATGGTGACCTCGATGGCGGCCATAAACATCGCCAGCATACAGGCGGCTAACACCAGGCGGCGATGGGGAACCTGGTTTGAAGAGGTGTCGTGCTGTTTCATTCAACCTTCGCAATTCGCTGATTTTATTCTCACTCTGAGTATATCAGCCCGCTGCCATACCGGGCGGGCCACAGGCAGTTTTTGCGAGGGGTGCCGGAAATCACCGGCAAGGCGGCGTCAGTACACCACGCGGCTGAGATCGAGAAAGTGCCCGAGTTCGCGCGTTTCCGGCCGCGGCAGGTAGGGGATCTCGCCCAGCAGCGGCGCGGGGATGTGGCTGCTGAGCAGTGAAATGGTCTGCGCGTAGTGCGCCAGGCAGGGGTTGATGCGGTTCGCCACCCAGCCCAGCAGCGGCAGCCCGTCATTGAGGATCGCGTCGGCGGTCAGCAGCGCGTGGTTCATGCCCCCCTGCTTGATGCCGACCACCAGAATCACCGGCAACTGCCGGGCGATCACCCAGTCCGCATAGCTGTGTTGCGCATCCAGCAGCGTCCGCCAGCCGCCGCAGCCCTCCACCACCACGCACCCGGCCTGCGTTTTCAGCGTCGCCAGCCCGTCCGCCATCCGGCTGAACAGCGTGCCGTCCGCCGGGGCGGCACAGGGTTCATCTTCTGCGAGGGAGAGCACGTTGAGGGCGCTGTAGGGCAGCGGGATCGTTGAGGCCGCCTGTAACGTCAGCACATCTTTGCTGCACCGTCCTTCGGCGGTCTCCACGCACCCGGTGGCCACCGGTTTATAGCCCACGGCCTGCGTGCCCTGCGCGGCCAGCGCCTGCAACAGCGCGCGTGAAACAATGGTTTTGCCGGCATCCGTATCGGTGCCGGTGACAAATACCTGCGTCAACATGGTGGGTCTGCTCCGAAAATCGTGGTAAATCAAAAAATTACCGCAGCCGGTGTGGCGGCGGTCACGTTATCGGGTCAGTCTAGGGGATCGGAGGCAGGCGCTATCTTGAGATAGCGCAAGGTTTTGTTTGGTGAGTATTCATAACTACGGCGAATATGATCTGACCCCGGATCACCCCTGCAACAGCTTGACCAGCAATGAACCGTTGTAGAGGGCATCCTTGATCAGCGCCGCGCCCGGCATGGTGCCGTGGTTGTGGAAATGGGTTGCCTCCAGTTGCAGCGCGTCACTGTAGGCGGGCAACGATTGCTGGCGGATGCAGGCCATCATCGCCGGGTGGAGGATCGAGGCGGCGCGGTTCAGCGGCGAGCCGACCAGGATTTTGTCCGGGTTGAAGAGGTTGACCATGATCGCCACAATGCGGCCGACATTGTTGCCGACGTCCAGAATCAGGTCGCGGGCCAGCGGGTCACCGGCCAGTGCCGCATCACACAGGGCATCCACCGTGAGCGGCACGCCGTGCAGCAGCGAACTCATGGAGACCTTCAGCCGCTGCTGCGCCAGTGCCAGCAGGCTGTCGATGCCCGCCACCGTCTCCAGGCAGCCGTGGTTACCGCAGTAGCAGCGCTTGCCGTACGGGTCGACCTGCACATGGCCGATTTCCGCCACGCTGCGGCTGCCGCTGTGCAATACCCGCCCGCCGGAGATGATCCCGGCGCCGACGTTGTGGTCAATCACCACCTGAATCACATCCTGTGACCCGCGTGACGCACCGTACAACGCTTCCGCCATTGTCCAGGCACCGATGTCATGCTGGAGGAACACCGGCACGCCGGTGCGTTGCGCCAGCGCCGGGCCGAGCGGCATCTCACTGACCGGGTAGTACGGCATACGGTGGACGACCCCGGCGGCGGCATCAATCATGCCCGGCAGGGTGATGGCGATGGCGGTCAGCCGCTCCAGCTTGTGCTGGTGGCGGATGAAAAACTGGTCGATGGCGCTGAGCAGGCGCTCCAGCAACGGCTGGTCGCCCTCTGCGGCCAGCGGGAGCTGCTCCTCCACCACCAGCCGGCTGCTTAAGTCACGCAGCGCCAGCGTCAGGGTGCCGGGGCCGATGCGGCCGGAGAGGAAGTGCCAGGCGTCGGTGTCGAGCACCAGCCCCACGGCCGGGCGGCCGCGGCTGCCGACATCCTGGAATTCGGTTTCCTGCACCAGATGGGCTTCCAGCAGCTCACGCACGATCTTGGTGATGCTGGCGGGCGCGAGCTGCGCCCGTTTAGAGAGTTCAATGCGCGAAACCGGCCCGCATTGGTCGATCAGTCGATACACAGCCCCTGCATTGGTTTGTTTAATTTGATCAATATGCCCGGGTTGCCCATCGACATTCACTTACCTGCTCCTGCTATTTTTCGCGCCTCAAAATAAATCATATTCGACATCACAATCCTTTGGGAGCGCAGGGACAACTATTTGATTCGTTATGTGATTTGACGCACAAATTCACCCCGCTCCCTGCGGTGCCTGCCCCGGTGCGGCCAGCCCGCGATCCTCCAGCAGCAGGCCGAGCAGCGCCTGTGCCGGGGCGGTGAGCGGCCGGTGGCGGTGGCTCACCAGCCAGACCTGGGTGGCGAAGTGCGGGTCGTCCAGCGGCACATAGCGCACGCCGCTGATGCGCAGCCGCATAAAAGAGGCGGGCAGGATAGAGACGCCCAGCCCCGACGAGACCAGCCCGATGATGGTCATCGCCTCCCCTACCTCCTGGGTGATGTAGGGGCGGATACCCGCCGCCGCCAGCAGGTCGAGGATTTCGTCATACAGGGCGGTGCCGACCAGCCGGGAGAAGAAGACGAACGGCTGGTCGGCCAGCGCCTGCACCGCCAGTTGCGCCGGGTTGCCCACCGCCAGCGGGTGATCCTCCGGCAGCACCGCCACCAGCGGCTCACGCAGCATCAGCTGGTAGTGCAGCGCCTCCGGCAGCACGGTGTTGCGCATCACGCCCAGATCCAGCTTGCCCTCCAGCAGCGGGCCGATCTGCTGTTTGGTGTTCAGCTCCTCCATCTGGATGTGCACGTGCGGGTGGATCTGGCGGAAGCGGCGCAGGCTGCGTGAAATGCTGCCGATAAACGGCGACGACGAGGTAAAGCCGATGGTCAGCTCGCCGACCTCGCCGCGGTGGATGCGCGCCGCCTGCTCTGCCGCGTCATTGACCTGCGCCAGGATCTGGTAGGCGTGGCGTAAAAACTGTTCGCCCGCCTGCGTCAGGGTGACGCTGCGGTTGGTGCGGGCCAGCAGGCGCGCGCCGATCTGCTGCTCCAGCGTCTGGATTTGCAGGCTCAGCGGCGGCTGGGAGATGCTGAGCCGCTCCGCTGCCCGGCCGAAGTGCAGCTCTTCCGCCACCGCGATGAAATAGCGCAGGTGGCGCAGTTCGATGTTCATCATATTTTTAAAGTATCAATTGTGATTATTAATATATTAGACAGGAAAATGTGACCTGCCTATGATTTTGTTACACCTGAATGACAACCCGCTTGACCAGATTAAGGATTGACCGTGACCAGCCCCCAACGCGCCGGACAGGCCCGTTCCGCCCATGATGCCGCCAACGACAGTGACGCCGCCCACGACGCCCTGCTGCCCGCCGCTGCCCGCCGTACCCTGATTATCCCGGCGGTGCCCCGCGCCGCCACGCCGTTTATCAAGCGCGGCACGCCGCAGTTTATCCGCGTGACGCTGGCGCTGTTCTCCGCCGGGCTGGCGACCTTCGCCCTGCTCTACTGCGTGCAGCCGATTTTGCCGATCCTGTCGCAGGATTTCGGCATCTCGCCTGCCAGCAGCAGCCTCTCCCTCTCCGCGTCCACCGGGATGCTGGCCGTTGGGCTGATGTTCACCGGGCCGCTCTCTGATGCCGTCGGGCGCAAGCCGGTGATGGTGGTGGCGCTGCTGCTGGCAGCGGCCGGCACGCTGGTCTGTGCCGTGATGACCAGCTGGGACGGCATCCTGCTGATGCGTGCCCTGATCGGGCTGGCGCTGAGCGGCGTGGCCGCGGTGGCGATGACCTACCTCAGCGAGGAGATCCACCCGAGCGTGGTGGCCTTCTCGATGGGACTGTATATCAGCGGCAATTCCCTGGGCGGCATGAGCGGCCGCCTGGTGGCCGGGGTGCTGTCGGACTTCTTCTCCTGGCGGGTGGCCGTGGGCGCGGTGGGTGTGTTTGCCCTGGCGGCGGCGCTGATGTTCTGGCGTATTCTGCCGCCGTCGAAGCATTTCCGCCCCACCTCCCTGCGCCCGCGCAACCTGCTGATCAACGTCCGTCTTCATTTCCGTGACGCCGGGCTGCCGCTGCTGTTTGTGGAAGGCTTTGTGATCATGGGCAGCTTTGTGACGCTGTTTAACTACATCGGTTACCGGCTGCTGACCCAGCCCTACCACCTCAGCCAGGCGATTGTGGGGATTCTGTCTGTGGTTTACCTGATGGGCACCTACAGCTCGCCGAAAGCCGGGCTGCTCTCCACCCGCTACGGCCCCGGCCCGGTGCTGATGGGGGCCATCGGCATGATGCTGGCCGGGATTCTGCTTACCGGCTTCTCCCCGGTCCCGGTGATCCTGGCCGGGATGGTGCTGGTCACCGGCGGTTTCTTCGCCGCGCACTCGGTCGCCAGCGCCTGGATCGGCCGTCGCGCGCGCCGCGCCAAGGGGCAGGCCTCTTCACTTTATCTCTTCTGCTACTACGCCGGCTCCAGCCTCGCCGGCACCGGCGGCGGCTTCTTCTGGCACAGCTTCGGCTGGCTGGGTGTGGTGGGCTACATCAGCGTGATGCTGCTGGTTGGCCTGCTGGTCGCCCGGCGGCTGAGCGCCCTGCCGGAAAAACGTAAACCTGCCTGACCCCCACCGGGTGCCCCGCGCACCCGGTTTCCCCTCTTTTCCATGAATTCCGGCCTTTTTTACCTGCTAGGCGCATAAAACCGTGATGCCGGGGTAGCCAGCCTGTTTTTTATGCAGTATAAAGTGTGTTGTAACTAATTGGAGGGGTGAATGAGTAACTATGATCTGATTGGCCGCATGAATGAGTGTTTTCATGAGCTGGAGCTGGCGCTGGATGACCTGATTCACCTGCTGGGCAAGCTCTCCCTGCAGGAGGCGCGGGTGTTTGTGCTGCCGGAGATTGAGAAAGGCAAGGAGAATGACCCGGCAGACCAGATCGCGGTAACCCCGCTGACAGGCGACGCGGCGCACCAGCGGGCGCTGCAACACTTTCGCCGGTTGTTCATCCATGACAATGCCGAAAACGTCAGCAGCAAATCGGCGGTCAGGCTGCCGGGCGTGCTCTGCTACGCGGTGACGCCGGACGAGCAGCAGGCCGTGCAGTTATTGATCGAAGAGGTAAACAAGCTGAAGGCGGAGCTGGAGCACATCGTGACGGTGGAGTCGGGCCTGGAGCGCGAGCAGCGTTTTGACTTCGTCCACACCCACCTGCGCGGGCTGATCACCCTGAACGCCTACCGCACCGTGACCTACCTGCTGGAGCCGGGCTCCGTGAATTTCGGCTGGGCGAACAAGCACATCATCAAAAATGTGACGCGTGAAGAGATCGTCGCACAGCTTAACCGCAGCCTGAAGGCCGGGCGCGCCGTGGCCCCTTACACCCGCGAGCAGTGGGCTGAGCACATCACGCGGGAGATCAACGACGTGATGCGGCTGCCGGAAAGTGCCGCGCTGAAGATCCGCCGCCCGGTGAAAGTGCAGCCGATCGCCCGGGCCTGGTATCCGGCGCAGCAGAAGCAGGTGCAGCACCCCTGCCCGATGCCGCTGATTGTGCTGTGCGGCCGCGTCGGCTCCCACGTCAAGGCCCCGAAACTCGGCGCCCTGCCCGACTACGACGCGGCCAACATCAAGCATAAATACCGCCCGGCCGCGCAGCCGCTGCATCTGCTGATCCCGCGTTTGCACCTCTACACCGACCACCCGGTCAACTGACGGGCGTAAAAAAGCCGGCAAGCGCCGGCTTTTTGCTTCCCAGGGAGAGGGCTTACAGCTTCATGCTGCCGACCATCTCTTCCGGGCGTACCCACTCGTCAAACTGTTCTTCCGTCAGGTAGCCCAGTTTCAGCGCAGAGGCTTTCAGCGTCAGCCCCTCTTTGTGCGCCTTTTTGGCGATCTCGGCCGCTTTGTCATAGCCGATATGGGTGTTCAGCGCCGTCACCAGCATCAGCGACTCGTTGAGCAGCTGGGTGATGCGGTCACGGTTCGGCTCAATGCCCACCGCGCAGTGCTCGTTGAAGCCGCGCATCCCGTCTGCCAGCAGGCGGATCGACTGCAGGAAGTTGTGGATCACCATCGGGCGGAAGACGTTCAGCTCGAAGTTGCCGGACGCACCGCCAATGTTCACCGCCACATCGTTGCCCAGCACCTGCGCGCAGAGCATGGTCATCGCTTCACACTGGGTCGGGTTGACCTTGCCCGGCATGATGGAGCTGCCCGGCTCGTTTTCCGGGATGGAGATTTCGCCGATGCCGCAGCGCGGGCCGGAAGAGAGCCAGCGCACGTCGTTGGCGATCTTCATCAGCGAGGCCGCCAGCCCTTTCAGCGCGCCGTGGCCGTGCACCAGTGCGTCACAGGTGGCCAGCGCCTCGAATTTGTTCGGCGCAGTCACAAACGGCTGGCCGGTAAGGTCAGCCAGCGCCTTCGCCACGCGCTCCGCGTATTCCGGGTGGGTGTTCAGGCCGGTGCCCACGGCGGTGCCGCCCAGCGCCAGCTCACACAGGTGCGGGATCGAGGCTTCAATGTGCTTGAGGTTATGCGCCAGCATCGCCACCCAGCCGGAGATCTCCTGGCCCAGGGTCAGCGGCGTGGCGTCCTGCAGGTGGGTACGGCCGATTTTGACGATGTCTTTGAAGGCTTCCGCCTTGTCTGCCAGCGTCTGTTGCAGGGTTTTCAGCTCCGGCAGCAGGGATTCACGCACCGCGATCACCGCGGCAACGTGCATCGCCGTCGGGAAGACGTCATTCGAGCTCTGGCTCTTGTTGACGTCGTCGTTCGGGTGCACCAGGCGGCTGTCGCCGCGCTCGCCGCCCAGCAGCTCGCTGGCACGGTTGGCCAGCACCTCATTCATGTTCATGTTGGTCTGGGTGCCGGAACCGGTCTGCCAGATCGAAAGCGGGAACTCATTGCTGTGCTTGTCAGCCAGCACTTCGTCTGCGGCTTGCAGGATCGCGTTGCCGCGCTCCGCAGGCAGCAGGCCCAAATCCATGTTAACGCTGGCGGCGGCGCGTTTGGTCTGCGCCAGGGCGTAGATCAGCGCGGTGGGCATTTTTTCCGAGGAAATGCGGAAATGCTCTAGTGAACGCTGGGTTTGCGCGCCCCACAACTGTTCTGCAGGAACTTCAATCGGCCCCATTGAGTCTTTTTCAATGCGAGTGGCTGCCATTACTTTCTCCTTAGATACATAGCACATAAATGAGTATGCCGCGGACGCTCCCATGCGTGCCCGCGGCACCGCCTACTATAGTGACACAGAAAAGCAGCGCATTATGCGACTCAGTTTGATTTATTAGATTTTCCTTATTGATAAGCACCCGTACTCACTGTTTACTAACCAGAATTTCGTTAATTCCCCCTATTTTCTTCATGAGCAGGATAGCCACATGCAAAAGATGCACAACGCCGTTCAGAACTACGCCTGGGGCAGCCCGGACGCACTGACCCGCCTGTACGGTATTGCCAACCCTCAGGGCAAACCGATGGCCGAACTGTGGATGGGTGCCCACCCCAAAAGCAGCTCTGAGGTCACGGATGCCCAGGGCAACCGCCGCGCGCTGCGCGATGTGATCGGGGATGACCCGGCCACCTGGCTGGGCCGGGCCGTGGCGGACCGCTTCGGCGAGCTGCCGTTCCTGTTCAAGGTGCTGTGCGCTGACCAGCCGCTCTCCATCCAGGTGCACCCGAGCAAGGCCGCCGCGGAAGTGGGCTTTGCCAAAGAGAATGAGGCCGGGATCCCGCTGGATGCCGCCGAGCGCAACTACAAAGACCCGAACCACAAGCCGGAGCTGGTGTTCGCCCTGACGCCGTTCCAGGCGCTGAACGGTTTCCGTGAGCTGAGCGACATCGTCTCCCTGCTGCAACCGGTGGCCGGCGCGCACCCGGACATCGCCGCCTTCCTGCAACACCCGGACACCGATCACCTGGCGACGCTGTTCACCGGGCTGCTGAGCATGGAGGGGGAGACCAAATCCCTGGCGCTGGGCGTCCTGAAAGCGGCACTGAACAACCAGCAGGGCGAAACCTGGGACGCCATCCGCGGCATCGCCAGTTTCTACCCGGATGACAGCGGCCTCTTCTCGCCGCTGCTGCTGAATGTGATCACCCTGCAGCCGGGCGAAGGGATGTTCCTCTACGCCGAAACCCCGCACGCGTACCTCAACGGCGTGGCGCTGGAAGTGATGGCCAACTCCGACAACGTGCTGCGCGCCGGGCTGACGCCGAAATACATCGACATTCCGGAACTGATGGCGAACCTGAAGTTTGAGCCGAAACCCACCGCCACCCTGCTGACCCAGCCGCAGCAGCGCGGCAGCGAGCTGAACTTCCCGATCCCGGTCGAAGATTTCGCCTTCTCCCTGCATGACCTCTCCGCAGAGCCGCAGGCGCTGGCACAGCAGAGCGCGGCCATCATCTTCTGTGTGGAAGGGGAAACGGTGCTGGAGAAAAACGGTGAGCAGGTGGTGCTGAAGCCGGGCGAATCCTGCTTTATCGGCGCGTTTGAATCCCCGGTTACCGTGAGCGGCATTGGCCGTATTGCGCGGGTATTCAACCAGCTGGATTGATTCCCGCCGACGCCCTGCCCGGTTTCTTGCTAAACTGGGGCCGGCCAGTTGAGAAAAAACGCCTGCGGGCGTTTTTTTTTGCCGACGGCGCGTGGACATTTTGCACGGACCTTTTCCGTGCCCAAAAAAGGATGAGCGGATTATGAAAAAATCGTTAATTGCCGTGAGTGTGATTGTGGTGCTGGGTGCCGCCTGGACCGGCGCGGCCTGGTATACCGGCAAACAGTTCGAGCAGCGTATCGATGAGATCGTGGCGCAGGCCAACGGCCAGATCGCCTCGCAGTACCCGCAGGCGGGCGTGCGGCTGGTCTACCAGGATTACCAGCGCCACCTGTTCAGCAGCCGCGCGCGCTTTGTGCTCCAGGCAGACCCGGCCGCGAAGGGTGAAACCGCCCTGAAACCGGGCGAAGAGGTGGCGTTCAATGAAACCATCGACCACGGCCCCTTCCCGCTGGCACAGCTGAAGAAATTTAACCTGATCCCGTCGATGGCCTCGGTACACAGCGAGCTGGCCAACACCCCGGCGGTGAAGGGGCTGTTTGAGATGACCAAGGGCGTCTCCCCGGCGACGGCCGAGACGCGCATCGCCTACAGCGGCGACACCGACTCCGCCATCACCCTGGTGCCGATCGACTACCAGAACAACGCCACCCGCCTGCAATTCTCCGGGGCCACGGTGAATGCGGCAATCTCCCGTGACGGCGACCAGGCGAGTGTCAGCGCCAACAGCGACAGCATCGCCCTGACCTCGCGCAACCAGTTCGGCCAGCTGGAGAAAATTACCCTCTCCGGTGTGGATGCCCATGGCAACACCCGCAAAGGCAGCGTGCAGATCGGCCTCGGCGAACAGCACCTCACCGCCAGGCAGGTGATCTTCAACGTAGAGGGCAAAGATGCTGCCACCCTGGAGGATGTGCGCCTTAACAGCAACTTCGGCGAGCAGGCCAACACCATCCACGGCCAGCTGGACTACAGCCTCGGCGCGCTGAAGGTGCAGGGGGCGGATCTCGGGGCCGGCAAGCTGACGGTGAAACTCGACAAGCTCGACAGCGCCGCGCTGAAGCAATTCTCCGACAGCTATAACCAGCAGGCGATGCAGCTGGTGCAGCAGGGCGAGCAGCTCGACCCGGCAGTCTATCAGGCGCAGGCGGCAGCCCTGTTCAGCCAGAACCTGCCGCTGCTGCTGAAGGGCAGCCCGAGCATCAGCGTCAGCCCGCTGAGCTGGAAAAACAGCGCCGGTGAAAGCACCTTTACCCTGAATCTGGACTTCAGCGCCCCGGCCGCCGGGCAGCCTGCCGCCCAGACGCAGGACCAGCTGATCTCGCAGCTGGTGCATAACCTGGATGCCACCCTGACTATCCCGATGCCGATGGCCACCCAGATGGCGACGCAGATCGGTAAGATGCAGGGCTACAGCGAGGCGGACGCGGAGAAGCTGGCGAAACAGCAGGTACAAGGGCTGGCGGCGATGGGCCAGATGTTCAAACTGACCACGGTCAAGGATGACACCATCACCACCCGCTTCCACTTTGCTGACAACATCGTTGACCTGAACGGCCAGAAGATGACGCTGCAACAGTTTGCCGGCCTGTTCGGCATCTTTGGCGGCCCGGCTGACGTCGCCCCGGCACCCGGGGCCGCCCCGGCGGTACCGCCTGCCCCGCTGGCCCCTGTCCCGGCTCCGGCTCCGGCTCCGGCACAATAATCGTGACATTACGCTGACCAACCGGCCTCTGGGCCGGTTTTTTTATGCCTGCGTTTTTATGCCTGCGGTCAATGCCTGTGCATCAGGTGGGGGGCCGGGCGATCAGTTCCGGCGCGACCACCCACTGCTGCGGCGTGGCGTCGGGTGCCTCAATGCGCTGGAGCAGCCGCTCTGCGGCGCTGCGCCCCACGTCGCGCCCGGCGGCGGAGACCAGCGTCAGCGGCAGTTCGGCCAGTGCTGCATCTGCCCCCTCGCCGAACCCCGCCAGCGCCACCCGCTGGGAGTACAGCCCCTCCAGTGCCTGCCCGCCCACGCTGCGCCCGGCATTCAGCACGCCGAAATAGGCCCCCAGCGTCACGGAGGCGTCATGGCAGACCAGCGCGGTGATCTGCGGGTAGCGGCGTAACAGCGCCTCGGTTTTCGCCGCCATGCCGTGCCGGTACGCCTCACTTTCGATGATCCACTCCGGGCGGAACGGCAGCCCGTGGTGCAGCAGGGTGGCGCAGAAGCCGCCCAGCCGCTCGGCACGCGTCAGGGAGCCGCCCGCCCCGCCGACGTAGGCAATCTGCTTGTGCCCTTCGCTGACCAGGTGCCCGGTTGCCAGCCGCGCAGCGAGCTGGTTGTCCGGCCGCACCAGATCCATCCCCTCCAGCGCGTTGGCGCGCGCCGCGCACACCAGCGGCACCCCGGCCGCGGCGGCCCGCTGGCGCACCTCCAGCCCGTGCAGCAGGTTCCCCGCCAGCACGATGCCGTCTACCCCCTGGGTCAGCAGGCTCTCTGCCGCCCGCAGGGTGCCCCGGCCCTCTGCGCCGCTCTGGGTCAGGAACAGGATGCGCCCCTGTGCCTCCAGCGCTTCGCTCAGCCCGGCCGTCACCTCGGCATAAAACGGGTCGCAGACGTCCCGCACAATCAGCCCGACCACGCCGGAACGGCCGCTGCGCAGCGTCACCGCCTGCCGGTTCGGCACATAGCCCAGCGCCTGGATCGCCTGCTGTACCCGTGCCGTGGTCTGCGGTGAAATCCGCCCTTTGCCGCTCACCACCAGCGATACCGTGGTTACCGAGACCCCGGCGTGGTCAGCCACATCATTGATGGTGATCTTCTTTGGCGTCATACGCTTTCGCCCTCCCGCAACGCGCGAAAAATCAAACAGAAAGCCCACAGTGTACCCTGCCCGCCCTTTTTTTGCCGGGCCACTGCCGCGGCCGGAAAGGTGCAGGCGGCGCTGAACAACTGTGACCGGCTGCGCAGATCAAACTGATAAAACGTTTTATCTTATTTTACCTGATTTAACCCAGCATTTTATCCACTTTACTTCCCGGTTTACCTGATATTAACAAGGAGCCTGTATGTCTGTTCCTGCCCGGCCAAAAATTACCCTCTGGGAGTTTTTCCAGAGCCTCGGCAAAACCTTTATGCTGCCGGTTGCCCTGCTCTCGTTCTGCGGCATCCTGCTCGGCATCGGCAGCTCCCTGAGCAGCCGTGACGTGATCGCCCTGCTGCCCGCGCTGGGCCACCCGCTGTTCCAGTTGCTGTTCACCTGGATGAGCAAGGTCGGCTCGTTCGCCTTCAGCTTCCTGCCGGTGATGTTCGCCATCGCTATTCCGCTCGGCATGGCGCGGGACAACAAAGGCGTGGCGGCCTTCTCCGGCTTTGTCGGTTTTGCGGTGATGAACCTCGCCACCAATTTCTACCTCACCGCCAGCGGCGTGCTGCCGACCAGCGACCCGCTGGTGCTGAAAGCCAACAACATCCAGATGATCCTGGGGATCACCTCGATTGATACCGGGATCCTCGGCGCGGTGATTGTCGGGGTGCTGGTCTACCTGCTGCATACGCGCTTCCACACCATCCGGCTGCCGGATGCGCTGGCCTTCTTCGGCGGCACGCGCTTTGTGCCGATCGTCACCACCGTGGTGCTGGGCATCATTGGGCTGCTGGTGCCGCTGGTCTGGCCGTGGTTCGCCGCCGGAATCAGTGCGCTGGGGCGGATGATCAGCGGGGCCGGGATCTTCGGGCCGATGATTTTCGGCAGCGGCGAACGCCTGCTGCTGCCGTTTGGCCTGCACCATATTCTGGTGGCGCTGATCCGCTTCACCGAGGCGGGCGGCACGCTGGACGTGTGCGGCCAGCCGGTGAGCGGCGCGCTGACCATCTTCCAGGCGCAACTCTCCTGCCCGGAAACCCACGGCTTTGCCAACAGCGCCACCCGCTTCCTGTCGCAGGGCAAGATGCCGGCGTTCCTCGGCGGGCTGCCGGGCGCGGCGCTGGCGATGTACCACTGCGCGCGCCCCGGCAACCGCCACAAGGTGAAAGGGCTGCTGATCTCCGGCGTGGTCGCCTGCGTGATTGGCGGCACCACCGAGCCGATTGAGTTCCTGTTCCTGTTTGTTGCGCCGCTGCTCTACCTGATCCACGCGCTGCTCACCGGGCTGGGCTTTACCATGATGGCAGTGCTGGGCGTCACCATCGGCAACACCGACGGCAACCTGATTGACTTCGTGGTGTTCGGCATCCTGCACGGCACCGCCACCAAATGGTACTGGGTGCCGGTGGTGGCCGCGGTGTGGTTCGCGGTCTATTACGGGCTGTTCCGTTTCGCCATTTTGCGCTTCAACCTCAACACCCCCGGCCGCGAGCCGGAGAGCGCGGAGATCGCCACGGCTGCGCCGGTCACCGGCGGCGGCAAGTCGGGCTACAACACCCCGGCGATCCTGGCGGCACTCGGCGGCGCAGGGAACATCATCTCGCTGGATAACTGCATCACCCGCCTGCGCCTGTCAGTACAGGAGATGGCGGCCGTGGATGACGCGGCGCTGAAGGCGTTGCGGGCAATCGGCGTGGTGCACCTGAACGAGCACAACCTGCAGGTGGTGATCGGCCCGCAGGTGCAGTCCGTCAAAGATGAACTGGACACGCTGATCGCCGCAGCACGGCAGGCGGATTTAGTGACAGCGTAACGTAACCGGGCGGCGCGGCCGCCCTTTTCAGGAACCCCTGTATGTTTGATTTTTCCACCCCGGTTGACCGGCACAACACCTGGTGCACCCAATGGGATTTCGTCGCTGACCGCTTCGGCCACGCTGACCTGCTGCCGTTCACCATCTCGGACATGGATTTCGCCACCGCGCCCTGTGTGCTGGCGGCGCTGCAACAGCGGCTCACCCACGGCGTGCTGGGCTACAGCCGCTGGCAGCATGAGGATTTTCTCGGCGCGCTGCGCCACTGGTACCAGACGCGGTTTGCGGCTGAGATTGATACGCACACCGCCGTGTATGGCCCATCGGTGATCTATATGGTGTCAGAGCTGATCCGGCTCTGGTCAGTGCCCGGTGAGGCGGTAGTGATGCATACCCCCGCTTATGACGCCTTCTATAAAGCGATTGAAGGCAACCAGCGGCAGGTGCTGGCCTGCCCGCTGCTGCGTGACAACGTCACCTGGCGTTGTGATATGGCGGCGCTGGAGGCGCTGCTGGCACGGCCGGAGAGCAAGATCCTGCTGCTGTGCAGCCCGCATAACCCTACCGGCAAAGTCTGGCAGGCGGCGGAGCTGCAGCAGATGGCGGAGATGTGTGCGCGCCATGGCGTGCGGGTGATCAGCGATGAGATCCATATGGACATGGTCTGGGGCGCGGCGCGCCATACGCCGTGGCCGCAGGTGGCGCGTGCGCCCTGGGCGCTGCTGACTTCGGCGTCCAAGTCGTTCAATATTCCGGCCCTCACCGGGGCGTACGGTTTCATCAGTGACAACGTCACGCGCGAAGCTTACCTCGCTCACCTCAAGGGGCGTGACGGCCTCTCCTCCCCTGCGGTGCTGTCGCTGGCGGCGCACATTGCCGCCTATCGCGAGGGCGCGCCGTGGCTCGATGCCCTGCGCCGTTATCTGGAGGCGAACCTGCACCACGTGGCAGCGCGGCTTAACCACGCCTTCCCGGTGCTGAACTGGCAGCCGCCGGAGGCAACCTATCTCGCCTGGATCGATCTGCGCCCGCTGGCACTGGATGATCAGGCGCTTCAGCAGGTGTTGATTGAGCAGGAACGCGTCGCCATCATGCCCGGCACCACCTACGGCGCGGCGGGGGCCGGTTTCCTGCGGCTGAACGTCGGCTGCCCGCGCAGCAAACTGGATGCCGGGCTGACAGCGCTGATTAACGCCCTTACCACGCTGCACGCGGCGGCAGGCTGACTGGCCGCGCCCACAAAAAAGCCGCCCGCGGGCGGCTTTTGTTTTGGTCTATCGCCTCTCAGCGGTCAATAGAGCACCTTACGCGCGGTGCGCAGCGTATCCACCAGCGAGCCTATCGCCACCACCACCAGGAAAATCCCCAGCATCACCATCGCGTTAAAGCCGAACTCCTTGAACAGCAGCAGCCCGGCAATACAGCCGGAGAGGAACGAAAACACCGTGGTAAGGTGGGTGTTGAGCTGCTTTTTATGGAGGCGGCGGTCATCCGGCGCGGCGCGGGTAATAAAGGAGGAGAGGAACGAGCCGAGGGCGATCCCGGCGTCCGTCAGGGTACCGGTGATGTGGGTCGATCTCACCCGCCCATTCGACAACTGGGTCGAGGTAGAGTTGTGGATGCCCATCAGGAAGCCGAGCAGCACCAGCACCTCCCGGTTATTGTGCGGCGAGTAGCGCACCATCTCGAATATCGAGGTCAGGGCCAGCGCCACCCCTTCTGCCAGGATAATAAAGCAGTAGACCGTCCGTATTTTCTTCTTCAGGCCGGTGTCCACCACAAAACGGGCGCTGGCCGAGCCGATCACAAAGGCGGTAATCAGCACCGCCAGAAAGATCAGGTCGTTCATGTCTGAACTGGACACCTCACTGGAAATCTGTGAGGCGTTGCCGGTCATGTGGGAGGGGAAAAAACCAAAGGCACCGAGTGCCATCGCATTCAGGATGCCCGCCGTGGTGGCCAGTACCAGCGCCAGATAGCGATCTTCCGTGTGTGACCTGACACGCTTCTTTTTTATCAGCACATTACCACCTGTCTTCTCAAAGGTTTTGGGGAGGCGCATCCCAAAATAATGGGGCGCTCTGTTAAGCATATCTGTTGATTGCCGGGTTGCGCGCAGGCATAAAAAATTGATCTGGATCAATTTGTTACTTTTGCTTTCATTTATAAAGATGCCGCAGGTTTTTATCGAGAAGTGTAAAGAGCACCGGACTGATAGCAATTTCTCTTGATGAAACATATTATTACGTAAATGTTACGGAATTACGTTGTTTGATACGCCCCGGCTGTTTACCCTTTTTGCCGAATTTATTGTCCTTAATGGAGTGGAAGTGATGTTTAAGCAACTTGTTACTGGGAGTGTGGTGAGTCTGGTGCTGATGAGCGGTGCGGCGCAGGCGATTGAAGGCAGTGTGGATGTGGGTGAGCACAATACCAACCTGAACGTGGGCCTCGGCACCACCTCCCCGGGCCTGTTTCTGAAAGGCAACTGGCTGCGCAGCGACCACGACGGCAGCACCTCCGGCCTGGCACTGGGCTACAACATCGATGCCGGCCCGCTGCGCATTGCGCCGACGGCAAAAGCGATCTTCGCCCACCCGGAAGACGGTAAAGACGGCTTTGCCGTGGCCGTGGGTGCCGGTGCCCAGTACAGCTTCAACAACATGTGGGGCCTGTACGGCGAGTACTACTACGCGCCGGAAGCCTTCACCGACCGCCTTGACAGCTACCAGGAAGCCTCCGGCGGCCTGAGCTTCACGCCGATCTCCCTGCTGAACCTGCGCGTGGGTTACCAGTACCTTGAGCTGGACAACAAAGACGGCCGTAAAGACAACGTGCTGATCGACGGCCCTTACGTTGGCGCGTCTGTGCGTTTCTGATAAGCTTTTCTTATGTTAAGGGCGGCTGCGGCTGCCCTTTCTGACGGCTGCTTACCACGCTTTGCCCTTTTCGAAAAGCGCAAAAAGCCCGCCCGCCGTGCTGCTGTTCCGGCCCCCGCCCCTGCAAATTATGATCTGATTTTTCGCGGAAAAGCGGTAAACTGGCGCATACCTCCCTGTTACGTTGCCCCTCATGAACTACTACTCCCCCGATGACAGTCATCTGACGTTGCGCGCGCTCCGGTTTGTACGCCGGATGTTTATCATGCGGCAACTGGGCACCTTTCTCTGTTTCATCCCGATCCTGTCAGTGCTGCTGGCGACGAAGAGCGCGCCCGGCCTCAGCGCGCTGCTGGCAGTGAATGCCTTTGTCTGGCCCTATGCGGCCTACCGGCTGGCGCGCATCGCCCCCGACCCGATAGGCCGCGAGCGGCACCACCTGACCCTGGATGCGGCCCTGGGCGGCGTCTGGGTGGCGCTGATGGGCCTTAGCCCGGTGCCCTCGCTGGTGATCATGGCCGTGCTCGCCTCGGACCGTTACGCAGCCGGGGGCTGGGCGCAGCTGAAACCGGCGCTGATGGCCTTTTGCGCCGCCTTTTTGCTGGCCTGGACGGCGGCCGGCACGCCGCTGCATCTGGCGTTCAGTTCGCTCACCGTCTGGCTGACCCTGCCGCTGGCCACCTGCTACATGCTGGTGCTGAGCGCCGTCTCCTACCACCTGACGCTGAGTCTGCGTAAGAAAAACCGCGAGCTGGAGCGGATCGCGCTGATGGACCCCAGCCTCCAGATCCCTAACCGCAGGCTGTTTGAGCGGCGGCTGGAGAGTGAGCTGCTGCGCACCCGGCGCGGCGAGAGCGCGGCCTACCTGATGCTGCTGGACGTTGACCACTTTAAGCAGGTCAACGACACCTTCGGCCATGAGACCGGGGATTTTCTGCTGGCGGAGATCTCGGCGCTGTTGCGCAATGAGGTCGGGCTGGAGGATATTCCCGCCCGCTTTGGCGGTGACGAGCTGGGCGTGATTGTGCGCAACGCCGATGACCGGCGCATCCTCGCGCTGGCGGAGAAACTGCGGGAGAAGGTCGCCGGCATCCGCCTGCCCGGCTCAACGGGCTTCCGCTGCACGGTAAGCATCGGCATCGCCGCCGCCGGGGACGCCGATACCATTCACGTCTGGTTGCGCAACGCTGACCGCGCCCTTTACCACGTCAAACGCCACGGCCGGGACGGCGTCAGTCTGGCGGAAGGTAAACCGGTTCACAGTGCGGAGACGCTGTCAGTGGTGAAATAGCAGGCAGAGAGAGTGGCGAAGAAAAGCACATTACCCTGTAATAACGTGATTATCGTCACTTTCTACTGCAACATGATGGAAATTTTCAGCCATTTGTTTTTATACTGATATGCACTTTACCTACAACAGCAACGAGTGCACATCATGATTGATTCCCGCCTGCCCCTGACCGATATTCACCGCCACCTTGACGGCAACATCCGTGCGCAAACCATCCTGGAGCTGGGCCGCCAGTTCAATTACCCGCTGCCCGCCGATGCGCTGGAGGCGCTGCGCCCCCATGTGCAGGTGATGAAAAATGAGCCGGATCTGGTGAGCTTCCTGCAAAAGCTGGATCTGGGCGTGGCGGTGCTCGGCTCGCTGGAAGCCTGCCGCCGCATCGCCTACGAGAACGTGGAAGATGCCGCCAACGCCGGGATTGACTACGCCGAACTGCGCTTCTCGCCGGGCTACATGGCGATGAACCACAACCTGCCGGTGGCGGGCGTGGTGGAGGCAGTGATTGACGGTGTGCGCGCCGGTATCCGTGATTTCGGCACCGAGGTGCGGCTGATCGGCATCATGAGCCGTACCTTCGGCGAAGAGGCCTGCCTGCGTGAACTCGACGGCCTGCTGGCGCACCGCGACGGCATCACCGCGCTGGATCTGGCCGGTGACGAGCTGGGCTTCCCGGGCAGTCTGTTCCTCAGCCACTTTACCCGCGCGCGTGACGCCGGGATGCGCATCACCGTGCACGCCGGCGAAGCGGCCGGGCCGGAGAGCATCTGGCAGGCGATCCGTGAGCTGGGCGCGGAGCGCATCGGCCACGGCGTGAAAGCGGTGGAAGACCGCGCGCTGATGGATTTCCTCGCCGAACACAAGATCGGCATTGAGTCCTGCCTCACCTCCAACATCCAGACCAGCACCGTGGCCTCGCTGGCGGCGCACCCGCTGGCGACCTTCCTGCGCCACGGCGTGCTGGCGTCGATCAACACCGACGACCCGGCCGTCCAGGGCATTGAGCTGCCGCACGAATACCAGGTCGCCGCCCCGCAGGCCGGGCTGACGGCGGCCGAGATCCGCCAGGCGCAGGAGAATGGCCTGACGATGGCGTTTATCAGCGATGCGGAAAAACAGGCGCTGCGCGACAAAGCCCTCGCCCGTTAAGCCCCACCCGGCGCAGGCCCCCGCCTGTGCCGCTTCTCCTTTTCAGCCCCCGCTTTTTCTGATTCCCCTGCCTTCGCTGGCAAAACCGCCTGCCCTGACTACGCTGAAAACAGCGCAACTCAGGAGATGGCTATGCGTCTTGCCTCATATAATGTGGAAAACCTGTTTGACCGTGCCGCCGTGATGGATCAGGCGGGCTGGAGCAAAGGGAAGCCGGTGCTGGAGAAGTTCGCCGCCCTGAATGCCCTGCTGGGCGAAGTCACCTACAGCGACGCGATGAAGAAAAAGATGGTGTCGCTGCTTACCGATCTCGGGCTGGAGAAGTCCGACACCGGGCCGTTTGTGCTCCTGCGGCGTAACCGCGGCGCACTGCTGAAACGGCCGCGGGCCGGGGGCATTGAGATCACCGCCGGGGGCCGCGCTGACTGGGTCGGCTCGCTGGAGCTGATTGAGGAGCCGGTGAATGAGGTGGCGATGCGCGTCACAGCCAGGGTGATGATCGACCTTGAGACGGACATCCTGGCGGTGATTGAGGCGGAGAGTCGCCCGTCGCTGGCGGCATTTAACCAGGAGATCGTCAAAGCGCTGGGCGGTGAGCCGTTCCGCCATGTGATGGTGATTGACGGCAACGACACGCGCGGCATTGATGTCGGGCTGATGAGCGGCGCAGACTACCCGATCGGCGAGATGCGTAGCCACGTCGATGACCGCGACGGCGACGCGCTGATCTTCTCGCGCGACTGCCCGGAGTACAGTATTCCGCTCGCCTCGGGCGAAATGCTGTGGGTGTTCGTCAACCACCTGAAAAGTAAGGGGTACGGCAGCAAAAGCAGCTCAGATGCCCGCCGCCGCCAACAGGCGCAGCGGGTCAAAGCGATTTACCAGCAGCGCATCCGGGAGGGCCACCCACTGATTGCGATTGTCGGGGATTTTAATGACACGCCGGAGAGTGACGCCCTGGCCCCGCTGCTGAAAGAGACCGACCTGCGGGACGCCTTTACCCACCCGGCGTTTGATCAGGGCGGTTACCCCGGCACCTGGGGCAACTGCAACGCGGACAACAAGCTCGACTACATTTTGCTGTCACCGGCACTGTGGGACAAGGTCAAGGCGGGCGGTGTGCTGCGCAAAGGGATGTGGCCGGGCGTACGGCCGGTGAAATGGGAGGCCTACCCGGAGATTAAAGCGCCGGAAAATGCCGGTTCCGATCACGCCGCCCTGTGGGTAGACCTCGATATTTAACCGCCGGTGCGCCAGCGGCGGACGATCGCCTCGCTGGTCTCCACCCGGATGGGGTTGCCCGGCATGGTCAGCCCCGCCCAGACTTCATTATGCTGGCCGATCAGCTGCTCCGCCGTGGCCCAGGTGCGGTCGGCGGTGGTGTGGGCATCTGACGCCACGGTGACCGCATAGCCCCGGCTGTTACCCGCTTTCAGGGTGGTATCCACGCAGTAATCGGTGGCACAGCCGCAGATCACGAAATCATGGGCGTCCAGCGCCTGCAACGTCGCCGCCAGTTCCGTGTGCCAGAAGCCGTCACAGGCGGTTTTGGTGACCACGATGGCGTCAGGCGGCACCTGCAACTCCGGCAGCAGTTGCCAGGCCGCGGTGCCCGCCTGCATGTCGCCCTCTTCATGGCAGATAAAAATGGTCTGGTCGGCGGCGGCGATCAGCGCGTTGATGCGCGCCGCCCTGCCGTCGCGGTCAAAACGCGGGGTGTCAAACACCCCGTTCTGCATATCCACCACCACAAGAATGTTCCGGTTCATGCTGTTCCTGGCGTGAGAATGGCGGAGAACGATCCCCGCCGGGAGAAAGGCACTGACGGCGCGCAGGGCGCACCGCGAGCATCGCGTTAACGGCGCGCCGGGCGCTTCACCACCGGTTCCGGGGCGGCGGCCTGTTGCGCGGCGGTGCGGCGGGCGTAACGCGCGGCCAGCACCGAGCAGACCATCAGCTGGATCTGGTGGAAGATCATCAGCGGCAGCACCATCGCGCCCACGGCGGCCACCGGGAACAGCACGTTGGCCATCGGGATGCCGTTTGCCAGGCTTTTCTTCGAGCCGCAGAAGACAATGGTTATCTCATCCGCCGTCGAGAACTTCAGCAGCCGCGCGGCCCAGGTGTTGATCACCAGCACAATCGCCAGCAGCACCAGCGACATCACCAGGATCGACAGCAGTGACCAGCCGTCAATCTGGTGCCAGATCCCCTCCACCACCGCGGCGCTGAAGGCGGTATAGACCACCAGCAGGATCGAGGAGCGGTCGGTGATGTTCACCAGCTTCTTGTGGCGCTGTACCCAGTCGGCGATCAGCGGGCGTGACAAATGGCCGATCACAAAGGGCACCATCAGCTGCAGGATGATCGACTCAATGGCGTGCAGGACGTCCGGGCTGTTGCCGCCCTCCTGCGTTTGCATCAGCGCGCCGACCAGCAGCGGCGACAGGAACACGCCGAGGATGCTGGAGGCGGAGGCGCTGCAGATCGCCGCGGCGACGTTACCGCCCGCCACCGAGGTAAAGGCGATGGCGGACTGCACCGTGGCGGGCAGCGCGCATAAATAGAGGAAACCGAGGTAGACCGTCGGCGTCAGGATGCCTGCCGGCACCAGCGCCTGCATCGCCAGCCCCAGCAGCGGGAACAGGGCAAAGGTGCTGAGGAACACCACCAGATGCAGCCGCCAGTGGCCCATCCCGGCGATGATCGCCTCGCGCGACAGCTTCGCGCCGTGCATAAAGAACAGCAGCGCAATCGCCGCGGTGGTCAGGTATTCAAAAAAGATCTTGGTTTTGCCTTCACAGGGGAACAGGGAAGCGAGGATCACCACCGCCACCAGCACCAGTAAAAACTTGTCAATCCGCAAACGTTGCAACCACGACATCACTTTTTTCCTTGAAATAACAGTCCTTGAGATAACGTCCTTGAGCGGCCATGCGGGCGCAAACCCGCATGGCCGGCGATCAGGCCCGTACCGGCAGGGCGCGTTTCTGCCCGGCGGACTCCAGCCCCAGCTCAATCAGCTCCATCACCCGGATCGCCTCTGCGGCGGTGACCGGGTTGTTGCCCTGGCCATTGATGGCGTCACGCACCTGCGCATAGTAGGCCGGGTAGTTGCCCGGCAGCGTCAGCACCGCTTTCTCTGCCATGACGCCGTCGTGCGCCAGCGTCAGCACGCCGTCGCGCATGTCATAGCCCCAGTCCTCCTGCGGCAGGCGGTCACCCGCTTTCAGGCGGTCTTCCTGCGGGTCGAGGCCGAATTTCACGTAGCTGCCCTGGGTGCCCTGCACGGTGAAGCGCGGGGTCTCGGCGGCGGCATACACGGTGCTGTGCAGCACCACGCGCAGGTTGCGGTAGCTGAGGATGGCGTGGAAGTAGTCCACGGCGCGCGCGTTGGGGCGCAACATGCCGAGGTCAACATAGAGGCTGTCCGGCATGCCGAACAGTTGCAGCGCCTGGTCGATCAGGTGCGGGCCGAGATCAAACCAGATGCCGCTGCCGGGGCCGCCGCCTTCGCGCCAGCGGTTGCGCACTTCCGGACGGTAGCGGTCAAAGTGGGATTCGAAATAGACGATGTCGCCGAGGCTGCCCTCGCCGATCAGGGATTTCAGGGTCAGGAAGTCGCTGTCCCAGCGGCGGTTATGGAACACTGACAATACCTTGCCGGTGAGGCCCGCCAGTTTTTCCAGCTCGCGCGCCTGCGCCAGTGTCACGGTAAAGGGCTTATCCACCACCACATGTTTGCCGGCGGTCAGCGCGGCCTGCGCCAGC
Source organism: Chimaeribacter coloradensis (assembly GCF_002858715.1). GTDB lineage: Bacteria > Pseudomonadota > Gammaproteobacteria > Enterobacterales > Enterobacteriaceae > Chimaeribacter > Chimaeribacter coloradensis. The sequence continues at coordinate 22,491 of NZ_PJZH01000012.1, read as the reverse complement.
GGGAAGTGGGTTTCGTTAGGGGTGGGGATCACCACCAGGTCGATGGCGGGGTCATCAAACAACGCCTGCGGATCTTTCACCACCCGGAGGGAGGGCCAGTCCGCCGCCACTTTCCCGGCATCACTGCTGGAGACCGCCGCCAGCTCCAGGCCCGGCGTTCCCGCCAGCAATGGCGCATGGAAGGTTTTACTGGCATAGCCGTAACCCACCAGCCCGACACGAATTTTCTCAGCCATTTCACATCCTCTTGAACAGTAACCTGTCACGATTTGACACCATGACAGGCGGCAGAACAAGAGTAAATTAATTGTTAACTGATTTTAACAACCCATCGCACTAGTAGCGGTAACCGGCGACCTCCTGCTCCGGCCACGGGCGTTCGCGGTAGGGCCGCGCCGGGTAGTTGATCTCGGTGCTGCGGCGGCGGAAATCACTGGGGCTGACGCCGACCCGCTTGCGGAACACGCGGGAGAAGTAGAGCTGGTCGTCGTACCCCACCACGCGGCCGATGGTGGCGATCGACTCCTGGGTGGTCTGCAACAGCAGTTTGGCGCGGATCACCCGCTGGTCTTCGCGCCAGCGCAGGATGTTAATGCCGACCTGCTCGCGGAACAGGTGCGCCAGCCGTGACGGTGACAAGCAGACGTGGCGCGCCACTTCGTCGATGCGCAGCTCGCCCGCCAGGTTGCCGGTGATGAACTGGCACGCCTCAATCACCCGCGGGTCGAGGATTTTCTGCGGGCTTTGCGGGTCCTCTTCCATCGCGCGCAGCAGCAGCCGCTCCAGCAGGTTCATGCCCAGCTCCTCGGAGAAGCGGCGGCCGGAGCGCTGGGTCTGCTCGATGTTGGCAAACAGCCGGTCGAACTCCAGCAGCAGGGTGTTGTCCGGCAGCGTGAGGCGCCCGACCTCGTTGGTTTTGCTGCGCCACTCCAGCCAGTCGGCCCAGTAGGCGCGCGGGCGGAAGTAGACCCAGCGGTGGTACCAGCAGTCGCTGTTGGCGGAGCGGCCATAGTGGTGCGACGCCTTCGGCGGGAACAGCAGCAGGTCGCCGGGGTTGCAGTAGAAGGTCTGCTCGCCGTCAAACACCTTGCCCTGCCCTTTGATGGTCAGGTTAAGGATGTAGCCTTTCATGCCGCCCGGCCGGTCCACAAAGAAATCGAGCGGGCCGTTGGCCATGATTGGCGTCAGCCCGGCGACCAGATAAGCATTGAAGTTATACCCCGGCAGCAGCGGGTTGGGTTGCGGTTCCTGGATCATGCGGTGATACATCTGAGCCTCCAACATCAACGCGTTAACTCAACACATTGCAGACAAGTCTATCGGGCGGCAAGCCTGCCGCCCGATAAGGTTATGGAATTGTGAACAAGAAACGGGTTTGCTCACCTTTCCCGCATCACACTGTGCGCTTGGCCGCCTGTTTGTAGCGGTCGAAGATCACCGCCGCCAGCAGGATGGCGCCGCGCACCACATATTGCGAGAACGGCGAAATATTCAGCAGGTTCATCGCATTCTCCACGGTGCCGAGGATCAGGATACCGGCGATCACGTAGGAGATTTTGCCGATGCCGCCCTTCAGCGAGACGCCGCCCAGTACGCAGGCGGAAATCACGATCAGCTCATAGCCGATGGAGGTCATCGGCTGGCCGCTGGTCATGCGCGAGGCGAGGATGATGCCCGCCGCGGCAGAGACCAGCCCGGAGAGGATGAAGATGATGATTTTGGTGCGCACCACCGGTACCCCGGCCAGCCGCGCCGCTTCCTCGTTGCCGCCGATGGCCAGCGTGTTGCGGCCGAAGGTGGTTTTGTTGAGCAGGAAGCCGAACAGGATCAAACAGCCGACGGTGATCCAGATCGGGGCCGGCAGGCCGAACCAGTTGGTGTAGCCCAGGGCGAAGAAGCGCTCATCCTCAATGCCGACCGCTTTGCCATCGGAGATGATGTAGGCCAGCCCGCGCACAATCTGCATGGTGGCGAGGGTGGTGATCAGCGCATTGATCTTCAGTCTGGCGATGACAAAGCCGTTCACCAGCCCGGAGAGCAGGCCCAGCCCCATCCCGGCGGCGACGCCGATCCAGAGGCTTTCCGTGAGGTTAATCACCACCGCGGCGGTGACCCCGGCACAGGCGATCACCGAGGCGACGGAGAGGTCAAAGTCACCGGAGGCGAGGCAGAACAGCATCCCGCACGCCACCATCCCGGACATGGAGATCGCCAGCCCCAGCCCTTTCATATTGATAAAGGAGGCGAAGTTCGGCACAAATACCGCACAGGCGATAAACAGCACGGCGAACACCACCAGCATGCCGTAGCTGTCCCAGACGCGGGAGAGGCCGAGGCCGCGGCTTTTCACCGGGCCGCTGCCCGGATTCACACTTTTCGTTTTCATAGACGGCGTGGTAACACTGGACATCATGCATTCCTCAATCAGGCAACCGCCGCAGCGGCATCGGGGGCAATATCAGGGGTGCGCAGCATCGCCAGGCTGAGCGCTTTCTCTTCGGTGGCCTCGTCGTGGGAAAGCTCGCCGGAGAGCGCGCCCTCCCGCATCACCAGCACCCGGTCGGCCAGGCCCAGCACTTCCGGCAGGTCGCTGGAGGCAAACAGCACCGCAATGCCCTGCTTCGCCAGCGCGTAGATCACGTTGTAGATCTCATGTTTGGCCCCGACATCAATGCCGCGTGTCGGCTCATCGAGCATGATCACTTTCATCTCCTCCGACAGCCAGCGGCCGAGAATCGCCTTCTGCTGGTTGCCGCCGGAGAGGTTCATGATCAGCTGGTGGGCGGTGGGCGTTTTGATGTTGAGCGCGCGGATATGCTTGTCGGCGTTGGCGCTCTCCCAGCCGTTATTGATCAGGCAGCCGGCGGTCAGGGTCTTGCGCCGGGCGCTGATGTTGATGTTCTCCCGCACCGAGTGCACCGGGATGATGCCGTCCGCTTTGCGGTCTTCCGGGCAGAGCATGATCCCGGCGCGGATGGCGTCAATCGGTGAGCGGATGGTCAGTGGTGTGCCGTCCAGCGAGAGCTGGCCGCCGGTGATGCGCGTGCCGCCGAACAGCCCTTTCATCAGCTCACTGCGCCCCGCCCCCACCAGCCCGAACAGGCCGACAATCTCCCCGGCGCGCACCTCCAGCGAGATCGGCGTTTTGACGCCCGGCGCTTTGACGTTATCGACTTTCAGGCGCACCGCGCCGTGCGGCCGCGGCGAGTAGCCGTAGACGTCACCGAGGTCACGCCCCACCATCGCCTGCACCAGTTTTTCGTTGTCCACCTGCGCCATGTCGTCAAAGGTGCGCACGTAGCGCCCATCCTTGAACACGGTAATGGCGTCGCTCAGCGCAAAGATCTCCTCCATGCGGTGCGACACATACAAAATTACCCGCCCTTCGGCGCGCAGTTCGCGGATCACCCGGAACAGCTGCTCAATCTCGCGCGCGGAGAGCGAGCTGGTCGGCTCATCAAAGGCGATCACTTTGGCGTTGCGCGCCAGTGCCTTGGCGATCTCCACCATCTGCCACTGGCCGATGGAGAGGTACTTCAGCGGCGTGTCCGGGTCGATATCCAGCCCCAGGTGTTTGAGCTGCAACTCCGCCTCATAGCGCAGCAGCTTCTTGTTCACCAGCCCGCGCTTCTGCGGCAACTGGCCGAGGTAGATGTTTTCCGCCACCGTCATCTCCGGCACCAGGTGCAGCTCCTGATAGATGATGGCGACACCGGCGTTCAGCGCGTCGGTGGTGGAGGCAAACGCCACCGGCTGCCCCTTCAGGCGGATCTCGCCGCGGGTGGGGGTGTAGTTGCCGCTGAGGATCTTCAGCAGCGTCGATTTCCCGGCACCGTTCTCGCCCATCAGGGCGTGGATCTGGCCGGCGTGGCAGTGGAAGCTGATGTCGTCCAGCGCTTTCACGCCCGGAAATTGCTTGCCGATGGCGCAAAACTCCAGGTAGGGCGACTGCGTTGTCATGGCATTGACCTCATGGGTAACAGGGACAGGTTCACAGGGTTGAACGCGGCCGCCGCAGCGGCCGCGGGCGGGGTTACATCAGCCCTTTTTTCTGCAGTTCCGGTTTGAAGTTGTCACGGGTAATCAGCACCACGTCGGTGACTTCGGTGAATTTGGCCGGTTCCGCGCCTTTTTCTACCCAGTCATGCAGCATCTGGATGCTCTTGTAGCCGTGGATGTCCGGGCTTGGCAGCAGGGAGCCGAAGAAGCCGGTGGCCTGCGCCTTGGACAGCTCGCTTACTGCGTCCACGCCGTTGATGCCGATGCCGATCACGTTCGGGGCCTTGAAGCCCTGCCCTTCGGTGGCGCGCACGCCGCCCAGCACGGTGTTGTCATTCATGCCGACGATCAGCCAGTTTTTCACTTCCGGGTGCTGCACCAGCAGCGAGTTGGCGGCGTCAAACGCGCCGGGGATGTCATTGGATTTGGTCGGGATTTTAAAGATCTGCTTCTCCGGGAACCCGGCGGCTTTCAGCGCGTCCATCGAGCCGGTGGTGCGGCGGCGGGCGGTGTCCAGCTCGTCGGCGGTGATCGCCATGACGCCGGTTTCGGCGGCGTTCCAGCCGCGTTTCTGCATCTCTTTATACAGCTCCTGCCCCTGGCGCTCGCCAATCTTGGTGGCGGCCATCATCACCAGCGGCACGGTTTCCATCGGTTTGCCTTTGGCGGTCACGAACTGGTCATCCACCGCAATCACTTTCAGGTCATAGCTGCGCGCCTTGGCCATGATCGCCGAGCCGAGTTTCGGGTCCGGCGTGCAGATCACAAAGCCTTTGGCACCGCTGGCGGCCAGGCTGTCGATGGCGTTCAGCGTTTTCTCGCCGTCCGGCACCGCAATCTTGATCACATCAAAGCCGAGATCTTTGCCCGCCTTATCGGCGAACTTCCACTCCGTCTGGAACCACGGCTCTTCCGGCTGCTTCACCAGAAAGCCGAGTTTCATCGTCTCGGCGATAGCTGAATGTGACATAACCGCGGCCAGCGCGACAGCAGCCAGTCCCTTAGTGAATTTATGCATGATGCTCTCCGGTCTTATTGGTGTTGTTCACCCGGTGCAACGGGCGGTGTGAAAACGTTATCAGTAGAGGTAAAACGGGGTGGGTCTGGCCGTGAGTGCCCGGTTCAGGCGCGTTGCGGCCGCACACCCTCTGTAAGACGGGATAAGTTTTAACGGGAAACCGGGCGGAAAATGTAGAGCGCTATCACATCTGGGGATTACAGCAGGAAAGTGCATAGATATAGCAAATTTAGCCAACCATTAACTTTTGACTGACATCACAGAAACATCCAAAGAAGCAGGAAAGTGCATACTTGCAGCAAGCGGCTCCTCACCCTGCCGTGCCCCACACTCCTATGGTAGTCAGCACTTACCCTGAGACCCAAAGGAGTACCCAGAATGACGCAAGGTGCCATTGCTATCGGCCTTGATTTTGGCAGCGATTCGGTACGCGCGCTGGCAGTGGATTGCCAACGGGGCACGGAACTCGATACGGATGTCGTCTACTACCCGCGCTGGCAAGAGGGGCGCTACTGCCGCCCGGCGCACAACCAGTTCCGCCACCACCCGCTCGACTATATCGAGGCGATGGAGCAGGCGGTCCGCAACGTGGTTAACCGCTTAAGCGCGGAACAGCGCGCTGCCGTGGTCGGCATCGGCGTGGACTCCACCGGCTCCACCCCCGCGCCGGTGGATGCCGAAGGACGGGTGCTGGCGCTGCGCCCGGAATTTGCCGACAACCCGAACGCCATGTTCGTGCTGTGGAAAGACCACACGGCGATTGAAGAGGCGGAAGAGATCAACCGCCTGTGCCGCAGCGGCCGCTTCCCGGACTACACCCGCTACATCGGCGGCGTCTACTCCTCTGAGTGGTTCTGGGCCAAAATTCTGCACGTCTCCCGCCAGGACGCCGCCGTGCGTGAGGCCGCCGCCTCCTGGGTGGAGTTGTGCGACTGGATACCGGCGCTGCTGGCCGGGAAAACCGCGCCGGGCGACCTGCTGCGCGGCCGCTGCAGCGCGGGCCACAAAATGCTGTGGCACCCGGAGTGGAACGGCCTGCCGCCGCGTGACTTCTTCGAGGCGCTCGACCCCTGCCTGGTGGAAAACCTGCCCTGCCCGCTGTTCACTGACACCGTGACCGCCGAGGTGCCGGTGGGCACCCTGAGCGCCGAGTGGGCGGAGCGCCTCGGCCTGCCGCAGAGCGTGGTGCTTTCCGGCGGTGCCTTCGACTGCCATATGGGCGCGGTGGGGGCCGGGGCGCAGCCCTATACGCTGGTGAAAGTGATCGGCACCTCCACCTGCGACATCCTGCTCGCTGACGCCGCGCGGGTAGATGACCGCGCCATCGCCGGCATCTGCGGTCAGGTCGACGGCAGCGTGGTGCCGGGGATGATCGGCATGGAGGCGGGGCAATCCGCCTTCGGCGACATGTACGCCTGGTTCAGCCGGTTGCTGAGCTGGCCGCTGAAACAGGCCGCCGCCGCCAACCCGGCGCTGGCCCCGCAGCTCAAACAGATTGAAGCAGACCTGCTGCCGGCCCTGACCCGCGCCTGGGCGGAGAACCCGTCACTGGAGAGCCTGCCGCTGGTGCTGGACTGGTTCAACGGCCGCCGCACCCCGAACGCCAACCAGCGCCTGAAAGGGGTGATCACCGACCTGAACCTCGGCACCGAGGCCCCGGCGCTGTTCGGCGGCTTTATCGCCGCCACCGCCTTCGGCGCGCGCGCCATTATGGAGTGCTTCGAGCAGCAGGGCATCCCGGTGGAGAACGTGCTGACGCTGGGCGGCATCGCCCGCAAATCCCCGGTGATCATGCAGGTCTGCGCTGACGTGATGAACCGCCCGTTGCAGATTGTCGCCTCCGATCAGTGCTGTGCGCTGGGCGCGGCGATCTTCGCCGCCGTGGCCGCCGGCGAGTACGCCAGCGTGCCGGACGCCCAGCAGCAGATGGCCTGCAGCATCGAACGCACCTTACAACCCGACCCGGCCCGGGTCGCCGAGTTCCAGCGCCTCTACGCGCGTTACCAGCAGTGGTGCGCCGCCGCCGAGCCGCACTTCGCCCACGCCCCGGCCCAGCCGGTGGCCCCGGTGGCTGAACCCCTTTCCTAATTTTCCGGCGGGTGTGAGCCACCCGCCCCCTTTTTTGTCAGGAGTTGCAAATGGACGCATTTAAACAGCAAGAAGTATGGTTTGTGATCGGCACCCAGCACCTGTATGGGCCGGAGACGCTGCGCCAGGTCAGGGAGAACGCCGAACAGGTGGTCAACAGCCTGAACAAAGAAGCGCGCCTGCCGGTGAAGCTGGTGCTGAAGCCGCTCGGCACCTCCCCGGATGAGATCACCGCCATCTGCCGCGATGCCAACTACCACAACGACTGCATCGGCATCATCACCTGGCTGCATACCTTCTCCCCGGCCAAGATGTGGATCGCCGGGCTGAGCATCCTCAACAAGCCGCTGTTGCAGTTCCATACCCAGTTCAACGCCCAGGTGCCGTGGGAAACCATGGACATGGACTTTATGAACCTGAACCAGACCGCCCACGGCGGCCGCGAGTTCGGCTTTATCGGCGCGCGGATGCGCCAGCAGCACAGTGTGATCGCCGGGCACTGGCAGGATGGCGAGTCCCACCGCCGCATTGCCGAGTGGATGCGCGTGGCTGCCGCCCGCCAGGAGAGCCAACAGCTGAAAGTGGCGCGCTTCGGCGACAACATGCGTGAAGTGGCGGTCACCGAGGGTGACAAAGTCGGCGCGCAGATCCAGTTCGGCTACAGCGTCAGCGCGTATGGCATCGGCGACCTGGTCAGCGTGATCAATGAAGTCAGCAAAGGCGACGTCGACACGCTGATTGAGGAGTATGAGGCGAGCTACGAGCTGACCGACGCGGTAAAACTCAACGGCGACAAACGCGAGAACCTGCTGGACGCGGCGCGCATTGAGCTGGGCATGACCCGCTTCCTGGAGCAGGGCAACTTCCGCGCCTTCACCACCAACTTCGAAAACCTCTGGGGCATGCAGCAACTGCCGGGGCTGGCGGTGCAGCGCCTGATGCAGAAAGGCTACGGCTTCGGCGGCGAAGGTGACTGGAAAACCGCCGCGCTGCTGCGCATCATGAAAGTGATGGCCAGCGGGCTGGAGGGCGGCACCTCCTTTATGGAGGATTACACCTACAACTTCCAGAGCGGCAATGACCTGGTGGTCGGCTCGCACATGCTGGAAGTCTGCCCGAGCATCGCCAAAGAGCAGAAACCGACCCTCGATGCCCAGTACCTCGGCATCGGCGGCAAGGCGGATCCGGCGCGCCTGATCTTCTCCACCCCGGCCGGCCCGGCGCTGAACGCCAGCGTGATCGACATGGGTGACCGCTTCCGCCTGCTGGTGAACGTGGTGGATACGGTGGAGCAGCCGCACCCGCTGCCGAAACTGCCGGTGGCGCGCGCCATCTGGAAAGCGCAGCCGGATCTGCCGACCGCGGCGGAAGCCTGGATCCTGGGCGGCGGCGCGCACCACACGGTGTTCAGCCAGGCGCTGACGCTGGACCACATGCGCCTGTATGCGGAGATGCACAACATTGAGCTGCTGGTGATTGACAACCAGACCACGCTGCCGGCCTTCAAGGACGCGCTGCGCTGGAATGAGGTCTACTACAAGATCTGCGCCAAATAACCGGTACGCCGGATGTAAAAAAGAGTGGGCAATGGCCCACTCTTCTTTTTTCTGCCGGTTATCGCCTCCCTGGCACCTCCCCTCCCGGCCCAGGTTGCCGTTACTTCTCTCCCTGATTATTTCTCTGTTTTCTGCGCATCCTCAGGCGACGCAGCACTGCCCGGATCCACCGCCTGACCGGCATCAGCGGGTTGCCCTCCGCTGGGCGCAGCGGCACCGGCGGCATCAGGCTGCTGGCCGACAACGATCTCCTGGGTGCCGCTGTCAGTGGGGTCGGCGCTTTCGGCGGAAGCCGGGGGTGCCGTCTCCGCTGTCGCCTGCGCAGCCGACTCCGCTGCTGCGGGCGCGGCGGCCGGCTGGGCGCTGCCCCCGCTGACGGCTGCCCCGGCGGACGGGTCGCTGCCATCCTCAGACTGAACGATCACCCCGGCCGGGGCGGCCTCCTGCGCGTCCGGTTGCGCCGGGGCCGCACTGCCTGCCTCTGCGGCAGGTTGCTCAGGCGCGGCGGCAGGCTGTTCCGGTGCCGTGGGCTGATCCTGACCCGCCGCGGGCACCGCCTCCGGTGGGGTCTCGGCCAGTATCTCTTTCCCACTGGCGACCGCATCCGGGGACTGCTCACCCGCCTCAACCGGGCCATCTTCCCCGGCCGTCTGCACGCCTTTTACCGGGGAGGCGGAGGCGGCCGCCTCGGTGGCCGCCTGTTGCCCCCCGGAAGTCGGGGCGCTGGAGACAATCGCCCCGCCTGAGTCGCCGCTGGTGGTGCCGTCCTGCGGCTCAGTGCCGCTGCCGCCGGTAGGCTGGGTGGCGGCGTTGTCGGTGCCGGTGCCTGCCGTCAGGACGTCAGCCGGCTGGTCCGGGATGGCGCTGCTGCCTTCTGCCACCGGGGCCTGTGCCGCCGCAGGCTGGGCCGCCGGGGCGCTCTCAGGGGCGGCTCCGCCCTCTGCGGGTTGCGCGGCGGCATCACTTCCCGCGTCAGCGGGCTGTGCGGCCGGTTGTTGTTCAGCCGGTTGCTGTTCGGCAGCGGGCTGTGCAGCGGCGGCCGGTTGCTGTTCGGCCGGTTGTTGTTCGGCCGGTTGCTGCGCGGCCGCGTCAGCGGACGGGGCCTGACCGGCAGGCGGCACGGCCTGCGGCGGGGTCTCGCCAACCATCTCATAGCCGCTGGGCGGCGCGTCTGAGGGGGGTTGCGCCCCGGCAGGCACCACGTCGCCAATTGGCGCGGCACCCGCTTCCACCACCTCTTTGGTGGTCACCGCCGCGATGGGCGCACCCGGCGCGCCGGACGCGCCCGGATCGCCGCTGGTGGTGCCGTCCTGCGGTTCGGTGCCGCTGCCGCCGGTAGGCAGGGTGGCGGCACTGCCGCTGACCGGCGGCGCGTTGCCGTTAATCGCCTTCAGCGCGGCCGCGCCAAGCTGGGTGGTGAGGTTATTGACGGCCTGACCGGCCGCATCACCGGCGGCGGAGACCGCCGCACCCGCGATCCCGGCCATCACTTGCCGGGCCTGGTCCAGCAGGCCGCTTTCACGCTCTTGCAGGAAGACTTTCGCCCGTTTCGCCAGCACGTCGGCCGGCTGATCCGGCACGGTGGCCGCGGCCGAGGCCCTTTCCGCCAGACTCTGCTGCGCCACCGCGGCCGCGGCCGCCAGGCTTGCCTCGATGGTCTGTTTCGCCAGCTCTTTCGGGGCCGGTTCACTGCCCTCACCCTGGGAGGCATCCACGGTGCTCTGTTGACTGGGTGCCCCTTCCACGGCAAAGATCGAGTAGTCCACCAGCATGTTGCCGGTCAGGTCAGTGACGGCATCCTCTTTGCGCTCGCCGTGCGGGTAGTGCTGGGCGCGGTTCAGCGAAAGGTAGAGCAGCCCCAGCTGTTCGTCATCCTCATCGCGCAGCCGTTGTGACATCACCTCCGTCACAAACTTGGTGATCTCCACCCCGGCGCGGAAGGCGGGGTTAGCCGCCGTCGCCACCAGCGAGCCGAGTGAGGTGGCAAAATTGTTGAACTCCTCATGGTTGGCGATGGATGAAAACACCGAGCCCAGCTCGCGGGTATCTTTGTTGCTTTTCACCGCCATCAGACACCAGCTGATGTCTTCCGGGATCTTGTCGCTCTGGAACAGGTTATACCCGGTGGTGCCGAAGGTCAGGCGCGCGTTGTCCTTGACGTTTTCCACGGTGGTGAGGATCTGCGAGGAGCTGACGCTCTGCACCGCCCGCGCCAGCAGCGCGGTTTTCTGGGCCGGGTCGTTGCTGTCCAGCCAGGTGTCGATGTCCGGCAAAATAGATTGGCTGGTGGTAATAAAACTGATTAATTTCACATCCGACAGATCTTTGCGCCAGTTAAACAGGGAACGGGTGGACCCATTACTGGTCAATTTTACTTGGTTGGCTCGGAAATAGAACATAATGTACCTCTTCGTAATAGTAAGGAAATGCGGCCTGGCGGAAGTCGCCGCAGGAATAAAAAGTCCGGTTATGCATTAATGACCAACACCGCTTCGTGCAATAAAAGGTGTGCGCCCCGCCCCTCCCGCACAGCCCAACAATGGGGGCGCACAAAACGTGTTTTCTCACTGACACGGCTCCTGCTGTTATTTCTCCTGTACCCTGTTATGTAATGCGTTTAATGCATCGTCCTTGATTCGGCTGCTCAGGCTCGATCCAAAGAAATATTGGATAATGGCCGACAGCGCGACCCCCAAAAGAAAACCGGTCACGGTATTAATCATGCTCTCCCGCTGTTCGATATTGACGGACGGCGAAAAACAGGCCATGAACAAAAACAGAAACGTCAGTAAGGTGACGCATAAGGCATACAGATAAAGAAAATGGTTGCTCAGGAGGCGCGGCGCCGGGGTGTCGCCCTCCGTGGGTACGGCTGCTTCCTGTGCGGCCGGGTTGACCGCGTCGTCTGCTTGCCCTGTTATCTCCGGCCGGGCTTGCAGCTGTTCTGAATTATTTTCGTTCATGGTAAAACCTCCGTTAATTAATACATCCGTTATTTCAATGTCATCCCACTCCCTGCGATTCATTAAAGGCATAACATCAGCGGGGTAAGTGATAAAGTTCACCTGTTTCATTTTCTCTCACTGACCTCTATGAGGTGGGGAAACCGGCTGAATGAGAGAAGAGAGCCGAATAAAAAAGCCTCCCGATTCTCATTGATGCCCCGGTTAACGCGGCGGGATAAAGGTAAAAACAGCACATTAGACGGCGCTATTTCTCACCCTGGGTAAACGCACCGGGAAATAAGCCCGGCGGCGCAGGAGTAATAAGGCAGAAAATAACGGCGTGCTTTTTTTATCAGATTAATAACAGTGAACAATATGGGGGAGCGCGGTTCCGCTGAATGATTACCGCGAGTAATCTGCCGGGCTGCCGATGGCCGGAATATGACAATTGTTAGCCGGGAAAGCGGGGAAAAGGCGAAAGGAAAGCCTGAAAAAGCGAGGGCGGGCGGCCATTCCCCGTGCCGGACCGGCCCGGCACGGGGGACGCGGCGCCCTCAGGCGTGCCGGTTCAGGTGGGCCACGGCCTGCCGCAGCCAGTGCAGCAGCGGTTCATCCAGCCAGGTGCCCTGGGAGAGCTCCGGCTGCTCCTCCATCGCCAGGCGGATTTTGGCGTGGGTTTGCGGGTCGTTGCCGGCATAGGCGCAGAACAGCGCCATCCAGCGCTGCGCCAGCGGCCGCGCCTCGTCAGAATCAGGGGCGACGCCCTGCTCCATCGCCCGGCGCATCTCGGCGACAAGCGGCGGCCAGGCGGAGATCTGCTTCGGGTAGTGCTCATAGAGGAACGCGTATTCACGCTCATTCAGGTAATGGCGCAGGATCTGCATTTTGTTTTCGGCAAAGGCGCGGGTGATAAATGCCTCAATCTCCGGCGTCATGCCGATGGCCGCCCGCATGGCCGGTTCCTGCTGGTGCATCTGGTTAAGGCGGTTGAGGAAATCGGGGTTGCAGGCCGTGTCGCGCTCCAGCGCCAGCATCCAGCGCATCGCCAGTTGCCGCGCCGCCGGCTCCTGCGGCAGGGTGCGGTTCTCCAGCAGCCACTCCGCCTCTTTCACCAACGCCCGCCACTCGGTGTCCCGCGCCTCATCCGCCTGGGAGAGCGGCAGCCGGGTCAGCTCCTCCTGGGTAAAATATTTCTCATACATCGTCATTAACCCCCATGTTATCAGCGACCAGTTCCAGCGTTGCCAGCCACTCCTGGATCGGCGTCTCTTCGTTCCTCTGCAGCTGGTCAGCCATGCGTACCAGCCGCCGCCGGAGGAACATCAGTTTGGCAAGCTGTTTGTCCATCATAGCAATTTGCCGGGGAATCACCTCATGCAGCGGCAAGGCGTGCCGGGCCAGCAGTTCGCCGATTTCAGCCAGGGAGAGCCCAAACCGGCGCAGCGCCTGGATCTGGTGCAGCCGAACCAGATCATGTTCATGGTAAAGGCGATACCCCCCGGGCGAACGCGCGCCCGGTTTCAGCAAACCCAGTGCGTCATAATGATGCAGTGTCCGTACAGTCACCCCGCCGCGGCGGGCCAGTTCTCCTATCAGCATCACGATCTCCTTTTCTGTACATATCTGCATAGCGTGCGGCCTGACGTTACGTCAGGGTCAAGCCTTTTTGTTACACGCCATGCACCTTGCGCCGTGCGCCCGATCGCAAAATGCTTCACCGGCTGCAACCGGTTTCTGAAACCGGTTGCAGCCCCAGGGGGGCTTTTTTACACTGGCTGCCGGTACGCTTCACACAGGAGATCAGGCGATGTCAGCATTTCCAGACGGGTTTTTATGGGGCGCGGCGACCGCGGCCTACCAGGTTGAGGGCGGGTATCAGGCGGACGGCAAAGGGCCGTCAATCTGGGATGAGTTTGCCCACCGCCCGAGCGCGACTTACCAGGGCACCAACGGCGACGTGGCCGTCGACCACTACCACCGCTTCCGCGAAGATGTGGCGCTGATGGGCGAGCTGGGCATGAAGAGCTACCGCTTCTCCCTCTCCTGGCCGCGCCTGCTGCCCACCGGGCGCGGCCAGGTCAATGAGGCGGGGGTCGCCTTCTACAGTGACCTGATTGATGAACTGCTGAAGCACCAGATTGAGCCGATGATCACCCTCTACCACTGGGATCTGCCGCTGGCGCTGCAACAGGAGGGCGGCTGGGAGGCGCGCAGCACCGCCGACGCCTTTGTGGAGTATGCGCGGCTCTGCTACCAGCGCTTCGGTGACCGGGTGAAACTCTGGTCAACCTTTAATGAGACGGTGGTGTTTATCGGCCACGGCTACATTACCGGTGCCCATCCCCCGGCCGTGCAGGACCCGGCGCGCGCGGTGCAGGCGTGCCACCATGTGTTTGTGGCCCACGCCGCTGCCGTGGCCGCATTCCGCCAGAGCGGCATTCCCGGGCAGATCGGCTTTGTGAATGTGCTGCAACCGCACACCCCACGCAGCAGCGCGCCGGAGGATGTGGCCGCCTGCGAGCTGGCGGACGGCATCTACACCCACTGGCTCTACGACCCGGTGCTCAAGGGGGAATACCCGGCCGAGCTGCTGGCGAAGACCCAGTCCCTGTGGGGCGTGCCGCGCTTTGCGCCGGGGGATGACGCGCTGCTGCGCAACAACCTCTGTGACTTTATCGGCCTCAACTTCTATAAGCGCGAGACGGTGGCGGCCAACCCGCACGGCGAGACCCAGCTCACCGCCAACCACAGCGGCACCCGCGGCAGCGGCCACCAGCCGGGCAAGGAGTTCGGCTTCAAAGGGCTGTTTAAGTTTGTGCGCAACCCGGACGGCATCTACACCGACTGGGACTGGGAGATCTACCCGCAGGGGCTGACGGACGGCATCCTGGCGATCAAGGCGCGCTACGGCGACGTGCCGATCTACATCACCGAAAACGGCCTGGGGGCGAAAGACCCGGTCATCGACGGCGAGGTGGTGGATGATGACCGCATCGCCTACCTGAGCCGGCACATCGCGGCGATTGCCGACGCCATCGAACAGGGCGCAGAGGTGCGCGGCTACTACCCGTGGTCGTTTATTGACCTGCTGAGCTGGCTCAACGGCTACCAGAAGCAGTACGGGTTTGTCTATGTGGACCACGCGCGTGGGCTGGCGCGCCAGCGTAAAAAGAGCTTCTTCTGGTACCAGAAGGTGATCGCCGGCAACGGCGAACTGCGCTGAGGCCGCGGGCCGGTGACCTACCGGCCCCGCTTCGCCCTGCCCGCCCTGCCTTTCCCAATCTTCCGGTTTATTTCTTAAACCGCGATCCGCTTTTACAACACATTCTTGATAAGCCGGGGAATTTCACTCTGGTAGTATGTGCCGGCTGAATGCGGGCCTCCCGCGTTGTTTCACCCTGCACAAAGGTTTTTTATGTCGCTAAATCAAGACGCCCGGCGCATTGGCGGATGGTTGCTGGCCCCGCTGGCCTACCTGATCATGACGCTGCTGGGCAATACGCTGACGCTGGTGCTCTATGGCATGGCGCTCTCCCACAGTGACTCCCGCGCGCGGCTGCTCGGCACCACCGGCATGGCGCTGCCCTGGTATTTGTCACTGGTGACGGCACTGGCGATGTGGCTGTTCAGCGCCTGGGTGCTGTGGCAGTTCACCCAGCGCAAACGCATTGTGCCGCGGCTCTATATTTTCTGGCTGCTGGTGACGGTGCTGCTGGCGATCAAAAGCTTTGCCTTTGCGCCGGTGCCGGATGACTTCGCCGTGCGCAGCCTGCTGGCCCCGCTGCTGGCGGCCGCGCTGCTGGTGCCCTATTTTGCCCGCTCCCGCCGGGTAAAACAGACATTTATTGGCTAACCCCGCTGCCGCGCGCCCCGCGCCGCGGCAGGCAGCGGTTTTTTTGACTTCAGACTCTCAGGCATTGCAATGACCGAATACCTGCTCCTGTTTGTCGGCACTGTGCTGGTAAACAACTTTGTATTGGTGAAATTCCTTGGGCTGTGCCCGTTTATGGGGGTGTCCAAGAAACTGGAGACCGCCATCGGCATGGGGCTCGCCACCACCTTTGTGATGACGCTGGCCTCGATCAGCGCCTGGGCGATCAACAGCTTTATCCTGTTGCCGCTCGATCTCATCTACCTGCGCACCCTCTCCTTTATTCTGGTGATCGCCGTGGTGGTGCAATTCACGGAGATGGTGGTGCGCAAGACCAGCCCGTCGCTCTACCGTTTGCTGGGGATTTTCCTGCCGCTGATCACCACCAACTGCGCGGTGCTGGGCGTGGCGTTGCTGAACATCAACGAATCCCATAACTTTTTGCAGTCCGCGGTGTATGGCTTCTCGGCTGCGGCCGGTTTCTCCCTGGTGATGGTGCTGTTTGCCGCCATCCGTGAGCGCCTGGCGGTGGCGGATGTGCCTGCGCCGTTCCGCGGCTCCTCGATTGCGCTGGTGACCGCCGGGCTGATGTCCCTGGCCTTTATGGGCTTTACCGGTCTGGTGAAATTCTGATGAGCGCGTTGTGGATTGCGATTGCGGCGCTGACGCCGCTGGCACTGATTTTCGGGCTGGTGCTGGGTTACGCCTCGCGCCGTTTCAAAGTAGACGAAGACCCGGTGGCCGAACAGGTCGACGCGCTGCTGCCGCAAAGCCAGTGCGGCCAGTGCGGCTACCCCGGCTGCCGCCCCTACGCCGAGGCGGTGGCCAACGGCGAGAAGATCAACAAATGCGCGCCCGGCGGCGAGCAGGTGATGGTGAAGATCGCCGCGCTGCTGAACGTTGAGCAGCAGCCGCTGGACGGTGGTGACAGCGTCACGCACCCGGTGCGCAAAGTGGCCTTTGTGGATGAGAGCAACTGCATCGGCTGCACCAAGTGCATCCAGGCCTGCCCGGTGGACGCGATTGTCGGCGCGACCCGCGCCGTGCACACCGTGGTGGCCGACCTCTGTACCGGCTGCGACCTCTGCGTCGCCCCCTGCCCAACTGACTGTATTGAGATGATTCCGGTAAAAACCACTACCGCCAACTGGAAATGGGATCTGAACACTATTCCGGTGCGCGTTGTCACGGAGGGCCGGCATGTTTAACCTGCTCAAAGCCCTGAACAAACATAAAATCTGGGACTTCGCGGGCGGCATCCATCCGCCGGAGATGAAGACCCAGTCGAGCCATGCGCCGCTGCGCAAGGCCCCGCTCAGCCCTGAATTCATTATCCCGCTGCAACAGCACCTCGGCCCCGAGGGCGAGCTGCTGGTCAAGGCGGGCGACCGGGTGCTGAAAGGCCAGCCGCTCACCGCAGGCCGCGGCCGCACGCTGCCGGTCCATGCGCCGACCTCCGGCACGGTGCGCACCATTGAGCCGCGCATCACCGCCCACCCGTCCGGCCTGAAAGAGCTGTGTGTGGTGCTGGACGCCGACGGCGACGACCGCTGGTGCGCGCTGTCACCGGTGACGGACTACCACCAGCAGAGCGCCAGCGACCTGGTGGCGCGCATCCACCAGGCGGGCGTGGCCGGCCTCGGCGGCGCAGGCTTCCCGACAGCCAGCAAATTGCAGGGCGGCCGTCACGGCGTGAAGACGCTGATCGTCAACGCCGCCGAGTGCGAGCCGTACATCACCGCCGATGACCGGCTGATGCAGGAGCATGCGCCGGAGATCGTCACCGGTACGCGCATCCTCTGCCATATCCTGCGCCCTGAGCGGGTGATCATCGGCATTGAGGACAACAAACCAGAGGCGATCGCCGCGCTGAAACAGGCGCTGAAAGCGGACGCCACGCCGGGCGTGAAACTTGAGCTGCGCGTCATCCCGACCAAATACCCCTCTGGCGGGGCCAAGCAGCTGACGCGCATCCTCACCGGGCAGGAGGTGCCGCACGGCAAACACTCCTCCTCAATTGGCGTGCTGATGCAGAACGTCGGCACGCTCTACGCCATTACCCGCGCCATCCTGCACGGCGAGCCGCTGATTGAGCGCGTGGTGACGCTGACCGGCGAGTCTGTCGCCCAGCCCGGCAACTTCTGGGTGCGCATCGGCACGCCGGTGTCACTGCTGCTGAACGTCGCCGGTTTCCGGCCGCACGACCAGCAACTGGTGATCATGGGCGGGCCGCTGATGGGCTTCACCCTGCCGCACCTCGAGGTGCCGACGGTAAAAATCACCAACTGCCTGCTGGCCCCGTCGCAGAGCGAAATGGGCGCGCCGCAGGCCGAAGAGGCGTGCATCCGGTGCAGCCAGTGCGCCGACGCCTGCCCGGCCGGGCTGCTGCCGCAGCAGCTCTACTGGTTCAGCCGCGGCCAGGAGCATGAGAAGGCACGCAACTACAACCTGTTTGACTGCATCGAGTGCGGGGCCTGCGCCTACGTCTGCCCGAGCAACATCCCGCTGGTGCAGTATTACCGGCAGGAGAAGGCGGAGATCCGCGAGCTGGATCAGGAAGCGGCACGCGCCGCGGACGCTAAAGCGCGCTTTGAAGCCAAACAGGCGCGGATGGAGCGCGAGAAGCTGGCGCGTGAAGCCCGTCACCAGCAGGCTGCCGTGCGGCTGGACGAGAGTGACAACAGCGCCGCGCAGGCTGCCGTGGCACGGGTGAAAGCCAAACAGGCCGCCGCGCCGCAGGATGAGGCGGTGCGTGAGGCAGAGCGCGCCGAACGCCGCGCCCGCCGCGCCGCCATTGAGGCGGAAGTCCCGGCAGACCAGACGTCGCAGTCGGAAGATGAGCATCACCATGATGCTGACCCGCGCAAAGCCGCGGTGGCTGCTGCCCTGGCCCGCGTCAAGGCGAAGAAAGCGGCTGATGCCGCGGCTGCCCCAGCCGCTGACGCGCCGGAACAGAGCGCCGACGATAAACGTAAAGCCGCCGTCGCCGCGGCGGTCGCCCGCGCCAAAGCGAAAAAGGCGGTCGAGGCGAATGCGGACTTCGGCACCGCCGAGGTGGTGGATGCCCCGGCCGACGCCCTGACGCAAAGCCCGGATGACAAGCGCAAAGCCGCTGTGGCTGCCGCCCTCGCCCGCGTCAAAGCGAAGAAAGCCGCGCAGGCGCAGGACGCCCCGGCTGAGCCTGCCCCGGCAGAAGCGCCTGAGCAGACCGCCGAGGAGAAGCGCAAAGCCGCCGTGGCTGCTGCCGTCGCCCGCGCCAAGGCCAAACGCGCTGAAAACGCAGAGGCCGCCCCGGCTGAGCCTGCCCCGGCAGAAGCGCCTGAGCAGACCGCCGAGGAGAAGCGCAAAGCCGCTGTGGCTGCCGCCGTCGCCCGCGCCAAGGCCAAACGCGCTGAAAACGCAGAGGCTGCTCCGGCTGAGCCTGCCCCGGCAGAAACGCCTGAGCAGACCGCCGAGGAGAAACGCAAAGCCGCCGTGGCTGCTGCCGTCGCCCGCGCCAAGGCCAAACGCGCTGAAAACACAGAGGCCGCCCTGGCTGAGCCTGCCCCGGCAGAAGCGCCTGAGCAGACCGCCGAGGAGAAACGCAAGGCCGCCGTGGCTGCTGCCGTCGCCCGCGCCAAGGCCAAACGCGCTGAAAAAGCGGAAGCCGCCCCGGCTGAGCCTGCCCCGGCCAATGACGAAGCACCTGAACCGTTGCGCAAGGCCGCCGGAGAGCCACACACCGGCAGCGCCACGGAAAAACAACAAAGCGACCCGCGCAAGGAGGCCGTCGCCGCAGCGATTGCCCGTATCAAGGCGCGCAAGGCCGCAGAAGAAACGATGTCGAACGAGGAATAAATGGCTTTCAGAATCGCAAGTTCACCCTTTACCCATAACCGGCAACGCACCAGCAGCATCATGCTGTGGGTAATGCTGGCCTGCATCCCCGGCATGGCGGCGCAGGGGTACTTTTTCGGCCCCGGCAACCTGGTGCAGGTGGCGCTGGCGATGGTGACCGCGCTGATCGCCGAAGGGGCGATCGTGGCGCTGCGCCGCCAGTCCGTCAAAGCGAAACTGGGCGACAATTCCGCCCTGCTCACCGCGCTGCTGCTGGGCGTCAGCCTGCCGCCGCTGGCACCCTGGTGGATGATTGTGCTCGGCACCTTCTTCGCCATCGTTATCGCCAAGGGGCTGTATGGCGGCCTCGGCCAGAACCCGTTCAACCCGGCGATGGTGGGCTACGTGGTGCTGCTGATCTCCTTCCCGGTGCAGATGACCACCTGGCTGCCGCCGGACACGCTGCAGGCGCACGCGCTGGGCTGGCACGACACCCTGCTCAGCATCTTCAGCGGCCACACCGGTGACGGCCTCACCGCCTACCAGTTGCAGACCAACGTGGACGGCGTGACCCAGGCGACGCCGCTGGACGGTTTCAAAACCGGGCTGCGCGCCGGGCACGCGTACACCCAGTTGCTGGCACAGCCGATCTACAGCGGCTTCCTGGCCGGGCTGGGCTGGCAGTGGGTGAACCTCGGCTTCCTGGCCGGTGGCCTGCTGCTGCTCGGCCGCCGCCTGATCCACTGGCACATCCCGGTAAGCTTCCTGCTGATGCTGGCGTTCTGCAGCGGGCTGGCGTGGCTGGTGAACCCGGCGCTCAACGCCTCGCCGCTGATCCACCTCTTCTCCGGCGCGACCATGCTCGGGGCGTTCTTTATCGCCACCGACCCGGTTACGGCGTCCACTACGCCACGCGGCCGGTTGATCTTCGGCGCGCTGATTGGGCTGCTGGTGTGGCTGATCCGCGTCTATGGCGGCTACCCGGACGGCGTCGCCTTTGCCGTGCTGCTGGCCAACATCACCGTGCCGCTGATTGACCACTACACCCAACCCCGTGTCTACGGGCATCGCTGAGGAGCTATGATGTTAGATACCATGCGACGCCACGGCACGACCCTGGCGCTGTTCGCGGCGTTGACCACCGGCCTGACCGCCGTGGTCTACACCCTGACCAAACCCACCATCAGCGATCAGGCCTCTCAGCAGCAGAAGGCGCTGTTTGACCAGGTGATCCCGGCGGAGGTCTACGACAACGCCATGCAGGGCGAGTGCCTGCTGGTTTCCGACCCGGCGCTGGGCAGCGCCGCGCCGCACCGCCTCTACCTGGCGCGCAAAGCCGGGCAGCCGGTGGCGGCCGTGGTGGAGACCACCGCGCCGGACGGCTACTCCGGGGCGATCCAGATCCTGGTGGCGGCTGACTTCCACGGCAAGGTCTACGGCACCCGGGTGCTGGAGCACCATGAGACGCCGGGGCTGGGGGACAAAATCGAGGTGCGGATCTCTGACTGGATCAAGCACTTCGCCCAACAGACCATTAACGGGCCGGACGACCGCCGCTGGGCGGTGAAAAAAGATGGCGGCATGTTTGACCAGTTTACCGGCGCGACCATCACCCCGCGCGCGGTGGTGAATGCGGTGCGCCGCACCACCCTCTATATGGAAACCCTGCCGCCAACATTGGCCACCTTATCCCCTTGTGGAGCCTCTGATGAGTGAAGCTAAACGCGTAACCCTCGACGGGTTGTGGAGAAACAACTCCGCGCTGGTGCAGCTGCTGGGCATGTGCCCGCTGCTGGCCGTGACCTCAACCGCCACCAACGCCCTGGGGCTGGGGCTGGCGACCACGCTGGTGCTGCTCTGCACCAACACCGCCATCTCCATGATGCGCCGCTGGATACCGAGTGAGATCCGCATCCCGATCTACGTGATGATCATCGCCTCGGTGGTGAGCTGCGTGCAGATGCTGATCAACGCCTACGCTTACGGCCTCTACCAGTCGCTGGGGATCTTCATTCCGCTGATCGTCACCAACTGCATCGTGATCGGCCGCCCGGAAGCGTACGCCGCCAAAGCGCCGGTGCGCTACGCCGCGCTGGACGGGCTGATGACCGGCCTCGGCGGCACCCTGACGATGTTTGTGCTCGGCTCGATGCGCGAGATCCTCGGTAACGGCACGCTGTTTGACGGCGCAGACCAGCTGCTTGGCAGCTGGGCGAAGGTGCTGCGGGTTGAGGTGGCGCACCTCGATTCGCCGTTCCTGCTGGCGATGCTGCCGCCGGGGGCGTTTATCGGCCTGGCGATGCTGCTGGCGATTAAATACCTGATTGACCAGAAGATGAAAGCGCGCAAAGCCGTGGCCGTCAGTGCCGCGTCGCCGGACACCCGGCCGGGGGAGCCGGTCTTATGAACCAGCAAAAGCGCACCACCATCCTGAGCCGGTTGCGGGACAACAACCCGCACCCCACCACCGAGCTGGTCTACAGCACCCCGTTTGAGCTGCTGATCGCCGTGCTGCTCTCGGCGCAGGCCACAGACGTCAGCGTCAACAAGGCCACCGCGAAGCTTTACCCGGTGGCCAACACGCCGCAGGCGATCCTCGATCTCGGCGTGGACGGGGTGAAGAGCTACATCAAGACCATCGGCCTTTACAACAGCAAGGCGGAGAACGTCATCAAGACCTGCCGCCAGCTGCTGGAGCGCCACGGCGGCGAGGTGCCGGAAGACCGCGCCGCGCTGGAGGCGCTGCCGGGCGTCGGCCGCAAGACCGCCAACGTGGTGCTCAACACCGCCTTTGGCTGGCCGACCATCGCCGTCGACACCCATATTTTCCGCGTCTGCAACCGCACGAACTTCGCCCCGGGCAAGAATGTGGACCAGGTTGAAGAGAAGCTGCTGAAGGTGGTGCCTGCGGAGTTTAAAGTCGATTGCCACCACTGGCTGATTTTGCACGGGCGCTACACCTGTATCGCCAGGAAGCCGCGGTGCGGGTCTTGTGTGATTGAGGATTTGTGTGAGTTTAAGGAGAAGGTTTATGCGTAGGGGGCGGGTTCGCCGGTTGTTGGGGGTATAGATCGAGGGGTATAGATCGAGGCAGGTTGCGTTGGCATACGGCCAGCACGCTTTCTGCGGCTCCGCTGCCGCCACCGCGCAAGGGGCGCGTAGGCGCGCGCCCCTTGCATCCCCGCGCCTTGGGTGATC
>NZ_PJZH01000011.1 GCF_002858715.1 Chimaeribacter coloradensis | reverse complement strand
CGCAAATCGCGCTGCTGCAACAGAGCCTGGATGCACTGAAACAGGCGGTGCTGCTGATGCACGCCCCGCAGGGCGCGGCCCTGGCCAGCGGGGAGCACCTGCAATTGTCAGCCAACCAGAACCTTATCGCCACCGCCGGAAACAACGCCGATATCAGCGTGGCGAAAAAGCTCTTTATCGGCGTAGGTCAGGCGCTGAGTGTGTTTGTGCGCAAACTGGGTATCCGGCTTATCGCCAACCAGGGGCCGGTGGAGCTGCAGGCCCAGAATGATGAACTGACGCTGCTGGCGAAAAAAGGCCTCACCATTACCAGCACCGAAGATGAAATAAAAATCACGGCGAAAAAGCGGATAACGATTAACGGCGGCGGCAGTTATATCACCCTGGACGAGAACAGCATTGAGTCGGCCACGGCCGGGGACTATGTCATCAAAGCCGGGTATTACGGACGTAAAACTAAAGCAAGTATAAAACCAACTATGCCAGCATTTCCAACACTTGAACCAGGGGAGCATAGCTTAAGGTTTGCTTTTTATGGCGCTGACAGCGCCATTGAAACAATGAAATGGCTTATTAATCAACCATATGTTATTAGAAACAGTTCAGGCGATATCATGGCGTCGGGAATATTAGAACAATCTGGAAGAATCCCAAGAGTACAAACAGAAGAAGCAGATGAATTAACGCTAACACTGGGAACTGAAACATGGAATATGAAGGAGTTAGTAATTGAAGAAGATTTTTCTAGCACAGAATTAGAGTTAGAGTTAGAGCTAGAAGAATCTGATATTTATAATGCAGACAGTGATCCATATATAAGGAAAATAGACCATAGTGATAATGTTAATGCATTACCTAAGAAAATCATTAAAAGAGTAATAGGTTTCATCCCAGAGGAATGAAAGATGAAAAATATCGTGATAAGCGTTTTTTTGTTTTTGATTATGCTCTTATCATATTCACTTTCTTATGCTAGCTGCTTCAAGGAGGGAGATAAGGTCAATGTAACAGGACAATTAAAAAAAGAATTTTTTTATGGCCCCCCTGGATGGGGAGAAGAGCCCGAGCATGATAAGAAATTAACCTATTGGATTTTAACATTAGATAAACCTTTTACCTGCGTCATTGAAGCAAATAACTCTCAAAATGAATGGGGGAAAAATATCCAATTAATTATGGGAGAGAAGGAATATGAACGTTATCGCCAGTTCATGAATAAACATGTCAGTATTACCGGAAGATTGTTTTTGGCGCAAACGGGTTATCATATGACACCTGTTTTGCTTGATAGCATATCATCTATAGCATTCAAATAATAATTATTGAAAAAAATGAAAAACATTAAATTCATAAAAGCAACCAATCATCAAGATATTAAAACAGTAGAATATGAGGCTGCTGATGGAACCCGATTGTTACGTAGTGGAGGCGACTTAAGCTGGCGATTTAATAATCCAGGAAATTTACAAGCAGCTAAAGATATTAGGAAGCAACCAGGAAGAATTGGCATTGGTACAGTATATAATCCTAATAAGCATGACTTCGCTATCTTTGCCAGTTACGAAGATGGTGTAAATGCAAAAAAATTGTTGCTCAAAAATAAGTATGGTAACTTTACCATCGATGAGATGATAAAGAAATACGCACCAGAAGAGGATGGAAATAATACTAAAGAATATTCAGAGCATATAATAAAGCACAGCGGAACCTCACGAGATAAAAAAATTGGCGAAATGGACGAAGCCACTTTCAAGAAAGTCATGAACGCTATTCAAATAAAAGAGGGAAATGGAAGACCAGGAAAAGAAAAATGGGTTTACACAACAAACATCATTGTAAGTGATGGTTCTCGCCCTATTTCTAATCATCCATTCAAAGTAACGATAGGTACTTGTACTTATGAATGGGTTACGAACGAATGTGGGGAACTCCCTCCTATTGTGCACATTAATGAAGGGATGAGAATTGAAGTAAAAGTAAAAGAACCATCAGGAAAAGAATCAACTGTCTACTCTGCCACTGCAGGAAACCGAACAAAAAACTTACTTTTGAAAAAAAATTTTTTAGAATATAAAGCAAATACGTTACTTAATGATCCACCAAAACCGAGAGAAAAAAGTGAACCGAACACCATCTCCTATATCATCCAGTCAGGAGATACGCTAGAAAAAATATCAAAACGCTTTGATGTCAGTGTTGCTGAAATCACGTCAATTAACAACTTTAAAGATGTTAATAAAATCTATCCTGGTGAAAAAATCTTTATTTATGGAAGAAAAACAATAAGCGTTGATCTAAGTGAGCAACAGCCTTGGGTAGAAAAAGGAAAATCATATCCAGTGCCCTCTTATCCATCTAAAAATGAAATAGAATTAAAGTCTAAAAAAACTTCGATTCCCAAAACAGTTGAAAATATAGAATCCAAAGGAGGAAAAAGTAAAGCAACAGGGCAAGCATTTATTCCATTAATTCAGAAAGAAGCACCATGGATGGAAATTGCAATTGAAGAGGCTAGAAAATGGGGAGGGATAAACGAATCAAAAATTAGTGATAACTTCCATAAACTATTAAGTCCTAAAACAAAAAGAGATTTATCCAACACTCCATGGTGCGCATCTTTCGTAAATTATTGCCTTTACTTTAGCATACGAGTAAGATCTAATAATTATGCTGGATCCAATTCATTTACAGAAAAAGATAGTAATTTTAAAAAAATAAAAAACCCGGTATATGGCTCATTAGCAATATGGAAAAAAGGAGAAAATGGTCATGTGGCATTTGTTTATGGAAAAGATGTCATAACTAATGAAATTATCGTGTTAGGGGGTAATCAAAATGATTCAATCAATTTCATGCTGCAATCAGATACAACAAAAAAATTTGTAGGGTTTTATATACCTACTATTTATGAACCTGACTTTAATAAAAAATTAGATATATATGATATTGTTGAACTAAATAGACATTTTGGCACTGAATACACCAGGGAAGAAAAAGGAAAAACCAAAAAAACTATTAAGGACAGATAATCATGAACGTTTTAAAGTTTTTATATTTAATATTATTATTGAGCGCTTCATCTCATGCTGGGGAGCGTGGATATATTGTGTTTATTTGGAGCGACGATGAAAGCAAAAAAATATTCTCAAATTATAGGAATGAACACGCTGATTTTATCAATAACCGACAGTGCTGGAAGATGAGAATGGGGAATGGAATAGATATTGCCTATACTAATTTAATTCCCGAAGGGTTGGGGAAAGATTTAGTGGAAAACGCCTTATCTGGTAATGAGAAATCTATATCTAAAGTTCAGAGTATTTTAGAAGAATATAATGATGAAAATATTGATCATGGTTTTGATGGTATGCTTTCATTGGAGATGGAAGGTGATATCATGAGTGTTTTCTCATTACCGACAAAAAAACTCATCAAGCCATTAAAATTCACAGCTAATATCACAACAAATAAAACTGAAAAACTTGATAAGCTTCTATGCGAATCTCTATCTTATTTTGATAGTTACTTTTCACCTTAGAGAGTATGCAAATTAACCTTTAAAATAGTTTAAAAAAGGATTATTCTAATGAAAAGAAAAAAAATTATATTACCACATTTAGCATTTTTATCTTTTCTTATGTTAAGTATTAATGCATATTCTTACGAACCCGCTTCAAATTATATTTTGCAGTGGACAGGTAAAGAACAACGTGCTTACACAGTAGAAATTTCCGTCCTTTATGACAAAATAAATGTCGAGGCAATAGAGGATTCAGGAAAAAGAAAACTATGGTCATTAAAAGATTATGTTGGAGAATGTAATGTTGATTCCTCAATTGAGTTAGCACTCCCCTCTTTTGAAGTTGTTGATTTATTTAGCAGTGAAGATAAGGTGGTTTTATTTGCTTATACTATAGGATGCGTTGGCGGCGTTGATCCTGTAGATGTAAAATATTTCGCCTTTTATAAAGGTAAAAAACATTCACTGCGAGGAAGAGAAAGTTTTATTGGTGTTGAAGGAGTTACTGATTTAGCCCCACCTCCTGTTCCAGATTATAATCTAAGAGAAAATAAAGTTATATTGAATTACATGCTTAAAAAATGGCCATCAATTTCGGCAAGAGTTTTCTTCTAAAGAAGATTTATAAAATAAAATTTTTTCTATAAGAAAAGGCTTAACGGTAAAAAGCGCCCCTGGGGGCGCTTTTTTATGGCTGTCTGTGTGCGTCACACCGGCGCGTCACCGCCCTGCTCCGCCGCCTCCGTGGCTTCGCGTTCGGCGCGCTCGCGGGCGCGCTGCTCCGCCTGGCGGATCTGGCGGGTGCGGGCGCTGTAGTAGGCCAGCGTGGTGCGCAGGGTGTCGAGGGTCACTGGTTTGGAGAGGCAGTTGTCCATGCCCGCCTCGATACAGCGCTGCTTCTCCTCGGCCAGCGCATTGGCCGTAACGCCAATCACCGGGCGGATGTAGTCCATCTGCCGCAGCCGCTGGGTCAGGCGGTAGCCGTCCATCTTCGGCATGTTGACGTCC
Organism: Chimaeribacter coloradensis; assembly: GCF_002858715.1. Classification (GTDB taxonomy): domain Bacteria; phylum Pseudomonadota; class Gammaproteobacteria; order Enterobacterales; family Enterobacteriaceae; genus Chimaeribacter; species Chimaeribacter coloradensis. The sequence continues at coordinate 133,023 of NZ_PJZH01000011.1, read as the reverse complement.
GTCAGCACGATGTCGATGGTGTTGCAGCGCATCACTTCCAGCGCGTCCAGCCCGTCGTTGGCGGTGAGGATCTGGTAGCCCAGCGAGCCGAGCTGGTCAGCCAGCAGGCGGCGGTTAATCGGGTGGTCATCCACCACCAGCAGCTGGATCTCATGGTTCGCCTGCTGCGCTTCGGTGTTGACCACCGGCAATTGCAGCATCGCGCGCGCGTTGTCCTCCTCCAGCTGGTAGAGGCGGTTGAACAGGCTGGTCAGTTCCAGCGGCGTCGAGGTGCTGTGCAGCCAGTAGCCGGGGCGGGTCTCCACCGGCGGGCCGATGTGCTCCAGCGAGAACTCAATCTGCGCCAGCAGCGAAAGCGGGTGGTTCAGCGCATAGTCCGTGAGCAGGATGTCGCACTCGCGGGTAATCATCCCCGGCTGGTAGCGCACCACCTCTGCCCCGTGCTGCGCCAGCATCGGCTCCAGATAGTCCTCAAGCCGCGCATTGCGCACCGAGAGGATGATCCGTTTGCCCTGCCACAGGGTGCTGTCCGGCGGGGTGGCGGGCCGGACGTCATACATCGGCAGGCGCACGGTGAACAGACTGCCCAGCCCCGGCTCCGATTCTACGGCGATGTCGCCGTCCATCAGGTTAATCAGCTTCTCGCAGATCGCCAGCCCCAGCCCGGTGCCCTGGAAGTGGCGCTGCACGCCGGTACCGACCTGGAAGAAGGGATCAAACAGCCGCGGGATCTCTTTCGCCGGGATGCCGACGCCGGTGTCGCGCACGCGGAACTCAAGGTAGTTATCCCGGGTGCAGGCGTGCAACACGATGCAGCCGGTGTCGGTGAATTTAATGGCGTTATTAAGGATGTTGGAGAGCACCTGCTGCAGCCGCACCGGGTCACCGGAGAGGAACTCCGGCACATCGTGCTCAATAAAGCAGTAGAGGCCGAGGCGCTTTTTCACCACCAGCGGCAGGTAGTTGCCGGCAATGTGGGTCAGCACTTCGCGGCAGGAGAACTCGCGCGGCTCAATTTTCAGCTGCTCAGACTCAATCTTCGAGAAGTCGAGGATGTCGCTGATGATCTTCAGCAGCAGGCCGGAGGAGTTGTTCATCGCCGTGACCAGACGGTCAACCCCTTCCGGCAGCGACTTGGTCTGCAACAGGTCGAGGTTACCGATGATGCCGTAAAGCGGGGTGCGCAGCTCGTGGCTGACGGTGGCCAGGAACATCGATTTCGACTGGCTCGCCTGCTCGGCGGCGTTGGCCATCTCCTGCAGTGACTCCTCCATCTTCACGCGCGCGCTGACGTCCACCAGCACGCAGATCGCCACATCCTCATTACGGTAGCGGGAGTGGACGAAGCTCAGTTGCAGGTTGTTGTTATTGCTGGTGATCACATCCACGAAGTTGACCTGCTGGTCGCAGATGATGCGCGTGATGCGCTGGCGGTCCTCGTGGGTCAGCATGTTGATGTAGTTGTGCGCCAGCTCGTTACTCAGGATGTTCACGCCGTCGCTGATGCGCAGGATCGAGATGCCCACCGGGGCAGAGGCGACAATCTTATGGTTGAACTGCTCGTTCTCCTCCAGCCGGAAGGCGTTCTCCTCCGCCGGGAAGAACATTTTGCGCTCAAACAGCCATGCCAGGGTGAACAGCAGGATCGCCGAGAAGATATTGAGCAGGAACGCGTTGAGGATCAGGATCTTGAACCTGTCCAGCAGGGTGCGCACCGGCAGCGAGTAGACGATGCTCAGCGACGACGGCTGCAGGCTCTTCTTCATGATCAGGTCGTTATAGCCGTTCACATAACCGAAGTAGCTGGCGGCGTCCGGGTAGCGGCCCAGCATCGAGATGTAGCGCTCCCCTTCGCTGAAACGCAGCAAAGGTTCGTTGGACGGCCCCAGCAGGGTAACGCCAATCGGCAGCGCGCTCGGGCTGGAGAAATCTTCCAGCCGCAGGATCTGCTCAATGCCGATCAGCGCCTCGAGTTTGTTGCCGACGTAGATCGGTGCCAGCACATAGAGGTAGCCGACATCGGCACGCGGGCCGGGGCTGACCCAGTAGAGGTTGTTGTCTTTCTCTTTGTTCTTGGCGTTGCGGAATTTCAGGATGCGCTCATGCAGCGACTTCAGCACGTTTTCGTGGTCGATTGGCCGGGTGTTGTTATTGATGTTGAAATCGGCCATGCAGAGGCTGTCGCCGCCGATGAAGAACACCCGGTTCAGGTCATAGGCGGCGGAGAAGTTATCTTTCCAGTAATGGACGGTGTTGCTCAGGGACTGGAGCGAGCTGCGGTAATCGCCGTTGAGCTGGGCGCAGTCGGAATCACTGAACAGCGGGTAGATGCGCGGCTGGTTGGTTTTCCCGGCGAAGACGCCGTTCAGGATGTCCAGCCCGTTGACGGTGCCGCTGAGGCGGTTCTCCGCCATGTAGCGGATGTCCCGCATGATGTCCGCCGAGTGGCGGAAGTAACTCTGGGCCTGGTCGTAATTGAGGTAGTACTCCTGCCGGATCTGCGTCTCTTTTTCGTGGAAAATATTCAGGATGTAAAAGGTGGTCAACAACGCGCCCAGCGACCAGAGCATAATGGCCAGCACCCGGAACAAGTAACGGGAAATTTTCAGCGTTGTGCGGAACGAAGCCAGATATTTCAATCGGATACCATAATCATGTGTCAGGCCATTCAGGGCAGGCAGCGAACAGAATACACTACCGATCCGCCATAAAAAAGCCAGCCCGCAGGCTGGCTTCAGGAAGCGTGGGCGGGGAGAGAGGCTCCGCCGCCCGGTTTACGCACGCAATCAGGCGTCGTCGCCCTCTTCCGCGTCGTCCGCCTCGTCGAGGTCAGCCTCGTCCGGCTCCTCTTCCTCGACCGGCAGTTCGCCTTCCACGGCGACCACGCCGTCCAGCTCTTCGTCTTCCACCGGCTCCGCCACACGCTGCAGGCCCACCACGTTTTCATCTTCCGCAGTGCGGATCAACGTGACGCCCTGGGTGTTACGGCCGACGATGCTGACTTCCGAGACGCGGGTACGCACCAGCGTGCCGGCATCGGTGATCATCATGATCTGGTCGCTGGTATCCACCTGCACCGCGCCGACTACCGGCCCGTTACGCTCGCTGACCTTGATGGAGATCACGCCCTGCGTCGCACGGGATTTGGTCGGGTACTCAGCGGCCGCGGTACGCTTGCCGAAACCGTTCTGCGTCACGGTGAGGATGTCCCCCTCGCCGCGCGGCACAATCAGTGACACCACGCTGTCGCCTTCGGCCAGGCGGATGCCGCGCACACCGGCCGCGGTACGGCCCATTTTACGCACGGCGCTCTCGTTGAAGCGCACCACTTTCCCGGCGGCGGAGAACAGCATCACTTCGTTGCTGCCGTCGGTCAGGTCGACGCCAATCAGCTCGTCGCCCTCGTTCAGGTTCACCGCGATGATGCCCGCACTGCGTGGGCGGCTGAACTCGGTGAGTTCGGTCTTCTTCACGGTACCGCTGGCGGTGGCCATAAAGACGTAACGCCCCTCTTCATACTCGCGCACCGGCAGGATCGCCGTGATGCGCTCGTTTGGCTCCAGCGGCAGCAGGTTGACGATCGGGCGGCCACGCGCGCCGCGGCTCGCTTCCGGCAGCTGGTAGACCTTCATCCAGTAGAGGCGGCCCCGGCTGGAGAAGCAGAGGATGGTGTCGTGGGTGTTCGCCACCAGCAGCCGGTCGATGAAGTCCTCTTCCTTGATGCGGGCGGCAGACTTGCCTTTCCCGCCGCGGCGCTGGGCTTCATAGTCGGTCAGCGGCTGGTACTTCACATACCCCTGGTGGGACAGGGTCACCACCACATCTTCCTGGCTGATCAGGTCTTCGATGTTGATGTCCGCGGTATTGGCGGTGATTTCGGTACGGCGCGCGTCGTTGTACTGCTCTTTGATCGCCGTCAGCTCTTCGCGGATGACTTCCATCAGCCGGTCAGGGTTTTCCAGGATAAAGATCAGTTCCGCAATCTGGTTGAGCAGCTCTTTGTACTCATCCAGCAGCTTCTCATGCTCCAGACCGGTGAGTTTTTGCAGGCGCAGATCCAGGATCGCCTGCGCCTGCTGCTCGGTCAGGTAGTATTTGCCGTCACGGATGCCGAACTCCGGCTCCAGCCACTCCGGGCGGGCGGCATTGTCACCGGCACGGGCCAGCATCTCAGAGACGTTGCCCAGCGCCCAGGCGTGGGCCACCAGCGCGGCTTTCGCCTCGGCCGGTGACGGTGCCTGGCGGATCAGCTCAATGATCGGGTCGATGTTGGCCAGCGCAATCGCCAGCGCTTCCAGGATGTGGGCGCGGTCGCGCGCTTTGCGCAGCTCGAAGATGGTACGGCGCGTCACCACTTCACGGCGGTGGCGCACAAACGCGGCCAGGATGTCTTTGAGGCCGAGGATCTTCGGCTGCCCCTGGTGCAGGGCCACCATGTTGATGCCGAACGAGACCTGAAGCTGGGTCAGGGAGTAGAGGTTGTTCAGCACCACTTCCCCGACGGCGTCACGTTTGATCTCGATGACGATGCGCATCCCGTCTTTGTCAGACTCGTCACGCAGCGCGCTGATGCCTTCCACGCGCTTCTCTTTCACCAGCTCGGCGATCTTCTCGATCAGCCGCGCCTTATTCACCTGGTATGGGATCTCGTGAACGATAATGGTTTCGCGGCCGGTTTTGGCATCCGCTTCCACTTCCGCGCGCGCGCGGATGTAGATTTTGCCGCGCCCGGTGCGGTACGCCTCTTCAATGCCGCGGCGGCCGTTGATGATGGCGGCGGTCGGGAAGTCCGGCCCCGGGATGTGCTCCATCAGCCCTTCAATGCTGATGTTCTCATCGTCGATGTAGGCCAGGCAGCCGTTAATCACTTCTGACAGGTTGTGCGGCGGGATGTTGGTCGCCATGCCCACGGCGATCCCGGACGCGCCGTTGACCAGCAGGTTGGGGATTTTGGTCGGCATGACGGCTGGGATCTGCTCGGTGCCGTCATAGTTCGGGACGAAGTCGACCGTCTCTTTTTCGAGATCCGCCAGCAATTCATGGGCAATCTTCGACATGCGCACTTCGGTGTAACGCATCGCCGCGGCGGAGTCGCCGTCGATGGAGCCGAAGTTGCCCTGGCCGTCAACCAGCATGTAGCGCAGCGAGAACGGCTGCGCCATACGGACGATGGTGTCATAGACCGCAGTGTCGCCATGCGGGTGGTATTTACCGATGACGTCACCGACCACACGGGCCGATTTCTTATAGGCTTTATTCCAGTCGTTACCCAGAACATTCATTGCGTACAGTACGCGGCGGTGCACCGGTTTCAACCCATCGCGCACATCCGGAAGCGCACGCCCGACGATAACGGACATGGCGTAATCCAGATACGAGCTCTTGAGCTCTTCTTCGATGTTGACCGGTGTGATTTCTCTGGCAAGGTCGCTCATGGAGCTGCTATCCCTCTACTGAATGGTTCATCTGCCCGCTGCCTGTGGATAGGCAAAGGTGTAAAACTATACCACAAACCGCCCATTCGTGGGAAACAACCGTACCATTATCGCCCCGGATTTCATGCCTTTCCGCGCAGGGGGCGGGCCACAAATCTGCCGCCGCGCCGCCGTAACATGTATAATCCGGGATATTGAAGGTTAAGGAGTAATAAAGCCGATGAATGAACAGCACTCTGCACAGGCCGCTGCGCCGCAAAACGTTGATCAGAATGAGATCGCCAAATTTGAGGCAGTGGCCTCCCGCTGGTGGGATCTGGAAGGGGAATTCAAGCCGCTGCACCGCATCAACCCGCTGCGCCTGAACTACATTACCACCCGCGCCGACGGCATTTTCGGCAAGAAGGTGCTGGACGTCGGCTGCGGCGGCGGCATCCTGGCCGAAAGCATGGCGCGCGAGGGCGCGGTGGTGACCGGGCTGGACATGGGCGCGGAGCCGTTGCAGGTGGCGCGCCTGCATGCGCTGGAGGCGGGCGTCACGCTCGACTACGTGCAGGAGACGGTGGAGGCGCACGCTGAGGCGCACCCGCAGCAGTATGACGTGGTGACCTGCATGGAGATGCTGGAGCACGTGCCGGACCCGGCCTCGGTGGTGATCGCCTGCGCGAAGCTGGTGAAACCGGGCGGCCATGTCTTCTTCTCCACCCTGAACCGCAACAACAAAGCCTGGCTGATGGCGATTGTCGGCGCAGAGTATGTGCTGAATATGGTGCCGAAAGGCACGCATGACTTCAAAAAGTTCATCAAGCCGTCTGAGCTGCTGCACTGGGTTGACCACACCCCGCTGGTGGAGCGGCATATCATCGGGCTGCACTACAACCCGCTGACCAACCACTTCAAGCTGGCGCCGAATGTTGACGTCAACTACATGGTCCACACCCAGTACCCTGCGCCGGTCTGACCGGCCTCTGCCACAGTTAACGCCGCGCCGCCAGCGCTTTTTTAAGAATTACCGCAGCCTGGCGGGCGGCCTTGATGAATAAATCTTTATATTTAAGCATTTGGCGCAGCACAACCGCGAAATACGGTTTTTTAGAATAGTAAACTCCATCAATATAGCGATTTTTTCTAACGTTTAATAAATCAGCAGTCGATCAAGTTTTGAAAAAATATAAGAATTTCCTATCGGAGATATTGACAGCGCAGCCACGCCAGCGCTGCTGGGCGTTTCACCGCTGCTTCACATTTTAACCCCCAAGTTATCCACAATCTCCTGCCGTTTTGTCCCCTTGTCAATTCTCTGAAGTGTCACTATCTTGTTAGCCGAACTGACGACACCCACAATATATTGTGTTTATATCCTGACCAACTGCCTATACTTCGTTTGCTGCTGCGCACTGTGCTGCGCGGTGCGGCACTGGCCGTTTATAAACCTTTAAGGTACGCACCCCATGAACCAGAGTCTGCTTGTTACTAAACGTGATGGCCGCAAAGAACGCATCAATCTTGATAAAATCCACCGTGTCATTGACTGGGCCGCGGAAGGTCTGCAAAACGTCTCCGTTTCCCAGGTAGAACTGCGTTCCCACATCCAGTTTTATGACGGCATCAAAACCGCCGACATCCATGAAACCATCATCAAGGCCGCTGCGGACCTGATCTCCCGTGACGCGCCGGATTACCAGTACCTGGCTGCCCGCCTGGCGATCTTCCACCTGCGCAAGAAAGCCTACGGCCAGTTTGAGCCGCCAAAACTGCTTGACCACGTCAGCCGCATGATCGACATGGGCAAGTACGATAAACATCTGCTGGAAGACTACACCACTGAAGAGTTCGAGCAGATGGACAGCTTTATCGACCACTGGCGCGACATGAGCTTCTCCTACGCTGCCGTGAAGCAGCTGGAAGGCAAATACCTGGTGCAGAACCGCGTCACCGGTGAGATCTACGAGAGCGCCCAGTTCCTCTACATCCTGGTGGCGGCGTGCCTGTTCTCCAACTACCCGCGTGAGACGCGCCTGGACTACATCAAGCGCTTCTACGACGCGATCTCGACCTTCAAGATCTCACTGCCGACCCCGATCATGTCCGGCGTGCGTACCCCGACCCGTCAGTTCAGCTCCTGCGTGCTGATTGAGTGCGGCGACAGCCTCGACTCCATCAACGCCACCTCCAGCGCCATTGTGAAGTATGTCTCCCAGCGCGCCGGCATCGGCATCAACGCCGGGCGCATCCGTGCGCTGGGCAGCCCGATCCGCGGTGGCGAGGCCTTCCACACCGGCTGTATCCCGTTCTACAAGCACTTCCAGACGGCGGTGAAATCCTGCTCGCAGGGCGGCGTGCGCGGCGGGGCCGCGACCCTGTTCTACCCGATGTGGCACCTGGAAGTGGAAAGCCTGCTGGTGCTGAAAAACAACCGCGGCGTCGAAGGCAACCGCGTGCGCCACATGGACTACGGCGTGCAGCTCAACAAGCTGATGTATCAGCGTCTGGTGAAAAACGAAGACATCACCCTGTTCAGCCCGTCTGACGTGCCGGGGCTGTATGACGCCTTCTTCGCCGATCAGGATGAATTTGAGCGCCTGTACACCAAATATGAGCAGGATGAGAGCATCCGCAAGCAGCGCATCAAAGCGGTGGAGCTCTTCTCCCTGATGATGCAGGAGCGCGCCTCCACCGGCCGTATCTACATCCAGAACGTTGACCACTGTAACACCCACAGCCCGTTTGACCCGGCCATCGCCCCGGTGCGCCAGTCCAACCTCTGCCTGGAGATTGCGCTGCCGACCAAACCGCTGGAAGACGTCAACGACGAGAACGGCGAAATCGCCCTGTGCACCCTCTCCGCCTTCAACCTGGGCGCGATTGAGAGCCTGGACGACCTGGAAGAGCTGGCGACGCTGGCCGTGCGTGCGCTCGACGCGCTGCTCGACTACCAGGACTACCCGATCCCGGCCGCCAAACGCGGCGCAATGGGCCGCCGTACCCTGGGTATCGGCGTGATCAACTACGCCTACTACCTGGCGAAAAACGGCGTGCGCTACTCCGACGGCAGCGCCAACAACCTGACGCACCGCACCTTTGAGGCGATCCAGTACTACCTGCTGAAAGCCTCGAACGAGCTGGCGAAAGAGCAAGGTGCCTGCCCGTGGTTCAACGAAACCACTTATGCGCAGGGCATCATGCCGGTGGACACCTACAAGCGTGACCTGGACGCGATCTGCAGCGAGCCGCTGCACCTCGACTGGGACCGTCTGCGTACCGACATCAAAGAGTTCGGCCTGCGTAACTCCACGCTCTCCGCCCTGATGCCGTCCGAGACCTCGTCGCAGATCTCCAACGCCACCAACGGCATTGAGCCGCCGCGCGGCCACGTCAGCATCAAGCAGTCGAAAGACGGCATCCTGCGCCAGGTGGTGCCGGAGTACGAGCGCCTGAAAGACGCCTACGAACTGCTGTGGGAGATGCCGAACAACGACGGCTACCTGCAACTGGTGGGTGTGATGCAGAAGTTCATCGATCAGGCAATCTCCTCCAACACCAACTACGACCCGTCGCGTTTCGCGGGCAACAAGGTGCCGATGAAGCAGCTGCTGAAAGATCTGCTCACTGCCTATAAGTTCGGCGTGAAAACGCTCTACTACCAAAACACCCGTGACGGCGCGGAAGATGCCCAGGACGACCTGGCCCCGTCGATCCAGGATGACGGCTGCGAAAGCGGCGCCTGCAAGATTTAACACGGCGGGGCCGGGCAGATGCCCGGCCCCGGCTGACAGACAGGATTTGCATTATGGCCTATACCACGTTTTCCCAGACCAAAAACAACCAGCTGCTGGAGCCGATGTTCTTCGGCCAGCCGGTCAACGTTGCCCGCTTTGACCAGCAGAAACACGCGATCTTCGAAAAGCTGATCGAGAAGCAGCTCTCCTTCTTCTGGCGGCCGGAAGAGGTGGACGTCTCGCGCGACCGCATCGACTTCCAGGCGCTGCCGGAGCATGAGAAGCACATCTTCCTCAGCAACCTGAAGTACCAGACGCTGCTGGACTCCATCCAGGGGCGCAGCCCGAACGTGGCGCTGCTGCCGCTGATCTCCATCCCGGAGCTGGAGACCTGGATCGAGACCTGGTCTTTCTCAGAGACCATCCACTCGCGCTCTTACACCCACATCATCCGCAACATCGTTAACGATCCGGCGCTGGTGTTTGATGACATCGTCACCAACGAAGAGATCCTGAAGCGCGCCAAGGACATCTCCAGTTACTACGATGAGCTGATCGCCCTGAGCGGTTACTACAACCTGCTGGGCGAAGGCACCCACCAGATCAACGGCGAAACCGTTGAGGTGAGCCTGCATGAGCTGAAGAAGAAGCTCTACCTCTGCGTGATGAGCGTCAACGCGCTGGAAGCGATCCGCTTCTACGTCAGCTTCGCCTGCTCCTTCGCCTTCGCCGAGCGCGAGCTGATGGAAGGCAACGCCAAAATCATCCGCCTGATTGCGCGTGACGAGGCGCTGCACCTCACCGGCACCCAGCACATCATCAACCTGATGCGCTCCGGCGCGGATGACCCGGAGATGGCGGAGATCGCCAAAGAGTGCCAGCAGCAGAGCTATGACCTGTTTGTGCTGGCGGCGCAGCAGGAGAAAGAGTGGGCGGAATACCTGTTCCGTGACGGCTCGATGATCGGCCTGAACAAAGACATCCTCTGCCAGTATGTGGAGTACATCACCAACATCCGTATGCAGGCGGTGGGGCTGGATCTGCCGTTCAAAACCCGCTCCAATCCGATCCCGTGGATCAACAGCTGGCTGGTGTCGGACAACGTGCAGGTGGCACCGCAGGAAGTGGAAGTCAGCTCTTACCTGGTCGGCCAGATTGACTCTGAAGTCAACGCGGACGACCTGAGCGACTTCCAGCTCTGATATGGCCGGCGATTCCCTGACGCGCGGCGGCCACATCATCCTGCTGCGCAGCAGCGGCGCGCAGCTCCCGTGCGCACCGGAACACCGGTGCCTGCTGGAGCTGCTGGAGACCCACCAGCTTGAGGTGGAGTACCAGTGCCGCGAGGGCTACTGCGGCGCGTGCCGCGTGCGGCTGCTGAAAGGCAGCGTCAGCTACCACCAGGCACCGCTGGCTTTTATCCAGCAGGGAGAGATTCTGCCCTGCTGCTGCCTGCCGCAGGAAGATATTGAGATCGACATCTGATCGCCGCACATAAAAAACGGGCTGAATTTTCAGCCCGTTTTTTTATTGCCGTTTTACCGCGCCCGGCTTACCGCGACGCCCAGCTGCCACACCGCCATGGCGTAGTGGGTGCTGTGGTTATAGCGGGTGATGACGTAGAAGTTCGGCAGCCCGTACCAGTACTGGTAACCGGTGCCGACATCCAGCCGCAGCAGGCTCACCTGCTGCTCATCCGCCAGCGGGCTTAACGGCCGCAGCCCGGCGGCACTCAGCGCGCCCACGGTGTATTTGGTGGAGAAGCCCTGCTGCATCAGCGGTGCCTGCCCGCTGGCCGGTACGGCCACCGTCTGATCCTTCACCCAGCCGTGCGCCTGGAAGTAGTTGGCCACGCTGCCGATGGCATCTTCCGGGTCCCACAGGTTGACGTGCCCGTCGCCGTTGAAATCCACCGCGTAATCTTTGAAGGAAGACGGCATAAACTGGCCGTAACCCATCGCCCCGGCAAAGGAGCCGCGCAGGGAGAGCGGGTCATCCCCTTCGCTGCGCGCCATCAGCAGGAAGGTTTCCAGCTCACCGGCAAAATACTCGGCGCGGCGCGGGTAGGCGAAGGCCAGCGTCGCCAGCGCATCGATGATCCGCGTTTTCCCCATCACCCGGCCCCAGCGCGTCTCCACGCCGATGATGCCGACGATGATCTCCGGCGGCACGCCGTAGGTGGCATAGGCGCGGCGCAGCGCCTGCTCATGCTGGTTCCAGAACACCACGCCGTTCTGCACGTTGTCCGGCGTGATGAATTTTTTGCTGTAGCGCAGCCACGCCCCGTTCGGGCCGCTGGGGCGCTGGCCGGGCGTCGGTGCCTGCTGGTTCATCAGCCGCAGCACATAATCGAGCTGTTTGGTCTGCGCCAGCACGTCGTGCAGTTGCTGGCGGTCAAACCCGTGCTCGCGCACCATTTTGTCGATAAAGCGTTCAGTGGCCGGGTTGTCGGCAAAATCCCCGGTCAGCGGGTGGTAGTTGTGGGCCGGCTCCAGCAGGAAACCGTTATTCGCCTGCGGCGGCTGGGCGTTAAGGTCAGCCGGTTTGGGTTTACTGCTACAGCCGGTGAGCAAAAGAGAGACAGACAAAAGTGCAGCAAGGTGACGCATCAGGTTTCCATACAGCCAGAGTGAAAAGAAAAGAGCGACATCATAAAACATCGCCCGGTGCGCCGGGAACAGCCGCCGGCGCAGCCCGTGAAAAATAGCGCGATCAGACTTCCGCCAGCCGCGTCATCCAGGGGTAGTGGCCCACCGGCGGCCAGCCGTTGAGGTAGCGGCGCAGCATGTCCATCGCCACCATCGCGATGGTCTCCTGTTGCAGCACCGTGCTGTGGTGTTTCGCGCTGTAGCGCAGGGTCTGGCCGCGCGTGCCCGCCGGGGTATGCAGCGCCAGGCTGATTTCGCCCTCCCGCAGTGAGCCGACCACCAGCGCCAGCGGCGCGCCCTGCTGTTCTGCCTGCTGCTGCGCCCGGCCGAGCAGCGCGTCGAGCGTCTCATCATTTTCCGGCCGCACTTCGCCCGCGACCAGCGGCACCCCACCGCCCTGCAGCCGCCAGCTGAGCAGCCCGGCGGTGAACTGCTCACTCAGTGAGAGGCGCAGCGCCTGGGTCAGCATCTGCTCCGCCAGCCGCGACGGCAGCCCGCCGGTGCCCTCAAACAACGTGCTTTCGCCCGCCACCTCGCGCACCCGCTCCCACGCCTGCTGCATCGCCGCCTGCTGCGTGCGCGGCCCGGTGAGCTTCAGCTCAATAATCGGCGAGGAGGAGCGGTAACCCATCACCACCCCTTCCGGCAGCGCCAGCCCCTCCAGCTCGGAGGCGAGATCGCTTTCGCCGCGGCCGAAGGTGGTGAGGCGCAGGCAGAGCGGCGGCTCCGCCTGCGGGTACTGTTGCCGCAGGCGCGGCACGATCTGCTGCTGGACCATCACCTTGAACTCGGACGGCACGCCCGGCGTAAAGAACAGCCAGCAGCGGTTCAGGCGCAGGCTGAAGCCGCAGGCAGTGCCGACCGGGTTGTCCAGCATCTCGGCGTTGGCCGGGAGTTGCGCCTGTTTGCGGTTGGCCGGGGCCATCTCACGCCCGCGCCCGGCAAAAAAGGCCTCCATGCGCGCGATCCACCCGGCATGCTCCACCAGCCCTACCCCGGCGGCCGTGGCGGCAGCCAGCGCGCTCAGGTCGTCGCTGGTCGGCCCCAGGCCACCGTTGACGATCAACACATCGGCAATCTGGCTGCGCTCCTGCAACACCGCCACCAGCGACGACAGATCATCGCCCACGGTTTCACGGCTGCTGAGCGGGAACCCCTGTTCGAACAGCGTATCCGCCAGCCAGGCGGCATTGGTGTCGGTGATCTGTCCATGCAGCACTTCGTCACCGGTACTGAGCATCTCAACCCTAAGCATCTCTCTCTCCTGACAGTTGGTCTGTTAACCCTCTTTTACTAACAGAGTAGGAAGCCTGCGCGCCGAATACAATGTTTACCCGTTCACGCCGCCATTACAGCGCCCATAAAAAAGGCCGGAAAATCCGGCCTTTGAGGGGGGGAGCATTCAAAAGTTGAGGCTCGCGCCGATGTAGGGGCCGTCCGCCACCACGTTATCGCGGTGATCGTCTTTGCCGGACATCGCCATATAGCGGTAGCCGAGGTCCACCGAGACCAGCGGGATCACGTTCAGCCGCACCCCGGCATTCGCCTCGGTGTAGTCGTTGATGCCGCTGGAGAGGGAATCCGGCGAGAAATAGCCGTCACCATAAAGGGCAAAATAGCGCCCCAGCGGCAGCTCCAGCCCGCCGCCCACTGCCAGCGCGTAGCCCTCATCGCCATCTTTCGGCCCCATGTAGAGCGCTTTGCCGCCCACAGTGCCCATAAACGGCCCCAGCGGCAGGTTGAAGCCCAGCCCCAGCCCGGCGATGTCGCCGTCGTTGTCGCTGTGCGCCCAGTTCAGAGTAGTGACCAGCCCCGGCGACGAGGTGCCGAAACCTACGCCGAGATTGGTGTAGTGCTGGCCCGCCTGGCCGCTGACGCTGACCGCCTGCGCCGCCCCGGCGCTGAACAGCAGCGCGGCGGCCAGGGCAATTCCTGTTTTTTTCATCATTGGTTCCTGTGTTCACTCAATCAAAAAATTAACGCACGTTCCCGGCAGGGAGTGTAAACCAGCGCCCGGCCCAAACCCGTGTGCTGGCGCATAAAAGCGGCAGGTAAACAGCATTACACCCACAGACGTTGTGGCTGCAAACTACTGAATAAATAACCAATATCAGCAATAACCGAGGACGATTTGCCGCAGATCAACATCCGCACCAAGATAGGCGCGCAGAGTGGTACGGCCCTACACCGCCCCGCTTATCTCTCCGTTTCCGGCCGCAGGTTGCCGGGTATAGACCCACACAGCAGGAATAAAAAAATGACAAAAAAATTTATGACCACCGCAGCAGGTGCCCCGGTTGTCAGCAATAACAATGTGATGACCGCCGGCCGCCGTGGGCCGATGCTGCTTCAGGATGTCTGGTTCCTGGAGAAGCTGGCGCACTTTGACCGCGAAGTGATCCCGGAGCGCCGGATGCACGCCAAAGGCTCCGCCGCCTATGGCCGTTTCACCGTCACCCATGACATTACCCGCTACACCCGCGCCAAATTGTTTGCGGAGATTGGCAAGCAGACCGAGATGTTTGTACGCTTCTCCACCGTGGCCGGTGAGCGCGGCGGTGCCGATGCGGAGCGCGACATCCGCGGCTTTTCGATGCGCTTCTACACCGAAGAGGGCAACTGGGACCTGGTCGGTAACGACACGCCGGTGTTCTACCTGCGCGACCCGCTGAAATTCCCCGACCTGAACCACGTGGTCAAACGTGACCCGCGCACCAACCTGCGCAACCCGGTCTACAAATGGGACTTCTTCTCCCACCTGCCGGAAGCGCTGCACCAGCTGACCATCGACTTCAGCGACCGCGGCCTGCCGCGCTCCTACCGCCATATGCACGGTTTCGGCAGCCACACTTTCAGCTTTATCAACCACGACAACGAGCGTTTCTGGGTGAAGTTCCACTTCCGCACCCAGCAGGGCATCGAAAACCTGATGGATGACGAAGCCGCCGAACTGATCGGCCGTGACCGTGAAAGCTCGCAGCGTGACCTGTTTGAGGCAGTGGAAAGCGGCAACTTCCCGCGCTGGACAATGTTTGTGCAGATCATGCCGGAGAAAGAGGCCTCCCAGGTGCCGTACAACCCGTTTGACCTGACCAAAGTGTGGCCGCACGCCGACTACCCGCTGATCGAGGTCGGGGAGTTTGAGCTGAACCGCAACCCGGACAACTACTTCGCCGAAGTGGAACAGGTGGCGATGACCCCGGCCAACGTGGTGCCGGGCATCGGCTTCTCGCCGGACCGCATGTTGCAGGGGCGTTTGTTCTCTTATGGCGATGCGCACCGCTACCGCCTGGGCGTGAACCACCACCAGATCCCGGTGAACCAGCCGCGCTGCCCGTTCCATAACACCCACCGCGACGGCGCGATGCGCGTGGACGGCAACGGCGGGAACAACGGCCCGACCTATGAGCCGAACAGCTTCGGCCTGTTCCAGGAGCAGCCGGACTACAGCGAGCCGCCGCTGTCGCTGGAAGGGGCAGCCGACCACTGGAACCACCGCGAAGATGAGGACTACTACAGCCAGCCGCGCGCGCTCTATAACCTGCTGAGCGACGAAGAGCACCAGCGGATGTTTACCCGCATCGCCGGTGAACTGGCACAGGTGCCGGAGGCCATCCGCCAGCGCCAGATCGATCTCTTCTTCAAGGTGCACCCGGAGTATGGCCAGGGCATCGTTGATGCGCTGAACCTGGTGAGATAAGTGAATTGACGTCAACAGGGCCGCGGATGCGGCCCTTTTTTATTGCTGGGCGGCGGCCCACTGCTGCACCCGGCTGCGCGGGATTTTAATGCCGCCCTGCTTCAGGCTCTCCGGCAGCGGGTAGTAAGCCACCGGCAGCTGGTAGCGCGGCAATTGCGCCGCCAGCCACTGCGTCAGCTGCGCCGGTTGCAGTGCGCCAGAGGCTTCCAGCACTGCCACCGGCCGGTGGCCGAACTGCGCATCCTCTACCGGCACCACAAACGCCTGCGCCACCTGCGGGTGGCGCGCCAGCAGTTGCTCAATCGCCTCCGGCTGGATGCCCTCGCCGCCGCTGAAAAAAAGGTTGTCGAGGCGGCCGAGGATCTGCAACTCCCCTGCTGCCATCAGCCCGCGGTCACGGCTGTGGTACCAGCCCTCCTCATCCGCCAGCGGGTGCAGTTCACCGTCACGCCAGTAGCCCGCCGCCTGCCCCGGCGCGCGGATCAGCACCTCTTCCTCAACGATGTTGATCTCACAGCCCGCCAGCGGCTGCCCGACGCCTGGGTGCGTATCGGCGCGTTTGGCGCAGATGGTAGAGGCCATCTCCGTCATGCCGTAGCCGCACCAGCAGCGGATGCCCGCCTGCTCCGCGCGGGCGGTGAGCGCCGGGGGGATCGCCGCGCCGCCCAGCAGCACCGCATGCAACGCTTCCGGCACCTGGCCCTGTTCCAGCAGCCGCCAGAGCTGGGTCGGCACCAATGAGGCGTGGGTACAGCCCGCCAGCGCCTGCGCCAGCGGCAACTGCGGCTCTACCGCCAGTGCGGCCCCGGCACGCAGCCAGCGCCAGACAATCCCCTGGCCGGAGACGTGGAACAGCGGCAGCGAGAGCAGCCAGCACGCTTCGGCCGGGAACGGGATCAGCGCCAGCACCCCCGCCGCGCTGGCGAGGTGCGCCGCAATGCTGTGCGCCGCTGCTTTCGGCAGCCCGCTGGAGCCGGAGGTGAGGGTCAGCGTCGCCAGCCGCGACGGCTGAAACACCACCGTTGTGCAGCCGCCGGGCGCGGCACCCGGCGGCTGAAGCGGCGGCAGGCCGGTTACCCCGGGCGCGGCGTGGTCACGCAGGAAGGAGAGCGTCAACCCGGGCAACAGTTGCGCCAGCAGCGCAGGCGGCAGTTGCGGGTTGAGCACCAGCACCCGCGCGCCGCATTGGATCAGCGCCAGATAGTCGAGCAGCAGCGCCAGGCTGTTTTTGCCGCGCAGCGCCACGCCGCACCCGGCTTCCACTCCCTGCGCCTGATAGGCCGCAGCGCGCCGGTCAAGTTCAGCGGCGAGCGCCGCCCAGCTATAGTGTGCCCCCTCGCCGCGCAACGCCGGGTGTGTGGGCCGCCGTTTCGCCCAGTGCTGCCACGGCCAGTCATTCAGCATGACCAGACCTCCTGCAGATCGGCAACAGGCCGCAGCGGCAGCGCGCTGCCGGGCCAGGGGCGCACCAGCTGGGCCGCCATCAGCGACAGGGTATCCAGCCCCGTCGCACTGCCGGGCGTCAGCCAGGCGGCCAGCCGTGCCAGTTGCGTCAGCCCCAGACTGCTTTCCACCGACGAGCTGATCACCACCGCCAGCCCGGCCGCCTGTGCCTCACGGATGCGTGCCTGCACCTGCGCCAGGCTGCCCAGCAGCATCGGCTTGACCACCAGCGCCGTCACACCCGGTTCCGCCTGCACGCGAAACCCCGCTTCCCGCGCGCTTTCATCCCAGGCGGTCGGGATGCCGCTCTCTTGTGCAAAGGCGCGCGAGGCCTGCGGCGTGCGGCACGGCTCCTCCAGAAACGCAATGCGCGCGCGCAGCGCCGGGTCAACATAACGGGCGAACTGGCGCGCTTTTTCCGGCGTCCAGCTGCGGTTGGCATCCAGCCGCAGGTGCAGATCGGGCAGCGCCTCCAGCAGCAGCTGCACCAGCATGCCGTCCCGCACTGCCTCATACAGCCCGACTTTCATCTTCGCCAGCGGCTGCCCCGCCAGCCGGGCAAACAGCGCGTCCGGGTCGCCGTGGCACAGCGGCACGGTGGTGAAATCCGCCGCCTCCGGCAGCGTCCCGGTAAGCTCAGCCAGCGCGATGCTCAGCCCCCAGTCCGCCGACGGCACGCCGCTCCCGCTGAATCCACCGCCCGCCTGCCACACCCGCAGACCGGCCTGCACCGCCGCCTGTGCCTCTGCCAGGGTTTCGGCGCTGAAGCCCGGCAGCGGGGCCACTTCGCCCCAGCCTTCGGCTGCGCCGTGGCGCAGTTGCACCAGCAGCCCCTCGCGCTCCGCGACGCGCCGATCACGCAGCACGGTGCCCGGCACCAGCGGCAGTTGGTAACGGTAAAGGGTCGCGCGGCGCATCATGGGTTCCGGGTAAATTTGCTGAAGTCGGGCGCGCGTTTCTGGTTGAAGGCGTTGCGCCCCTCCTGCCCCTCTTCCGTCATGTAGAACAGCATGGTGGCGTTGCCTGCCAGCTCCTGTAACCCGGCCTGGCCGTCACAGTCGGCATTCAGCGCCGCCTTCAGGCAGCGCAGCGCCATCGGGCTGTTTTGCAGCATCTCCCGGCACCAGCGCACGGTTTCACGCTCCAGCGCCGCCAGCGGCACGACGTGGTTCACCAGCCCCATCGCCAGCGCCTCGGCCGCGCCATACTGGCGGCAGAGGAACCAGATTTCGCGCGCCTTTTTCTGGCCAACGATGCGCGCCATATAGGACGCGCCCCAACCGCCGTCGAACGAGCCGACTTTCGGCCCGGTCTGGCCGAACACGGCATTCTCCGCCGCTAGCGTCAGATCACACATCATGTGCAGCACATGGCCGCCGCCAATCGCGTAGCCCGCCACCATCGCCACCACCGGCTTTGGGCAGGTGCGGATCTGGCGCTGGAAATCGAGCACGTTGAGGTGGTGGGTGCCCGCCTCATCGCGGTAGCCGCCGTAATCACCACGCACTTTCTGGTCACCGCCGGAACAGAAGGCGCGATCGCCCTCGCCGGTGAGGATAATGGCACCGATGCGGTCGTCATGGCGCGCATCCTCCAGCGCCCGCATCATCTCTTTCACCGTCTGCGGCCGGAAGGCGTTACGTACCTGCGGGCGGTTGATCGTGATTTTCGCGATGCCGTCAGGGGTTTTGTGGTAGCGGATATCGTCAAACCCGGTGCTGCAATCCTGCCACTCAACCGGCGCGTACAGGGCGTTTTCATCTACAGGGATCATGGTCATTCCTTCATTAACAGCGAATCAGGGATAAGAGGCGGTGGGCAAACTCACCGGGGTGCGCGTGGTGAACGTTGTGCCCGCCGGGCAGCAGCGACAGCGGCAAGTGCCGCTCAACGGCCAGTGACCGGAAGCGGGCATCCTGCTCACCGCACAGGGTGTAAAAGGGAAGGCGCAACCGGCGCAGCGCGCCATCGAGCGGCGGCTGGTGGCCAAGCGAGGTCGCCAGCAGCATCTGGGCGATGCCGGCGGGCTGATTGTGGCCGCGCAGTGCAATGAGCGCCTGACGTTGCGGGTTGGTCAGGTCAGCAAAGACCGGCTGGTGGTACCACGCCGCCAGCACCTGCGGCAACGGCTGTTGCAGAAAACGCTGCGCCCAGCGGCAGTCGTTATCGAGCCGCGCCCGGCGCTCTGCCGGGTGCAGCAGGCCGGGGTGGCTGCCCTCCACCAGCAGCCCGCACAGCCCGGCGGGCTGCCGGGCGGCGTGATACATCGCCACGCGGCCGCCCAGCGAGTAGCCGATCAGCCAGTAACGTTCAACCTGGTGCAGGCGCAGCGTGGCGGCCAACTGGTGATCCAGCGCGGCAAAGCCGGAGGTCGTGACGGCGGCGGACTCCCCATGCCCCGGCAGATCCACCGTCAGGCAGGGCCAGTCGCGGCACTGGGCCAGCACCGGTTGCCATTCACGGCCGCTGCCTAATAACCCGTGCAGAAACACCAGCCACGGGCGGGACGGGTCGCCGGTCAATGCCGGATAAACGCGGCAGGCCAGGCTCATGAGGCTTCCGCCCGTTGCAGCTGTTGCAACAGGTGCGCCCCGGCATCCGGCACGGTGCAGACTTCAATCAGCGTGCTGCCCGGCCGCGCCCACGCCGCGTGCACCGCCTCTTCCAGCGCGGGCCATTCGGCCGGGCAGGCATAGTGCAGGCCGAACATCGCGGCCGCCGGTTTAAACGAGACCTGCTGCGGCATACAGTAAAACTGCTCGCGCTGCGCCTCGGGCGTCGGCAGCAGGGAGAAGATGCGCCCGCCATTGTTGTTCACCAGCAGGATCACCAGCGGCGCGGGCGTGGCGCGCAGCAGCGCCAGCGCGTTCAGGTCATACAGCGCAGAGAGATCACCCAGCAGCAGCAGCGTCGGTTTGCCGGTGGCGCGCTGCACCCCGGCAGCGGTGGAGATCAGCCCGTCAATGCCGCTGGCCCCGCGGTTACCGAAGACCGGGTAGCCGGCGGGCAGTTGCGCCAGCGCATCCACCAGCCGCACGATCAGGCTGTTGCCGAGGAAGAGTTGCCCGTGCGCCGGCAACAGCGCCGGTAAACGGTGCGCCAGCATCGCCTCACCGAAGGTTTTGACTTCGCGCGTTACCCGCTGCTGCGCCTGCGCGGCGCAGGCGGCCAGTACCGGTGCCCAGGGCTGGCGCGCCAGCGGCGGATGCTGCGCCAGCCACGCGCTGACCGGTGCCGCGATACGGCGGCCGCGATGGTGCGCCGGGTCGCGCCGCCCCGGTTGCGCCTCAATGAGCCACCACTGCAGCGGCCGGGTGTTGGCCTGCCAGTGCAGGAGCGGTTGGCCGGTCAGGCTGCTGCCGAACTGCACCACCAGCTCCGCTTCCGCCAACGTGGCGCGGGCTTCCGGCGCGCTAAGCCACAGCGCAGCGCAGGGCAGCGGCTGGCCGGTCTGGGATTGCACATCCGCCAGCAGCGGCCAGCTCAGCGCCGTCGCCCAGCGCGCCACCGCCACACCCTCCTCTGCCGAAAGCCGCCCGGCCAGCACCACGCCGCGCCGCTGACGCCACTGCGGCCAGTCCGCTTCGGCCGCCGCCGGGCTCTCACCCGGCAGGGCGAGCCAGGGGTCACGCCCTGCCCACCAGTCACCCAGCGCCGCCGACCACGCCTGATGCGCGCCGTCTTCACCCCCATAGAGCGGCTCGGCAAACGGGCAGTTGATATGCAGTGCCCCGCCTTTGAGTTCCGCCATCGCCTGATCCAGCGCCGACACCAGCCACGCCGCCGGGATAGCCGGGGTCGGGCGCGGCAGGTTGAGCACCGCCGCCGGGTGGGCACCGAACATCCCCTCTTGCCGGATCGCCTGGTTGGCCCCGCACGCCAGCAGCTCCGGCGGGCGATCCGCCGTCAGCATCACCAGCCGTTCGCCGGTCAGCCCCGCTTCAATCAGCGCCGGGTAGAGGTTGGCCGCGGCCGTGCCGGAGGTGACGATCACCGCCACCGGCTGCCCGCTGCCCTTGGCCAGCCCCAGCGCCAGGTGCCCCAGCCCGCGCTCATCAAAATGGGTGTGGCACTGCAACCGGGGGTGGGCAGCAGCGGCGAGGGTCAGGGGGGTGGAGCGCGAGCCGGGCGCAATACAGACATGCTGAATCGCGTGGCGGCTCAGCGCCTCAATAAGCAGGGTCGCCCAGCGGCGATTGAATTCACTGGTTAACATGTGAAGCCTATATAACGTGCGGAGAAGAGAGACATTGATGCACGGCAGCCGGGGCCGTGCGCGGGAAGTATATTTTTTTTCAATGGATGGATTATTGATTTGGCGCGGGTAAAGCGGCTATTCGGCGGGGTCTTCTAACAGGGTGCGTAACCCGGCGGCTTTGTTCTCGATCTCCTGCCACTCCTGTGCCGGGTCAGACCCCGCCACAATGCCCGCCCCGGCGTAGAGGTGTACCTGATGTTCCTCCAGCCAGGCAGAGCGCAGTGACACCGCGAACTCCGACTGCTCACGGGAGAGGTAGCCCGCCGACCCGGCATACCAGCCACGCGGGAATGGCTCATGGCTGAGGATAAACCGGCGTGCCGGCAGGCGCGGCAGCCCGGCTACCGCCGCGGTGGGTTGCAGCCGCGCCAGGCAGAGGGCGTCATCCGCTGCCCTGATCTGCCCGTGGATAGTGCGCCGCAGGTGCTGCACCTTGCGCAGGCGCACAATCTCCGGCGGCATCACATCCAGTCCGTGCGCCGCGCCCTGTAGCTGGCGGCAGATGTCATCCACCACCAGCCAGTTTTCGCGCTGGTTTTTCTCACTCTTCATCAGCCAGCCTGCCAGCACTGCGGCCTGGTGGTCGTCTTCACTGCTGGCCACCGTGCCGGCCAGCGCTTCGGTGGTGAGCTGATCGCCCTGGCGCAGGAACAGCCGCTCCGGGCTGGCGCTGAGGAAGGCGGCCGTGGGCGAGAACGCCATCAGAAAGTGGTAACAGTGGTGGTTCACCTGCCGGCTGGCGGCCAGCATCCGCCAGGCGTCCACCGGCTGGCTGAAGGTCAACACCGTTTTTCGCGCCAGCACCACTTTTTCCATTTCCCCCGCGGCAATGCCGGCCAGCGCATGCTGCAACAGGGCGTGCCACCCCGCTTCATCCGGCTGGTGGCTGGCGTGGGTCAGGCTGAGGGGTTGCGGCGGCAACAGGGTGGCAGGCTGCAGCTGTTGCAGGAAGGCGGCAGCGCGCACCAGATCGCCCTGCAGCGCGTGGGGGTCGGCCAGGTTGAGGGTCAGCGTCAGGGTGTTGGCCTGTTGGTGCAGGGTGAGGCGCGGCACAAACAGGCAGGCGGGCTGGGGCGCGGCCTCAAAGGCGTTCAGCCCCCAGACGCGCAGCCGTCCGGCGTGCCCGGCATGGTGGTGTAAAAACTGCCCTGCCTGCTGTGCATCGCTGAATTGTGCCACCTGCCCGCATACCGCCACCGTTTCGGTGCCGTCCCGCGGTTGCCAGTAAAATTTCGGAAAGTGTGGCTGTGCCGCCAGCCAGCCCAGCAGCGGCGCGCTTTCCGGGTGCCTGTTTTCCGGGTGGTAGAAGGTCAGGATAAGCTGCCTGACCCCGCTGGCGCGGCATAGCGTTTCATCCTGTAGCGTCTGTTCAAGCGCCTGCATCATCTGTTGGAGACATCCGGAAAGTATCGTCACCGCAACCTCAATAACCAAAGAGAAAGTAGGGGATTATACGTCGCCTGAACCAGAAAAAAACCGCCTGTCGCCTGCCGCCCCGCAGGCATAAAAAAGGGCGCACCTGAGTGCACCCTGTCAGTGTCCGGGCTGCCTGTCACTGGCCGCCCTGTGTATTGCCTTAGCGGCGCATCAGCAGGCCGAGGATCATCCCGGCGGCTGCGCCCATGCCCACTGCATGCCACGGTTTGTCATGCACGTAGCTGTCGGCAGTGCAGGCTGCCTGCTTGGCCTTGTAGTAGTAGGCATCTGACTTTTCGCTCAGGCGCTTTTTCACCTGATGCAGCGCTTCTTCAGCGCGGTGTTTGATCTCAATGTATTTCTGGTCAGACTTATCACCTGAGGAGGCAAGCACCTCTTCCAGAGTCTCTGACAGCATTTTCAGATCGTCGTCCAGGGAGGTTTTGGAGTCTTCCTTGAACTCAGCCTGTTTTGGCTGCGAATTCTGCTGGGCTTGCTGTTTCGGCTGTTTTGGCTGTTGTGGTTCCGTAGTGTCTACCATGCGCGTCTCCTTGGTTTTGTAGGACTTGTTTATTAACCATAGTCACTTTTTCACCATTTTGCAGGGCAACACCCGGCGTTTTTACCGCACCTGACCAGTTTAAGAACCTTCTTACGCTCCGGCAGCTTGCCACAACCCTTCGCCCGGGTTAACGGGGTTTGGCTGCAGGCTGGGCAGTGGCTTTGGTTCGCCCGGCCCGCGCCGCCAGCCATAGCCCGCTGTTTTTCATCGCGTAACCGAAGATCAGCCCAAGCAGCAGTGACGGCAATACCACCCGCCAGTTGCCCTGGGCGGCAAACATGGCGCAGGCCCCGATAAAGGTGCCCGGCACAAAGGCGAGCCAGCGGTTGGCCGCCTGCACGCACATCAGGAACGAGACGACGCCGGTCATCAGGTAGCCGAGCAGCGTCCATTCCGGTTGCAGTGCGCTGCCGTCCATGATCACCTGCGCCCAGAAGACGCCGCTGAGCATGGTCAGCCCGGCAATCACCAGCCCGCGCAACCCGCCCTGCGGGCAGGCAAAATAGGCGGTACAGCCCAAAAACCCGGCCCAGCCCAACAGCCCGAGGCTGACCGCCACCCAGCCCCACAGGCCGGAGAGCACGCCGGTGGTCAACGCAAGAGAGAGAAGTACGTTCATCATTATCCGCCGCAGAGAAAAGCGCGCAGTGTACGTGAACAGCGGGAAATAAGTGAGATGTTCATCACCTTTTTCACTAAATAGAATGTACCTTGCATCACAAAATGTGACTCACTTCAAATTATGATATGGGTGAACATTTACTCACGTAAAATGCGTTCAGCGACTGCCGCCTCATGCCACTGGCGGAACTCTGTCAGCAGCAGGTCATAGAGGCGCTCGTCTTTCATCGCAGCAAAATCGTCGATGGCAAAAAAGTGGGTATTGTCCAGCCGGCGATCGGTGAAGGTGTCGAGATTTTCCAGCACGCCATAGTTCATGCCGCCCAGCCCGACGAACTTCCAGAAGATCGGGTAATTGGCTGAACGCTGGATCGCCTGTTTAATCTCCCGGGTTTTACTGATGCCGCCGTCGGTGATAAACACCACAAACACCGGTAAGTCACTGCGTTTAAAGGTGTCGATGATCTCTTCCATCACCGGCGGTTCATTATTCACGCCGCCGAGGCCGGGCAGATTTTCCCAGGCTGAGCGCTTCGCCGTGTTTTGGATCTCATCGATATACTCATCAAGGTTAGCCAAAGTGACATCCGGGTATTTCCGGTGCCGTTCAGCAAACCCCCAGAGATCCATCGCGCCATCATCATCAAACTGCACTGCCAGCACCGCGATGCGGTCAAGCACCGCCTGCACGTTTCCTTTTCTGAACTGCCCTTTCATTGAGCCGGAGGCATCCAGCACAAAGGCCACTTTTGCCCGGACACTCTCCAGTTTGTATTTCTTCAGGCTGATGGTGGCCTCTTTCGCCAGGCTGACCAACCGGGGTGCCTGCGCCTGCAACTTTTTCTCCAGGCTGACGGTTGCCACCGGCGGCTGGGTGGCGGGCGCGTCAGGCTCAACGTCCACACCATAATGCACCGCCAGCGGCGCCAGCCCGCCGTTAAAGCCCTGCCCCAGCGCCCGGAGTTTCCAGTTCCCGGCATGGCGGTAAACCTCTGCCACGATCAGCGCTTTTTCAGTCCGCCCGGCGGTCGCTACCTCAAAGCGGGCAATGTCGCCGGCAGTCAGGGTAATCTGCCGGAGATGCGAGACGGCCTCCGGCCCATCGATCACCAGCGTTATCGCAATCTTGCTGATCTCCGCATCGATTTTTGCCAGATCCAGCGTCAGGCGGCTGCCCTGCGGCAACGCCTGCAACACCAGGCTGTCGTTCGCCGCCGCCGGGTGGTTAAAGAAGTAGAAATCCCCATCGCCCCTGACTTTTCCTTCCGCAGTCAGCAAAAACGCCGAAGCATCCACTTCACCGGTAAACCCCGCCGTTGCCGGGTAAGAGAGGGTTAACTGGAGTGACGTCTGAGGTAAAACGATATTTTGGCCCGCCTGAAGATCCATGATTGCGTCCTTTTAAAAATGATGACGGAAGGAATGATAACAGCGCGACGGTAACGCAGGCAGCAGCACATGATGTTGGCGGAGATCATTCCCTCCTCACACGGCGGCCATAAAAAAAGCCGCCCGGGGGCGGCTTGGTTTTTATCGGGTCATTTACAGCAGCGGCTGTGCGGCCTGAACCAGCGAGATCAGCGGTTGCGGGAAGATACCCAGCAGCAGCACCAGAATCGCGGAGATCAGCACTACCACCCCACCGGCGGTGAAGGCCCAGTTGGTCGGGGTGTCGCGTTGCAGCTCGGCCGGCGCGTTAAGGTAAAGGCTCACGGTCACACGCAGGTAGTAGTAGAGGCCAATCGCACTGCCCACCACCACGGCACCGGTCAGCCACCAGAGGTGCGCGCTGACACCCATCGCAATCACGAAGAACTTACCGATGAAGCCCAGGGTGACCGGGATACCGGCCAGTGACAGCATCATCACCGTCATCACCGTGGAGAGGATCGGCTTATGCCAGAACAGCCCACGGTAAGAGAACAGGGATTCCGCGTCCGGCCCGGTGTAAGGGCTGGACATCAGGCTCACCACCCCAAAGGCCCCCAGGCTGCTGAACAGGTAACCCGCCAGGTAGACGCCCACGGTTTCCATCGCCAGCTGGTGCGTCTGCACGGCGATCAGCGCCACCAGCAGATAACCCAGATGGGCGATAGAGGAGTAGCCGAGCAGACGCTTAATGTTGCTCTGGCTGATGGCCATGATGTTACCGAACAGAATCGAGCAGACGGCGATGATCGCCAGCACGGTACGCACCGCTTCGCTGTTGGTGACCGGCGCGTAGAGGAACAGGCGCATCACCACGGCGAAAATCGCAATCTTGCTGGCGGTAGCCAGGAAGGTTGAGACCGGGGCGGGCGCGCCCTGATAGACATCCGGCGTCCAGAGCTGGAACGGCACCAGTGACAGCTTAAAGCCGAGGCCGACGATCATCATGCCCAGGCCCGCCAGCAGCAGCGGCTGGTTCAACATGCTGTCACCCAGGCTTTTGCCGAGGCCGACAAACGACAGGTCACCGGAGTCTGCGTAGAGCAGCGCCATCCCGAACAGCAGGAAAGAGGAGGCCGCCGCCGACAGCAGCATGTACTTGATGCTGGCTTCCAGCGAGCGTTTCTGCCGGTAGGCATAACCGATCAGGCCGAACAGCGGCAGCGACACCAGCTCAATCCCCAGGAACAGCGAGGCCAGGTGGTTGGCGCAGGCGAGCAGCAGGCCGCCCATGGCGGCAATCAGCACCAGCAGGTAGAACTCTTCTTTGTTATCCGGGTAGCCCGCCAGCCACGGGTAGGCAAAGGTGCAGGTCGCCAGGCTGGCCAACAGCACCAGCCCGGTGTAGAGCATCGAGTAGCCATCCACGCGCAGCAGCGGCGTCACATCCAGTGCGCCGTTTTGCCAGACAAAGTAAAGCGACAGCAACGCCAGGTTCAGCCCGATAACCGAGAGAGTCGCGTTGAAAAAGTGGTCGCGTCGCCACGCAATGCACAGCATCACAACCACCACCGTCAATCCGACGATCAATAGTGGCAATAGTGCGATCAGGTGTTGAGGAGTAAATGTCATGGCGAATTACGGCCTTGTTGTTGAAATGGATGGAATCACAGACCCGAACCAGTGCTGCACGTTGCTCATCGCCGCATGGGAGGTGTCCAGGATTGGCTGCGGATAGATCCCCAGCAGCACCAGTAACACCACCAGCAACAGGATGATGAACAGCTCACGCAGCGACATCCCCGGCAGCGGCTGATCGGATTTCGGCGCACCGAAATAGGCACGCTGCAACATAATCAACGAGTAGACCGAGGCGAAGACCAGACCAAAGGTCGAGATCACGGTAATCACCGGTACCACACTGAAGCTGCCGAACAGGATCATGAATTCGCCGACAAAGTTACCGGTGCCCGGCATCCCGAGGGTAGCCACCGCGAAGAACATCGACAACGCCGGGATGAACTTGATCCGCCCCCAGAGGCCGCCCATCAGGCGCATGTCACGGGTGTGCAGGCGCTCATAAAGCTGGCCGCAGATGATGAACAGGCCGGCCGCCGAGAGGCCGTGGGCGATCATCTGGATCACCGCACCCTGGTAGGCGAGCTGGCTGCCGGTGAAGATGGCAATCAGCACAAAGCCCATGTGTGACACGCTGGTATAGGCGATCAGGCGTTTGATGTCCGTCTGGGCAAAGGCCATCCACGCGCCGTAGAAGATCCCGATCACGCCGAGCCACATGGCAATCGGCGCGAACTCCGCCGAGGCGTGCGGGAACAGCGGCAGGCTGAAGCGCAGCAGGCCATAGGCCGCGGTTTTCAGCAAAATCCCGGCCAGGTCAACGGAACCGGCGGTCGGGGCCTGGCTGTGGGCGTCCGGCAGCCAGCCGTGCAGCGGCACCACCGGCATTTTCACCGCGAACGCGATGAAGAAGCCCAGCATCAGCAGGTATTCCACGTTATGGGACATCGGGGTGTTCAGCAGCGCTTCGTAGCTGAACGTCCAGACGCCGGTGGCGTTGTAGTGCACAAACACCAGCCCGAGGATGGCGATCAGCATCACCAGCCCGCTCGCCTGGGTGTAGATGAAGAACTTGGTCGCCGCCGTGATGCGCGTTTTCCCGTCTGAGGCCTTGTGCCCCCACAGGGCGATCAGGAAGTACATCGGCACCAACATCATTTCCCAGAAGAAGAAGAACAGGAACATGTCGATGGCGAGGAACACGCCGATTACGCCGCCCAGGATGAACATCAGGTTCAGGTGGAAGAAGCCCTGATAGCGCTCAATCTCACGCCATGAACAGAGCACCGCCAGCACGCCGAGCAGGCCGGTCAGCACCACCATCAGCAGCGAGAGGCCATCCAGTGCCAGATGGAATTCAATGCCGAAACGCGGGATCCACGGCAGGCGGAATTCAGACTGCCATTGCGGGATGCCCTGCGGCACCAGTAAAGAGTAACCCCCCTGCAACCAGAGTTGCAGCGACAGTGCCAGCGTCAGCCCCATGGCGATCAGAGCGATCCAGCGCGGTACCTTGCTACCGAAGCGCTCACACTGCCAACACAGCAGACCGCCGATAAAGGGGATAAGAATTAGCCAAGGTAGTAGCATGGCGTTTGGTGTCCCTTATTTGAATAAACGTGAAACGTGCTGTCCGGCAGGCGGCCAAACCCGGCGCACCTGCCCGCATTGCAATGTTCGACAAACTCTTATTCGTTAAACCACTAACAACAGCGCCAGTACGACCACTGCACCCAGACCCATTGACGCCATATACCAGCGCACCTGGCCATTTTCAGTGAGAACCAGCCCACGGTTGCCCACGCGGGTAATCAGCGCCGGCAGGTTCATCAGTGAATTCAGCGGATCGCGGTGCAGCACTTTCGCAATGAACAGATAAGGTTTGACGAAAAGCATGTCGTAGAGCCAGTCAAAGCCCCAGGCATGGAACCACCAGACCGTAAAGAAGCGGCCGGGGGCGCTTTTCGCCACACTGTTCACCAGAGAACGCTTGCCCAGATAGAGGGCAGCCGCCAGCAGGATGCCGACAATCGCCACGATCCCGGAGGTGATCTCCAGCATCATCTTACCGTCTTCACCGAAGTGGTTTTCCGGCAGCACGCCCGCCAGCGGCGGTGTGATCAGCGCGCCGACAAAGGTCGAGAGCACCAGCAGCACAATCAGCGGCAGATGGTGGGTAATGCCCTTGCCCGCGTGCGCCTTGGTTTTCGGCTCGCCGTGGAACACGATAAAGATCATGCGGAAGGTATAGAGCGAGGTCAGGAACGCCCCTACCAGGCCGGCAAGCATCAGGTTGATGTGGCCGTTTGCAAAGGCACCGAACAGGATCTCATCTTTACTGTAGAAGCCCGCGGTGACCAGCGGCAGCGCCGCCAGCGCCGCGCCGCCCACCAGGAAGCAGACATAGACCAGCGGGATAGTTTTGCGCAGGCCGCCCATCTTGAAGATGTTCTGCTCGTGGTGGCAGGCGAGGATTACCGACCCGGAGGAGAGGAACAGCAGCGCCTTGAAGAAGGCGTGGGTCATCAGGTGGAAGATGGCCGCGTCCCACGCCTGCACGCCCAGCGCCAGGAACATGTAGCCGATCTGGCTCATGGTCGAATAGGCGAGCACGCGTTTGATGTCGGTCTGCACCAGCGCGGCAAAGCCGGCCAGCAGCAGCGTCACGGCACCGATGATCCCCACCAGGTGCAGCACTTCCGGCGCCATCAGGAACAGGCCGTGGGTGCGGGCGATCAGGTAGACCCCCGCGGTGACCATGGTCGCGGCGTGGATCAGCGCGGAAACCGGTGTCGGGCCGGCCATTGCGTCCGCCAGCCAGGTCTGCAGCGGCAGCTGCGCGGATTTACCCACCGCCCCGCCCAGCAGCATCAGCGTCGCCCAGGTGATCGCCGTGTCGCCCACCGCCAGTTTCTGCGGGGCCAGCACCATCAGCTCACGGATATTCAGCGTGCCGAGCTCGCGGTAGAGGATAAACAGCGCAAAGGCCAGGAACACGTCACCCACACGGGTCACGATAAACGCCTTCATCGCCGCCTTACCGTTCTCCGGGTTGGTGTAGTAGAACCCGATCAGCAGGTAGGAACAGAGGCCCACGCCTTCCCAGCCGAGGTAGAGCAGCAGCAGGTTATCGGCCAGCACCAGAACTACCATGCTGGCGATAAACAGGTTGGTGTAGGCGAAGAAGCGGGAGTAGCCCTCCTCGCCCCGCATGTACCAGGAGGCGAACATGTGGATGAAGAAGCCGACGCCGGTGACCACCGACAGCATGGTCAGCGACAGGCCGTCCAGTGTCAGGGTGGCGGCGATGTTGAAATCGCCGACCTGCATCCAGTTCCACAGGTTCTGGTTAAACACCTGAACCCCGATGGCGCGCTGGCTCAGGAAATCCATCGCCACGTAGAGGGTCACCAGGGCCGCCAGACCAATAGAGCCGACGCCCACCGTGGCCGAGAAATTCTCAGACCAGCGGCCGCGGGAGAATGCCAACAGCAAAAAGCCGATCAGCGGTAGCAGAACAGTTAAGTAGAGTAAGTTCATCCGCGCATCTCACTGACAGTGTCAATATTCAGGGTATGGCGACGGCGATAGAGCTGGAGCAGCAGCGCCAGGCCAACGCTGGCCTCGGCCGCCGCGAGGCTGATCGCCAGGATATACATCACCTGGCCGTCGGCCTGCCCCCAATAGCTTCCTGCCACCACGAAGGCCAGTGCGGCCGCGTTGATCATCACCTCAAGGCTTATCAGCATAAACAGCAGGTTGCGGCGAATCAGCAACCCGGTCAGCCCCAGCACAAACAGGATGGCCGCCAGAATCAGGCCATGTTGTAGAGGGATCATGCTTTTTCCTCCGTTTTTCTTTTCACCGCGTCATTGCTCAGCACTTCGCCGGGCTTCTGCTCGCGGCCCACGTGGTAAGCCACCACCAGACCGGCCAGCAGCAGCATTGAGGCCAGCTCAACCGCCAGCACATAAGGGCCGAACAGGCTGATGCCCACTGCTTTCGCATCAATCATCTGGCCGTCGATGCCCTGATCGTTGATGGTGCGGATGGCGTAAACCAGCACCACCAGCAGCAGCAGGGACAGAAGGCCGGGGCCGACCCAGGCTGAGGGTTTCAGCCAGGCACGCTCCTGCTCCTGTACCGCGTTGCCGAGGTTGAGCATCATCACCACGAACACAAACAGCACCATGATCGCCCCGGCATAGACGATGATCTCCAGCGCACCGGCGAAATAGGCACCGAGCGAGAAGAACACCGCGGCAATCGCCAGCAGGGAGACAATCAGGTACAGCAGGGCATGCACGGGATTGGTGTGCGAGATGACGCGGATAGTCGCGACCACGGCCACCAACGCGGCGATATAAAAGGCGTATTCCATGCTTGCTGGCTCCTTAAGGCATCAGGCCTTTGACGTCGATCGGTTTGGCTTCATTTTCCGCATCGCCTTTCGCTTTGCCGTCAATCGCCATACCGGCCATCCGGTAGAAGTTATATTCCGGATATTTACCCGGCCCGGAGATCAGCAGATCGTCTTTCTCATACACCAGATCCTGGCGCTTGAACTCGCCCAGCTCAAAATCCGGCGTCAGCTGGATGGCCGTCGTCGGGCACGCCTCTTCGCACATGCCGCAGAAGATGCAGCGTGAGAAGTTGATGCGGAAAAATTCCGGGTACCAGCGGCCATCTTTCGTCTCTGCTTTTTGCAGAGAGATACAGCTCACCGGGCAGGCAACCGCACAGAGGTTACAGGCTACGCAGCGCTCTTCGCCGTCCGGATCGCGCGTCAGCACGATGCGGCCACGGTAGCGCGGCGGCAGGTAAACCGGCTCTTCCGGATACATCTGGGTTTCACGCTTACTGAACGCGTGCAGCCCGATCATCCAGATACTGCGTAGCTGGGTGCCGAAACCAACCACTAACTCTTTCAATGTCATGGTTCATTCACCCCTTATTGAGCGTTGTACAAAATCACGGCGGCAGTCGCCAGCAGGTTCAGCAAGGTCAGCGGCAGGCAGACTTTCCAGCCGAATGACATCACCTGGTCATAACGCGGACGCGGCAGGGCCGCACGGATCAGGATAAACATCATCATGAAGAAGGCCGTTTTCAGCGCGAACCAGATAAACGGCGGCAGGAACGGACCCTGCCAGCCACCGAAGAACAACGTCACAATCAGGGCGGAGACCGTCACAATCCCGATGTATTCCCCGACAAAGAACAGCCCGAACTTCATGCCGGAATATTCGATGTGGTAACCGTCGGCCAGCTCCTGCTCCGCTTCCGGCTGGTCAAACGGGTGGCGGTGACACACCGCCACACCGGCGATCGCAAAGGTCACGAAGCCGAAGAACTGCGGGATAATGTTCCAGACGTGCGCCTGGTCATTCACGATGTCCGTCATATTGAATGAACCGGCCTGCGCCACCACGCCCATCAGCGACAGGCCGAGGAACACTTCGTAGCTCAGGGTCTGGGCCGAGGCGCGCATCGCCCCCAGCAACGAGTATTTGTTGTTACTGGACCAGCCGGCAAACAGCACGGCGTAGACCGTCAGGCCGGCCATCATCAGGAAGAACAGGATACCGATATTGAGGTTGGAGACCGCCCAGGTCGGGCTGACCGGCACAATGGCGAAGGCCAGCAGCAGCGAGGTGAAAGCGATCATCGGTGCCAGGGTGAAAATCACCCGGTCGGTAAACGGCGGCACCCAGTCCTCTTTAAAGAACATCTTGATCATGTCGGCGACCAGCTGGAGCGACCCGCCCCAGCCGACACGGTTTGGCCCGTAACGGTTCTGGAACAGGCCGAGCAACCGGCGTTCACCGAAGCTCATGAAGGCACCGCAGGAGACCACCACCAGCAGAATCACCACCGCCTTCAGGATGGCGATCAGCACATCGATCACCTCAGAGGTAAACCAACTCATAATGCCGCCTCCCGCAGATTTTCAACCGTTGCACCCACCAGCACCGGCGGAATACCCGGTAAGCCTAACGGCAGGCCAAGCTGCCCCTGGCTGAGCGTCTCACTCAGGCGGACCGGCAGGCGCAGGCGCTGACCGGCGCAGGAGAACTCCACCAGCGCGCCCGGGTTGATGCCGAGGCGGGCGGCGTCATCGCGGCTCACCATGACATAGGGTTGCGGCATACGCTGTTGGATCACCGGCGCACGCTGTGACAGCTCTTCACTGCCGAACAGGTGGTAGTAAGGCGCAACCCGCCATTGGTTGGCGACGCCCGGCGCGGCGGCAGGAACGTCACGGAACCAGTCGAGGGTGCCCTCCCCTGCTTCGATCAGGCGCACGCCCGGATCGCCGTGGCGCAGGTGGCCGCCTACTTCGTCCTGGAATTTGTTCCAGGCCTGCGGGGAGTTCCAGCCCGGTGCCCAGGCAAACGGCACCTGGTTGCGGTCAGCCAGCGGGTTGTTGTTCCCTTCCATCGAGAACGCGAACATGGTGTCGCGGTCCACCGGCTGGCGCGGCTCATGCACGTTAATGTTGGCGCGCATGGCCGTACGGCCGCTGTAACGGTGCGGGGAACGGGAGAGCTTCTGCCCGCGGATGCGGAAGGAGGCGTCCGGCGCGGCGTCACGGATGGCGCTGAGCTGCGGCAGTGCGGTGACACAGGCGGCGATCACATCGTCGAGTTGCGTCCAGTCCACCTGGCGGCTGGTATAAACCGAATGCAGCGAGTGCATCCAGCGCCAGCTCTCGAGCATTGCCACGCTGTGGTCGTAGTAGGCCGGGTCGTAAACCTGGAAGAAGCGCTGGGCGCGGCCCTCCTGGTTGACCAGCGTGCCGTCGCTTTCAGCAAAGCTGGCCGCCGGCAATACCAGGGTTGCCTTGTCCATCAGCGCCGTGTGCTGGTGGTCGGCCACAATCAGGTTGCTGACGTTGGCCAGCGCAGCATCCACGCGATCCACAGCCGCATGGCGGTAGAGGTCGTTCTCCATCACGATGGCGGTGTCGGCATGGCCGTTCGCCAGCGTGGCGAGCGCCTCGTCGAGAGACCCGCCGCCCATCAGCGCCAGGCCCATGCTGTTGGCCGAGGAGGCGACAAAGGTGATGCCGACATTGCTGCCGCGGCCTTTCAGCGCGCGGGCGACGTTGGCGGCAGCGGCGATAATCGCGTCACTGCCGGCGCTGGTGCCGGTAATGATCAGCGGTTTCTGCGCGCCGGCCAGCGCCTGCACAATTACGTCCATCTTGTTTTTCAGGCCGTCGGCGAGGTCGCTGACCACCGGGGCGCTGTCATCCAGCGCATGGGCGATGGCGAAACCGAGGCGCGCCTGCTCATCCACCGGGGCGCGGTAGCTCCAGGCGGCGATGTCGTCCATTTTGGTGCTGTCGACGCTGGTCATAAACAGCGGGTGTTTGGCATGCTGGCCGATGTTCAGCACCGCGGCGATCTGCCAGTCAGCCACGCGCTGGGCGGCGGCCATCTGGCGCGCTTTGCCTTTCACTGCCTGGCGCACGGAGAGCGCGATACGGGCGCCGGTCTGGGTGAGATCTTCACCCAGAATCAGCACCGCGTCATAGCTCTCAATCTCGCGCAGCGATGGCGTATGCACACCGCTGTTTTGCAGGATGTTGAGCATCAGTTTCAGGCGCGACTGCTCCTGGGCGGAGATGCCGGTATAGAAGTTCTCAGCACCCACCAGCTCACGCAGGGCAAAGTTGCTCTCCAGGCTGGCGCGCGGGGAACCGATACCGATGGTTTTTTTCGCCTGGCGCAGAATGTCTGCCGCGCCCTGCATCGCCTGCTCGGCATTGAGCGCGATCCAGTCATCACCGCGCCGCTGGCGCGGGTGTTTCGGGCGATCTTTCAGATTCACGTAGCCATAGCCAAAGCGGCCGCGGTCACACAGGAAGTACTGGTTGACGGTGCCGTTGTAGCGGTTTTCGATGCGGCGCAACTCGCCGTAACGCTCACCCGGGCTGGTGTTACAGCCGACGCTGCACTGCTGGCAGATGCTCGGCGCAAACTGCATGTCCCACTTACGGTTATAGCGCTCAGAGTGCGTTTTGTCGGTGAAGACGCCGGTCGGGCAGACTTCCACCAGGTTGCCGGAGAATTCGCTCTCCAGCACGCCATCTTCCGGGCGGCCGAAGTAGACGTTGTCATGCGCGCCATAGACCCCGAGATCGGTGCCGTCGGCATAATCTTTGTAGTAGCGCACGCAGCGGTAACAGGCGATGCAGCGGTTCATCTCATGGGAGATAAACGGCCCGAGATCCTGGTTCTGGTGGGTGCGTTTGGTAAAGCGGTAACGGCGGAAACTGTGGCCGGTCATTACCGTCATATCCTGCAGGTGGCAGTTGCCGCCCTCCTCGCAGACCGGGCAGTCATGCGGGTGGTTGGTCATCAGCCATTCAACGACGCTCTCACGGAAATCCTTCGCCTCTTTATCATCAATCGAGATAAAGGTGCCGTCCGATGCGGGTGTCATACAGGACATCACCAGGCGGCCACGGGTATCTTCCGCATTTTGGTACTGCTTGACCGCACATTGGCGGCAAGCGCCGACGCTTCCCAGCGCCGGATGCCAGCAAAAATAAGGAATATCAAGACCGAGGGAGAGGCAGGCCTGTAACAGGTTGTCCGCTCCGTCGACTTCGTATTCTTTGCCGTCTACATGAATCGTAGCCATAGTCAGCATGCTTCCACGAGGCCCGTGCAGGCACGGGCGTTAATCAAAAATTCTATAGGGCGCGGGCGGGATAACTTCCCCGCCTCTGCGGCGGCAATCAAAAACGCTGTTTCAGCAGGTTGTTGCTCTGGATGCCGTTGATGGCATGGGCGTTGCTGAAATGCTGTTTGGCGATGCCCGCCTCAAATTCGTCCCGGAAATATTTAATCGCGCTTTGCAGCGGCTCCACGGCACCCGGCGCATGGGCGCAGAAGGTTTTACCGGGGCCGAGGAAGCGGCAGAGCTGCTCCAGTGTTTCGATGTCACCGGGCTGGCCTTCGCCGCGTTCCAGCGCCCGCAGGATCTTCACGCTCCACGGCAGGCCGTCACGGCAGGGGGTGCACCAGCCGCAGGATTCACGGGCAAAGAACTCTTCGAGGTTACGCACCAGCGATACCATATTGATCTCGTGGTCCACCGCCATCGCCAGCGCGGTGCCGAGGCGGCTGCCGGCCTTGCCGATGCTTTCGAAATCCATCGGCAGGTCGAGGTGGTCCGCGGTCAGGAAGTCGGTGCCTGCGCCGCCCGGTTGCCAGGCCTTGAATTTCAGCCCGTCACGCATCCCGCCGGCGTAATCTTCGAGGATCTCCCGCGCGGTGATGCCGAACGGCAACTCCCAGACGCCGGGGTTTTTGACCCGGCCCGAGAAGCCCATCATCTTGGTGCCCGCATCTTTGCTCTTACCGCCGGTAATGCCCTGATACCACTCCACCCCGTGCTCAACGATGGCCGGCACATTGCACAGCGTCTCCACGTTGTTGACACAGGTCGGTTTGCCCCACACCCCGGCCGAGGCCGGGAACGGCGGCTTGGAGCGTGGGTTGGCGCGGCGGCCTTCCAGCGAGTTGATCAGCGCCGTCTCTTCACCGCAGATGTAACGCCCGGCCCCGGTGTGGACAATCAGCTCGAAATCGAACCCGGAACCCAGGATATTTTTGCCCAGCAGCCCCGCTTCGGTGGCTTCCGCGATGGCGCGGCGCAGGTTCACTGCCGCTTCGATGTATTCGCCGCGCAGGAAGATGTAGCCGCGGTAGGCTTTCAGCGCATACGCGCCGATCAGCATCCCTTCCACCAGCAGATGGGGCAGTTGCTCCATCAGCAGGCGGTCTTTATAGGTGCCCGGCTCCATCTCATCGGCGTTACACAGCAGGTAACGGATGTTCATGCTGTCGTCTTTCGGCATCAGGCTCCATTTCAGGCCGGTGGAGAACCCTGCCCCGCCGCGGCCTTTCAGGCCGGCGTCTTTGACCAGGTTTACCACCTCATCCTGCGCCATGCCTTTGAGCGCTTTTTCAGCACCCACATAGCCGTTCTTGCTGCGGTACTCATCCAGCCAGACCGGCTGTTTGTCGTCACGCAGGCGCCAGGTCAGCGGGTGCTGCTCAGCGGTACGGACGATGGTTCGTGGAGTAAAGCCCGTGGTTGTCATTGATACTGCTCCAGTAGCCCGTCAATATCGTCCGGCTTCAGGTGGCTGTGGGTATCTTCGTCGATCATCATGGTCGGCCCTTTGTCACAGTTGCCCAGACAGCAGGTCGGCAGCAGGGTAAAGCGCCCGTCAAAGGTGGTTTGCCCCGGTTTGATGTTCAGTTTTTTCTCGATAGCCGCCTGAATGCCCTGATAGCCGGTGATGTGGCAGACCACGCTGTCGCAGTAGCGAATCACGTGGCGGCCGACCGGCTGCCGGAAAATCTGGCTGTAGAAGGTCGCGACCCCTTCTACGTCACTGGCCGGGATGCCCAGCACCTCGGCAATCGCATGGATGGCGCCGTCCGGCACCCAGCCACGCTGTTTCTGCACAATTTTCAGCGCTTCAATGGAGGCGGCGCGGGCATCTTCGTAATGGTGCTTCTCATGCTCAATGGCATCACGCTCGGCGGCGGAGAGCACAAACGCCTCTGCGGCGGCAGGGGCGGCGGCGTTAACGGCCAGCGGTTGGGAGTCTTTGTTGAATTCTGTCATCGTTAGCGGTCCACATCTGACATTACAAAATCGATACTGCCGAGGTACACGATCAAATCGGATACCAGGCTGCCACGGATCACCGACGGGATATGCTGCAAGTGCGGGAAGCTTGGCGTCCTGATGCGGGTGCGGTAGCTCATGGTGCTGCCGTCGCTGGTCAGGTAGTAGCTGTTGATCCCTTTGGTCGCCTCGATCATTTGCGACGCTTCGTTGGCAGGCATGACCGGCCCCCACGACACTTGCAGGAAGTGCGTAATCAGGGTTTCGATGTGTTGCAGCGTGCGCTCTTTCGGCGGCGGCGTGGTCAGCGGGTGATCCGCCTTGAACGGCCCTTCCGGCATGTTTTTCAGGCACTGCTCCAGGATGCGCAGGCTCTGGCGGATCTCTTCCACTTTCAGCATCACGCGGGTGTAGCAGTCGCTGTTGCCGTCGCCCAACGGCACCTCGAACTCGAAGTGTTCATAACCGGAGTAAGGGCGCGCTTTGCGCACGTCGAAGTCGATCCCGGTGGCACGCAGGCCGGCCCCGGTTACGCCCCACTCCAGCGCCTCTTTGGCGTTGTAAGAGGCGACGCCCTGGGAGCGGCCTTTGAGGATGGAGTTTTTCAGCGCCGCTTTGACGTAGCTGTCCAGGCGGGCCGGCATCCAGTCCAGGAATTCGCGCAGCAGGCGGTCCCAGCCGCGCGGCAGGTCGTGCGCCACGCCGCCGATGCGGAACCAGGCCGGGTGCATACGGAAACCGGTGATCGCTTCCACCAGATCGTAGATTTTCTGGCGGTCGGTAAAGGCGAAGAACACCGGCGTCATCGCCCCGACGTCCTGAATGAAGGTACTGACATAGAGCAGGTGGCTGTTGATGCGGAACAGTTCCGAGAGCATCACGCGAATCACATTGACGCGATCTGGCACCACGATGCCGGCCAGTTTCTCAACCGCCAGCACATAAGGCATCTCATTGACGCAGCCGCCGAGGTATTCCACCCGGTCAGTGTAAGGAATGTAGCTGTGCCACGACTGGCGCTCACCCATCTTCTCTGCGCCGCGGTGGTGGTAACCGATGTCCGGCACGCAGTCGACGATCTCTTCGCCGTCGAGTTGCAGGATGATACGGAACGCCCCGTGCGCGGAGGGGTGGTTCGGGCCGAGGTTGAGGAACATGAAGTCCTCATTTTCGGTGCCGCGCTTCATGCCCCACTCTTCCGGCTTGAAGGTCAGCGCTTCCATTTCCAGCGCTTCTTTCTGCTTGGTCAGGGTGAACGGGTCAAATTCGGTGGCGCGTGCCGGGTAGTCTTTGCGCAGCGGGTGCCCTTCCCAGGTCGGCGGCATCATGATGCGCGTCAGGTGCGGGTGGCCGTCAAAGGTGATGCCGAACATCTCCCAAGTTTCGCGCTCATACCAGTTGGCATTCGGGAAGATTTTGGTCGCGGTAGGCACATGCAGATCGTTCTCAGAGAGGGCGACCTTGAGCATGATGTCAGTGTTACGCTCAATAGAGAGCAGGTGGTAGAACACCGAGAAATCCGCCGCCGGCAGGCCGTGGCGATGGGTACGCAGCCGCTCATCCATGCCATGCAGGTCATACAGCATGACGTAAGGCTTCGGCAGCTTACGTAAGAAGGTCATGATTTCCAGCAACTGCTCACGCTTGACCCACAGTACCGGGATACCCGTACGGGTCGCCTGCAGGGTGAAGGCATCCGGCCCAAAACGGTTACGCAGTTCGCCAACAACCGGATCATCCTGATGGTCGCGGGTATGCCATGCCGGCTGGGCGAGGTCGTGCGTCGTCAAATCTGTCATATTTTTTCACCACACAAAATGGTCAGGCGGGCCGGGTTTCGCGGCTGCTTATTCTCTTTCTGCTCTGTCCCCTTTATGCCGGGTAAGAGGGTGCAGCTACCAACCTAACGGACAACTCTGACCGTCGCGTTAAATCTCGTCAGGAGTACGCAGGTTTTTCACTGCAATGCGTTCACCATGCTTACGCTCCCTTTCGGATTGCATGTTGGCGCGGTACACCCCCTGGTCACCCACCACCCACGACAGCGGGCGGCGCTCTTTGCCGATCGACTCCTGCAGCAGCATCAGCGCCTGCATGTAGGCTTCAGGGCGCGGTGGGCAGCCGGGAATATACACATCCACCGGCAGGAATTTGTCGACGCCCTGCACCACGGAATAGATGTCATACATGCCGCCGGAGTTGGCGCAGGCACCCATGGAGATGACCCATTTCGGCTCCAGCATCTGGTCATACAGACGCTGGATGACCGGGGCCATTTTGGTGAACGGCGTACCGGCCACCACCATGAAATCGGCCTGACGCGGCGAGGCACGCAGCACTTCCGCGCCAAAACGGGCCACGTCGTGCACCGCGGTAAATGACGACACCATTTCCACATAACAGCACGACAGGCCGAAGTTATACGGCCAAAGAGAGTTTTTGCGCCCCCAGTTCACCATGTCATGCAATGCGTGCTCGAGTTTCCCCATATAGACGCTGCGGTGCACATGTTGCTCCAGGGGATCGGTAACAATCTCCTGTTTTTGCAGGGGGTAACGGTCGTTCTCACCGTCTGGTTCTACGCGGGTCAGCGTATAGTCCATCTTAATGCCTCGCTGTTACTGCGGATGACGTTGGGTGTTGTGAGTGATTGCCTCCGGCTTACGTCCTTTCGAACGCACCGGTGCCCAGTCCAGCGCGCCAATACGCACCAGATACACCAGCCCGGCCAGCAACACTACAATGAAAATGGTGGCTTCGATGAACCCCGTCCAGCCGCTTTCGCGGACAGAGGTTGACCATGCATAGAGATACAGGGCTTCCACATCGAAAATGACGAAAAACATGGCTACCAGATAGAATTTGGCCGAAAGCCGCATTCTTGCCGATCCTACCGGGTCGATACCTGACTCGAACGGGATATTTTTCCCCCGTGCCCGGGCTCTCCCACCCAGAAAATAGGCACCGAGAAGCATGAGCCCGCAAAGCCCGATAGCAACGATAAGGAAGATGGCGAACGCCCAGTTATGAGCGATGACTTCAGTGGTTGTTGACATACTCTTAGCTTACTCATCAAAAGCGGCGACGTTTGTTCTGCTCTTTTAACCGGCAGCTGCTGCACCACATCGATTCAAGGGAAGGATTAATAACCACACCAAAACAGGGCCCGAAATGCGCATAAGGCAGTGTTTTACTGTGGGCTTTTTACCCCTTTCTATAACCTTTTGTCAACTTTAACAAAAGTAACTCTATATTATTTTACATGAGTATCATTTTATTAACAAACCATGCGCAAGCCGGTGCTAAATCGTGTCAGTTAAAAAATGAACGTAAACAGAAGGATGTTAAAAGGAGTAAGGGGTCGCGAACAACTATAGCACCCTGCCAAAAAGTTTCTGGTCTTCCTTGTAATAACTAGGGGTATTTTTTTGATCCAGGACACGTTTTCAGCATGACAGCTAAAAAAACAGACAAAAAATGAAAGTAATTTACAGACTTCAAAAAATAAGAAACTGCGTTTCAAAAAACATGTTAATCAATTGAGCATAGTGAATGAGAATGAAACCCATTCAAGTTATTTATAAAGAGTATGCGGTTTTTGACAGGGGTAGCAGGAATAAGAAACAGAAAAATGAGCCACTCAGGAGGGAAGAAAAGAAGGGCTTCAATAAAAGCAAGAAAACAGAGATAACCTGTTACTCCTTAACAGGTTATCTTCTGGACTTCAGAGGAAATCACTCATCATCAAGCAGGTATTCGTTATCGGCGCTTGAGGCAGCCTGGGTCGCGACATAAGGCTCATTGCCGTTCTCCACCGCGCTGAAGATCGCCATAGCCAGCTCGCTTTCACACTCTGCATTTTTATACAGACCGTATTGCGTATCCGGCAGTTTCGGCAAGCCTTCTGCATCCCCCAGCACCCGCAGCTCCGGGCTCATCATCTCAATGGGCCGCGCCGTCACACCTAAACCGGCACGAACGGCTGCACGTATTGCAGACAATGTCGAGGCGACATAGGCGATACGCCAAGGAATTCCTGCCTGGTTAAGTAAGTTAATCGCCATGCTGCGGTACGGGCTGGGTTCATCCAGCAGCACCAGCGGGACGGCATCACCGGTCGGGAACTTATAATCGGCAGCGCAGTACCACAAGGTTGGCGATGTCCGCAGAATAACGTGCGGATGCTCGTTATCCACCACAGTTGTGACGGCCAGATCGATCTCGTTCTTCTCCAGCATCTCCATCATGAACGGGCTGCGTTTCACCCGTACATCGATAGCCAGTTTAGGGTAGACCGACGTAACCCGGTTTAACAGGAAGGGCAGAATGGTGTCTGCCGTATCATCGGACGCACCGATGGTCATTACGCCCTGCACATCGCTGTACATCAGCGAGGTACAGGCCTCA
Organism: Chimaeribacter coloradensis; assembly: GCF_002858715.1. GTDB lineage: Bacteria > Pseudomonadota > Gammaproteobacteria > Enterobacterales > Enterobacteriaceae > Chimaeribacter > Chimaeribacter coloradensis. Next base: position 91,212 of record NZ_PJZH01000011.1, on the reverse strand, counting down.
TCGTTGAACCGCAGAATCTTTCTCGCATAACCAAGTAGTTGAATACCGTGTTCAGTCAGCAGTTTATTACGGCCGTGGCGGGCAAAAAGTTCCTTCCCCACCAGCTGCTCCAAACGTTGCATCTGCTGGCTGACAGCAGACTGCGTACGGCAAACCGCAGCGGCAGCTGCGGCAAAAGTATTCAAATCAGCAACAGCGACAAAGGTCCTGAGCAGATCAAGATCCAGATTAAGTATCGGACGAGTTGCATTTGTCATAGTGTTTTCTTCACTTTTTTAGAATCTAATAACAAACTACCCTGGCATTGCGTGTGTAGTATTCACAGAATGCAGAATACCAGATAAGACACTTCCCCACTCATTTCTCAGGGGCAAAAAATTGTTATAATCCGCCAGAATTTTCCGATTCATTAGATTCAAAATAAGTCTCCGACCTAAGAATGCGGATTTATTAGAATGAAAAAAACTCCCCTCGTCTGACGTGAGCCTGTCTTCCTTTTACAAGATGACTGGATCCTGTGCCGCCTTCCGCCACCTGTCGCTCTCTTTGCAGGAAAGAGGTTACGAAAATTTGTTATACAGATGCAACAGCCCATAATAGGTCAAATTATGAAAACCCTGTTTCAAATAGGCAAAACAGAGAAAATCATTGGGCCGCTAATACAGGTGGTAACTGACTACCGCATTGATTAACCACCTTCATTAACTTTATTAGCCATCGGATTAATCGCAACAGGATTTATGATAATTTCATCACATTAAAATGAAAATTTCACGATTTCACTTGATACTTCACTCAAATTTATAACAATAATTTTCAATTGTTTTACGAAGAACAAATTCATTACCTTCGCCTTATCGCTTTATCCGGTAAGGCTGCCTTTTCGGTTGCTTTACCCCTGCTGCAATAAATAACACCGGAACTGTGAAGCTGCGCCGGTGGCCCTTTTGTCATTTGCCATCCCGAAAAAGTGTTTGGCAACGATAAAAAGGTTTCTGCTTGCCCTTCGTCTTAGCCTATTGACCACTGAATGTTCCCTGCCATGCCGGTTATTGTCGCCGGCTTTGAGGTGTCAATAATGAATACCAAGCGGAAAATAGGATTACACCATTATCTTTCATATGGATCCGGCGATTTTCTGGGGGCCGGAACCACGGCGCTGACGGCGGCCTGGCTGCTCTATTTTTACACCACTTTTTGCGGCCTGACACCCATAGAAGCGACGTTTATCTTCGCGATGGCGCGTGTGCTGGACGCGGTGGTCAGCCCGCTGATGGGCTTTCTGACCGATAACTTTGGCGCGACATGGCTCGGCAAACGCTTTGGCCGCCGTAAGTTCTTTATTCTGCTTGGTATTCCCATGGTCTTCAGTTATAGCCTGATGTGGGTGGGCGACATGGGCTACTGGTACTATCTGCTGACCTACCTTTTCTTTGATGTGGTCTACACCATGATTCTGGTGCCGTATGAGACGCTGGTACCGGAAATGACCGACGATTTTAAACAGAAGACTAAGTTCTCCGGGGCGCGCATCGCCATGGCGCAGCTTTCCGCCATTCTGGCCGCGTTCCTGCCCGGTATCCTGCTCGGCATCTTCGGGAAAGATAACGCCATCTCCTTCTTCTATGCCAGCCTGGTCTTCTCGGTGATTTGCGCCATTGTGCTGACGCTGGTCTACTGCTTCACCTGGGAGCGCCCGCGTGAGGAGATGTCGGAAGCGCAGTTGCAGGCGGAACGCGCCAATCAGCAGCTGTCACTGGGGCAGAGCCTGCGCCGCCTGCTGATTGAGCTCTCCTCCACTTTCCGTATCCGGATTTTCCGCCAGCATCTCGGCATGTACCTGGGCGGCTACATCGCGCAGGATGTCTTCAATGCGGTGTTCACTTACTATGTGGTGTTTGTGCTGATGCAAAGCGCCACCGTGGCCTCCAACCTGATGGGCACCATGGCTATTCTGCAGTTCCTGGCGGTTATCGCGATGATCCCGCTCTGTATCCGCATGGGGCCGGCCCCCTCCTACCGCGTGGTGGTGACGCTGTTCGGCCTGAGCGCGGTCTCCTATGCTGTGCTCTACTATAGCGACATGCATGACAGCATGACCGCGCTGCTGTTTATCTCTGCTGTGGCGGGTCTGGGCCGGGGCGGCATCAACTATGTGCCGTGGAACATCTACACCTACATTGCGGATGTGGATGAAGTGGTCACCGGCCAGCGCCGCGAAGGGATCTTCGCCGGCATCATGACGCTGACGCGCAAAGCGTCCCAGGCCGGTGCCATTATGCTGGTAGGTATCGCGATGCAGCTGGGCGGCTTCGTCTCCGGCCAGAGTGAGCAGGTACCGGAGGTGCGTAACACCATCCTGCTGATCCTCAGCGTGGGCACGGTGCTGGTGCTGGCCTGCGGCTTCTTAATCTCCCTGCGCTTCAAACTGAACCTGCAAACCCACCGCACCCTGCGGGAAGAGACGCTGCGGCTCAAAGAGGCCGGCGGCCCGGTGCCGGAGCAGGTTTCACCGCAGGCACGCGCCACGGTAGAGCTGCTGGCGGGTATGCCGTATGAAAAACTCTGGGGCAATAATGACATCGGCTACCAGAGCCGGCAGCGCGCCCGGCAGGACCTGAACCAGCGCCCGGTCTGATGCCCCCGCCCCTGCGGGCACGTAAAAACCGTGGGGGCGTTGGCGCGTTATCTTTACGCCGCAGGGCGATAAGCGTTATTTAATTTTATTTGAACGCCATTTACCAAAATAATACTCTGGAAAAACCGGGTTTCAGGTTTGGCTTTGATTAGCCGCACCTCTCCCGGCAACCAATTGCACCAAAGCGGAGCACCACCCTTCAAAAGGCCTGACGGTCGGAGTACATTGTGCAGATTGCAGTGTTCCACGGTAGGGACACGCTACTCCGGCAAAAAGGCTCACTTGTTTATGTCCCCCATCGAAAAATCCAGCAAACTGGACAATGTCTGTTACGACATCCGCGGTCCGGTCCTCAAAGAAGCAAAACGCCTCGAAGAAGAAGGTAACAAAGTCCTGAAACTGAACATCGGCAACCCTGCCCCGTTCGGTTTTGACGCGCCTGACGAAATCCTGGTGGATGTCATCCGCAACCTGCCGACCGCGCAGGGCTACTGTGATTCCAAAGGTCTGTTCTCCGCGCGTAAGGCGATCATGCAGCACTACCAGGCGCGCAATATGCGCGACATCACCGTGGAAGATGTCTATATCGGCAACGGGGTGTCAGAGCTGATTGTGCAGTCCATGCAGGCGCTGCTGAACCTGGGGGACGAAATGCTGGTGCCGGCCCCGGATTACCCGCTCTGGACGGCAGCGGTCTCACTCTCCAGCGGCAAAGCGGTGCACTACCTGTGTGATGAGAGCGCAGACTGGTTCCCGGACCTCGACGACATCCGCAGCAAGATCACCCCGCGCACCCGCGGCATCGTGATCATCAACCCGAACAACCCGACCGGGGCGGTCTACAGCAAAGAGCTGCTGATGGAGATTGTGGAGCTGGCGCGCCAGCATAACCTGATCATCTTCGCCGACGAGATCTACGACAAAATCCTCTACGATGACGCCGAGCACGTCTCCATCGCCTCCCTGGCCCCGGATCTGCTGACCGTGACCTTCAACGGCCTCTCCAAAACCTACCGGGTGGCGGGGTTCCGTCAGGGCTGGATGGTGCTGAACGGGCCGAAGAAACATGCCAAGGGCTACATCGAAGGGCTGGAGATGCTGGCCTCGATGCGCCTCTGTGCCAACGTGCCGATGCAACACGCGATTCAGACCGCGCTGGGCGGCTACCAGAGCATCAGTGAATTTATCCAGCCGGGCGGCCGCCTGGTGGAGCAGCGCAACCGCGCCTGGGAGCTGATTAACGAGATACCCGGCGTCTCCTGTGTGAAGCCGCGCGGTGCGCTCTACATGTTCCCGCGCATCGATGCCAAGCGTTTTAACATCCATGATGACCAGAAAATGGTGCTGGACCTGCTGTTGCAGGAGAAAGTCCTGCTGGTGCAGGGCACGGCGTTCAACTGGCCGCACCCTGACCATGTGCGCATTGTGACCCTGCCGCGCGTCGATGACCTGGAAATGGCCGTCAACAAACTGGGCCGCTTCCTGGAGCACTACCGCCAGTAACACAGGCAGCCTCTGCGTTGCCCTGCCCCCGGGGGCCGCCTTGTGCGGCCCCCGCTTATTTGCATCTTCCCGGGTGAATGCGCACAATGGGCCTCTCCTTAGCCGTTGTTGAGAGCCCCCATGAGCCAGAGCCATTTCTTTGCCCACCTTTCCCGCCTGAAACTGATCAACCGCTGGCCGCTGATGCGCAATGTGCGCACGGAAAACGTCTCTGAACACAGCCTGCAGGTGGCCTTTGTGGCGCACGCGCTGGCGGTGATTAAAAACCGCAAATTCAACGGCAACGTCAGTGCGGAGCGCGTCGCCCTGCTGGCGATGTACCACGATGCCAGTGAGGTGATCACCGGTGACCTGCCGACGCCGGTCAAGTACTACAACCCGCAGATTGCCCACGAATATAAAAAGATCGAGAAAATCGCCCAGCAGAAATTGCTGGAGATGCTGCCCGAGGAGTTGCAGAACGACTTCCGCCCGCTGCTGGATGAACAGTGCTACACCGAAGAGGAGAAGCATGTGGTCAAGCAGGCAGACGCGCTCTGCGCCTACCTGAAGTGCCTGGAGGAGCTCTCCGCCGGGAACAATGAGTTCACCCTCGCCAAGGCGCGGCTGGAAAAAACCCTGGCCCTGCGCCACAGCCCGGAGATGGACTACTTTATGACGGTCTTTGTGCCGAGCTTCAGCCTGTCGCTGGATGAGATCAGCCTGGATAACGCCCTGTAACGCGGTTCAGAACGGGAACAGCCACGGGATCAGGAATAGGCTCACTGCCATCACCAGCAGGGTAAAAGGCACGCCGATGCGCACGAAGTCACCAAACCGGTAGTTGCCCGGTGCCATCACCAGGGTGTTCACCGGCGAGGAGACCGGCGCCATAAAGGCGGCGGAGGCAGCAATCGCCACAGCCAGGGTAAAAGGATAAGGTGACACGCCCATCTCCCGGGCCGCCGCAATGGCCACCGGTGCCATCAGCACCGCCGTCGCGGTGTTGGAGATAAACAGCCCGATCAGCGCGCACAACACAAACAGGCTGAGCAGCATCATTTGCGGCCCCGCCTCGCCGGTAAAGGCCAGCAGCCCACGCACAATCAGATCGATACCGCCGGTTTTTTGCAGCGCGATGGCGAACGGCATCATACCGACAATCAATATCAGGCTTGGCCAGTGAATAGCCCGGTAGGCGCTCTCCATATCGATACAACGGAATTTTCCCATCAGCAGGCAGGCGATCAGCGCGGCGATGGCGTTCGGCACCTCATTGGTGACCATCAGCGCCACCATTAACGCCAGGCAGAACAGCGCGTGCGGTGCCTGGCTGACCGCCGGGGCGACCTCATCCACCTCGGCCGGCAGGTTCAGCACAATGAAATCACGCGTCTGCTGCTGCAACTGGCGGATCAGCTTCCAGTCACCAATCACCAGCAGCACATCCCCCAGCATCAGCGCCTCATCCACCAGAATGCCCGGCAGCGCTTCGCCCTCCCGCCGCAGCCCCACCACATTCAGGCCGTAACGGCTGCGGAACGCGACCTCGCGCAGGCTTTTCCCCAGTAATTCGGAATCGGGGATCAGGGTCACCTCGGCCATGCCGACGGCGCGTGACTGCTCAGAAAAATAGTCGCCGCGCAGGATCATCGGCTCCAGTTGCTGCTCACTGCAAAAAGTGCGGACATCCACCCCCGGGTCGGCCATGTCCACCAGCAGCACATCCCGCGCCCGCAATTCGGTGGTGCCGGTGGCGCTGACCATGACCCGGCGGAATTTTCGCCAGCGTTCAATACCGACAATATTGGCGTGGTATTTTGCCCGGAGGTTGAGGTCATCCAGCGCCCGGCCAATCAGCGGCGACCCTTCCCGCACCGCCAGCCGCCGCGCCCGCCCGGCCAGCCGGTAATCGCGGATCAGGTCGCGGAAGGTGCGGCGCGCCCAGGTCTCCTGCGGTGCCTGCGTGGTGCGCTCCAGCCAGCGGCGCGCCACCAGCATGTAAAGGATCCCCAACACCAGCACCACGATCCCAACCGGGGTGACGTCGAAAAAGCCAAACCCGCCGATCCCCTCACGCAACAGTTCGCTGTTGATGACCATATTGGGTGGCGTCGCCACCAGCGTCATCATGCCGCTGATAAGCCCGGCAAAGCTCAGCGGCATCATCAGCCGTGCGGGGTTGGATTTCATCCGGGCGGCCACGCTCAGCGCCACCGGGATAAAGATCGCCACCACGCCGGTAGAGCTCATAAACGCCCCCAGCCCGGCCACGGTGGCCATCAGCAGCACCATCATGCGGATCTCACTGCTGCCGGCCATTTTTACCAGCCAGTCGCCGAGCTGGTAGGCCACGCCGGTGCGCACCAGCCCCTGCCCTATCACAAACAGCGCGGCAATCAGAATCACGTTGGGGTCACTGAAGCCCGCCAGCGCCTCGTTGGCAGTCAAGGTGCCGCTCAGCACAAACGCCACGATCACCAACAAGGCGACCACATCCATCCGTAATTTGTTGGTGGCAAACAGCACTACCGCAATCAGCAGCAAACTGGCTACCCAGAAAAGTTGGCCGGTCACGCAATGTCTCCCTGGTCAGAAAAAGAGGGCATGAGCATCGCATAAAAAAGCCCCGCGGGTGCGGGGCCTCATCATGTTTGCGGCAGATAGCGGTTGACTCAGCCGGCAACAGTGACAGTGATCTGCTCACCCTGTTTCTGCACCTGCAACGCCTCCAGCGTGGTCAGGACAATATCGACCTGATCCAGCTTCGGCGTGTCAGCCGGGGCATTCACCGCAACGACCCGGCAACCGGCGGCCAGGCCCGCGTGCAGCCCGGCCGGGGCATCTTCCACCACCACACAGTGCTGCGGCGGCAGCCCCAGCTTCTCCGCGCCCAGCAGGTAGGCGTCCGGCTCCGGCTTGCCGTGTTTCACCTGTTCCGCGGTGATAAAGACCTTCGGCGGCGGCAGCCCGGCGGCGGCGTGGCGCGCATGGGCGACCGGCACGGAGCCGGAGGTCACGATCGCCCAGGGAATGCCCAGCTCATCAAGCTGTGTTAACAGCTGCACCGCACCGGGCAGTGCGCAGACGCCCTGGGTGTCGGAGGCTTCTATTTTTTCCAGCGCCAGAAACTCCTGCTGGATCGTCTCTTCACTTTCACCCGGCATAAAGTGGCGCAGCGAGGTGATCGCCTGCTTGCCGTGGATAAACGCCAGCACCTCGTCCGGTGCGACGCCGCGGCGGTTGGCCCAGTTGGTCCAGGCGTGTTCCACGGCCGGCAGCGAATCCACTAATGTTCCGTCCAGATCAAACAGAAACCCTTTGCACTCCAAAGGCATACTCTCTCCCTATCGGTCAGGCATTGATAATTTGCGCGATCTCCACCGCACTCAGATGGTACTGGCGCGGGCAGGCGCGCCAGACAGCCAGCATACGCTGATATTTATCCCACATTTTGGTCTGGGCGTTGAAGCCGTGGGTACCGGCATCAAATTGGACATAACGCCCTTCGGTATAGACCAGAAAACGCACATAGCCGAGGTAACGCGCCTCGGTGGCGGCATCAAACCCCAGGAAGGCCAGCCGCCGCGGGTCCACGCCCTCTTTCTCTTTCAGCAGCTCCCAGGAGACCTGGAGCGCGTGGTGCATCTCCATAATATCGATGACGGTACGGCACACCTCTTCCGGCAGGGCACCGAACTCATGGTCAAGCTCGCGCATCTGCAGGCCGTAACCGCGCTCAATAATGGTCTGCAAACGGCGGTAGCGTTCAGCGTGCTCCGGGTTGAGCATCGCCATCATCTGGTACTGGTTGGAGAGGATAAGGCGCTGGGCATTGGTCATTTCCATCATGGACTCCTGGGTCGTGGCTTCATAATGGCAGCAGCATCGCACACCGGGGCCGCCGGCGGCGAAATAGCCGGCGTTTGTTTGATGCAGGCGGGGGTTTTCCGTCCCTGTGCGTGTTCCCGGCGTCTTTACAGATCGTCCAGGAAGGTTTTATCCAGCTGTTTAAAGGCGCGCTTGAGTACATCAGCCAGCGTCTGGTAGGTGGGCGTCCCTTCCACCGGGGCCAGCGCCTGGCCCGACTCCGTCAGGCGCTGGCGCACCTCATGGAACCAGTGCAGCAGTGTAGGCGGCAGAGGGGTAACAGAACGGCGGCCGAGCCACCACAGCCCCTGCATCGGCAGGCTGCAGGCAAACAGCGCCGTGGCAATCGCCGGCCCCAGCTGGCCGCCGAGGGCGATCTGCCAGGTCAGGGTAAATACGGCCAGCGGCGGCATAAAGGTAATAGAGAAGCGCGTCGCGCGGGAGACACGGTTTTCAGGGAACACCGGGGCCAGGCGCTTATCCGCCGGCCAGGTTTTCATATAGTGCTGCCCACGCTGGAAAATCTGAAACCAGCTGACAGAACCGGAAGGTTTACTTGTCATACAGCACCTCAACTTCTTTAATAAAGATTAAAAAAAACTTGCAATGCACAAAATAAAATTTAGCACATTCAAATTTATTTTGTCTTTCCCTGGCCTGAACGTTATCCTACCCCAGCCTATCGGCTGGGTTGCATAATAGAGGCCAATTCGCCTCTGCTTACCGGCAGCGTTATGCGGTAGCGGTTCACCGGGATTGAGTAATTGTTGTACGTTTCAGAACACATTTCGAGCAACATCAGCGATTTTTATTCATTGCGGCGGGAAACGACGGCTGCATGATGTTAATCATAATTGTCAACGCCATTATGCGCTACGCTTGATGGCAGGCTGATGATTTATTAACCACGTGTTTTGTTTCCGCCCCATGGCGGACAACACGAACTAAAATAGGTACTTCCATGTCGAGTAAGCTAGTCCTGGTTCTTAATTGCGGCAGCTCTTCGTTGAAATTTGCCATCATTGATGCAGCAAACGGTGAAGAACATATCTCTGGTTTGGCCGAATGTTTCCACCTGCCTGAAGCACGCATCAAATGGAAAATGGACGGCGGCAAACAAGAAGCGGCACTGGGTGCCGGCGCCGCACACAGCGAAGCCCTGAAGTTCATCGTCAACACCATCCTTTCCCAGAAACCTGAGCTGTCCGCCGAGCTTATCGCCATCGGCCACCGCATCGTCCACGGGGGTGAAAAATTCACCTCGTCCGCCGTGATTGATGAGGCCGTGCTTCAGGGTATCAAAGATGCGTCCTCATTTGCACCTCTGCATAACCCGGCGCACTTAATCGGCATTGAAGAGGCGCTGAAAGCCTTCCCGCAGCTGGCAGACAAAAACGTCGCGGTGTTTGATACCGCCTTCCACCAGACGATGCCGGAAGAGTCCTACCTCTATGCCCTGCCCTACCACCTTTATAAAGAGCACGGCATCCGCCGTTACGGCGCGCACGGCACCAGCCACTTCTATGTGACGCAGGAAGCGGCCAAAATGCTGAACAAGCCGGTTTCTGAATTGAATGTCATCACCTGCCACCTGGGCAACGGCGGCTCCGTGACCGCCGTGCGCAACGGCCAGTGCATCGACACCTCCATGGGCCTGACCCCGCTGGAAGGGCTGGTGATGGGCACCCGCAGCGGTGACATCGACCCGGCGATCATTTTCCACCTGCATGACCGCCTCGGCATGAGCATCGACGAAATCAACAAGATGCTGACCAAAGAGTCCGGCCTGCTGGGGCTGACGGAAGTCACCAGCGACTGCCGCTATGTGGAAGACAACTACAGCGAAAAAGCGGACGCCAAGCGCGCCATGGACGTCTTCTGCCACCGCCTGGCGAAATATATCGGTGCCTATGCCGCGCTGATGGAAGGCCGCCTGGACGCCGTGGTCTTTACCGGCGGCATCGGTGAAAACGCCGCGATGGTGCGCGAGTTTGCCATGGCGAAACTGGGCCTGCTGGGCCTGGACATTGACCATGAGCGCAACCTGGCCGCCCGGTTCGGCAAAGCGGGCTTCATTAACAAAGAGGGCACCCGCCCGGCCCTGGTGATCCCGACCAACGAAGAGCTGGTCATCGCCCGGGACGCCGCCCGCCTCACCGCCTGATTGTTATCCACCGCCAGCCCTTGCTGGCGGTGTTGTTTCCACTCTTGCACCATAAAAAAGAGGGTAAGCCGTGTCCCGTACAATTATGTTGATCCCCACCGGCACCAGCGTCGGCCTGACCAGCGTCAGTTTGGGTGTCATTCGCGCCATGGAACAGAAGGGCGTCAGCCTGAGCATCTTCAAACCGATCGCCCAGCCACGGGCCGGGGGCGATGCGCCTGACCAGACCACCACCATTATCCGCGCCAACTCCAGCATCACCGCCGCAGAACCGCTGCGCATGAGCCATGTAGAAGCGCTGCTCAGCTCCAATCAGCAGGATGTGCTGATGGAGGAGATCGTGGCCCGCTACCACGAAAACACCAAAGACGCCGAGGTGGTGCTGGTGGAAGGGCTGGTGCCGACCCGCAAACACCAGTTTGCCAACGCGCTGAACTATGAGATTGCCAAGACCCTGAACGCCGAAATTGTGTTTGTGCTGGCGCTGGGCAACGACTCCCCGGCGCAGCTGAAAGAGCGCATTGAACTGGCGCGCTCCAGCTTCGGCGGCAGCAAAAATAAAAACATCACCGGCGTGATTATCAATAAACTCAACGCCCCGGTGGATGAACAGGGCCGCACCCGCCCGGATCTCTCCGAAATCTTTGATGACTCCACCAAAGCCAGCGTGGCGAATATCGACCCGAAACTGCTGTTTGCCAACAGCCCGCTGCCGGTGCTCGGCTGCATCCCGTGGAGTTTCGACCTGATCGCCACCCGCGCCATCGATATGGCCAAGCACCTGAACGCCCGCATTATCAATGAAGGGGACATCAACACCCGCCGCGTGAAGTCCGTAACCTTCTGCGCGCGCAGCATCCCGCACATGCTGGAGCACTTCCGCCCCGGCTCCCTGCTGGTGACCTCCGCCGACCGCCCGGACGTGCTGGTCTCCGCCTGCCTGGCGGCGATGAACGGCGTGGAGATCGGTGCCCTGCTGCTGACCGGCGGCTATGAGATTGATGAACGCATCAACCGCCTGTGTGAGCGTGCCTTCCAGACCGGCCTGCCGGTGTTTATGGTCAACACCAACACCTGGCAGACCTCGCTGAGCCTGCAGAGCTTCAACCTGGAAGTCCCGGCGGATGACCACCAGCGGGTAGAGAAGCTGCAAAACTATGTCGCCAGCCACATCAACAGCGACTGGGTCGAGTCCCTGACTGCTGCGTCTGAGCGCTCGCGCCGCCTGTCACCGCCGGCCTTCCGCTATGAGCTGACCGAGCTGGCACGCAAAGCGGGCAAACGCATCGTGCTGCCGGAAGGCGACGAGCCGCGCACCGTCAAGGCTGCGGCCATCTGCGCCGAACGCGGCATCGCCGAATGTGTGCTGCTCGGCAACCCGGATGAGATCCAGCGTGTCGCCGCCGTTCAGGGCGTGGAGCTGGGCAAAGGTGTGACCATCGTCGACCCGGAAGAGGTGCGTGAAAACTATGTGCCGCGTCTGGTCGAGCTGCGTAAAAGCAAAGGCATGACCGAGGTGGTGGCGCGCGAGCAGCTCGAAGATAACGTGGTGCTTGGCACGCTGATGCTGGAACAGGGCGAAGTGGATGGCCTGGTCTCCGGTGCAGTGCACACCACTGCCAACACCATCCGCCCGCCGTTGCAGCTGATCAAAACCGCGCCGGGCAGCTCGCTGGTGTCGTCAGTGTTCTTTATGCTGCTGCCGGATCAGGTGCTGGTGTATGGCGACTGCGCCATCAACCCGGACCCGACCGCTGAACAGCTCTCTGAGATCGCCATCCAGTCTGCGGACTCCGCTGCCGCCTTCGGCATTGAGCCGCGTGTGGCGATGATCTCCTACTCCACCGGCACCTCCGGTGCAGGTAGTGACGTGGAAAAAGTGCGCGAAGCGACCCGCCTGGCGCAGGAGAAACGCCCGGATCTGATCATCGACGGCCCGCTGCAATATGATGCGGCGATCATGGCGGACGTGGCGCTCTCCAAAGCGCCGAACTCGCCGGTGGCCGGCCAGGCGACGGTGTTTATCTTCCCGGATCTGAACACCGGTAACACCACCTACAAGGCGGTGCAGCGTTCAGCGGATCTGGTGTCGATCGGGCCGATGCTCCAGGGGATGCGCAAGCCGGTGAATGACCTGTCACGCGGCGCGCTGGTGGATGACATCGTCTACACCGTGGCCCTGACGGCGATCCAGTCCGCGCAGGCTGAAGCCCAGACGGCGGCACTGGCCGAAAAAGAGTAACGCGCTGCGTGCTCCCAACAAAAACGCCGGCATCAGCCGGCGTTTTTTTATGCCTGGGGGTCAGGCAACGGGGGTGCCGTCATGGGCGTCACCCTTGAGTGCATCGCCCAGCAGCCCCGGCTCGGGTGCCGGCTGCGGCTTCTCTTCGCGTACCAGCGGCTTGCCGTAATCCTGCTGATTATTGCGGCTCAGCCAGAGTGACAGGGCTTTCAGCGAATCCGGGGTGAATTCGTCACAACGGGCGGTGATCTCTTCCGGCAGCATCCAGCTCACTTCTGCCACTTCCTCTTCCTGCAGGGCAAACGGCCCGTGGGAAACGCAGCTGAACAGCGCCCCCCAGACCCGGCAATGCTCCTCTTCGAAATAGAACAGCCCATGCTCGGCAAACGGTACCCCGGCAATGCCCAGCTCCTCTTCCGCTTCGCGGCGGGCAGATTCCAGCACATTTTCGCCGCTCTGCACCACGCCGCCGGCGGTGGCATCCAGCCAGCCGGGATAGTAATCCTTGCTGTCGGTGCGGCGCTGAACCAGGATTTTACCCATGCCGTCGTGAACCACAATATAGGTGGCGCGGTGGCGCAGCCGTTGCGCACGCATCTGTTGACGACTGGACTGAGCAACCACGTCATTATGCTCGTCAACAATGTCCACCCACTCTTCAGTGTACGCAGTCTGACCTTGATCCATCCTCTGAAACCTTCTTTCTGGGCGCGGGGCTCCGCGCGGTTAGGGTTGTTACGGCGATAATTTGTTGTTATAGCAATAGCTGTTTTATGGCAAAAAGCATCGCGTGCCGGCACTCTCCGCGCCGTGGTAAAAAACGCGCCCCGTGTGCAGGGGCAGGAAGGTGTCTATGACCATAAATCAACACCTCATTCCCATGCAAGGGGGCAATGCAGCGGGATGATAAAGGTGACGGTAAGGCAACACAATGGTTGTGGCCCGTTACCGCCCTTGCTGCCACAAAATCCCCCGGTGACTGTGCCATAAGGGCCATTTACAGCATCGGACTATTCCCGCATTGCCTGCTATTCTTAGCTGTTATCCTAGCCAGGTTGTTTCGGATAACGGGCCAGCGTGCCCGTGTAATGACTTACAGATCACCTAACGCAGGAGGCACTATGATTGACCTGTATTACGCCGCTACCCCGAACGGACATAAAATCACGCTTTTCCTTGAAGAAACCGGCTTGCCCTACCGCCTTCACCCCATCGACATCAGCGCCGGGGACCAGTTTACCCCCGAGTTTCTGGCGATTTCGCCCAATAACAAAATCCCGGCGATTGTGGATACCCAGCCCATTGACGGCGGTGCACCGGTCAGTATTTTTGAGTCCGGCGCGATTCTGCTCTACCTGGCGGAGAAAACCGGCAAGCTGCTGAGCCAGGAGCTGCGCGAGCGTGCCTCGGCCTTGCAGTGGCTGTTCTGGCAGGTGGGTGGTTTCGGGCCGATGCTGGGCCAGAACCACTACTTCACCCACTCTGCGCCGCAGCCGGTGCCTTACGCCATTGAGCGCTACCAGACCGAAACCAAACGCCTGTATGGCGTGCTCAATACCCAGCTGGAGAAGAAGCCCTATCTGGCCGGGGATCACTACAGCATTGCCGACATCGCCACCTACCCGTGGGTCGTCTCCCACGAGCGCCAGCGCATCGACCTGGCGGACTTCCCCGCGGTGCGCAACTGGTTTGAGCGCATCAAGGCGCGCCCGGCCACCCTCAAAGCCTACCAGCTGGCGCACTGACGCCCGGCGGCTCCCCGGCGCGGGGCCGCGCATTGTGCCCCACCCTGTTGATTCCGGTGAAAATAACGGCCACGTCGCAGGACGGCGGCCGCCTATCGCCTATGCTAAGAAGAGCCTTCACTGCCTTAACGGGAATCGATTATGCGAGTGCTGATAACCGGCGCAACCGGCCTGATTGGCCGCCATCTGGTGGCGCAACTTCTGGCCCACCATCAGGTCACGGTGCTGACGCGCAATGCCGCGCGCGCCCGGGCCATTCTGGGGAGCGATATCACCTGCTGGACGACGCTCACTGACCAGCGCACGCTGGACGGCATCGATGCAGTGGTCAATCTGGCCGGGGAGCCGATTGCTGACCGCCGCTGGAGCCGCGAACAGAAGCGCCGCCTGTGCGACAGCCGCTGGCAACTGACCAGCCGGCTGGCGGCGCTGTTCAAGGCCAGCGCCGTGCCGCCGTCGGTGTTTATCTCCGGCTCTGCCACCGGCTATTACGGTGACCAGGGCGAGGCGGTGGTCACCGAGGAGGAGGTGCCGCACGACGAATTCACCCACCAGCTCTGCGCGCGCTGGGAAGAACTGGCGCTGACGGCAGAAAGCCCGCAGACGCGCGTCTGCCTGCTGCGCACCGGCATGGTGCTGGCCCCCCACGGCGGCGCGCTGGCGAAGATGGTGCCGCCGTTCCGGCTCGGGCTGGGCGGGCCGTTCGGCCACGGCCGCCAGTACCTGCCGTGGATCCATCTGGATGATATGGTGGCCGGTATTCTCTATCTGCTGGCGCACGCTGAGCTGCGCGGTGCCTTCAATATGGTCGCGCCCTACCCGGTGCACAATGACAAATTCGCCGCGACGCTGGCCGAGGTGCTGCACCGCCCGGCCTTTGTGCGCGTGCCCGCCTTCGCGGTGCGGCTGCTGATGGGCGAGGCGTCAGTGCTGGTGCTCACCGGCCAGCGCGCCATCCCGAAACGGCTGGAGGCGGCCGGTTTCCACTTCCGCTTTGCCGACCTGGAAGAGGCGCTGCGTAACGTGCTGGCGCGCCGTTAGCCCTTACTCCTTCAGCGAGACATAGCGGAAAATGTGCTTGCCAAAGGGGTCGATCTGGTAATTCACCACCTCTTTGCGCACCGGCTCGAAAATGGTCGAATGCGCAATCATCAGCGCCGGTACCTGCTCATGCATCATCACCTGTGCCTGCTGGTACATGGCGGTGCGCTGGGCCTGGTCATTGGTGGCGCGCGCCGCGGTGATCAGCTTATCGAACGGCGGGTAGCACCACTGGGAGGAGTTGGAGCCGCCGTTGGCTGAGGCGCAGCTGTAGAGCGGGCCGAAGAAGTTATCCGGGTCGGCGTTGGCGGTGGTCCAGCCCATCAGCGCCGTCTGGTGTTCGCCACGCTTCACCCGTTGCAGGTATTCGCCCCACTCATAGGTGACAATGGTCGCTTTCACGCCGATTTTCGCCCAGTCCGCCTGGATCATCTCTGCCATCCGGCGGGCATTGGGGTTATAGGGGCGCTGCACCGGCATCGCCCACAGGTCAATGGCGAAGCCCTGCCCCAGCCCCGCCTCCGCCAGCAGCTTTTTCGCCTGCGCCGGGTCGTAGGGGTAGTCCTGCACCGCGGTGTTGGCGCTCCAGACGCCGGGCGGCAGCAGGTTTTTCGCCGGCTGGCCGGTGCCGTTAAACACCGCTTCCATGATCGCCGGTTTGTTCACCGCCAGCGCCAGCGCCTGGCGCACCTTGAGCTGGTCCAACGGCGGCTTTTTCACGTTAAACGCCAGGAAACCGATGTTCAGCCCCGGTTTCTCCATCAGCGTGAGATCGGGGTTGGCCCGCATCCGCGGCAGGTCGGCCGGGTTGGGGAACGGCATCACCTGGCACTCATTCTTCTCCAGCTTGGCATAGCGCACCGCCGCATCCGGGGTGATGGTGAACACCAGCCGGTCGAGCTTCGGCTTGCCCTCCCAGTAGTGGTCAAACGCCTTATAGAGGATGCGGGAATCTTTCTGGTATTGCACCAGCTGGAACGGCCCGGTGCCTACCGGCTGGGTATCCACTTTTTCCGGCGTACCCGCTTTCAGCATCTGGTCGGCATACTCTTTGGAGAGAATTGAGGCGAAATACATGCCGAGATCCGCCAGGAACGGCGCTTCCGCGTGCGCCAGCGTAAACCGCACGGTGTGCTCATCCGGCTTGTCGATGGCGGTAATCAGCGTGCCGAGCGCCATGCTGTCAAAGTTGGCGTAAACCCCGCCGGAAACGTTATGGTAAGGGTTGGCCGGGTCTTTCTGCCGCATAAACGAAAAGATCACATCGTCAGCGTTGAAATTGCGCGTCGGGGTGAAATGTTTGGTGGTCTGGAATTTCACATCTTTACGCAAATGGAAGGTGTACACTTTGCCGTCAGGGCTGATGTCCCACCGCTCGGCGAGGCTCGGCTCCAGCGTGGTACCGCCGACCTTGAAGTCCACCAGGCGGTTGTAAATCGTCACTGAGGTGGCATCCACCGTGGTGCCGGAGGTGGTGAGCTGCGGGTTAAAGCTTTCCGGCGCGCCTTCGGAGCAGAACACCAGCGTCTGCGCCGGGGCCTGGGTGGCCACACCGGCCGCCAGCAGCGCAATCAGTAAGCTTACTCTGTTTTTTTTCATTGTTTTTTCCTTGCCTGAGGTAAAGGATAAATAACGTGAATGCAGCCCGAAAACAGATTACCATTCCTGCGATGTTTCTTAACAAAATTGTTATATATGAAAAACTTATGAACACTGACTCCCGGGGAATCACCATGCATAACGCGCTTGCCGACCAGCTGACTGAACGTTTTTTCCGCTATCTGGCGATCACCACCCAGAGCGATGCGGCCGCCACCACCTTGCCGAGCACCCCCGGCCAGCATGAGCTGGCGGCGCTGCTGGCAGAGGAGCTGCGCCAGCTCGGCCTGCAACAGGTGGTGGTGGATGAGCACGCCACCGTCACCGCCGTGAAACCGGGTAACCAGCCGGGCGCGCCGCGCATCGGCTTTATCACCCATATCGACACGGTAGACGTCGGCCTGTCACCGCATATCCATCCGCAAATCCTCACCTTCGAGGGGGACGATCTCTGCCTCAATGCTGAAAAAGATATCTGGCTGCGGGTCAACGATCACCCGGAAATCGCCGCTTATCAAGGCCAGCCGATCATCTTCAGCGACGGCACCAGCGTGCTGGGCGCGGACAACAAAGCCGCGGTCACGGTGGTGATGACGCTGCTGGCCAACCTGACGCCGGAGACGCCGCACGGTGACATCGTGGTGGCGTTTGTGCCGGACGAAGAGATCGGCCTGCGCGGTGCGAAAGCGCTGGATCTGGCGCGCTTTGACGTCGATTTTGCCTACACCATCGACTGCTGCGAACAGGGCGAGGTGGTCTATGAGAACTTCAACGCCGCCGGGGTGGAACTGAGCTTTACCGGCATCCCGGCGCACCCGATGTCTGCCAAAGGAGTGCTGATCAACCCGCTCTTGATGGCCCACGACTTTATCAGCCATTTCGACCGCAACGAAACCCCGGAGCACACCGAGGGGCGCGAGGGCTACACCTGGTTCCAGGAGATGAGCGCCAACGCCAACGTCGCGCACCTGAAAGCGGCGATCCGTGACTTTGACGCCGACAGCTTCCTGCGCCGCAAACAGCGGATTGGCGACGTGGCCGAGATCATCGCCCGCCGCTACCCGCGTGCCAAAGTGGAGTTCAAAATCAGCGACGTCTACAGCAACATCGCCAACGCGATCGGTGAGGATCGCCGGGCGATCGACCTGATCTTCGCCGCCATGAACGAGATCGGCGTGGAGCCGAAAGTGATCCCGATGCGCGGCGGCACCGACGGCGCGGCGCTGTCAGCCAAAGGGCTGCTGACGCCGAACTATTTCACCGGCGCGCATAACTTCCATTCACGCTTTGAGTTCCTGCCGATCGGTGCCTTTGTGAAATCCTATGAGATGACGCTGGCACTCTGCCAACTGGCGGCCCGGCAGTAAGCCCTGACCTGCCGCCGCCGCGGCAGGTTACTTCAGCGCGCCCGACAGGAACTGCCGCAGGCGCGCGCTTTTCGGGTTGCCGAACAGTTCCGCCGGCGGCCCCTGCTCTTCAATCACCCCCTGATGCAAAAAGATCACCTGGCTGGAGACGTGGCGCGCAAACTCCATCTCGTGCGTCACCACCACCATGGTTTTCCCCTCTTCCGCCAGCTTCTGCATAATGCGCAGCACTTCGCCCACCAGCTCCGGGTCAAGGGCAGAGGTCGGCTCATCAAACAGCAGCACCTCCGGTTCCATCGCCAGCGCACGCGCAATCGACACCCGCTGCTGCTGGCCGCCGGAGAGGTTGACCGGGTATTTGGCCCGCGCCCGCTCATCGATACCGACTTTGTCGAGGTAACGGATCGCCCGCTCACGCGCCTCGGCTTTGCTCAGGCCCAGCACCTGAACCGGCGCTTCCATCACGTTCTCCAGCACCGTCATGTGGCTCCAGAGGTTAAAGTGCTGGAACACCATCGTGAGTTTGGTGCGCAGCAGCTGGAGCTGTTTCTTGTCAAACACCTTCAGCTGGCCGTCGTTGTCCCGCACCATGCGGATGTCCTGATTATTGACGCTGATCGACCCTTCACTCGGTTTTTCCAGGAAGTTGATGCAGCGCAGAAAGGTACTTTTGCCGGAGCCGGACGAGCCGATGATGGTAATCACATCCCCGGCGTCAGCGTAGAGCGACACCCCTTTCAGCACCTCATGGTCGCCGTAGCGTTTGTGCAGTTCGGTCACCGCCAGTTTATTGTCTGCCATGCTTTCTATTCCGTAAAAAAGTGATCGGTCAGTGCGCGCGCTGCGGCCTGACGTGGGCCAGCCAGCGCCGCTCCGCCTGCCGGAACAGGCCGATCAGCACAAACGAGATCGCCAGGTAGATCACCGCCGCAATGCCGAAGGCGTAAAACGGCTGGTAGGTGGCGGCGTTGATGTCGCGGGCGATTTTTAAGATGTCCGGCACGGTGGCGGTAAACGCCAGCGCCGTGGAGTGCAGCATCAGGATCACCTCATTGCTGTAGGCGGGCAGCGCGGTGCGCAGCGCCGACGGCAGAATGATGCAGCGGTAGAGCTTGAAACGCGAAAAACCGTAGGCGTTGGCCGCCTCAATCTCCCCGTGCGGCACGGCGCGGATCGCCCCGGCGAAAATCTCCGTGGTATAGGCGCAGGTGTTCAGCGTCAGCGCCAGGATGGTGCAGTTCAGGCCACTGCGGAAAAAGGTGTTGAGAAACTCGGTGCCGCGCACTATGTCCAGGCTGTACATGCCGGAGTAGAACACCAGCAGCTGCACATAGAGCGGCGTGCCGCGGAACACATAGGTATAGAACCAGATGGGCAGGCTGACCCAGCGCAGCGGTGAGACCCGCCCCACTGCCATCGGGATCGCCAGCAGGCCACCCATCACCACCGACGAAATCAGCAGCCACAGGGTCACGGCCAGCCCGGTAAGGCGGTAGCCGTCGCTCCAGAGCAGCGACATGCCGTACTGTTGCAGAATCTCGATCATAGCTCGGCCCTCTTCACGCCCAGCGAGTAACGCCGCGTCAGCCACCAGAGCACGCCATTGGAGAGCGTGGTGAGAATCAGGTAGATCGCCCCGGCCACCATAGCGAAGAAGAACGGCTGATAGGTGCCTTTGCCCGCCAGCTGGGTCGCCTTGACCAGATCATTCAGCCCCAGCAGCGACACCAGCGCGGTGGCTTTCAAAATCACCTGCCAGTTATTGCCGATGCCCGGCAGCGCGAAGCGCATCATTGCCGGGAAGAGAATACGGCGGAAAATCTGCGTGCCGCTGAACCCGTAGGCGGTGGCCGCCTCAATCTGCCCGCGCGGCACCGCCATAAAGGCTCCGCGGAAAGTCTCGGTGAAATAGGCACCGTAGATAAAGCCGAGAGTAATAATGCCCGCCGTCAGCGGGTCGATGTCGATCTGCGCCAGCCCGGCCAGCTCAGTGACGCTGTTCAGGGCTATCTGCAACCCGTAGAAGATCAGCAGCATCAGCACCAGATCGGGCACCCCGCGGATAAGCGTGGTGTAGGCGTTGAAAAAGCCGCGCAGCAGCGGGGAGTGGGAGAGCTTGCCGCCCGCGCCGGCCAGCCCGATGACCACGGCCAGCAGCACGGACGAGAGCGCCAGTTCCAGCGTCACCCACGCCCCCTGTAAAATCAGTTGGGAATAGCCGTCAAGCATGGCGGTGTCTCTGTATCACGGAAGCAACGCAGGGGCAGACGCCCCTGCGGGAACGGAGCGGGCATCAGCCGCCGTAGACGTCAAAATCAAAGTACTCTTTGGCGAATTTGTCGTAGGTGCCGTCTTTGCGCATCTCTGCAAACGCCTTGTTCAGCGCCTCACGCAGCTCGGTCTCATCTTTGCGCAGCCCCATGCCGGTGCCGACACCGAAGAAGGTGTCATCTTTTACTGCTTCCCCGGCGAACGCGTAATTCCTGCCCACCGGCTGTTTCAGGAAGCCTTCGCTGCCCGCGACTTCATCCTGGAAGGCGGCATCGATGCGCCCGGAGTCGAGGTCGGCGTAGATTAAGTCCTGGTTCTGGTAGGCCACCACGTCGATGCCTTTCGGCTGCCACATCGCATTGGCGTAGGCTTCCTGGGTGGAGCCCTGCAGCACGCCCACGCGTTTACCGCGCAGCGCTTCAAGGGTCGGCAGAATCGGCGAGCCTTTTTTCGCAATCAGGCGCGCATTGGCGGCGTAGAGTTTGTCTGTGAAAGCGATCTCTTTCTGGCGTTTTTCGGTGATCGACAGAGACGAGATAATGGCATCAATTTTCTTGGCTTTCAGGGAGGGGATCAGCGCATCAAAGTCGCTCTCCACAAAGGTGCATTTCGCCTCAATGCGTTTGCACAGCTCTTTGGCCAGATCGATATCAAACCCCACCAACTGGCCGCTGGCATTTTTTGATTCAAACGGGGCGTAGGTAGGATCGGTGCCGATACGGATATCTTTCGGTACTGCGGCAAAACTGTGTGCTGCCGCGAACGCCAATACCAGGGGAAGGACTTTGACCAGCTTATTCATAGATTACCCTCAAATTATTTTCCGATGCCGGACCCAGCATTTCTTTGGGTTTTATGCAGTTTCCATGCCGTTTATGCAGGCGCGCCCGGTATGCCGGAAAAGTGCCGGAAACGCACCGGAGATCGCGACATAAGTCCAATTTACGGGAGAGCAACAGCCGGGAACCGGCACGCCCCGGCAGGCTGCCGGGCGGTATGCACCACGATTGACCACGCCTGGGTCAATTATGGTGCATCAGGAAAAGTGTGAACCGTTATAGGGCAATCTATGTCACAAATCTTTAACGTGCGCCCTGCCAGCGCTCAAACAGATCGTCAGGTAATTCAATGCCAAACTGATCCAGTACGCGGTTTACCGTCTGGTCGACGATCTCCTGCACAGTTTCGGGTCGGTGATAGAAGGCGGGTACCGGCGGCATAATCACCGCGCCCAGCTCAGCGGCCTGGGTCATCAGGCGCAGGTGGCCGAGGTGCAGCGGCGTCTCCCGCACACAGAGCACCAGCGTGCGCCGCTCTTTCAGCACCACGTCCGCCGCGCGCGTCACCAGGCTGTCGGTGAAACTGTTCACAATGCCGGAGAGGGTTTTGATGGAGCACGGCAGAATCACCATCCCGGCGGTTTTGAACGAGCCGGAGGAGATGCTGGCCGCGATGTCACGCGCATCGTGGACCACATCGGCCAGCGCCTGCACGTCCCGCAGGGCGTAGTCGGTCTCCAGCGCCAGCGTCTGGCGGGCGGCATTGCTCATCACCAGATGGGTTTCCACCCCCTCGACCTCACGCAAAACCTGCAACAGGCGCACGCCATAGACAGCGCCGCTGGCACCGGAGATGCCAATGATGAGACGTTTCATGCTCTTACCTCGGAAGTGATCGCGCCGGGCAACCGTCCGCCGCCTAAAAAAAACAGGGCCAGGCAAGCCTGGCCCTTTCAGCAGGGTATGGTAACCAAAGCGGGCCGGATTATCAGCCCTCGTTATGCATTTCCAGATTTTCCACTTCCTGCTGGCCGCGCAGCGCTTTGGCATCGTCGTTGCGCAGCGCCTCCAGGTGCTCCAGATAGCCCTGGTCCACATCTTTGGTGACGTAGATACCGTCAAACACAGAGCACTCAAACTGCTCAATGTCCGGGTTGTCTTCGCGCACCGCGTCGATCAGGTCGTTCAAATCCTGGAAGATCAGCGCGTCCGCGCCGATAAGCTGGGTGATCTCACTCACCTCACGGCCGTGGGCGATCAGCTCGTTGACGCTCGGCATGTCGATGCCGTAGACGTTCGGGAAGCGGATCTCCGGGGCAGCCGAGGCGAGGTAAACGCGCTTGGCACCGGCGTCACGCGCCATCTCCACGATCTGCTCCGAGGTGGTGCCGCGCACGATGGAGTCATCCACCAGCAGCACGTTTTTGTCCCGGAACTCGGCGCGGTTGGCGTTCAGCTTGCGGCGCACGGACTGGCGGCGCGCCTGCTGGCCCGGCATGATGAAGGTACGGCCGACGTAGCGGTTCTTCACAAAGCCCTGGCGGTACGGCTTGTTCAGGATACGGGCGATCTCCAGCGCGATGTCGTTGGAGGTTTCCGGGATCGGGATCACCACGTCGATGTCCAGATCTTCCCATTCGCGGGCAATCTTGTTGCCGAGCTTCTCGCCCATGCGCACGCGGGCGCTGTAGACGGAGATCTTGTCGATGAAGGAGTCCGGGCGCGCGAAGTAGACATACTCGAACAGGCACGGGTGGCACGACGGGTTCTCCGCGCACTGGCGGGTGAAGAGCTGCCCTTTGGCGGTGATATAGACCGCCTCGCCCGGTGCCACGTCGCGCAGGAACTCGAAGCCCAGCGTGTCCAGCGCCACGCTCTCGGAGGCGACCATATACTCATTGCGGCCGTCCGGCAGGGTACGCTTGCCGATCACCAGCGGGCGGATGCCGTGCGGGTCACGGAACGCCACCAGCCCGTGGCCGATGATCATCGCCACGCAGGCGTAAGCCCCGCGGATCTGCCGGTTCATCGCGGCAATCGCGGCGAAAATGTTCTCCGCTTCCAGCGGGTAGTGCTGGAAACGGTCCAGTTCGCTGGCGAAGATATTCAGCAGAATTTCGGAGTCGGAGGTGGTGTTCACATGGCGACGCGCCCCTTCGAACAGCTTGCTGCGCAGCTCGTGGGCGTTGGTCAGGTTACCGTTGTGCGCCAGGGTGATACCAAACGGCGAGTTGACGTAAAAAGGCTGCGCTTCAGACGCACTGGAACTGCCGGCGGTCGGGTAGCGGACATGGCCGATGCCCATGTTACCCTGCAGGCGTTGCATGTGCCGGGCTTCAAACACATCCTTCACCAGGCCGTTGGCTTTACGCAGACGGAAGCCGTTGTTGGCATCAATGGTGATGATGCCTGCGGCATCCTGCCCACGGTGCTGGAGCACCGTTAACGCGTCATAAATCGACTGGTTGACCGGCATAAAACCGGCGATCCCGACAATACCGCACATGTTGTCTTTTCCTCATCAGCGCTGCCGCAGTTAGAGATGCTGCGGCAAGAAACTCGACGTGCTCTGCAGGTAGCTGAAAAACCACCTGATGATATAGCTGAACTGCGGAATCAACTGAGACTGTTTCCAGTCAGCACTCTGTGAAAAGCCGGTGAAGGTATCCAGAAAAAACAGGATAGCGGCGACAATCAACACACCGCGCAGCGCGCCGAAACACACGCCCAGTACCCGGTCTGTACCTGACAGCCCGGTACGCTCCACCAGCGAGCCAATCACATAGTTAACAACGGCACCTACGAGCAACGTCGCGATAAATAAGATGCCGATTGCGATTCCGTTCCGGACCAGTTCCTCTTGAAAACGGGTGAAGTAGATAGCAAGGTAGGGATAGTAATGACTGGCCACAAAAAACGCGCATCCCCAGGTAACCAGTGACAACGCTTCGCGGACAAATCCCCGGATCAGGCTGACCAGAGCCGAAAACCCAATAATTGCAATGATGACGAAATCGATCCAGACCATGGTTATCCCAATGATGATCCGCCCCGCATCCAATTCGCGGCGAATTCTAACAGAAAAAGAAAACGTTTGCGTAGGGGAAATCCGGCCCCATCGCAAATAATTAACACAGCTTAAAAAAACATCAACGCAGGCAGAAACATAGTGCACTGCCCTGCCCGCATGCGCCCCTGAAATAAGAAACGGGGCGCCTTCCGGCACCCCGTCTGCATGGCCGGATCTAGCGCCCGGCGCTGTAGGCCCGTACCTGGCCGCTCAGCCCGCTGATTTGGTTCATCTCCGGCAGGGCGGACTGAAGCTTCTGCTTCGAGGCGTCCGGCCCGACAAAGATGCGGGTGATCTGCCCCTGCACCGGCGTGGACGGCACGGTGTAGGCGCGGTAACCCGAAAGGCGCAGGCTGGCGACAATCTCATTCACTTTGGCGGCGTTTTTCAACGCGCCGAGCTGAACGATATAGGCCTGCCCGGCCGGAGCGGTGTCAGTGGGCTGCGGCTTGGTTTCCGGTTTCGGCTGCGGCTTCTCAACCGGTTTCGGTTCCGGTTTTGGCTCTGCCTTCGGCTTCTCCACCGGTTTCACCGGCTTCGGCTCGGCGGGTTTCGGTGCCACCTTCTCCGGCTGAACAGGTTTGGTGGTGGTCACCGGCGGCGCGGTAACCGGCGCGCGCTGCTCCGGTGCCTCTGCCGTAGTGCCCGGCCCGGCCGCCGGCTGGCTGGCGGCCCCCACGGCCTGCCCGGCACCTTCCGGCGGCTGGGCGGGCAGTGACTGGGTCACCGGCGGCACGGCGTCATTCTCCTGGCTGTCACCTGCTTTCGGTACCAGCGGAATGGCCGCAAACTCATCCTCATAGTGCTTCTTTTTGCCGTCGAGCAGGCCCGGCAGCACAATCACCCCGACCGCCACCAGGATCACGGTGCCGACCAGGCGGTTCTGAAACTTACTTGCCACTGCTGTTCCCTGCCTCTCGTGCTTCCATGACATGTGCCACGGTATGGAATGACCCGCAAACGATCACAATGTCCTGATCGTCCGCGTCCTGCATCGCCTGTTGCCAGGCTGTGCCGACATCCGCAAACAGCTGCGGGGCGGCCAGGTGTTCCGCCAGTTGCTCTGCGGTGGCCCCGCGCGGCCCTTCCAGCGGCGCGCAATACCACACGTCTACCTGCGGCACCAGGCAGGCCAGCGTCCCGGCGATGTCTTTGTCTGACAGCATCCCCACCACGGCGCGCACCCGGCTGCCCGGTTGGCGCGGCAGAGCGGCCAGCCGCTGCGCCAGATAGGCCGCCGCATGCGGGTTGTGCGCGACGTCCAGAATCAGCCGCGGGGACTCACTCACCGTCTGGAAGCGCCCCGGCAGCATCGCCTGTTGCAGCCCGATGCGGATCGCCTGGTCATCCACCGTCAGGGCCGGCACCGCCACCGTCAGCGCAGGCAGGCCGTAGTGCAGCGCCGCCAGCGCCGTGGCGGCGTTGTCGAGCGGCACCTGCGGCAGCGGCAGGTCAGCCAGCACCCGGCCGCCCGCCTGCCACTGCCAGTTGGCGGCCCCCACGCTGAAGTGCCAGTCAGCGCCGCGCGCATGGAGCGCCGCGCCGCGGTCGTGGGCCACTTCGGCGATGGTGTACGGCATCGCAGGTTCCCCGACCACCGCCGGGCGGCCCGGCCGGAAGATCCCCGCTTTCTCGCGGCCGATGCTTTCGCGGTCCGGCCCCAGCCAGTCAGTGTGGTCGAGGGCGATGCTGGTGATCACCCCGACGTCGGCGTCCACGATGTTGGTGGCGTCCAGCCGCCCGCCCAGCCCCACTTCCAGGATCACCACATCCAGCGCCGCCTGGGTGAACAGGTGCAGTGCGGAGAGGGTGCTGTATTCGAAATAGGTCAGGGAGATGTCGCCGCGCCCGGCCTCAAGCTGGGCAAAGGAGGCGCAGTGCGCTGCTTCCGGCAGCTCCTGACCCTGAATGCGCACCCGCTCGGTGTAGCGCACCAGATGCGGTGAACTGTAGACGCCCACGCGGTAACCGGCGGCCAGCAGGATCGCTTCCAGCGTGCGGCAGGTGGTGCCTTTGCCGTTGGTCCCGGCGACGGTAAACACAAAGGGGGCGGGTCTGAGCAGGGAGAGGCGTTCCGCGACGCGTTTGACGCGGTCCAGGCCGAGGTCAATCGCCTGAGAGTGAAGGTGTTCGAGATAATGAAGCCACGTGGCCAGGGGCGACGTGGCGTGGGGAGTGCGTTGAGTTTGCATGTGTCCCGTTCGCTTGCTTACGCTGCGTGTGGCGCAACGTTAGTGGACAATGCACCACCCACGACGTCGGCGCAGGTGGTGCCCCTTGTCAGGTGGCGGGTGGCTGCCGCAGCAACCACCCGTTACCGGTTGTCACCGGGCCGGTCAGGCGTCCTGCTGGTTGTCGCTGACGACATCGTCGCTGTCAACCACGTGAACCACAACATTCGGCTCCGGGTGGTTGGTCAGCTTGGAGAGGATGCTGGCCAGCTTGCCGCGCATCTCCGGGCGGCGGATGATCATGTCGATCGCGCCTTTCTGGATCAGGAACTCACTGGTCTGGAAGTCCGGCGGCAGCTTCTCACGCACGGTCTGCTCGATCACGCGGCGGCCGGCGAAGCCGATGCGCGCTTTCGGTTCCGCGACGTTCAGATCACCCAGCATCGCCAGGCTGGCGGAGACGCCGCCCATGGTCGGGTCGGTGAGTACCGAGATGTACGGCAGGCCGTGCTCCTGCATTTTGGCCAGCGCGGCGCTGGTTTTCGCCATCTGCATCAGGGACATCAGCGCTTCCTGCATACGCGCGCCGCCGCTGGAGGAGAAGCAGACCAGCGGGCAGTTGTCTTCCAGCGCCTGCTCGACCGCACGCACAAAGCGCGCGCCGACCACAGAGGCCATTGACCCGCCCATAAAGGCGAACTCAAAGGAGGCCACGACGACCGGCATACCGTGCAGCGTGCCCTTCATGACGATCAACGCGTCTTTCTCGTTGGTCTCTTTCTGGGCCGCGCTCAGGCGGTCTTTATACTTTTTGGAATCCTTAAACTTCAGCACATCTTTCGGCTCAAGCTCACTGCCCAATTCCACATCGCTGCCTTCATCCAGGAAGGTATGCAGGCGCATACGCGCAGCAATCGGCATGTGATGGTCGCACTTAGGGCACACCATAAGGTTGCGCTCCAGCTCGGCGCGGTAGAGAACCTGGCCGCAGCTGTCACATTTAGTCCAGACCCCTTCAGGAATGTTCGCCTTACGGGTTTGGGTGATCGTGCTCTTATTTAGAATTCGTTCAATCCAGCTCATTGATGACCTTTCTGTTTGAACCCGGCCATTGCCGGTCCACTGTTCTTGTCCGCCGTAAACGACCCATAAAAAAATGCCCGAGATGCGCGCCCGGGGCGCGCCACTAAGGCACTGACATCAGGGGTGTCCGCACGGACAGACCATAAATGCCGCTCATTAAACCATAACGGTTCGACACTGTGGATAAAAAACTGGTCGAACCGTTAGGTTAATGTCGTCAAAACTTAACAATAATGTGACGGCGTCACCCTGTTTTACTGTTTTTGCGCCCGCGCGGCTGCGCGGCGGTGACGCCATACTTCAATTACGCCCGGCAGAATTGAAACAAGGATAATGCCGACAATCAAGAGCTTCAGGTTCTCCTGCACCACCGGCAGGTCACCAAACAGGTAACCGGCATAGGTGAACAGCAGCACCCACAGCAGCCCGCCCACGACGTTGTAGGCGGCAAAGTGACGGTAGGACATATGCCCCATCCCGGCCACAAACGGCGCAAAAGTCCGCACGATCGGCACGAAACGCGCCAGGATAATGGTTTTGCCGCCGTGCTTGTCATAGAACTGGTGGGTCTTGGTCAGGTAACTCTGCCGGAAAATTTTCGAGTCAGGGTTACTGAACAACCGCTTACCAAACAGGCGGCCGATGGTGTAGTTCACCGCGTCACCCAGGATCGCCGCGCAGACCATCAGGAACGCCATGACATGCACATCCAGGCTGTTGGACGGCAGGGCCGCCAGCGCGCCCGCCACAAACAGCAGCGAATCCCCCGGCAGGAAGGGGGTGACCACCAGCCCGGTTTCACAAAACAGGATCAGGAAGAGAATGCCGTAAATCCACACGCCATACTGCGCGACCAGTTCTGCCAGATGAACATCAATATGCAGAATAAAATCAATAACGAAATGGATAAAGTCCATAGGGCCCATCTCTGTGATGCAGGTAACAACCCCGCAGGTTTAAACGTATACCCGGCGAGCCGGGTCCCTGTGTTGCCTGTCAGTGTGCCGGGTGCAGATCGTCCGGCAAAAACAGCGGCCCCAGCGGCGGGGACGGCAGGTCAAAACGTGCCGGGTAGTCCACTGCCACCAGATAAAGCCCCTCTGCCCGGGCCGTGGCCGCGGCCTGCGTGCGATCCTTCACCGCCAGCAAATCGGCCATCCAGGTTTCCGGCTGGTTACCACAGCCGATCTCCATCAGGCTGCCGACAATGTTGCGTACCATGTGGTGAACGAACGCATTGGCCTTGATATCTACCACAATATAGTGACCCAGGCGTGTAATATTTACATGTTTTACATTGCGCCACGGGGTGCGCGACTGGCACTGCACCGCGCGGAATGAGGTGAAATCATTCTCGCCCAGCAGGCTCTGCGCCGCGCGCTGCATCCGCTGCTCATCCAGCGGCTGGTGGTAGTGCGTCACTCCCTGCTGGAGAATGGCCGGGCGGTAGCGGTGGTTGTAGATCACATAGCGGTAGCGGCGGGCGGTGGCGCTGAAACGCGCGTGGAAATCCTCCTCCACGGTTTTCACCCAGCGCACGGCGATGTCAGGCGGCAGATGGGTGTTGACCCCCATCGTCCAGGCCGCCTCTTTGCGCACGGCATCGGTGGTGAAGTGCACCACCTGCCCGGTGGCGTGTACCCCGGCGTCAGTGCGCCCGGCGCAGAAGACGCTGACCGGGTGCGCCGCCACTTTGCTCAGCGCCTGCTCGAGGCAGCCCTGCACGCTGGCGACCTCCTGCTGCCGCTGCCAGCCGAAATAGCGGCTGCCGTCATACTCGATTCCCAGCGCGATTTTAAACTGGCCTGCCGCCGGTTCCGGCGGCAGGGTCACGGCGTCAGACATCAGTACATGTACTCCTGCACCAGCTTCTCGGCGGTTTCCACCGCCATCCGCGCGCCGCCGAAGCGGATGTTGTCAGCCACGGACCAGAATTGCAGAATCTCCGGGATGCCGTAGTCGTTGCGCACGCAGCCGATGCTCAGCGCGTCGTTGCCGGAGGCATCCGTGACCTGGGTCGGGAAGTCCTGCTCATCGCTCAGCGAAATCTCCTCTACCGTCTGGAACGCCTCACGCGCCTCGTCAGCCGCCATCGGGCGCAGCGCCTCCAGGTTGACCACCTGCGCCTGGCCATAGAACACCGGCGACTGGATGCAGTTCACCGAGATCGGCAGGCCTTCGTCCTGCAGGACTTTACGCACCTGGTCCACCAGGCGGCGCTCCTCACGCACGCTGCCCGCCTCATCCGCCAGCAGCGGCAGCAGGTTGAACGCCAGCTGTTTGCTGAACAGGCTCTGCTCCACCGGCAGGCCGTTGAGCAGGCGGGCGCTCTGCCCGGCCAGATCGTCCACCGCCGCCTTGCCGTGCGCTGACGCGGAGATCAGGCTGGTGACGTGCAGGCGGGAGAGCCCGGCCTGCTCCGTCAGTGGTTTGATGGCGGTCAGCAGCTGGCTGGTCAGGCTGTCGGCCAGCGCCACGATATTGCGGTTGCGGTAATCGCCCAGCACGTGCGGGTTGACGCCCGGCACCACCAGCGGCACATCCGGCTCCAGCGCGAACAGGCCGCTGCTGTCAATCACCAGGCAGCCGGCGTTGGCCGCCTCTTCCGCGTAACGTGCGGTGGCCTCCGTCCCGGCCACAAAGAAGGCGAGTTGCGCCTGCGCCCAGTCAAACTGCGCGGCGTCCTGCACCATCACCGATTTCCCGTTGAAACGCAGGGACTCACCGGCGCTGCGGTCGCTGGCCAGTGGGAAAAGTTCCCCCACCGGGAACTGGCGTTCCTGCAGCAGTTCCAGTAAGGCGTTGCCTACCGCGCCTGTGGCCCCCAACAGGGCAATGTTCCAGCCGTCAGACATAGTGGTTTCTCCAGAAAAACAAACACAAAGGGCGGTCACTGCCGCCCATGAAAAGAGGGGGTGACGCGCTTAACGCAGCCGGGCGCTGAAGCCGAGCCGGGTCAGCAACGCGGCCGTGGCCTCGTCGTCACACTGTATGCAGAGCGACGACCATTCGCGCCGCTCCTGATAAAACTTCCGCAATTTGTCGAACTCGCCGGGGATCCCGGCCACCCGCCGCAGCGGGGCGTCATCGCGGCGCACATCATACACCAGGTGCATCAGGCGCAGCAGGGTCCCTTCATCCAGGTTCGCCGCCAGATTGCCGTTCAGCGTCACCTCGCTGACATCCGGCACCGGCAGCAGCGTCGCCAGCGGCACCTGTTGCGGCCGGCCGAGGAACTGGCTGTAGGCCTCGAACACCTGCGTGGTGCCGCGTGCTTTGCCCTCCAGGCTGTACCCGGCGATGTGCGCAGTGCCGATGTCCACGGCCTGCAGCAGCGGCAGTGAGAGATCCGGCTCCGGCTCCCAGACATCCAGCACGGTGCGCAGCGCTTTGCCGCCCCGGAGCGCGGCCAGCAGCGCGGCGTTGTCCACCACGGCACCGCGGCAGGCGTTGATCAGCACGCGGTTGTCCGGCAGCGCGGCCAGCACCTCGGCATCCACCAGGTGGCGCGAGCGGTACGGGCCCTCTTTATTCAGCGGGGTGTGGAAGGTGAGGATATCTGCCTCGGCCACCAGCTTCTCCAGCGGCCAGAACGGGCCGTGATCACCGCGCGCGGCGCGCGGCGGGTCACACAGCAGCGTTTTCACGCCCAGCGCCTCAAGCCGCGCCTGCAGCCGGGAGCCGACGTTACCGACGCCGACGATCCCCACAGTTTTATCACGCAGCTGCCAGCCGTCGCGCTGGGCGAGGATCAGCAGCGCGGAGAAGACATACTCCACCACGGCGATGGCGTTGCAGCCCGGCGCGGCAGAAAAGCCGATGCCCTGCGCCGCCAGCCAGGCGTCATCCACATGGTCGGTGCCGGCGGTGGCGGTGCCGACAAATTTCACCCCGGTGCCGGCCAGCAGATCGGCATTCACTTTGGTGACGGAGCGCACCATCAGCGCGTCAGCCCCCGCCAGCGCCGCCTGCGGGATCGGGCGGCCGGGCACCGCCTGCACCTCGCCCAGGCGGCTGAACAGGGTCTGGGCATACGGCATATTTTCATCAACCAGGATTTTCACGTCACACTCCGGCAGCATAGCGATAAAGAAGGGCAAATATTCTGCCACTGAATCACTGAGAATCCCATTATTTCAGGCGAAACCCAGACGATTGCGCAGCGGCGCGGGGGAAACGGGCACAGGGCGAGGCGGCGGGCGGGGTGGCCGGGGGAGTCGCCATCCGCGGCCGGGGCACGTACACTACCCCCTTTTTACCATGAGACAAGAGTTATGAACGCGCTTCTCCCCCTGCTGGCCGTGCTGATCTGGTCGCTGAACGCCGTGGTCAGCAAACTGGCGGCCGGTGCCATCGCCCCGGCTGCCATCTCCTTTTACCGCTGGCTGCTGGCGCTGCTGGTGCTGACCCCTTTTGTGCTGCCCGGCCTGTGGCGTAACCGGCAGGCGCTGCGCCCGCACCTGGGGAAACTGCTGGTGCTCGGGCTGCTCGGCATGGTGCTCTACCAGAGCCTGGCCTATTACGCCGCACATAGCGTCAGCGCGCTGTTTATGGGCATTCTCAGCTCGCTGATCCCGCTGCTGACCATCCTCTTCAGCATCGCCCTGCTCGGCATCGCCCCCACCCGCGGCATGGCGCTCGGCGGCGTGCTCTCGTTCGGCGGCCTGGTGTGGCTGGTCAGCGCCGGCCACCCGGAGCAGCTGCTGACCCACGGCATCGGCAGCGGCGAGCTGATGATGTTTGCCGCCTCCGCCTCCTACGCCTGTTACGGCGTGCTCACCCGCCGCTGGGCGATCCCGCTGCCGAACTGGCAATCCCTCTATGTGCAGATCCTGTTCGGCGTGCTGCTGCTGTTGCCCAACTTCCTGCTGACGCCGGACGCCACCCTCACGGCGCAGAACCTGCCGCTGGTGCTGTTTGCCGGCATCCCCGCCTCGCTGGTTGCGCCCTTCCTGTGGATTCAGGGCGTGATGCGGCTGGGCGCGAACACCACCTCAATCTTTATGAACCTGACGCCGCTGTTTACGGCGGTGATTGCGGTGCTGTTCCTGCATGAGCAGCTGCACAGTTACCACCTGATCGGCGGCGGCGTTACGCTGCTGGGGGTGTTCCTGGCACAGCGGCTGCGCACGCCGCTGCTGCGCCCGGCGAACCGTCCGGCGCCCTGACCACTGCCCGGCGGCGGCTGCGCATCAGCCCGATCCCGGCCAGCATCAGGGCGCTGCCCAGCAGCTGCCACGGCGTCAGGGTTTCGCCCAGCAACACAAAGGCGATGGCGGCGGTAAACACCAGCTCCAGGGAGAGGATCAGGTTAGCCACCGCCAGCGGCAGGCTTTTCAGGCTGAGGTTATACAGGCCGAAGCCGAGCAGCGTCGGCCCCGCTGCCAGCAGCAGCAACAGCCCCCAGCCGTGCCACTGAATGCCGGCCGGCCCCTGAGACAAAAACCAGAGGCTCCCGGTCAGGCTGCCGTCCGGCACCGGCAGGTGCCCGGCCGCGGTGTTGAACAGCAGCTGGTAGAGTGCCGCAAAGGCGAACACATAGAGAATCGTGTTCCACTCCGGGTAGCCGCGGCGGCTCGCCAGCCGCCCGCACAGTGCATAGAGCGTGGAGCCGACCCCGGTCAGCACGCCAATCAATAACCCCACCAGGCCGGTGTGCGCCGCCGCCTCATCGCCGCCCAGGCTGACCAGCGCACAGCCCACCAGGCTGACGCCGATCACTGCCAGTTGCCGGGCGCTCAGCCGCTCACCAAAACAGACCCAGCCGAGAAACACCGTAAACCCCACCGAAAAGTAGCTGAGGATGGTGGCGACCGACGCGCCGTTCAGCATGATGGAAAACGTCCAGAGCGCATTGAACAGCGCCAGCACCAGCCCGAACAGCGCATAAAACCGCAGCCGCGCCCAGCTGAGGCGCAGCCATTGCGGCCGCACACAGAGCAGCACCGGGAACAGCACCGCCGACACCAGCGCCGCCCGCCAGAAGGCCAGCACCAGCGCAGGCAACCGGTACTGTTCCGTGAGCACGCGGATGATGATGGCGGTGAACGCCAGCAGAAACGCGCTCAGCACCGCCAGTGAAAACCCCTGCCCGGCACGGGCAGGCAGGCCACCGGGCAGGGCGGTGCCCGCGGCCGGGGTTGCGGTGGAATTCGGCATAACATCCTCTCAGATAACAATAAAAGCCAGTATGAGGAATTTTACGCCCCTGCCCCTTTCCGGCCAGAGCCACTTACTATTAATCTTAAGCAGGCCACTTTCCCTTTTCTGCCGCCCAGGAGCCGTATGCACATCCCCCTCGATCGCCACAGCGTGATCCCGCTCTACCTTCAGATTGAGGAGACCCTGCGCTGCGCCATTCTCGACGGCAGCCTCAAAGAGGGGGACAAGCTCCCCTCCACCCGGATGCTGGCGGCGGAACTGGCCATCAGCCGCCTGACGGTGGAGAACGCCTACGGTGAGCTGGCGGCCAAAGGTTTTTTAGAGGCGCGGCGCGGCAGCGGGGCCTATGTGCGCCACCCTTACGCCCCACCCGCCCGCACAGCGGGCCGCCCAACGCCTTTTGATGACGGGGCCTTTCCGGTTGACCCTTTTACCACCGGCGCATCGCGGCTGGATGGGCACGCCGACACCCCATTGCCGCCGGAGGTGATCAATTTTGCCGCCGGGATCGGCAACCCGCGCATCTTCCCGCAGGAGGCGTTCCGCAAGGTGATGCATTCGGTGTTGCGCCGCCATGCGGATGAGGCGTTCCACTACGGTGACTACTGCGGTTACTACCCGCTGCGCGATACGCTGGCGCGCATCCTTTCGTTGCAGGGCATCCCGGCGCGGCCGGAGCAGATTTTGATCACCAACGGCTCGCAGCAGGCGCTGAGCCTGGTAAGCCAGACGCTGCTGCGCCCCGGCGACACGGTCCTGGTGGAGGAGCCGACCTACGCCGAGGCGCTGACGCTGTTTGCGCTTCAGGGCATCCGCACCGTGCCGATCCCCTGCGATGCCGATGGCCTCTGCACCGACGCCCTGCCCGCCCTGCTGGCGGCGCACCGCCCGGCACTGATCTACACCATCCCCAATTTCCAGAACCCCACCGGGCGCTGCCTGAGCGAACCGCGCCGCCGGCAACTGGTGGCGCTGGCCGCGGCCGCCGGGGTGACGCTGCTGGAGGACGATTTTGTCGGTGACCTGCGTTACGAGGGGGCGGCGCTGCCTTCGCTGCGATCGCTGGCCACCGGGGGCGGCGTGATCTACATCGGCACCTTTTCCAAGATGCTGATGCCGAGCATCCGCATCGGCTATCTGGTGGCGGACGCGGTGCTCTACCCGCGGCTGGCGCAGCGCAAACATCTCGACAGCTTCACCACCTCCAGCCTGCTCCAGCGCTCGCTGGACGCCTTCGTCACTGTGGGCAGTTACCAGCGCCAGCTCCAGCGCGCCTGCCGCCTCTACCGCCGGCTGCGCGATGTGGCGGCAGAGGCGCTGGCGCGCCACCTGCCGGAAGGGTGCCGCATGGAGCTACCGGCGGGCGGGCTGTTCCTCTGGCTGCAACTGCCGCCGGATATCCCGGTGTCACGGCTGATGCCGCTGGCGTGGCAGGAGAAGGTGACCTTTGCGCGCGGGGCCTGCTTCTACCGGGACAACCCGCAGGCAGAGTTCACCCTGCGGCTCAATTTCAGCGCCAACACGCCGGAGCGCACCCTCGCCGGCATTGAGCGGCTGGCACGGGCGATGGCGTTATGCCGGGCGCAAAGCCGGCACCCGGGGCACACCGCGGAGAGCGCCGCCGCAGAAAATGGGGACGGAGTGAGCAATCGGCCCCCGCCGATGATTTAAGCGACATTCATCACTATCCGTGATGGGTACAGGTTGGTATCATTTGCCCACACTGCCGCCCCCGGCGATTCCCCTGCGCGGCATCCGGCTCTCCTCTGTACATTAAGGACTTCAACGCTATGCAACCATTGAGCGGCCCCGGCACCCCTCCGGTCAGTGACCGGCACCTGCCGTCAGCCAAAACCGGGCCGACCCCGCCCGGCGAGAACCAGCCGCTCACCTCCGCACAGCGCACCACGTTGGAGAAACTGGTGGTGAAGATCATGGCGCTGACGCCGATGAAGGCCGCCGAGCTGTGGGCCACGCTGCGCCACGACCTGCACGTGCCGAACGAGGGGGAGATCAGCGCCGGGCAGTTCCCGCAGGCGGAGCAGAACCTGCAAAGCCGCCTGAGCAGTGCGCAGGAGAGCCATGCCACCCGCCAGCTGCTGCAACAGCTCACGGAGCTGCTGCCGCTCGGCAATAACCGGCAGGCGGTCAGCGATTTCATCCGGCAGAATTTCGGCCACACGGTGCTGAGCCAGCTGAGCCATGAGCAGCTGCATCAGGTACTGGCGCTGATCCAGTCCGGCGGGCTGACCATCCCGCCGCCGCAACAGACCCCGGTGATGGACCGGCCGGTGCTGCCCGCCGAACAGCGCAGCCTGCAACAGCAGGTGGCGCGCCTCAGCGCCGCCACCGGCGAGAAACCGGCCAAACTGTGGCAGGAGCTGTTCCGGCTGGCCGGGGTCTCCACCACGGATCCGATGCCCGCGCGCCACTTCCAGGTGATCACCCAATACCTGCAGGCGCGCCACGCCCTGAGCCAGCAGACCAGCCCGACGCTGCACAGCCTGCATACGGCGCTGAAGCACCCGGCCAGCGCCGAGGAGCAACAGCAGTTAACGGAGTACGCCCAGACGCAGTTCAACGCCGGGCCCGCCACCCCGCTCACCGCCGCGCAGCTGCACGACCTGCTGGGGATGCTGTTCAGCCGCCGCGTTGACCGCAGCGCGACCTCGGCGTCGATGGTGCAGGCCACCCCGGCCCCGCAGCCGCTGGTCAGCCCGCTGATCGCCCTGCTGCCGCGGCCCCTGCAG
This sequence comes from Chimaeribacter coloradensis, assembly GCF_002858715.1. Lineage (GTDB taxonomy): Bacteria > Pseudomonadota > Gammaproteobacteria > Enterobacterales > Enterobacteriaceae > Chimaeribacter > Chimaeribacter coloradensis. The sequence continues at coordinate 54,778 of NZ_PJZH01000011.1, read as the reverse complement.
GGGGCCGGCGGCGTGCCGCTGCTGTTCGCAGCCTGCTGCGTGGTGCTGGTTATCCTCTGGTTACTGTTCTGACCTCAGGCGGTCAGCGCCAGCAGCGCCCAGCCTGCCAGCGCGCTGACCAGCAGAAACGGCAGTGAGTAGAGGTGGAACCGCAGCCAGATGCGCCGGTCACCGGCCATCCTGAGGGCAATCAGGTTCGCCAGTGAGCCGATCGCCAGCCCGAAGCCGCCGATGTTCACCGCATAGGCCACCAGCACGCTGGAGGGCACCGTGTTCATCAGCAGGATGGTGGCCGGCACGTTGCTGATCAGCTGCGATAACCCGATGCCGAGCAGGTAAAGCCCGCCCTCCGGCAGCCCGGGGATCTGGGCGATCAGCGGCCGCAGCAGCGGCAGATCCGCCAGCAGCCGGATGTCGATGAACATCGCGATAAACACCAGAATCAGCCCCCAGTCGATCTGCACCAGCACCCGCCGCGCCAGCAGCAGCAACCCGGCCAGCACTGCCAGCAGGCCATACCCCGCCGCCCCCAGCTCCACCGACACCAGAAACAGCAGGTAAAGCAGCGCGCAGGTGATCAGCAGTGGCTTACGGCAGGCGGTGCCCTCCGGCAGCCGCACATCGCGGATCGGCCGCGCCGGGAAGCTGAACCAGGTCAGCGCCAGCAGCAGCGCCATGCTCACCGCCATCAGCGGCAGCATCTGGCCGGTAAAGGCGGCAAACGACACCCCGGCACGGTTCCACAGCAGGATGTTCTGCGGGTTGCCGATCGGCGTCAGCAGTGACCCGGCATTCACCGCCAGCGCCTCGAAAATGATCAGCCGCGTTACCGGCAATGCGGAGAGTTTTTTCAGCGTGATGGTCAGCGGCACCACAATAAACAGCGCCACGTCGTTGGTCATAAAGGTGGAAAGCAGCGCGGCGGCGGCCACCATAAACAGCGCCAGCGGCCGCTCGCGGTGCAGGCGGCGGATCATCGCCCGCCCCAGCAGGTCAAAGAAGCCGCTGCTCTCCACCCCTTTGGTCAGCAGCAGCAACCCCAGCAGGGTGACGATCGTGGGCCAGTCCACGGCAGCCGGGAAGGTGCGCACCGCCGCCGGGTGCAGCGCGGTGAGCACGGCCCCCAGCAGCAGCAGCGCCTGTAACAGGCGATCGTGGAACAGGCTGCGGAACAGGCGGTAAAACAGCGTCTTGACCATAGGGAACGGCTCTCAGGAAACGGGAGAGAGAAGGTAACGCGGCGTGCGGGATTATGCCAGTGCGGTGCGCAATTCTGGAAAGTGCCCCGCAAACACCGGCTTACGGGGCAGAGGGTAGCGGGGGCGGATCAGCGCGTCAGGCTCCCGCCGTTGCTGCGGATCACCTCCTGGTACCAGCTGAAGCTTTTTTTGCGGCGGCGTTCCAGCGTGCCTTCGCCGTTGTCATCGCGGTCCACGTAGATGAAGCCGTAGCGCTTCGACAGCTCCGCCTTCGAGGCGCTGACCAGATCGATCGGCCCCCAGCAGGTGTAGCCCATTACCTCCACGCCATCCTCAATCGCCTCACCCACCTGCACCAGGTGGTCATTCAGGTACTGGATGCGGTAGTCGTCCCGGATGCTGCCGTCCGCCTCGATCTTATCCTTCGCCCCCAGGCCGTTCTCGACGATAAACAGCGGCTTCTGGTAGCGATCCCACAGCAAGTTGAGCAGGATGCGCAGCCCCACCGGGTCGATCTGCCAGCCCCAGTCTGAGCTGGCGAGGTGCGGGTTCGGCACCATATTGAGGATGTTGCCGCGCGCCTTCTGGTTTTGCGACTCGTCGGTGGTGACGCAGCCGGTCATGTAGTAGCTGAAGGAGATGAAGTCGATAGTCTCTTTCAGCGTCTCGCGGTCTTCGGCGGTGATCTCAATCTGGATGCCGTTCTCGCGGAAGTAGCGGTTCATGTAGGCCGGGTAGTAGCCGCGCGCCTGCACGTCGCCGAAGAACAGCCAGTCGCGGTTCTGGCGCTGGGTCTCCAGCACGTCGTCCGGGTGGCAGGAGAGCGGGTAGAGCAGCCCGCCCAGCAGCATATTGCCGATTTTGCCGTCCGGGATTTCCTCATGCAGCGCTTTTACCGCCGCGGCGCTGGCCACCAGCTGGTGGTGGATCGCCTGGTAAATCTCGCTTTTGCTGCTCTCCTCCGGCAGGCCGACGCCGGTGAACGGCGCGTGCAGCGACATGTTGATCTCATTGAAGGTCAGCCAGTGTTTGACCTTCGCGCCGTAGCGCCGGAACACCGTGCGCGCATAGCGGGTAAAGCAGCCGATGGTCTCGCGGCTGCCCCAGCCGCCGTGGTTTTTCACCAGCCCGTAGGGCATCTCATAGTGGGAGAGCGTCACCAGCGGCGTGATGTTGTACTTCGCCATCTCATCAAACACCCGGTCATAGAACGCCAGCCCCGCCTCATTCGGCTCCGCCTCGTCGCCCTGCGGGAAGATGCGCGTCCAGGCGATGGAGATACGCAGGCAGGTAAAGCCCATCTCCGCGAACAGCGCAATGTCTTCCGGGTAGCGGTGGTAGAAGTCGATCGCCACATCCTTGATGCCGTGGTCGCCCTCACGGCGCTCCACGATCTCGCCGAAGATGCCGCGCGGTTGCAGGTCAGAGGTGGACAGCCCTTTGCCGTCCGTCAGGTAGGCACCCTCGACCTGGTTGGCGGCAATCGCCCCGCCCCAGAGGAAATCGGCCGGAAATGGTTGTGTCATGGTTCTCTCCTTATTGATTAATGAATCACCGTCAGCAGCGGCGCCCGGCCCAGGATGCGGGCGCCCGGCACGCAGAGCACGTCGGTAAAGTCGTCACTGTTGCTGACCAGCATCGGGGTGGTGAGGTCATACCCGGCGGCCTTGATCGCCTGCGGGTCAAAGGTCAGCAGCAGGTCACCGGCCGCGACCCGGTCGCCCGCTTTGACATGGGCGGTAAAATGGTCGCCGTTGAGTTTTACGGTATCGATGCCGACATGGATAAGTATTTCACTGCCGCCCGTGGAGGCGATGCCGATGGCGTGGCGGGTGGCGAACACCGAGGCGACCTCCCCGTCCACCGGTGAGGTGACGCGCCCCTCTTCCGGCACAATCGCCACCCCTTTGCCGAGCAGGCCGCTGGCGAAGGTTTTGTCCGGCACCTGATCCAGCGCCACCAGGGTGCCGCTCATCGGGCTGAGCAGGGTCTCGCCGGAGGCAGGCGCAGCAGGCGGCGTCTCTGCGGCTGGGGCGGCCGGGGCGGCTGCAGCCGCAGAGACCCCGAACAGCCGGGTCATCACAGCGGCAAACAGCAGCGCCAGCAGGGAGCCGGTAATCCCCGCCCACACGGTGCGGTCGATGCCGCCGGGCGGGATAATCTGCGCAAAGGTGAAGATGCTCGCAAACCCGAAGGAGTAAGCGTTGGTGAGGTAGAAGCCCATGATGCCGCTTCCGATCGCCCCGCCCAGGCAGCCGAAGATAAACGGCCGTTTTGCCGGTAAGGTTACGCCGTAGACCGCCGGTTCGGTGATGCCGAACAGCGCCGCGGTAAAGGCGGAACCGGCCAGCGCCCGTTTGCGCGGTTCACGGCTGAGCAGGAACATGCCGAGCGCCGCCCCCGCCTGCCCCATCACCGCCGGGACTACCAGCGGCAGCAGGGTGTCATGCCCCAGCACGCTGAGGTTGTTCATCATCAGCGGCACCAGCCCCCAGTGCAGGCCGAAGATCACGCAGACCTGCCATAACGCCCCCATCACCGCCCCGGCCAGCCACGGCGCGAAGATGTAGATCGTCTGAAGGCCGTTGGCCAATTGCTGGCTGAGCCAGGTGGCGGCAGGGCCAATCAGCAGGAACGTCAGCGGGAGGGTAATCATCAGGCAGAGCAGCGGCGTAAAGAAGTTGCGGATGCTGCTGTGCAGCCGTGGGGCGAGGGTTTTCTCCAGCCAGCAGCTGACCCAGGCCGCAAACAGGATCGGGATCACCGAGCCGCTGTAGTTGATCAGCGTCACCGGCAGGCCGAAGAAGGTGAAGGGCGCGCCGGTGCCGCTGCTCTCCGCCTGGAAGGCGGCCAGCATCAGCGGGTGCATCAGCGCGCCGCCGATGGCCATCGTCACAAAGGGGTTGCCGCCGAATTTTTTCCCGGCGGTGTAGCCTAAAATCAGCGGCAGGAAGGTGAACATCGCGTCCCCGGCGGCGAAGAAGATCCGGTAGGTGCCGCTGTTCTCCTCCAGCACGCCGCAGACCAGCGCCAGTGCCAGCAGCCCTTTCAGGATGCCGGAGGCCGCCATCAGCCCGATCACCGGCGTAAAGATGCCGGAGACGACGTCAATAAAACGGCTGAACAGGTTCTGCCGGGCGGCGCTGCCTTCCGCGTCCGGCGCGCTGCTCTCGCCCAGCCCGGCCTGCTGCATCAGCGCCCGGCAGACGTCGCCGACGTGGTTGCCGATCACTACCTGGAACTGGCCGCCGCTCTCTACCACCATGATCACGCCGGGGTGCTGTTTCAGCGCGTCGGCATCTGCTTTGTCACGCGCGCGCAGCCGGAAGCGCAGCCGGGTGGCGCAGTGCATCACGCTGAGTATGTTTTCCCGGCCGCCCACCCCGTTGAGGATGTCGCGTGCCGTCTGCTGGGTATCCATTGCCTCTTCTCCTGTTAGGGTGACAGGCCGCCGGGGGCAAAAAAAAACCTGAATGCCCCCGCGCTGCCTGCCGGCAACCGGGAACATTCAGGTTTTGCCCGCCTGACGGCAGTAACAATCCTGTGTGCTGACGGCGCTTAGCCGGGCGGCAGCCGCCCCTCCTTGCGTACCCGCTCAATGTGGATAGCAAGGAACATCAGCTCTTCTTTGGTCAGCGCCTGCTGGTACTGGCCGGCCATATGCTGCGCGACTTTGCCCGCGCAGCGGTACGCCTGCGGATAGGTCGCTTTGACGGCATCGTGCAGCGAGAGGTCATCGCTCTCTACGCCCGTGCGGGCGTGCATCCGCTGGGCAAAAAACTTCAGGTGCGTCACAAAGCGGTGGTAGCTCAGGGAGGCCTCGTCATAATCCAGCGCCAGCTGGTATTTGACGATCTGCAGAATCTCCTGCATCACCCGCGTCACGTGCATCACTTCCGGCATATTGCCGTTAAGCTGGGCATTGACCAGATGCAGGGCGATAAACCCCGCCTCATCATCCGGCAGCTGCACCTTTAACCGCCGGGCGATCAGCGCCACCGCCTCCCGCCCCAGCGCGAACTCTTTCGGGTAGAGCCGGGCGATCTCCCACAGCAGGCCGTTGCGCAGCGGCGTGCCGAGCTTTTGCCGCTCAATGGCGTGGTAGCAGTGGTCCGCCAGTGAGATACAGAGGCTCTCATGCAGCGTGCCGAGTCTGGCCGCCGCCTGGGTAATGATGCAGTCACAGGTGGTCATCACCTCCAGCGGGATATGGCTGAGCAGCTCGCCGAGCCGGGCCGTGAGATCGTTGCCCTTCAGGGCGAAAATCTTCTCGACCGCCTCCCGGCGGATAGCCTCGCCCACCTGCTTCTGGAAGCCGATGCCGCGCCCCATCACCACCTGCTCCTGCCCGTGGCCGTCCAGCACCACCACCACATTGTTATTGAGTATCTTGGCGATCTGCATTCTCATGCCCTGAAAACAAAAAAACCCGACCGCCCGGCCTAAGCCGTTCGATCAGGTCTTGCCTGCGGTTGCAGTCACAATCCTACTGCGGTCAACGTATCATAACGATGAATAGCATCAACGCGATGAATACAAAAACGTGATGTATCTCTCCCGGCAGGCGTAAAAAAACCCGCCGGAGCGGGTTTTTATCAACAGCGGCCAGGGCTTACTGGGCGAACTTGCGCATCACCAGCGTGGCGTTGGTGCCGCCGAAGCCGAAGCTGTTGGACATCACGGTGGTCAGCGCGCGCTGGGTCGGCTGGGTGATGATGTCCATGCCTTCTGCTTTCTCGTCCAGCTGCTCGATGTTGATGCTCGGCGCAATGAACCCGTGCTCCAGCATCAGCAGGCTGTAGATCGCTTCCTGCACGCCTGCGGCACCCAGGGAGTGGCCGGTCATCGCTTTGGTGGCGGAGAGGGCCGGGGTGGTGTTGCCGAACACTTCACGGATCGCGCCCAGCTCTTTCACGTCACCCACCGGGGTGGAGGTGCCGTGGACGTTGATGTAGTCAACCGGGGTATCCAGGCCCTGCATCGCCATCTTCATGCAGCGCACTGCGCCTTCACCGGACGGGGCCACCATGTCTGCGCCGTCAGAGGTCGCGCCGTAGCCGACGATCTCTGCGTAGATGTGCGCGCCGCGTGCCAGAGCGTGTTCCAGCTCCTCGACGACAACCATACCGCCGCCACCGGCGATCACGAAACCGTCACGCGCCTGGTCGTAGGTGCGGGAAGCTTTTTCCGGGCAGTCGTTGTAGCTGGTGGAGAGCGCGCCCATGGCGTCGAACTCACAGGCCATCTCCCAGCAGAGCTCTTCGCCGCCGCCGGCAAAGACCACGTCCTGTTTGCCGAGCTGGATCATCTCAACCGCGTTGCCGATGCAGTGTGCGGAGGTGGCACAGGCGGAGCTGATGGAGTAGTTCACGCCGCGGATTTTGAACGGGGTCGCGAGGCAGGCGGAGACACCGGAAGCCATCGCCTTGGTCACCATGTACGGGCCAACGCCGCGCAGCCCTTTGGCGCGCATGCCGTCGGAACCGGCAACCTGGTTGCGCGGGGAGCCGCCGCCGGAACCGGCAATCAGGCCGGTGCGCTCGTTGGAGACCATCTCATCCGTCAGACCGGAATCCTTGATCGCTTCCTGCATGGAGAGATAAGCGTAAACAGAGGCATCACTCATGAAGCGCATGATCTTGCGGTCAATCAGGCCGGTGGTATCCAGTTTCACATCGCCCCATACGTGGCTGCGCATACCGGAATCTTTCAGCTCCTGTGAGAAAGTGATCCCTGAACGCCCTTCCTGCAGGGAGGCCAGAACTTCCTGTTTGTTATTACCAATACTTGAGACAATCCCCAGGCCAGTAATCACTGCACGTTTCATGTAATACCTCTTCCACTTTTAAGTCGGGATTTTGCCACGCACTCTAGCGTACAGTTGTACGCCGAACAAGTCCGATCAGCAACAGTCTGCTTATTATATGCAAATTTGCGCCGGGATAAGCGCGCCGCTAAAATCCCCGCCAACCCTTGAGCCATGAGTATCGCGCGTGAACCACTCCCCAATCCAACCCGCCAGCCTGAGCTGGAATGAACAGGGTACACCTGTTTCGCAACAGTTCGATGACGTCTATTTTTCCAACCAGGACGGGCTGGAGGAGACGCGCCACGTTTTCCTGCAGAGCAACGGCTTCCCGGCCCGCTTTGCCCGGTCTCCGCGCCGCCGCTGTATCGTGGCGGAGACCGGCTTCGGCACCGGCCTCAACTTCCTGACGCTGTGGCAGGCGTTTGACCGCTTCCACCGGGAGAACCCGGATGCCGTGCTGCAACAGCTGCACTTCATCAGCGTGGAGAAGTTCCCGCTGTCGGTGGAGGATCTGGCGGCGGCCCATGCACGCTGGCCGGAGCTGGCAGAGTACGCGCAGGCGCTGCGCGAACAGTGGCCGCTGCCGTTCTCCGGCTGCCACCGGCTGCTGCTGGCGGGCGGCGCGGTGACGCTGGATCTCTGGTTCGGGGATGCCAACCAGTGGTTTGCGCAGGCGGATGCCAGCCTGGAAAAGCAGGTTGATGCCTGGTTCCTCGACGGCTTTGCGCCCGCCAAAAACCCGGATATGTGGTCAGAGACGCTGTTCCAGGCGATGGCGCGGCTGGCGCGCCCCGGCGGCACCTTCGCCACCTTTACGGCAGCGGGCTTTGTGCGGCGCGGGTTGCAGCAGGCCGGGTTTGCGGTGCAGAAGATCAAAGGCTTCGGCCAGAAGCGGGAGATGCTCGCCGGGGTGATGGGCGAGCAGCCCGCCCTGCCCGCCGCCGCGCCCTGGTATGCGCGCCCGGCGGCGGATAACCACGCTGACGTGGCGATTGTCGGCGGCGGCATCGCCAGTGCCATGCTGGCGCTGGCGCTGTGGCAGCGCGGCAGCCGCGTCACCCTCTATTGCGCAGAGAGCGAGGCGGCGCAGGGGGCCTCCGGTAACCGGCAGGGGGCGGTCTACCCACTGCTGAACGGCCATCAGGATGCGTTCGAGCAGTTCTTCGCTGCCGCCTTTACCTTTGCCCGCCGCCACTACCCGCAGCTGGCGGCGCGGGGCGTGCAGTTTGACGGCGACTGGGGCGGCGTCGGCCAGCTCGCCTATGATGAGCGCAGCAGCCGCAAAATCGCCGCCCTGCTGGCAGCGGGCTGGCCGCAGGCACTGGCGCAGGCGCAGAGCGTGGAGGAGATGGCGCGCCACAGCGGCGTGGAGACCGGCTTCGGCGGCGTGCGCTACCCCCTTGGCGGCTGGCTCTGCCCGGCCCAGCTGACCCGCGCCCTGCTGGGCTGGCTGGCGGAACGCGGCGTGACGCTGGCGTTTAACCACACCTTAACAAGCCTGACACCGCAAGAGAACGGCTGGCAACTGGCGTTTGCGGAAGGTGCCACGGCGCACCACGCCACGCTGGTGCTGGCGAACGGCCACCGCCTGACGGACTTTATCGCCCTGCCTGCCTACCCGGTGCGCGGCCAGGTCTCCCATATCCCGACCACCCCGGCACTGAGCCAACTGCAACAGGTGCTCTGCTATGACGGTTACCTCGCCCCGGCCGACGCCAGCGGGCAGCACTGCATCGGCGCCAGCTACCAGCGCGGTGACACCGACACCGGCTACCGCATTGAGGAGCAGCAGCAGAACCGCCAGCGGCTGATCGACTGCCTGCCGGACAGCCGCTGGCCGCAGGAGGTGGATGTCTCCGCCGGAAACGCCCGCAGCGGCGTGCGCTGTGCCACCCGCGACCACCTGCCGCTGGTGGGCCAGGCCCCGGATTTTGAGGCCACGCTGGCCGCCTACGCTGACCTGCCGCGCCAGCGCGCCGCCGGGGCCGCAATCCCGGATGCGCCGGGCTATGCCAACTTCTACCTGCTCGGCGCACTCGGCGCGCGCGGCCTGACCACTGCCCCGCTGGTGGCGGAGATTCTGGCGGCCCAGATCCACGGCGAGCCGCAGCCCTGCCCCACCGACGTGCTGGCGGCGCTCAACCCGAACCGCTTCTGGGTCAGGAAGCTCCTCAAGGGCCGCCCAGTCAGCGACGCAGGCTGACCTTGACGCCATGAAAAAGGGCCTCGTCATGAGGCCCTTTTTGTCAGCGCGGTTTCAGCCTGAATCAGGATTCGATCTGCGCCTGATGGTAGAGGTTGTCCCACATCGCCTGCACCAGCACCTGATCGCGCGGCGCGAGTTCCCCGGCGTGAATCGCTTTATTCAGGCTGATCTCCACACGCTGCTTCAGCGCCTGCGGCGTATGTTCGCCGTTCTCTTCAGCTTCCGCCACCGCCAGGGTCAGATGACCGCGCAGGTAACCGCCCGCAAACAGTTCATCGTCACTGGCGCGGTCCACCATGTCATCAATCAGCGCCAGAATACGCGCTTCAAATTCAGCGATCATCACTCTTCCTCATTCATCAATCGGGGCGAATGCTGTGCTCAGAGATCTTCCGGGTAGGGAAAATCCTCGGCGGTCAGCGTTGGCGTATTGTAAAACGAATGTAACGCGTTAATAAAGCGTGCCGGACGCGCCGGGATGCCCTCTGCCAGCAGGTGAAGCACCCGTTCGCGCACTTTGCGCTGGAACGCGATGCGATCCGGCTCCACATCGCCGCTCAGATTGTCACAACTGACGTTAAACGGAAAGCCCGCCGCCACGCAGAACATCCACTCCAGCGCCTGCGGCTTGATCTCGACCTGCTCAAATTCAGACTGGGTCTGGGCGTCGCGCCCGTCCGGGCAGTACCAGTAGCCGAAATCGACCTGCTGGCGGCGTGCCTCCCCGGCGATGCACCAGTGGGAGATCTCATGCAGCGCGCTGGCGTAGTAGCCGTGGGCGAATTCGATGCGGTGGTAAGGGGTCTCCTCATCGGCGGGCAGGTAGATCGGTTCGCCCTCTCCGCGCACCAGCCGGGTGTTGAAGTCGTCGCTGAAGCAGCCGTTGAAGATCTCAATCAGCTGCGGATAGTGGTGTGTGGTCTCTGCCTGGGTCGTGTTCATCATGTTCATGTCGTAAAAAGTAACGGGCCGGAAAGGCGATAACCCTACCGGCCCTGGGGAAAAAGGCAAGCCGCACTTTTTCTGAATCGCTGCGTTGCCGTTACGCCAGGTGCAGCGCCAGCCAGTGCTGGATTTCCGGGCCGTGATTGTCATACAGCAGTTTGCCGCTCATCACCAGCGACACCAGCACAATCATCGGGCGGATCAGTTTCTGCCCGCGGGTCAGCACCATGTGCGCGCCGAGCCGCGCGCCGAGCACCTGCCCCACCAGCATCACCAGCCCGATGCCCCAGATCACCTTGCCGCCGAGGATAAACAGCAGCAGGCCACCGGCGTTGGAGGTGAAGTTCAGCACCTTGGCGTGGGCGGTGGCTTTGGCCAGCGTAAAGCCGGAGAGCGTCACGTAGGCCAGCGCATAGAAGGAACCGGCCCCCGGCCCGAAGAAGCCGTCATAAAAGCCGACGCAGCCCCCGGCCGCCAGCCCGAACGCCAGCCCGGTGAGGCGCTGCGCCCGCTCCTCCTCGCCGAGCCGCGGCGTCAGCAGGAAGTAGAGGCCGATGCCCACCACCAGCAGCGGCAAAATCTGCCGCAGCAGGTCGGCGCGCATATGCTGCACCATGATCGCCCCGGTCATCGCGCCGATAAAGGTCAGCAGGATGGTGAGCTTCTGCTCGCTGAGTTTTACCGCGCCGCGGCGCACAAAGTAGAGGCTGGCGGAGAAGGAGCCGCCCACCGACTGCAACTTATTGGTCGCCAGCGCCTGCGCGGGCGGCACGCCCACCGCCAGCAGCGCAGGGACGGTGAGCAACCCGCCCCCCCCGGCGATCGAGTCGATAAACCCGGCCAGCAGCGCCACGGCGAACAGAATGCCGAGCATCTCCGGCCCGAGAAGAATACCTTCCATGATCACTCTCCGAAGTGGTTATCCAGCAAGGCCTGACACGATGGCGGCAACGGCGGCGGCAGCGCTTTGCCCGGCTTGCCGGTGGACGGTTTCGGCGGCAGGAACCAGCTCTCCAGCTCCGCGCCGCAGCCGTCACCCGGCGGCGGCGGGGCCTGCTCTTCGCACTCCAGGCTGTCTGCCGGGCAGGTCAGGCGCACATGCATATGGGCGCGGTGGGCGAACCACGGCCGCACCTTGTTCAGCCAGGCGCGGTCGCTGCCTGCATCGGCACAGAGGCGCTTTTTGATCGCCGCATTGACGAAAATGCGCGCCACCTGGTTATCTTGCGCGGCCATCTTGATCAGCTGCTCAATCTGCGGCTGCCAGTGGCGGCTGACCACCTGTTTGCCGTCCGCCGTGACCAGATCGATCGGCTGCGGCTTCAGCAATTGTTGCGGCGTCCAGCGCTGCGTTGGCAGTTGCAGCCAGATGTCCACATCCAGCCCCGACTGGTGGCTGGCGTGGCCGCTGCTGAACCGGCCACCGGCCGCCATGCCCATGTCGCCAATCAGCACCGTGCCCAGCCCGCGCTGGTGCGCCTGGCGGGTCAACCGGTTGATAAAGTCGAGCAGGTGCGGGTGGCCGAAATAGCGGCGCTGGTCGGGGCGCATCACCTGGTAATCGGGCGACTGCAACGGCAGCGGCCGCGCGCCGACGATACAGCCGTTGGCATAGCCGCCGATCGACTGCGGCGCACCGGCCACCGGGTGGGTGAGCTGCTGCCACGGCGTCAGCGCTGCCGCGGGCAGTGCCGTGAGCAGCGCCAGGCCGCCTAACAGTGCGGCAAGAAGGGGTTTGCTCATCGGCTTACCAACGTGGGATCGTGGTGGAGACATCGGCGCACTGCGCACGCTGGCGCAGCAGGTGGTCCATCAGCACGATCGCCATCATCGCTTCGGCGATCGGCACCGCGCGGATGCCGACGCACGGGTCGTGGCGGCCGCGGGTCACCATCTCTACCGCGTCACCCTGCCGGTTGATGGTACGGCCCGGCACCATGATGCTGGAGGTCGGTTTCAGCGCCAGGTGCGCAATCACCGGCTGGCCGCTGCTGATGCCGCCCAGCACGCCGCCCGCATGGTTGCTCTGGAAGCCGTCCGGGGTGATTTCGTCGCGGTTTTCGCTGCCGCGCTTGGTCACCACCTCAAAGCCGTCGCCGATTTCCACGCCCTTGACGGCATTGATGCTCATCAGCGCATGGGCCAGATCGGCATCAATGCGGTCAAACACCGGTTCGCCCAGCCCGGCCGGGACGTTCTCCGCCACCACCGTGACTTTGGCCCCGATGGAGTCGCCCTCTTTTTTCAGCGCGCGCATCAGTTCGTCCAGCGCTTCCAGCTTCGCCGGGTCGGGGCAGAAGAACGGGTTCTGCTCGACCTGATCCCATTCTTTCAGCTCACAGCGGATGTCGCCCATCTGCGCCAGGTAACCGCGCACCTGCACGCCGTGCTTCATCTGCAGGTATTTTTTGGCAATCGCCCCGGCGGCCACGCGCATCGCGGTTTCACGGGCCGAGGAGCGGCCGCCGCCGCGGTAGTCGCGCAGGCCATATTTCTGTTCATAGGTGTAGTCGGCGTGGCCGGGGCGGAACACATCCTTGATCGCGCTGTAGTCCTGCGAGCGCTGGTCAGTATTCTCGATCAGCAGGCCGATGCTGGTGCCGGTGGTGACGCCTTCAAACACGCCGGAGAGGATTTTGACCTGATCCGGCTCGCGGCGCTGGGTGGTGTAGCGGGAGGTGCCGGGGCGGCGGCGGTCCAGATCGTGCTGGAGGTCAGCCTCGGTGATAGGAATGCCGGGCGGCACCCCGTCGATAATGCAGCCCAGGGCGACGCCGTGGGATTCACCAAAGGTGGTGACGCGGAAAAATTGACCAATACTGTTCCCTGCCATCACGGCTCCTTACCGTTGTCTTGGTTATCTGAATGCTTGAAAGAGGCCGCGCCGGGTGAACGTGCCCGGCGCGGCAGGCCCGTGGTTACGAGCGGTACATCGCGAAGTGCGCGTGGCAGTCCAGCAGCTGCTGGCGGGTCAGCATAAAGACGCCGTCACCGCCGTTCTCAAACTCCAGCCAGGTGAACGGGATCTCCGGGTACTGATCCATCAGGTGCACCATGCTGTTACCGACTTCGCAGATCAGCACGCCCTGCTCGCTCAGGTAGTCCGGCGCGCAGGCCAGGATGCGGCGCACCAGTTTCAGGCCGTCGCTGCCGGCGGCCAGCCCCAGCTCCGGCTCGAAGCGGAACTCGTCCGGCAGGTCGGCCATGTCCTCTTCATCCACATAAGGCGGGTTGGTGACGATCAGGTCGTACTTCAGCGCCGGCAGCGCGCGGAACAGGTCAGAGCGGATCGGCGTCACCTGGTTCTCCACGCCGTGCTCCTGGATGTTGCGCTCGGTCACGGCCAGTACATCCTCGGAGATGTCCACCGCGTCCACTTCCGCTTCCGGGAAGGCGTAACCGCAGGCGATGGCGATACAGCCGCTGCCGGTGCACATGTCGAGGATATGGCGCGGGTTGTCGGCGATCAGGCCGCTGAAGCGGTTGTCGATCAGCTCGCCAATCGGCGAACGCGGCACCAGCACCCGCTCATCGACGTAGAACTCCAGGCCGCAGAACCACGCTTTGTTGGTGAGGTAGGCCACCGGCACGCGCTCATTGACGCGGCGGATCACCCGCTCCACGATGCGCTGGCGCTCGCTGGAGGTCAGGCGCGCGGTGTGCATGTCCGCCGGGATGTCCATCGGCAGGTAGAGGCTCGGCAGCACCAGCTGCACCGCCTCATCCCAGGCGTTGTCGGTGCCGTGGCCGTAGTAAAGGTTAGCCGCATTGAAACGGCTGACGGCCCAGCGCAGCATATCCTGAATGGTATGCAGTTCACTGACGGCTTCGTCGACGAAAATCTTGTCCAAGGTGTTCTCCCACGCTGCGGCGGGCGTGTGCCGCCGCCTTACAAAATGCCGTCTAGTGTGCCATGAAGCCGCTGACAAATCAGCAGCTATAGTCACAGTCAGCGGCGCGCCGTGCGGCGGGCCGGACTTTTCATGCCGGAATAGGTAAACTGGGGTTAACTTTTTACTCTCCCCTTTCGCGATGACGACGCATGAAAAAACGATTTTCGCTCAGCAGTGAGGAGCAACAGCTGTTCCGGGAGTCCCTGGCGGGCACCCGGCAACTGCATAACGACACCCGGGTCCACCCGAAAGTGCGCCAGAAAGTGAAGGCTCCCGCCCCGAAGCGGCTGATGCAGGAGCAGATCGACGCGACCTACTACTTCTCGGATGTGTTCCAGCCTTTGCTGGAGAGCGACGGCCCGATGCGCTACGTGCGGCCCGGCACCGACCATTTTGAAGTGAAGAAGCTGCGGCGCGGCGACTATTCGCCGGAGCTGTTCCTCGACCTGCACGGGCTGACGCAGCATGAGGCGAAGCAGGAGCTGGGGGCGCTGATTGCCGCCTGCCGGCGGGAGCACGTTCACTGCGCCTGCGTGATGCACGGGCACGGCAAACATATCCTGAAGCAGCAGACGCCGCTGTGGCTGGCGCAGCACCCGGATGTGCTGGCCTTCCACCAGGCACCGAAAGCGTTCGGCGGTGATGCGGCGCTGCTGGTGTTGGTCGAGCTGGCGGAGTAACCGTGACGGCGGCCGGGCATGGGACGCCCGGCCGGAAGATCAGGCGCGGGCCAGCACCTGTGCCGGGCTGAGCTGCCAGTCGAAGGTGCCGCGGCCGGTGTCGGCGTCCAGCGTGATGCCGGCGACAGCAGAGGTGGCGAACATCGGCGGGCATTCACCGGGGCAGAGCTCCGCCACCAGGTAGCCGACCAGCGGCAGATGGGAGACCACCAGCACCGTGGAGAGGCCCTTTTTCGCCAGCGCCTGTAAGTAACTGGTCACTAACGCCGCATCCCCGCCCGGGGTCAGCTCCGGCAGCACCTCTTCACCCGCCGGCAGGGCCAGCGCCGTGCGCAGGGTCGCCAGGGTCTGTTCGGCCCGCAGATAGGGGCTGACCAGTACGCGGTCAATCTCCAGCGGTTTGGCATTCAGCCATACCGCCATCTGGTGGGACTCATCACGGCCACACTGGGTAAGCGGTCTGGCTGAATCGCTGGCGGCCTCAAGGGCAGCCTCACCGTGACGCATAATCAAAACTTGCATATTGCACCGTTTTTGTTGACAAAATAACGCCATACAGAAACGCGTCGCGTGCTGTATCGCTGACTTCCCCAGTCTCCCCGGGGCAACCTGATAACGATAACGCGCCGTCTCTCTCTTATGGCGGCCGGGCATTTTGCCTGAAAGTTCTCACAAAGAAAATGCTGTTTTTTAGAGCAACCCCGGCCTTCCCCTGGGAATACTGGTTACTTAACCAGCAATTCAATATCTTATTCACGGCCGTAACCGCACGAAAAGTTTTGTAAAATGTCGGTTTATCTTCCGGCACCGCTCTTTTTACGGTAGTCCGCTGTGTATAACGTGTACAGCCTGCGGCCGCCTTACCCTCAGAGTCAGTGATCGCCGTCACTAAATTTTGCAAAAAAGCGGGGAAACCGTGGTGTTACCCGGTTTCCCCGCATGCTGTCAGGGTTCAGCGGGGTAGAAAGGCTGTTGCGCCTCCGCCATTGACACCAGCCGCCCGCACGGGGCGAACCGCTCGCCATAGCGCCCTTCCAGCGCCCGCAGGCGGTTGACCGCCTCCGCCGCGCCGAGCCGGTCAAGGTAGCGGAACGGGCCGCCGAGGAACGGCGGGAAGCCGATGCCGAACACCGCGCCGATGTCACCGTCGCGCGCGCTGCGGATCACCTGTTCATCCAGGCAGCGCACCGCCTCATTCAGCATCATCATCACGCAGCGCTCCGCCAGTTGCGCGTCCGTGAGCGCCGCGCGCGGCGTAACGCCCAACAGCGCATAGAGCGACGGGTCGGGCTTGTCGGCTTTTCCCCGCGCCGGGTAAAGGTAGAAGCCGCTGCGGTTCTTGCGCCCTTTGCGGCCATCTTTCAGCACTGCATCGAACGCCTCCGGCGCAGCAAAACGCGGCCCCAGCTCGCGCACCAGCACCGGGATAATTTTGGTGCCGACATCAATCCCGACCTCATCCAGCAGCCGGATCGGCCCCACCGGGAACCCGAATTTCACCAGCGCCCGATCGATATGGTCGATCGGCTCCCCCTCCAGCAGGCAGCGCGCCGCTTCATTTATATAAGGGGCGAGGATGCGGTTCACGTAAAACCCGGCGCGATCCGCCACCACAATCGCCGTTTTGCCCTGCTGCTGCGCCAGCCGCACGGTGGTGGCGAGGGTGCGCGCATCGGTACCGGCATGGGGGATCACCTCCACCAGCGGCATTTTGTCTACCGGGCTGAAGTAGTGCAGCCCAATCACCTGCTGCGGCCGCTGCGCCTGCGCGGCAATCTGCGCGATAGGCAGAGAGGAGGTGTTGGAGGCGAAAATGGTGTGCGGCGCGGCGTGCTGCTCCACCTCCGCCACCATCTGCTGCTTGAGCGCCAGATCCTCAAACACCGCCTCGATCACCAGATCAACCTGCCCAAACCCCTGATACGTGGTGGTGCCGGTGATGAGTTGCATCTGGCGGCTGCGCCGGGCGGCGGTGATCCGCTTGCGCGCCACCTGTTTGCCCAGCGTCTCCCAGGTGGTTCTCAGCGCGTGGCCGATCCCCGCCTGGCTGATGTCTTTCAGCCGCACCGGCAGCCCGGCGCGGGTGGCGGTGACACAGGCGATGCCGCCGCCCATCAGCCCGCCGCCCAGTACGCCGACCCGCGCCACGTTGGCCGGTTCTGCCGCACTGCCGGGCGCTTTTTTCAGCGCCGTCGAGGCGAAAAACAGACTGCGCAGCGCCGCGGATTCCGGCGTCATCGCCAGCTCACCAAACGCCCGCGCCTCGGCCGCGTAGCCGCTGCTGCTGCCCTCATCCAGCCCTTTGCGCACCACCTCCAGCACCCGCTCCGGTGCCGGGTAGTTGCCGTGGGTTTTCGCCAGGGTTTTCTTGCGCACCAACGAGAACAGCAGGGTTTTGCCGAGCGGGCCGCCCATCAGCCGCGCCTGCCACGGCAGCGGCCGCGATGAGCGCCAGCCGCGTTTTACCAGGGCGGCGGCGCTCTCCAGCAGGATCGCGCGCGGCACCGCCTCATCCACCAGCCCGATTTTCAGCGCCTGACGCGCCCGCAGGTGGCGGCCGGTGAGGATCATCTCCAGCGCCTGGCCGACGCCCACCAGCCTCGGCAGCCGCTGGGTGCCGCCGGAGCCGGGCAGCAGCCCAAGCTGCACCTCCGGCAGGCCGAGCACGGTTTTCTCCTCCAGCGAGCAGACGCGGTAATGGCACGCCAGCGCCAGCTCCAGCCCGCCGCCGAGGCAGGCGCCGTTAATTGCCGCCGCCACCGGCACCGGGAACCCGGCGATCTGCGCCATCGCCATCTGCCCCTTTTTCGCCAGCCGGCTCGCCTCACCGGCGCTGTGGCAGGCGGCGATCATGCTGATGTCCGCCCCGGCAATAAAAGAGTCCGGCTTGCCGGAGAAAATCACCAGCCCCACCAGCCCCGGTTGCGCCTGCGCCTGTTTCAGCACCTGCGCCAGTTGTTCGGCAAATTCAGACTTCAGGGTGTTCATCTTCTCGCCCGGCACATCCAGGGTGATCACCCCGACCCCGTCGGGCCGCAGCGCGAAGTGGAATGCGGTGACCGGCGGCGGAGCCGCGGCGGGCGCGTCCGGCGTTAAAACCGGCGTGTTGTCGACGCTCATGAGGCCACCTCCAGGATCATCGCCGCACCCAGGCCGCCTGCGGCACAGGCAGTGGTGAGGCCAAAACGGCCGCCGCGGCGGCGCAACTCGTGCAACATCTGGGTGATCATCCGCGCACCGGTGGCGGCGAACGGGTGCCCATAGGCGATGGAGCCGCCCAGCACGTTGAATTTTTCCGGGTCAACCTCGCCGATGGGCCGGTCGCGGTGGAGTTTGTCGCGGGCAAACGCGGGGCTGGCGAACAGCTTCAGGTTAGCCAGCGTCTGGGCGGCGAACGCCTCATGCATATCGATCAGGTCCAGTTCCTCCAGCGTTAACCCGGCGCGGTCCAGCGCCAGCGGCGTGGCGTAGGCCGGGCCGAGCAGCATATCTTCCCAGACGTCAGTGGCGGTAAAGGCGTAGCTGCGCAGGTAGCCCAGCGGGGCCATGCCCAGCTCGGCGGCGCGCGATTCGCTCATCATCAACACGGCGGCGGCCCCGTCGGTGAGCGGCGTGCTGTTGGCGGCGGTCACGCTGCCGTGCCGCCGGTCAAACGCCGGGCGTAATTTCGCATAGTGCGCCAGCTGGGAGTCCTGGCGGATGTTGTTGTCCTGCTCCAGCGGGGTGCGGTACGGCGGGAAGTGGGCGGCCATCACCTGCTCCCGGAGGTGCCCCGCTTTCCAGGCGTCGGCGGCCCGCTGGTGCGAGCGGTGGGCCAGTGCGTCCTGATCTTCACGGCTGATGTGGTGGCTTTTCGCCATCTGCTCCGCCGTGTCGCCCATGCGCAGGCCGGTGGAGTACTCCGCCACCGCGGGCGGCACCGGCAGCAGATCGCGCGGGCGCAGGCGGCTGAAGAGTTTCAGGCGTTGTGACAGGGTGCGCGCTTTGTTGGCGTCCACCAGCGTGCGCGCCAGCGTTTTGCTGACGCCAATCGGCAGCACCGAGGAGGAGTCTGCCCCCCCGGCGATGCCTGCCCGCACCGTGCCGGCCATGATGCTCTCCGCCACATTCACCACCGCCTGGAAGCTGGTGGCGCAGGCGCGTGACACGCTGTAGGCGTCGGTCTGCACATCCATGCCGGTGCCGAGCACAATTTCACGGGCGATGTTCGGCGCTTCCGGCATCTGCACCACCTGGCCGAACACCAGCTGGTCAATGACCTGCGGATCCAGCCCGCTGCGCGCCAGCAGTTCGCTGACCACCGTTTTGCCGAGATCCACGGCCGGGATGCCGTGGTACGCCGTGGCCTGTTTGGCGAACGGCGTGCGCAACCCATCCACAATCGCGATGCGATCGCCGTGGCGTGTAACCAGCGGTAACCCCTTGCTCATAGCTGCTCCTGAAACCGAGGTGATAAAGGTCTGCTGTTAACAGGTCAGACCTGCGTGGGGTTATTTTTAACCAAATGTTTACATGCCGCAAACCGCAACAGCGTGAAAGTGGGAGCCTGCCCACCTTTTCGGCAGAGAAAAAAGCGGTGCCGGGCAAGGCGGAGGCGTAATAACGGGCAAAAAAATCCCCCGCCGGGGCGAGGGAGTGAAACACCGTAAAACCCAAGGCAAATCAGCGCAGGCCGAGCTGGAAGATCAGGGTTTCCGCCTGGCAGGCGAACGTAAAACCGGCGTCCAGCCGCACGCCCTCGCCTTCCGGTGTGATGCGGCTTTCAATCTCACAGGGGTCAGATTCCACCTGACGCGCTTTTTCCGTCAGGGTCGCCAGCATCGCTTCTGCCGCGGCGCGGTCAGCGAAAGTCTGGCTGTACGCGGCGGTGCAGTCGCTGTTATCCATAATGGTGCCGACATCGACACAGCAGCAGGCGGCGGTTTCCTGGGCGTGACATGCTTTGATGGCATCGGACATGGTGTGCTCCTTGGTAAGGGATTAATAAGGGAATGACAAGATAGGTAAGATTTTACGCCTGCGGCCGGGGATGCACTAGCACTTACTGTTTGTAGGGCTTTTTCAGCGGGTTATGACCGCTAACGGGCAAAAAACCGGCAGGAAAGGCACGCAGCCTGAGTGCGGCCCCGCGATTTTGTTAATAACGTCTAATTTTTGTTATCAAAACCGCAATATTTGGAAAACAATATTGCAACCTAAACAGAGGTCAGACCTATAATTCGCTCACTGGTCTGATTTGTCAGCAGCCCCTCGGACCCTACAATCCGCGCTCCTTGTTACGCTATGTAACATTGCTAAAAATAAACAGATAACATGAGGTTTTGGTCATGAACCAGAAAAACCTGTTCAAAAGAACTGCACTGGCAGCAGCAATGGCTCTGATCTCCGCGCAGGCCTCTGCCGCGGGGTTTTTATTGAATGAATATTCTGCCGCCGGGCTGGGGCGCTCATTTTCCGGTGAAGGGGCGATTGCGGACAGCGCCGCCTCCGGCAGCCGCAACCCGGCCACCATGACCATGTTTGACCGCCCGGCGTTCTCCGTGGGCGCAATCTATATCGACCCGGATGTCGACATCACCGGCCGCTCCCCGCTGACCGGGGCCAGCACCAGCGCCAGCAACATTGCGCCGTCGGAGTGGGTGCCGAATATCCACTTTATCCTGCCGCTGGATGACCAGTGGTCGGTAGGCGCGTCTGTGACCTCCAACTACGGCCTGGCGACCGAGTTCAACAGCGGCTACACCGCCGGCCCGATGGGCGGCAAAACTGACCTGAAAACCGCGAACTTCAACCTCAGCACCGCCTACCGCCTGAACCAGCACTTCAGCGTCGGTGTCGGGTTTGATGCCGTCTACGCGCGCGCCAAGATTGAGCGTAACGCCGGTGAGGCGGGCGTGCTGTCAAGCCGCGGCCTGATCGCCGCCGACACCCAGATCGCCCACCTGAAAGGTGACGAATGGGGTTACGGCTGGAACGCCGGGGTGCTGTATGAAGTGGATGACAATAACCGCTACAGCCTGACCTACCGCTCGAAAGTCGACATCGACTTCGACGGCGACTACCGCAATGAACTGCCGGCGCAGCTCGGCGGCACCGGCGGCAGCACCATCCCCGGTGCACTGACGCTCAACCTGCCGGAAATGTGGGAAGTCTCCGGTTACAACCGGGTTGCGCCGAAATGGGCGATCCACTACAGCCTGACCTACACCAGCTGGAGCCAGTTCCAGGAGCTGAAAGCTACCGGCACCCGCGGCCAGACGCTGTTTGAAAAGCATGAAGGCTTTAAAGACGCCTACCGCCTGGCGCTCGGTACCACCTATTACTACGACGATAACTGGACCTTCCGCACCGGTATCGCCTTTGATGACAGCCCGGTCCCGGCCCAGAACCGCACCATCTCCATCCCGGATCAGGATCGTTTCTGGCTCAGCGCCGGTACCACCTACGCCTTCAATGAGGATGCGTCGCTGGACGTGGGCGTCTCCTATATGCATGGCCAGAAGGTGCATATCAGCGAGTCTGTTTCTGCCAGCCTGCCGAACTACGAGTTTGATTCCGAAGGCAAAGCGTGGCTCTACGGGGTTAACTTCAACTACCTGTTCTGATGCCATCTGCCCAATAAAAAAGCGCCCCGCAGGGCGCTTTTTTTTCGTCAGAAACCGGGCTGCTTACCCGCTTACTGCGCGTCGATGTCGTCCAGATCGCCCTCAATCGCGGAGGCATTCGGGTTGGTGACCGGGGTGAGTTTGCCGCCGCTCGCCAGGAAGTCATGCCGCTGGAAGTAGGCCTCACGTACCATGACGTACGGGTCAGAGGCGTTACGCAGCAGGCCGTCGGAGTCGAGCAGCTGGGCGCGGGTCTCGATCCCCTCCACCAGCCATTTCCCGGCGGACATCCAGAAGGTCAGGTAGCTCAGCGGCGGGTAGAGTTTGTCTACCCATTCGCCGCCATCCTCACGGATGGTAAAGCTGCCGTAACCCGGCAACTCCACATACGGGCCGTAGCCCACGCCGTAGTAGCCCAGCGTGCTGCCGAACCGGTGCGGCTCTTCGCGCGCCAGTTGCGGGTTTGCCATGCCGGCCACATCAATCAGGCCGCCCATCCCCAGCAGGGTATTGAGGAAGAAGCGGGTAAAGTGCTTCATCGCATCGTAAGGTTTGCCTTCCAGGAAGTAGTTAACCATGGTGGCCGGCTCTTCCAGGTTGCCGGTGAAGTTACTCAGGCCGTTACGGGCCGGCATCGGCACGTAGTCGCGCCAGGCGACCGCCGCAGGCCGCACGATGTACGGGTCCAGCACATCGTAGTTAAAACTGAACATCGCCCGGTTGAAGCCCTCAAGCGGATCAGACCGCCCTTGCTGCTGCTTATCCGGTGAACTGGCGCACCCCACCAGCAGTACGCCGGCAAAAGCCAGTCCCATCAGGCGGTAGTTCATTCTTCTCTCCCTATTTTTACGGCAGGCGCGTCACGGCACCTGCTGATTAATCTCGACGTTAATGTGTTTCTGCCCGGAAAATGGCTGGAGGCTGCTCTCACCGGCCCACTCCCCGCTGCGGGGGGTAGCCGATCCGTCCGGCGAAATGCGTACCTTGACTTTGACCTGATGTATTGAAGAAAGCAACCTTTCAGGCATCATTGCATTAGTATCGTCAATAGTTAGCGCCAGCGGGAAGCGGCTGAGCGGCAGCCGTTTCACCGCCACCGGCACCGGGCTGCTGCCGTCGGTGACGGAGATCAGCACCATGCCCTGTGCGGGCAGCCCGCGCGCCGCCTCCGGCGAGAGCGTCACCGCCACCCCGAGCTGCGTATTATCCATACCCGCTTTGCTGCGCGCTTGCTGAATGCTGCGCCGCAGCATCTCCGCCCGCGGATCATTGGCGGGCAGCACCTTCAGCATCAGGCCCCAGCCCTCAATCGCTTTCGGGTAGTTACCCTGCTGGAAAGCGTTGAACGCCAGCAGGTTCAGCACCCGCAGGTCGGCCGGGTCGGCGCTGCCCAGCGTTTTCAGCAGGGTCTCCGCCTGGCGCTGGTCGGCCGGGTCAGCGGAGCGGGTCAGCACATCGGCATAGGCGAGCTGTACCTCGCGGTTCTCCGGTTGCAGCGCATAGGCGCGGCCAAACGCCTGGGTGGCAGTGGCGGCGTTATTGAGCGCCATGCCGACCCGGCCCAACATCAGCCAGTTTTCCACATTCTGCGGGTCATCCCGCAAGGCGGTGCGCAGCCCCAGCCCCAGGCGTGCCACCTCCTCCATCGTCAGCGGCGCGGCGCGGTCATCCGCCACACGGGCGCGCAAGGCAGGCAGGTCACGCACTGCCTGCTGCCACGCCGCCACCTGCACCAGCCCGCCGGTTTTCAGGTAGAACCCCACCGTGACCAGCACCAGCACCAGCACGCCGGGGATCAGCACCCAGCGGCCCACCGGCCGCACCGGCGCGTCTGCCCGGCCGGGGATGTCGCTCAGCAGGTTCTCCTGCAACTCCTGCACCAGCACCGGCCGCTCGGCAATGATGCCCTGCTGTTCGTCCTGGGCCAGCTCCGCCAGCCGCTCATGGTAAAACGCCTTGTTCAGGCTGTCCCGGGTGGTACCCGGCACGCGGTCCGCCCGGCGGAAAGTGGGCACCACCAGCAGCGCCGCGGCCACCACCAGTAATAAAGATGCAATCAGCCAAAAAGCCATTAATCGTGTGTCCTGTCAGAATCATTCAGCAGTTGCGCCAGGCGCGCCTGCGCCTGCGGGGAGAGCGCCGCCGTCCGCGCCTGGCGGCGCGCGCGCAGCACCACCACCAGCCCGCCCACCAGCACAAACAGCGCCGGGCCGACCCATAAGATCAGGGTAGAGGCGGTGACCGGCGGCTCGTAGGTCACGAAGTGGCCGTAGCGCGCCACCATATAGTCGATGATCTGCTGGCGCGTCTGCCCCTGGGACATCAGCTGGTAGACCTTGGCGCGCATGTCCGCGGCGATCATCGAGTTGGAGTCCGCAATGCTGTTGTTCTGGCATTTCGGGCAGCGCAGCTGCTCTGTCAGCTCGCGGTACTGCTGCTCCTGCTCCGTGCTTTTAAACGAATAGGTGTCGATCGCCGCCCAGAGGCTGGTGCTCAGCAGCAGCCCGGCCAGCAGGCAAATCAGTTTTCTCATCACGCACCCCCGCCATATTTGCGGTAGAGCGGCGCGACCTCGCGCTGCCAGACGTCAGCGTTCAGGTCACCGGCATGGCGGTAGCGGATGATCCCCTGCCCGTCGATCAGGAAGGTTTCCGGTGCGCCGTAGACGCCGAGATCCAGCCCCAGCATACCGTCGCCGTCATACAGGCTCAGGGCATAGGGGTTACCGAGGGTGTTGAGCCAGTTGACCGCTTTGGCGCGGTCATCTTTGTAGTTCAGCCCCACCACCCGCACGCCCTGCGCCGCCAGGCTGTTGAGGTACTGGTGTTCGGCGCGGCAGGTCGGGCACCAGGTGGCCCAGACATTCAGCAGCAGCGGTTTGCCGTCATGCAGCACTGACTGGCTGTAGGTTTTGCCCGGCTCCGCCAGCGATTCGAGCTGGAACACCGGCACCGGTTTGCCAATCAGCGCCGACTCCAGCCGGGTCGGGTCGTCGCCGTGGGCGTTGCGTTGCAACTGCACCACAAAGGCCGCCGCCAGCAGCAGGAACAGCACCAGCGGGATAAACAGCAGCTTACGGTTCATGCGTTCTCCTCAGCAGGTTTGCGCGCCTGCTTTTTGCTCATGCGGTAGCGCGGGTCGAGGATGCAGAGCACCCCACCGGCCGCCATCAGCAGGCCGCCGAGCCAGATCCAGCGCACAAAGGGTTTGTAGTAGAGCCGCACCGCCCAGCTGCCGTCCTCCAGCTCCTCGCCCAGCGCGGCGTAAAGGTCACGCACCAGCCCGCCGTCGATCGCCGCTTCGGTCATCATGCTGCGCGCCACGCTGTAGTAGCGCTTCTCGGCGCGCAGCTCGGTCACCGGTTTGCCGTTTTCCGTCACATCAATGATGCCCGCGCCGCCGCTGTAGTTCGGCCCGGTGATGCTGTGCACCTCGCGGAACACAAAGCGGTAGCCGTGGATCTCCACGCTGTCGCCCGCTTTCATCCGCACGTCACGCTCAATGCTGTAGTTCTGGCTGAAGGCGATGCCGATCACCGTCACCGCCACGCCGAGGTGGCCGAGCACCATGCCCCAGTGGCTGCGCGTCAGGGTGGTCAGCCCGCGCCAGAAACTGTGGCGGTGAGTGGCGCGCTCATGCAGCTCCAGCAGGGTAAGGATTGTGACCCAGAGCGCCATTATCAGCCCCAGCACCGTCATCCCGGCGATGCGGTCCTGCATCAGCCACGGCAGCAGCAGGGAGAGCAGCAGCGTGACGGCCAGTGAGGCGGCCAGCCGTTTCCAGAACTTCCCGGCGTCGTCCCGCCGCCAGCGCACCAGCGGCCCGATGCCCAGCAGCAGCGCCAGCGGGGCCATCAGGAAGGTGAACATGGTGTTGAAGAACGGCTCACCAATCGAGATGCTGCCGAGGCCGAGCTGTTTATGCACCAGCGGCAGCAGGGTGCCGAGCAGCACCACCAGCATCGCTGCGATCAGCAGCACGTTATTGCCGAGCAGGAAGGTCTCGCGCGAGAAGAGTTCATGGCGGCTTGGGCTGCGCACCTGCGCGCCGCGCACCGCATAGAGCAGCAGCGAGCTGCCGATGACGATCACCAGATAAGCCAGGATGAACATGCCGCGCTGCGGGTCGGAGGCAAAGGAGTGCACCGACACCAGCACGCCGGAGCGCACCAGGAAAGTGCCGAGCAGGCAGAGCGAAAAGGCGGTGATCGCCAGCAGCACCGTCCAGGCTTTGAAGGTGCCGCGTTTCTCGGTCACCGCCAGCGAGTGGATAAGCGCAGTGCCCGCCAGCCACGGCATAAAGGAGGCGTTTTCCACCGGGTCCCAGAACCACCAGCCGCCCCAGCCCAGCTCGTAATAGGCCCAGGCGGAGCCGAGCACGATGCCGACGGTGAGGAATACCCAGGCCGCGGTGGTCCAGGGGCGGGACCAGCGCGCCCAGGCGGTGTCGAGCCGCCCGGCCATCAGCGAGGCGATAGCAAAGGCGAACGCCACCGAGAAGCCGACATAGCCCATATAGAGCAGCGGCGGGTGGAAGATCAAACCGATGTCCTGCAACAGCGGGTTGAGGTCACTGCCGTCAATCGGGAAGTCCGGCAGGGTGCGGGTAAAGGGGTTGGACGTCAGTATGATGAACAGCAGGAAACCGCCGGTGATCATCCCCAGCACCGACAGCACCCGCGCCACCGCGTCCTGCGGCATCCGGCGGCTCAGCAGCGCCACCGCCAGCGTCCAGCAGCTCAGCAGCAGCACCCACAGCAGCAGAGAGCCTTCATGCGCGCCCCAGGTCGCCGCCACCCGGTAGTAGACCGGCAACTGGCTGTTGGAGTTGGTGGCCACATAGGCCACGGTAAAATCGTTGACCACAAAGGCGTGCACCAGCACGGCGAACGCCCCGGCGATGCAGGCGAACATGCCGTAGGCCAGCGGCCGCGCCACTGCCATCATCCGGCTGTCCTGGCGCGCCGCGCCCCACTGCGGGTAGATGCTCAGCAGCAGGGCTACCGCCAGCCCGAGGCAGAGCAGAAAACTGCCGATTTCCGGGATCATGATTTCCCGCCCTCATTGGCGGCATACTTCGCCGCCGGGCCGTTATGGTTCTCTTTCATTGCGTCAGCCACCTCCGGCGGCACATATTTTTCATCATGCTTGGCCAGTACCTGCTTCGCGTCCACCACGTTGCCCGGCCCCAGTACGCCCTGCGCCACAACGCCCTGCCCTTCGCGGAACAGATCGGGCAGGATGCCGGTGTAGGTCACCGCAATCGCGCCGCGCGCGTCATAGACCTTAAAGTGCACCTCAAGGCTTTTCTCATCCCGCTTTACCGAGCCGGGCATCACCATGCCGCCGATGCGCAGGTGATCACCCACGTCCGGCTTCTCATGGTTTTCGCCTTTGCCCTGCAAAATTTCACTCGGGGTGTAGAACAGATCGATGTTGGAACGCAGGGCATAGAGCACCAGCGCGGCGGTCAGGCCCAGCCCGGCCAGCACGGCCACCGCCACGTAAAGGCGGCTTTTACGACGTGGATTCACAGTGAACTCTCCTGCGCTGACGCGGCGGCGGCAGGCGTAACGGTTTTGGACGCACGGATGCGCGCCTCACGCGCCTCGCGGCGGTGGACGGCAGCGATCAGCCGGCGGCGTTGCAGCACGGTGTGCAGCAGCAGCCCGGCCAGTGACAGCAGCGTCACCGCCACCGACAGCCAGACATAGAAGGCGTAGCCGCCCATGGCAAAAAAAGCGGCCCAGGAGGGGAAAGCAGCGGTCATGGGCGGGGTCTCCGGCTGAACAGGGTGAGCACCCACGGGCGGTGGCTCTCCTGCATCAGGATCAGGTTGCGCAGACGCATCAGCGTCAGGGTCATAAAGAAGAAGAGGTAACCCACAATCGCCCAGCGCAGCGGGTAGCGCATGCTCGGGTCGATGGATTGCTGCATATTGGTCGAGCCCTGGTGCAGGGTGTTCCACCACTGTACCGAGTAGTGGATGATCGGGATATTGACGATGCCCACCAGCACCAGGATACCGGCGGCGCGGCCCGCCAGCCGGCGGTCCTCAAAGGCGTTGTAGAGCGCAATCACACCGAGGTAGAGGAACAGCAGCACCAGCTCAGAGGTGAGGCGCGCGTCCCAGATCCACCAGGTGCCCCACATCGGCTTGCCCCAGGCGGCCCCGGTGACCAGCGCAATAAAGGTAAAGACCGCACCCACCGGGGCCATGGCGGCCACCACCAGGTTTGCCATCTTCATCTGCCAGACCAGTGCCGTAAACGCGGCCACCGCCATCGCACTGTAGATGCCCATCGACCACATGGCCGCCGGGACGTGGATATACATAATCCGGTAGCTGTTGCCCTGCTGGTAGTCTGCCGGGGCGAAGCCGAAGCCCCAGACCCAGCCCAGCGCCAGCGTAAGCGCGCCCGCCAGCCCCAGCCAGGGGATAAACCGGCCGCACAGGTGGTAAAGCCGGTCCGGCTTACCGAGTTGATGTAACCATTTCCACATTGTTCAGTGCTCGTTGTAAAAAATGACGGTGTTAACGCCTGCCCGGGGTGCGGGGCGGCGGCCTCCGGCAGGGGCCGCTCTTGTCAGGCAACGTTCAGCCCGCGCGCCCTGAGGGCCGCAGGCAGCAGGGTAAATTGTGACGGTAAGTCAGTGCACACTTATGCGCAGCGCCGCGGCGGCTGCGAACGGGGCCAGCGTCAGGCTGCCCGCCAGCATCGCGCCGAGGATCGCCAGATAGCCGTCAATCGCCATGCCGTTGGCCGCCGCCTGGATCGCGCCGCTGGCGAAAATCAGCACCGGGATCGACAGCGGCAGCACCAGCAGGCTGAGCAGCACCCCGCCCTTGCGCAGCCCGACGGTGAGCGCCGCGCCAATCGCGCCGATAAAGCTCAGGGTCGGCGTGCCGAGCAGCAGCGTCAGCGCCACCGCCCGCCAGGTGGTGAAGTCCAGCGACAGCAGCAGCGCCACCAGCGGCGAGAGCAGCAGCAGCGGCAGCCCGGTCACCAGCCAGTGGGCGCACACTTTGCCCGCCACCGTGACCGCCAGCGGGGACGGCAGCAGCAACAGCTGTTCCAGCGAGCCGTCCAGCAGGTCATCCCGGAACAGGCGCTCCAGCGACAGCAGCGACGCCAGCAGCGCCGCTACCCAGACCACGCCGGGCGCGATGCGCGCCAGCAACTGCGGCTCAGGGCCGATGCCCAGCGGGAACAGCGTAATCACGATCAGGAAAAACCAGAGCGGGTTAAGGATCTCAGCCCGGTTACGGAACGCGGTTTTCAACTCCCGGCGGATCAGGGTCACAACCATCAGGCCGCCTCCCCCTGGGTCAGGCGCAGGCGGCGCACCGCACGGCCGGCAGCAGGCAGCGGCTGATGGGTGGTCAGCAGCACCATGCCGCCGCGCGCCGCCTGCTGCTCAAACTGCGCCATCAGTAACTCCACGCCCTGCTGGTCAATCGCCGTCAGCGGTTCATCCAGCACCCAGAGCAGGGCGCGGCTCAGCCAGAGGCGGGCCAGCGCCACACGCCGCTGCTGCCCGGCAGAGAGCTGCCCCACCGGCACCTCTTCATACCCCAGCAGGCCGACCTGCGCCAGCGCCTGCCAGATGGCGTCGTAATCCGGTTTACCCATTACCGACTGATAAAAGGCCAGGTTCTCAAACGGCGTCAGCAGCGCTTTTACGCCCGCCTGGTGGCCCAGAAACAGTAACTGGCGGTGGAAGGCGTCACGCGCCCGGCCAATCGCCTCGCCTTGCCAGCGCACTTGACCGCTCTCCGGCTGTGCCAGCCCGGCCAGGATACGCAGCAGGGAGGTTTTGCCCGCGCCATTCTGCCCTTCTACCTGGACAATTTCGCCTGGCGTAATGTTAAAATTTAAGTCACTGAACAGCACCCGCTCGTCGCGGACGCAGCTCAGCCGCAAGGCTTCCAGCATCGGGAAACTCATCTTTTTCTTTGGGGGCGCGAATCATAACATAAGCCGCAAGCCGCACGCAGCATGCCTTGGCAGGGTTTGCCTATCGTTGATTCCGCTTCGCGGCCATTAACCCGCATAATGGTGCGTTTTTCCTCAACGTTAAGATTCTGTTACTTTTCTTTTTATATGGCGTAACAGTTTGTGCCAACCCCGGCGCAAAGTGTGAAATCTTCTATGCTTAGTGTGGCGGGTTTTCACCTGCTTTTTCATTAGCCGTTCTGGCTGATGGTTCACCACACTGGGAAATAACAATGACGCAACCAACGGATAAAAAACGTCCACAGGACAACGACGAACACGAAGTCGACAGCAAAGAGAGCGACCAGGGCACCGACATTGAAGTGGATGAGGAGAAACTCCCCTCCCGCGCGGCGGCGGTGCATGAGCAGATCCGCATGGAGGGGGAGAAGGAGCTGGAGCGTGACGGCATGGCACTGCTCTGGTCCGCCATTGCCGCCGGGCTGTCGATTGGCGCGTCGCTGATGGCGAAAGGGATTCTGCACGCCCACCTGCCCGACACCCCGGCGCGCTTCTTTCTGGAGAACCTCGGCTACACCGTGGGGTTTATCATCGTCATCATGGCGCGCCAGCAGCTTTTCACCGAGAACACCGTCACCGCCGTGCTGCCGGTGATGCATAAACTCACGTTGAAAAATATCGGCCTGCTGTTCCGGCTCTGGGGCTGGGTGCTGCTCGGCAACGTGCTGGGCGCGGCCTGTGCCGCCCTCGCCTTCTTAGTGATGCCGATTTTTGATGAGCCGGTGCGCCAGGCCTTTATCAGCATCAGCGAAGAGATCATGAAAAACACCCCGACCGAGATGTTCGCCAACGGCATTATCTCCGGCTGGCTGATCGCGACCATGGTCTGGATGTTCCCCTCGGCCGGGGCGGCCAAGCTGTGGGTCATTGTGATCATGACCTATCTGGTGGGCATCGGCGACCTGACGCACATCGTGGTCGGCTCGGTGGAGATCCTCTACCTGGTGTTTGCGGGCGTGATCCCGTGGCAGGAATTTTTCTACCCGTTCGCCTTCCCGACACTGCTGGGCAACATCATCGGCGGCACCTTTATCTTCGCGCTGATCAGCCACGCGCAGATCCGCAATGACATGAGCAACGAAGCCAAAGCCCGCGCCGAAGGCGAACGCAAACAGGCGCGCGATGACCGCTGAGCCGCCCCCGTCGCCACCGATTGGCGACGGAATAGGCAAACGGTCAGTAAAGCGCTTATTCTCAGAACAAAAATGGGTATAATGCCCGGCGGACGGCAGCACGCCGTCCGGTTGTCCCCTTAGTTAAATGGATATAACGAGCCCCTCCTAAGGGCTAGTTGCAGGTTCGATTCCTGCAGGGGACACCAGCACCTCCCTCCCGCAAAGCGCCGCTCTATCGGCATCATCTCCTGTATCACCGACCGCTTCATGTTTCTGGCCCCAACGAAAAACGTATAACCTATTGCGCACCTTAAGCTGGGTGACGCCAACCCCGCCGCTGCAGCTGCCGATTGCCTGCCCTGTTGCGGCTGAGCGCCCTGTAGCCCCATTTTTTCCCCTCACTGGCGGCAGGAGCCTGCCTATGCTCTGCCGGTGCGTACAGGCCGTGCCTGCCCTCCTTCTTTAGCATTTCGCGCTATTTCCGCGGAAAAAAGGGCCACTGCGCCATGAAACCCTCTCCTGACGCTAAAGGATTGCCGCCCGCGGCCGATTTGTTTCCTGCCTTTTTTACACATCATTCCGCTCAACAAACGTTAACGCGTGGATTAATGCCTCATGCTTAAGAATTTTAGTATCCGTCAAAAATTTATCGCCGCCTTTGGTGCCGTGGTCGCGGTGCTTATCATCATCTGCGCCTCGTTTTACCTGAACTTCTCGCGGATTGTCAGCGCCAATGACTGGAACGTGCATACCTACCAGGTGATCGACGAAGGCCGGGCGCTGGTGGAGAGCCTGGTCAATATGGAAACCGGCCTGCGGGGCTTTGCGCTCAGCGGGGATGAGGCGATGCTGGAGCCCTATACCACGGGCCAGGCCGCCTTTACCGAACACCTCAATAAAGCGAAAGCGCTGACCTCCGATAACCCGGCCCAGCAGACCCGCCTGAACCAGTTGCTGCAACAGGAGCAGCAGTGGACCACCACCTTTGCTCAGGCATTGCTGGATAACCGGCGCGCGCAGGCCACCGGGGCCATGACGCCGGAGGCGTTTCTCGCCGCGTTCCGGGCCAATACCGGTAAAGCGCAAATGGACGCCATGCGCGCGGTGATTGCCGCTGTCTCTGGTGAGGAGCAGTCACTGCTGGAGGGGCGCCGGCTGGCAGTGCAGGCCACCCGCACCAACACCACCCTGACTCTGTGGCTGGGGGCGCTGTTCGGCCTGGGCATCGCCGTTACGCTGGGTTACCTGCTGGCCCGTGCCATCACCGCCCCGTTGCAGCGGGCCGTGGCCGCCGCGCAGGCGATCGCCAAAGGCGACCTCACCTCAACGCTGGTAACCGATTCTAAAGATGAAACCGGCCTCTTGCTGGATGCTCTGGCGACCATGCAGTCGCAACTGATCCGGGTGGTCACGGATATCCAGTCAGCGGCATCGCTGATTGATAACGCTGCCCAGGAGGTGTCGTCCGGGAATACTGACCTCTCCAGCCGTACCGAGCAGCAGGCGGCCTCGCTTGAAGAGACTTCCGCCAGCATGGAGCAGCTCACGGCCACAGTGCGCCAGAACACCGCCAATGCCCAGCACGCCAGCTCGCTGGCAACGGATGCCTCCCAGGTGGCGATGCGGGGCGGCGAGGTGGTGGAACAGGTGGTGAGCACCATGTCCGCGATTGCGGAAAGCTCGAAGCATGTGGTGGATATTATCGGCACCATTGAAAGCATCGCCTTCCAGACCAACATCCTGGCGCT
This sequence comes from Chimaeribacter coloradensis, assembly GCF_002858715.1. GTDB lineage: Bacteria > Pseudomonadota > Gammaproteobacteria > Enterobacterales > Enterobacteriaceae > Chimaeribacter > Chimaeribacter coloradensis. The sequence goes on along the minus strand of NZ_PJZH01000011.1, from coordinate 22,561 downwards.
GAACGCGGCGGTAGAAGCGGCGCGGGCCGGTGAGCAGGGCCGCGGGTTTGCCGTGGTCGCCAGCGAGGTGCGGGCACTGGCGCAACGCAGCGCCAATGCCGCCAAAGAGATCAAACAGCTGATCGGTGCCTCAAACAGCCGCGTCACCCAGGGCTCAGCGCTGGTAGCAGACGCCGGGACCACCATGGGGGAAATCGTCAGCGCGATCCGCCGCGTCTCGGACATCATGGGCGAGATCTCCACCGCTTCTGATGAACAAGCCAATGGCATTGAGCATGTCAGCATTGCGGTGGCGCAGATGGATGAAGTCACCCAGCAAAACGCCGCGCTGGTTGAGCAGGCCGCGGCCGCTGCGGTCTCTCTGGAGGAGCAGGCTGACCACCTGGCGAAGACCGTTTCAGTATTCAAAACGTCGGCCGCCTGATGTATGCCGGGGTACCGGGCAGCGCCCCGGTACCCGGTTTCAGAGTAGAAAACGTTTACAAACCCCGGTCACCGCTGACCGGTCTGCTCTGCAAAGGGTAAAAAGAGGCCGGTTCCTGTTGGGGCCGGCCTGTTGCTACCCCCCTGATTCTCCGGCTTATCCCTATTCCTTTTCGCTTTTGCCTGCTTAATTGCACGCTATTTGCCTGAAAGCCAGCCATAGGAACCGGTTCCATTTAAATTTTATTCCGCTTTTTTTAATACGCCGGTTATTTTCAACCGGTTTACCTGCCGCTTTTTTTAATTGATTATTTTAATTCCAGCGATCAATCCGGTAATAAACACTGTTATTTCCCCGTTAATCGCGGCGTTGGAAATAAGAATTTTACCCAGGCATTAATCATCCTTAAAATAACTAAGGATTATTATTAGCCCTGAGGGAAATGCATATCACGGTGACGGTAAGCGGGAATGCGGAGGAATGTTTTGAGGGCTATACAGGGAAGGCAGACCCTTCAGATAACCCTCAATAAGGTAAAGGAGATTACAATGACGTGAAAAAAGCAGAAAATAACCGGAGAAAAGAAATGGGGCCCTTGAATAGTGAATACATAGGATAACACACCCGGCTTTTTACCGATCGGCACAGCTATTCAGCCAGCCAGCTAATACTTTCATCTTTGATAAGATAATGAAACCTATGGATATCCTCTTGATTCACTCGGTGACCGCAGTCACAACACCTATAAACCGGAGATGTAACGGTAACTTCAGATCGGTCCAAAGACTCAAAATCTTCACCCCCACAATGCTGACAGATGAAGTAAAAATTATTCATGTACCTCACTCATAAAAAAGTGCCACGCGGTAATAACCTCAGGTAAACCTGCCCGGTGACTGTAGTGTTGACATTGCTACCCTAATCAGCGACCACACGTTATCAATTTTTTCAGGGCTGCTGCCCGGCTATTGATTTTATCGGTGATGCTGCCTTCATTCGGTACTGCCTCACTGATTGATGCCTTTCCATGGTGAAGTGTTAACACTTATCAAAACATACCGCCAATCAATGAAACCGGAGCGGTAACCTTATAAGCGTAAACAGAAACTGGACATTTTGCCTGCCGGCACCGCAACGGGTGCGCCATCAGCAGAACAAGGATTAAAAAATTTCATCATGATTTCAGCAAATGCGACTGACTCTGCCATAAACCCTCAGGAAATGGTGCTCCCGGGCAGCGCCTCACCACTAACTCCCCTATTTTATACCGACTCGCTGCGTTAGTTTTAATTAAAATTCATTATACTTTTAACACAGCACTACCCTGCCTGACCCGGCAATTGTTTACATTACAAGGCGCCAATACTTAACTCAAATGTTAAAAGTATTAAATCATCTTATAAGTCACAACTACAATTATATTTTTTCTATATATAAAACTGGGCTTAAGCGGCAGGTTAACCAGAAAAGAGGGAATGGCAGTAAATTTTGCCCGCTGATGGCTAAAGTTTTACCCGCCGGGGCCGATATCGGGGTTATCCGCTCTCAGCGAGGCAACCACTATGATGAGCCGCCGCATAACCTGGCTTGGCGTTTTTACATTTTGTATTCTGTTCTGGGTCGTCGTCTTCTCCCTGTTTTAATCCCGGCAGCCGGATGCGCGCCCCGGCGTGGCCCGGCGCACGGCTGAAGGCAGGCCTTTTCAGGTATCACGCAATGAAATATGGAATGATGGGTGTGTCATTGATGGTGGTGGTCTGGCTGGGCGTGTTTGCCCTGCTGGTGGCGTAGCACCGCCGCCCTGCCCCAGATGCCACCCAACAAAAAGGGCGCGGATGCGCCCTTTTTCATTGCCTGTACGGTCAGTTTGCGGTGTCGCTGCTTTTGGCCGTGCTGAGCAGGCCGTCGGCCCGGAACATCCCTTTGATGCCGCGCACCGCCTGGCGGATGCGGTCCTGATTCTCGATCAGCGCAAAGCGCACATGGGTGTCGCCGTAGTCGCCGAAGCCGATACCGGGCGAGACGCAGACTTTCGCGTCAGCCAGCAGTTTTTTGGCAAACTCCAGTGACCCCAGGTGGGCATAGGCGTCGGGGATTTTCGCCCAGACATACATCGAGGCTTTCGGGTTCTCGACCATCCAGCCCGCCTCATGCAGCCCCTTCACCAGCACATTGCGCCGCTGCCGGTACTGTTCGGCGATGTCACGCACGCACTGCTGATCCCCTTCCAGCGCCGCGATCGCCGCTACCTGCAACGGCGTGAAGGTGCCGTAGTCGTGGTAGCTTTTGATGCGCGCCAGCGCGCTGACCAGCTCCGGGTTGCCGACCATAAAGCCGATGCGCCAGCCCGCCATGTTGTAGCTTTTGGAGAGGGTGAAAAACTCCACAGCGATCTCTTTCGCCCCCGGCACCTGCATGATGGACGGCGCTTTCCAGCCGTCGTAGACGATGTCGGCATAGGCGAGGTCATGCACCACCAGCACGTCATACTGCTTCGCCAGCGCGACCACCCGCTCAAAGAAATCAAGCTCCACGCACTGCGCGGTGGGGTTGGAGGGGAAGCCCAGGATCATCATCTTCGGCCGCGGGATCGACTCGCGGATCGCCTTTTCCAGCTCGCCGAAGAAGTCGACGCCCTCGGCCAGCGGCACGGAACGCACCTGCGCCCCGGCAATCACCGCGCCGTAGATATGGATCGGGTAGCTGGGGTTCGGCACCAGCACGGTGTCGCCGTGGTCAAGGGTGGCCAGCATCAGGTGCGCCAGCCCCTCTTTGGAGCCGATGGTGACGATCGCCTCGCTTTCCGGGTCAATCTCCACCTGGTAGCGGTCGGCGTACCAGCGGGAGATGGCGCGGCGCAGGCGTGGGATGCCGCGGGACGTGGAGTAGCCGTGGGTGTCCTCACGCTGGGCCACGGTGCAGAGCTTCTCCACAATGTGCGGCGGCGTGGGGCCGTCAGGGTTGCCCATGCTGAAGTCGATGATGTCCTCACCGCGGCGGCGGGCCGCCATTTTCAGCTCGGCCGTGATGTTGAATACGTAGGGGGGAAGGCGTTCAATGCGGGTAAAACGGCGTAATGCACGGGGTTCAGCCATGATGTCCTCTTTTACGTTAGCGCCCGGACCGTCCGAGCGACGTCGGCCGCATGGCGGCCGGAAATTGACCCTATCGCAACAAAAATCGCCTGTCGAGCAAATCGCAACTTATTTCTTACATTTACGTCACTTATCTATAAAAATTTTTTATCGAAATTTTTTGATGTATTGCGCCATTGGCCCCGTTTTTTGGCGGGAAAAAGCGGTCACACCGGACGGTTAACGCGCGCCAGCAGCCAGTCGCTCTCCCACTCCCCGGCCAGCTGGTAGTTGTCCTTCAGGGTGCCTTCCCACTCAAACCCGCACTTCTCCAGCACCCGGCGTGATGCCCGGTTGCCTTCCACCACCAGCGCTTTCAGCCGGTGGAAGCCGCAGGTATCAAACGCAAACTCGCACACGGCGGCCAGCGCCTCGCTGGCATAGCCCTGCCCCTGCGCCTCCGGCAGCATCATGTAGCCCATCTCCGCCTGCCGGAAAGGTTCCCACTCCGGCAGAAAGCCGGTGACGCCCAGCGCCGCGCCGGTGGTTTTTTCCCGGATCACCAGGCAAAGCCAGTGGTGGCTGGTTTTGTCCCAGGCGGGCAGCCGCGCCTCAAAATGCGCACGGATGGTCTCTTCACTGCGCGGGTCAGCCACAAAGGCCATCACACGCGGGTCCTGCTGCAGTTGCAGGAACAGCGGCCAGTCCGCTTCCGTCATGGTGTGCAGGCTGAGCCGCGGGGTTGTCAGGTGCATAGTCATCTCCTCAGGGTGTTGTTTATTCTTCATATGAAAAAGATGATGCTTCATTTGAAAGGTGATCCCTTTTCTTTCGTCACAGCAAAGCACATAATGCTTAACAGTTGTATTACATAGTGGCGCTTCATCGTCACCTCATAACCACAACACCCCCTACCCTGGAGAGTTGCATTATGGCCGCACTGACCCTTGATAACATTCCCGACGCCATCCGAAAAGTCAAACAGCAGCTTCGCCGCGATCTGCCTGATTATGCGCAGGTTTTCCGGGAAGTAGAGCAGGCCATGCGCCAACAGGTGGAGACGATCCGCGCGGAGCTGGCGCGCGGGGAAAACCCTGTTCCGCAACTGGATGCGGAAGATATTTTGCAGGGCCGCGTCAGTGAGCAGCAGAAGGCGCTGATCCGTGAGCGCGGTGCCTGTGCCATCCGCGGGGTCTTCCCGCGTGAAAAGGCGCAGCGCTGGAACCGGATGATCGGCGACTATCTGGAGACCAATAATTTTGTGGAGCGGCTGAAAAACGCGGCAGAAGATAACTACTTCGGCACGCTGGCCGCCAGCAAGCCGCAGATTTACGGCATCTACTGGTCACAGCCGCAGGTGGAGGCGCGCCAGGATGCGCGCATGAAAGCGGTGCAGGTGTTCCTTAACCGGTTGTGGGACGCGGAAAGCCACGGTAAACAGCATTTCGACCCGGAACGGGTGGTGAGCTACGCTGACCGCACCCGCCGCCGCCCGCCGCGCTCCTCCTCGCTGGGGCTGTCGCCGCACGTGGACGGCGGCTCGCTGGAGCGCTGGCTGGATGAGAACTTCCGCCACGTTTACCGTGAGGTGTTCGCCGGGAACTGGCGCGACTATAACCCGTTTGCCGCCGAGGGGCGGCCGGAGGTGCGGGAGTTCCCCTCCCCGGCGGTCTGCTCGATGTTCCGTACCTTCCAGGGCTGGACGGCCCTGACACCGCAGCGCACCCACGCCGGGACGCTGAACCTGATCCCGATCGCCAACGCCATGGCCTATGTGCTGCTGCGGGCGTTGCAGGATGATGTGCCGGAGGATGATCTCTGCGACGCCGCGCCGGGCCGTGCGCTCTCCATTTCGGAGAAGTGGCACCCGCTGCTGCTGGAGGCGGTCTCCCCGATCCCTGATCTGGAGCCGGGCGACACGGTGTTCTGGCACTGCGACGTGATCCACGCGGTGGAAAATGAGCACAACGGCGAGTTTGACAGCAACGTGATGTACATCGCCGCCGCGCCCTGGTGTGAGAAAAATGCGGCCTACCTGCCGCAGCAGGCGGCGAGTTTCCTTGACGGCCGCTCACCGCCCGATTTCGCCGCTGATGATTTTGAGGTCGATTTCACCGGCCGCGCCACGGCTGACGATCTCACCCCGGCCGGGCGGGCGCAGATGGGCCTCGACGCGTAACGTTTCTGTTATGCCCCTGTAAACAGCAAGGCCACCGGTGCTGGCACCCCCGGTGGCTTTTCTTTATAGTGGACGCCCGTGAACCGGCACAGGATGCCTGTTGTGCATGTGATGTACGAAAATTCAGTCTTTGAAATGCTGCTGGCGGTGTTTGACCGCGCCGCGCTGATGTTGATCTGCCTGTTCTTCCTGACCCGCACCCGCCCCTTCCGCCAGCTGTTGCAGAAAGAGCAGCACACCCCGCGCGAGCTGGCCGCGGTGACCGCCATTTTCTCCCTGTTTGCGCTGTTCAGCACCTACTCCGGCATCCACGTCGAAGGCTCGCTGGTCAACGTGCGGGTGATCGCCGTGATGTCCGGCGGGATTCTGTTCGGGCCGTGGGTCGGCATTATTACCGGGCTGATCGCCGGGGTACACCGCTACGCCATTGATATGCATGGCATCACCGCCATTCCCTGTCTGATCACCAGCGTGGTCGCCGGGGTGTTGTCGGGCGTCATCCATCAGCGGGTGCTGAAGGAGAAGCGCTGGTCGGTGGGGATCGCCGCCGGGATGGCGTGTGAATCCCTGACCATGCTGCTGGTGGTGGTGTGGGCGGAGCCGCTGTCGCTGGGGCTGGAGATCGTCTCCAAGATCGCCGTGCCGATGATCCTCGGCGCGACCTGCATCGGCCTGATTGTGTTGCTGGTGCAGAGCGTAGAGGATGAAAAAGAGGTGATCGCCGCCCGCCAGGCGCGGCTGGCGCTGGACATCGCCAACAAGACGCTGCCCTATTTCCGCGACATCAACCACGCCTCGCTGACCACCATCTGCGACATCATCCGCAGCGACATCAAAGCCGATGCGGTGGCGATCACCGACACCAAAACCATCCTCGCCTATGTCGGTACCGGCGCTGAGCAGTACAACATCGGCCACGAAATCATCGGCGAGATGACCAAAGAGACGCTGCGGCGCGGCAAGATCACCATCAAGAACAACGATGAGATGGACCGCACGCCGCAAATCCACTCGCTGATCATCATCCCGCTGTGGGAAAAAGGGGAAGTCACCGGCTCGCTGAAGATCTACTACTGCCGCGCCCACAAGATCACCTATTCCCTGAAAGTGATGGCGGTCGGGCTGTCGCAGATGATCTCGACGCAGATGGAGGTGTCGCGCACCGAGCAGCTGCGCGAGATGGCCAACAAAGCGGAGATGCGGGCGTTACAAAGCAAAATTAACCCGCACTTCCTGTTCAACGCGCTGAACGCCATCTCCTCCTCTATCCGTATCAATCCGGACACCGCCCGCCAGCTGATCATCAACCTGTCGCGCTACCTGCGCTACAACCTGGAGCTGAACGACGAGCTGATTGACCTGCGCAAAGAGCTGCATCAGGTGCAGGACTACATCGCCATTGAGCAGGCGCGCTTCGGCAGCAAACTCACGGTGCTGTATGACGTGGATGAAGAGATCGCGGTGCCGATCCCGAGCCTGCTGATCCAGCCGCTGGTGGAGAACGCGATTGTGCACGGCATTCAGCCCTGCCGCGGCAAAGGGGTGGTGTCGATCAGCGTCAAACACCAGGGCGATCGCATCCGCGTGGCGGTGCAGGACACCGGCCACGGCATCAATCAGGAAACCATCGACCGCGTGGCGCGCAATGAGATGCCGGGCAATAAGATCGGGTTGTTGAATGTGCACCACCGCGTGTCGCTGCTGTATGGCGAAGGGTTACAGATCCGCCGGCTGGAGCCGGGCACCGAGATCGCCTTCTTTATTACCAAACAGGGCGGTAAAACAGCCGCCGCCCCCGCCTGACGCCGGGCACCTTTACCGGGGAGAGACCGTGAAAGCGATTATTGTTGAGGATGAGTTCCTGGCTCAGGAGGAGCTGAAATACCTGATCAATGCCCACAGCAGCATTCAGCTGGAGGGCAGCTTTGATGACGGGCTGGATGTGCTGAAATACCTGCAGCACCATCAGGTTGACGCGATTTTCCTCGACATCAATATCCCGTCACTGGATGGCGTGCTGCTGGCGCAGAACATCAGCAAATTCGCCCATAAGCCTTACATTATTTTTATCACTGCCTATAAAGAGCACGCTGCCGAGGCGTTCGAGCTCGAGGCGTTTGACTACATCCTCAAGCCCTACCATGAGGCGCGCATCGTCACCATGCTGCAAAAGCTGGAGGCGCACTACCGCCGTGACCGGCAGGCAGGCGGCGACCAGCCGGTCACGGCCCGCCACAGCCACAGCATCAACCTGATCAAGGATGAGCGGATCATCGTCACCGACATCAATGACATCTACTACGCCGCAGCGCAGGAGAAGGTGACGCTGGTCTATACCCGGCGCGAGGAGTTCATCATGCCGATGAACATCACTGAGTTTTTCAACCGGCTGCCGGAGGAGTTCTTTTTCCGCTGCCACCGCTCCTACTGCGTAAACCTGTCGAAAATCCGCGAAATTGTGCCCTGGTTTAACAACACTTACATCCTGCGGTTAAGCGATTTACCTTTTGAGGTGCCGGTCAGCCGCAGCAAGGTCAAGGCGTTCCGGCAGCTGATGCGCATCTGAGTGCATTTCATTCCGCCCTGGCGGCATCTCATTCCTGATTCGATCTCAGGCTTGAAACCCGCCCGTATACTGGCTTCAGTGGGCGGGCCGGGTTCCCTCACCTGAGTGCTTCCGGCCTGTTAATTTTGGCCCGGCGGGCCATGTTTGTTGTATCAGGAGGCCGGAATGACCAGCAGTAAACCGGTAAATCGCGGGTTGATCGTCATGGGCACCATCATTGTGCAGATGGGGCTGGGCACTATTTACACCTGGAGCCTGTTTAACCAGCCGCTGGTGGAGAAATTCCACTGGGCATTGGGCGATGTCGCCACCACCTTTTCCATCACCAGTTTCTCCCTTGCCATCGCCACCCTGTTCGCCGGGCGGTTACAGGAGCGCCTCGGCATCCGCCGCCTGACGCTGCTGGCCGGGCTGCTGCTCGGCTGCGGGCTTGTCGCCAGCGCCTACGCCACCTCCCTGACCCAGTTCTATCTGCTGGCCGGGTTTGTGGTCGGCTTCGCGGACGGCACTGCCTACATCACCACCCTTTCCAACCTGATTAAATGGTTCCCGGAGCGCAAAGGGCTGATTGCCGGGATCTCGGTCGGCGCCTTCGGCACCGGCAGCCTGCTGTTTAAGTATGTCAACGCGGCGCTGATTGCAGAGGCGGGCGTGTCGCAGGCGTTCCTCTACTGGGGGCTGATTGTGATGGCGCTGGTCGCGGCCGGTTCGCTGCTGCTGAAGGAGAAGGCCGTCCCGGCTGCCGGTACGGTGCAGGCTGAGAGTGGCAAGCCCGATTTCACCGTGGCGGAGATGCTGAAAACCAAGGAAGCCTACCTGCTGTTCCTTATCTTCTTTACTGCCTGCATGAGCGGTCTCTACCTGATCGGGATTGTGAAAGACATCGGCGTGCAGCTGGCCGGGATGGATCTGGCGACGGCCGCCAATACCGTTTCCGCCATCGCCATTTTCAACACCGCCGGGCGGATTATCCTCGGGGCATTGTCGGACAAGGTCGGCCGCATGCGGGTGATCAGCTTCACCCTGCTGATCACCACCCTGGCGGTGGCAACGCTGAGCTTTATCCCGCTTACCTCTGCGCTGTTCTTTATCTGCGTCGGAGCCATCGCCTTCTGCTTCGGCGGCAATATCACGGTGTTCCCGGCGATTGTCGGCGACTTCTTCGGCTTGCGTAACCACAGCAAAAACTATGGGCTGATCTATCAGGGCTTCGGCGTCGGCGCGCTGGCCGGGTCGTTTGTGGCGGCGCACTTCGGCGGCTTCCACACCACCTTCCTGGTGATTGGTGTGATGTCTGTGCTCTCTTTGCTGATTACGCTGATGATTAAACCGCCGAAGAGCGAGACGGCAACCCGCGCGGCTGCCCTCCCCGCCCGCCAGCACGCCTGATCAGACAAGAAACGCAGGGCAAAAAAAAGCAGAGCCGGTGGCTCTGCTTTTTTTATGGGCGGCGTGGGCTTATAAGGTCACGCCCAGCGACTGGCGCAGGTGGGCACCGGCACCCAGCAGGCCCGGCTGCTCATGGGTGATCATATAAACCGGGATGTCCACCAGGTAGTCTTTGAAGCGGCCTTTGTCTTCAAACGCCGCGCGGAAGCCGGACGCCTTAAAGAACTCCAGGAAGCGCGGCACAATGCCGCCCGCGATGTAGACGCCGCCAAAGGTGCCGAGGTTCAGCGCCAGGTTGCCGCCGAACCGGCCCATGATCACGCAGAACAGCGACAGGGCGCGGCGGCAGTCGATGCAGCTGTCTTCCAGCGCGCGCTCGGTGACGTCTTTGGGTTGCAGGTTCTCCGGCAGGCGCTCATCCGCTTTGACAATCGCCCGGTAGAGGTTCACCAGCCCCGGCCCGGAAAGCACGCGCTCGGCGGAGACGTGGCCCAGCTCGGTGCGCAGCTGCTCGAGGATGATGTCCTCTTCAACGCTGTTCGGCGCGAAATCGACATGGCCGCCTTCGCCCGGCAGGCTCAGCCAGCGGTTACCGGCATGCACCAGATGGGCCACGCCCAGCCCGGTGCCGGCACCGTAGATGGCGATCGGTTTGCCCGGCTGCGCTTTTTTGCCGCCGAACTGCAACACATCCTGCTCGCCCAGCATCGGGATTGCCATCGACACCGCGGTGAAGTCGTTGATGATCTCAAGGTGGCTGAACCCCAGGTTCTGTTTCATCTCAGCAATGGAGAATGCCCAGGTGTGGTTGGTCATCGCGACCCAGTCGCCGGTAATCGGGCAGGCGATGGCGATGCAGCCATCCTCTACCACGGCTTCTGGGTGTTCCGCCAGATAGTGGCGGACCACTGCCTCCAGGCTCTCAAACTCCAGGCCGGAGAAGGTCTTGGCCTGTGAGATCTCGCCCGTGTCCAGTGCGCATAGCGCAAGGCGGGCATTGGTGCCTCCCACATCGCCCACCAGGGAATATTTGTTCATTGAGGATGCTTCTCCACGAAAAGGAATGTTATTAGCTGCGCACACTGTAAATTTACCCCTGCAAAACAACAATGCCGGGCGGTCAGCCTCCGGCTTTTTAGTGATCTTGATCACATAAATAAGTTTCTACTTTCGTTTACCGGTGAAAATCTCACCACGTCACCGGTTCACTGCCCGGTTTTTTTCCGGGTAATCCACTCACGCAGGGGCAGCCCCAGCCCGTTGACCGCCTATCCTATACTGCTTCGGTGACAATGGATCAGGCTTGTGGCGATTGCAGCGATAATTAGGAATTTACGACATCCTTTTCCGGCCCGGCATCTGCGTCAGCAGGCCCCGGCGTTTACGCCAGCGCGAAGCGGGCAGCGGCCACGGCGTGCAGGGCGGCAGTGTCGAACATCGGTACCTGCGCATCCTGCGCACCCACCAGCAGCGCGATTTCGGTACAGCCAAGGATGATACCGCCCGCCCCCTGCGCTTCCAGCGTGCGGATAATGCGGCGGTAGGCGGCGCGTGACGGCTCGCGCAGAATGCCGAGGCAGAGTTCGTCATAGATGATGCGGTGCACGGTGTCGCGGTCAGCGTCGTCCGGCACGATCACCTCCAGGCCAAACTGCGTTGCCAGCCGCCCTTTGTAGAAATCCTGCTCCATGGTAAAGCGGGTGCCGAGCAGCGCCACCCGGCGGATGCCCTGCTGCTGCACCGCCTGGGCGGTGGCATCGGCGATATGCAGCAGCGGCAGGCCGCCGATGCGCTCAATGTCAGCCGCGACCTTGTGCATGGTATTGGTACAGAGCACGATGACCTCCGCCCCGGCGCGCCGCAGTGCCGCCGCGGCCTCCCCCAGCATCTGCCCCGCCTGTTGCCATTCGCCCTGCCTCTGAAGCTGCTCAACCTGCGCAAAATCCACGCTGTAGAGCAGTAACCGGGCGGAGTGCAGGCCCCCCAGTTGCTGCTTCACCTCTTCATTGATCATGCGGTAATAAGGCACGGTGGATTCCCAGCTCATGCCGCCAATCAGGCCCAATGTTTTCATCAGCATTTCCTCTGCGGGTGGTCTGCCATGACCTTAACGCAGATTGAGGGAGGCGACGAGCCGCATTCCCCGGTTTTGCGTAATGCATTCCATAGAAGACGGCGGCGGTGTCTTAACCCCCGCCAATGTGTTGCTGCCGGCGGGGGAGCCTTCTGCTGAACACAGGCCTTTTCTGCCCGGCCATATGCGCCTGGTGCGGATAGCCCGGCAATGCTGATGTGGCCGCCGGAGAGCTGGCCTTAAAAGTATGTTGTAACTACGTGGTAAGGAATCATCAGCCGTTGTTGGCCCGGCGGCGTGCAAACCACCGTCACCGCCGGGCCGTATACCCTGTTATGCTGACGACGCGCTTTTGCCGGCGTTGCGCTGCTCAATTGCCTGCGTTACGGCCTGCAACAGGTCAGGGAGATCCATTTTCGGCAACATGACCTCCACCAGCGCCAGCTTTCCGGCATCGGCGACCTGATCCAGCGCGGCGTGCAGTTGCACCGGATCGGCGGCCCGCAGCGCCAGCACCTGATCGTCACCGCAGCCCAGCGCCTGAGGCAGCTGCGTCCAGTACCATTGGGCGATGTCGTTATAGCGCTGGCGCGGGCCGTGAATCGCCCGCTCGACGGTGTACCCCTGATTATTAAGGATGAAGATCAGCGGCTTAAGCCCATCGCGGATCATCGATCCCAACTCCTGAATGGTCAGCTGCGCCGATCCGTCACCGATCAGTAACACCACCCGGCGATCCTGTTGCGCAATCTGCGCGCCAAATGCGGCCGGCAGGGTATAGCCTATCGACCCCCACAGCGGCTGCACCAGCATGCGGCACCCTTCCGGCAGGGTAAGTGCCGCCGCGCCGAAGCAGGCGGTGCCCTGCTCCGCCAGCAGGATGTCGCCCGGCCGCAGGAAAGCCTGCATCGCCTGCCAGAAGGCCGGTTGATCGAGCCTGCCGGAATCAGAAGGCGGCAGCAAGGGTGGGGTTACCGGGCCGCAACGCCAGCGCGGCAGATGCGCTGCCACCACCTGCTGCAAGGCGGCCAGCGCCCCGGCCATCGGCACCTGGCTGAAACGCTGTGTGCCGGCTTGCGCGTCGAACGGGTGCAGCGCGAGGGTCTTTTCCGGCGGCAGCTGGTGGCTGAAACCGGCAGTAATGGTGTCGGTAAATTTTACCCCGATGGTAATGACCACGTCTGCGCCCTCCAGCGTACGGCGTACCTGCTCATCACTGGCGGCCCCGGCATAGGTGCCGATAAAGCCGGGGTTCTGCTCATTCAGCACGCTTTTGCCGAGCAGCAGCGTGCTGTGTGGCAGCCCGCACCCGGCCAGCCACTGATTCAGCGCCTCGCCCACGCCAAAACGATCGGCGAGGAAATCCGCCAGCACCGCGACGCTGCCCGCCCGGCTCAGCAGCGCATCTGCGGCGGCCGCAAAGGCCGCCACCGCCTGCGGCGAACACGCAGCCTGACGCGGTGCCAGCGGCAATGGCCGGGCCGCCAGCGGGGCGGCGGCCACATCACTGGGCAGCAGCAGGTAGCCGGGGCGGCGCTCATGCAATACGGTGCTGATGACCCGGTCAATCTCCGCCGGGGCGTTTTCCACCGTCAGGTGCGCCTGTGCGACCGTGACCTCCTGCGCCATGCGGGCAAAGTGGCCGAAATCGCCGTCGCCCAGGGAGTGGTGCAGCCATTCGCCGCGTTGTTGTGAGCTGAGCGGCGGCGCACCGACCACATGGATCACCGGCACGTACTCGGCGTAACTGCCGGCAGTCCCGTTGATGGCACTGAGTTCCCCTACGCCAAAGGTGGTCAGCAGCGCCCCGGCGCGGCGGCAGCGTGCGTAACCGTCCGCCGCATAGGCCGCATTCAGTTCATTGGCGCAGCCGACCCAGGCGATTTGCGGGTGATCGATCACATGATCGAGAAATTGCAGGTTATAGTCGCCCGGCACGCCAAACAGGTGCTCAATGCCTGCCTCTGCCAGCCGGTCCAGAAGATAATCACCAACGGTAACCTTTTCGCTCATCACTCCCCCTGCCTTTTGATAGGTATCCAGCATTAAGTATTGCTGACGCACTGCATGCGGCGAATCTTCTCTGCTGTGGGGATTGGCAAGCGGGCGTTACAGCGCTGCACACTGCGCGCCCCGCTGCCATAAAAATGCTGACTGTGACAGAAGCGGGTCTGCGTATTGCCGGAGGAATTGATAAGGCTCGGGAAGTTGTGATCCTGCCAACGGCAGGGGGGTGTGTAACCGTCTACACTACAGTGCAACTTTTCGCTCACTGATAAGGGAATTTTCTATGGTGTACCACGCCAGCCCGGCACGTTATGAAAGCATGGAGTACCGCCGTTGCGGCCGCAGCGGCCTGAAGCTGCCCGCCGTCTCCCTCGGCCTGTGGCACAATTTCGGCGACACCACGCTGCTGGAAAATAGCCGCCAGCTGCTGCGCCGCGCCTTTGACCTCGGCATCACGCACTTTGATCTCGCCAATAATTACGGCCCACCGCCCGGCTCCGCCGAGCTGAATTTCGGCCGCATCCTGAAAGAGGATTTCCTGCCCTACCGCGATGAGCTGATCATCTCTTCCAAAGCTGGCTACACCATGTGGGGGGGGCCTTATGGTGACTGGGGATCGAAAAAGTACCTGGTCTCCAGCCTTGACCAGAGCCTGCGCCGCATGGGGCTGGAGTATGTGGACATCTTCTACCACCACCGGCCCGATCCTGATACGCCGCTGGAAGAGACCATGGCCGCGCTGGATCTGCTGGTCCGTCAGGGCAAGGCGCTCTATATCGGCCTGTCAAACTACCCGGCGGAACGCGCGCGCCAGGCGTTTGAGATCCTGAAACAGCTCGGCACGCCCTGCCTGATCCACCAGCCGAAATACTCGATGTATGAACGCGGCATTGAAGACCAGCTGCTGGATACGCTGGCCGAGCATGGGGTGGGATCGATTGCGTTTTCGCCGCTGGCCGGCGGCCAGCTGACCGACCGCTACCTCAACGGCATCCCGGAGGATTCGCGGGCCGCCAGCGGCAGCCGTTTCCTTAACCCGGAACAGCTCACAGAAGAGAAACTGGCACGGGTGCGGGCACTGAATGCGCTGGCCCAGCAACGTGGGCAGAAACTCTCGCAGATGGCGCTGGCCTGGGTGCTGCGCGGCGACCGCGTGACCTCGGTATTGATTGGTGCCAGTAAAACCAGCCAGATTGATGATGCAGTCGGCATGTTGCAGAACCGCAGCTTCACCCAGCAGGAACTGGATGATATTGAAAAAATTTTGATGTAACCGCTTACCCTGCCCGCCGTGTTTCCTGACCGGCGGGCGCTCCCCCTCCTGCCTTCTGGTGTTGCTTTTTCTCCACAATTACTCCATTTTGACGCCCTTTGTCAGTAAACTGTTAAGACGGGTAAATGATTTAAAACGACCTGTTATCCGATAGTGCCTGACGTTAATTGGTCGTATATCTATGGCACCCACCGAGGTGGTCTGGAGGATAATAAGAATGGTTAAACTAAAAACACTTTTGCTGAGCGCACTTTTCGTTACCTTGTTACCCGCGGTACTGCCTGCCAAGGCGGATAACCTGAGTCTGCGGATGCCGGGCTTTTCGCTGTCCATCGGCGACCGCGACCGTCACGGTAACTACTGGGATGGCGGCCGCTGGCGTGACCGCGGCTGGTGGGAACGCCACCACCGCCCGCCGCACCGCTTCCACGGCGGCCCGCGTTTTTATGGCCCACCGCATGGCCATGCCTATGGGCATGACCGCCGCCGGGGTTATGAGCGCGGGTTTGAGCGGGGTTACGAACGTGGTTATGAGCGCGGCCGTGATAACCACCACGGCGGACGCCACTGACAGCCGGTAAATAATAAGAACACACAGCAATAAAAAAGGCAGGCCATTGGCCTGCCTCTCTTTTTTCAGCGACACCCTACATAATCATACTGACCAGCAGGTAGCCGTTCAGGCCAATCACCACCAGCACAATGATCCGCCCCAGGTTTTGCATCAGCGGGGTGTTGGTCATCTCACCCATCAACTCCCGGTTGCCGGTAAAGGAGAGCAGCGGCAGCAGCGCCAGCGCAATACCGAAACTCAGCAGCACCTGGCTCATCACCAGAATTTTGGTGGCATCCATCCCGAGCATGATCACAATAAAGGAAGGAAGCATGGTGACCACCCGGCGCACCCATAAAGGAATATAGAAGCGCACGAAGCCCTGCATGACCACCTGCCCTGCCAGCGTGCCGACGACCGTCGAGGAGAGGCCGGCCGCCACCAGGCTCAGGCCGAAGATGGTCGCGGCCGCATGGCCGAGCAGCGGCTCCAGCGTCAGGTAGGCCTGGTCGAGTTCACTGATGCCGCTGTGCCCGCTGAAGTGGAACGCCGCGGCAGCGGTCGCCATCATCGCCAGATTGACAAAACCGGCAATGGTCATGGCAATCGCCACATCCAGTTTGGTGGAGGAGTAACGGTCAGCCTTGGTGCTGGAACCGGAGCGCTGGGTCAGCGAAGAGTGCAGGTAAATGACGTGCGGCATAATGGTCGCGCCCAGTACCCCGGCCGCCAGATAGACCGCATCCGCCCCCGGCAGAGAAGGCAGCGCCATGCCTTTTACCAGCTCGCCCATTTTTGGTTGCGAGAAGAACAGCTCCACAATGTAAGCCGCCGCCACAAACAGCAGCAACCCGCCGATCACCCACTCCAGCGGCTTCTGGCCGCGGCGCTGGATCGCCAGGATAATAAAGGTCGCGATGCCGGTAAGCACGGCACCCTGTAACAGCGATACCCCCAGCAACAGCTTGAAGCCGATCGCCGCCCCGATAAACTCCGCCAGATCGGTAGCCATGGCGATGATTTCAGCCTGCACCCAGTAAGCCCATACGGCCGGGCGCGGGAAACGGTCGCGGATGTGCTCAGCCAGGTTTTTGCCGGTGGCAATGCCGAGTTTGGCTGAGAGCAGTTGGATCAGCATCGCCATCAGGTTGGCCCACACCACCACCCAGAGCAATTTATAGCCAAACGACGCCCCGGCCTGAATATTGGTCGCAAAGTTGCCCGGATCGATATAGCCGATGGCGGCGATAAAAGCCGGCCCCATTAAGGAAAGTTTAATTTTTCTGGACGTGCGGCTGGTAGCATCAGCGCGACTGTTCAGCATAACGTATAACCCTTAATCATGGTGTGCTTACCCGGTATCATCGAGTAAATGAGAATCGTTATCAAGCGCATCCCTATTGCTTGTGCTTATCTCTCTGATAGGCCGCAGTGATAAATGAAAGCTCGCTGAGGAGGTATGTCGCCACAGAGTCCCCTGCTTTTTGAGGGTTTTACCGTTGCAAAATCAGCCAATCCGGCAAAATTCAGTGCGTATTACCGCTGTTAATAAAACTAGCATAGATATTCATCTGACACATGGATTTCTTAACATCTTGATATTTCACAACGAAACGTGCGAACTCATTGATTTCATGCCCATGAATTTTTATATTTGCAATGGATGTCTCGTTTTTAATGTCGCCGTTACATAAAATGTCCCCCGAATTATCGCCTGCCTCAAATTTGGAGCACACATGTCCCGAATATTGCACTTTGCGTTAGCGTTGGCTGTGGTCGCTATCCTGGCTATGTTAGTCAGCCACGATCGCAAGAACATCCGCTTACGTTTTATCGCACAGTTACTCGTTCTTGAAGTCCTGCTCGCCTACTTCTTCCTGAATTCAGAAATTGGTTTAGGGTTCATTCAGGGTTTCGCTAACTTCTTTGATAAATTGCTTGGCTTTGCCGCACAAGGCACCGATTTCGTCTTCGGTGGCATGGGGGATAAAGGCCTCGCCTTCTTCTTCCTGAAAGTGCTCTGCCCTATCGTCTTCATTTCTGCCCTGATCGGTATCCTGCAGCACATCCGCGTGTTGCCGGTGGTGATCCGCTGGATCGGTACCGTGCTGTCTAAAATCAACGGTATGGGCAAGCTGGAGTCGTTCAACGCCGTCAGCTCCCTGATCCTCGGCCAGTCTGAGAACTTTATTGCCTATAAAGATATTCTCGGCAAGATGTCCGAAAAACGCATGTACACCATGGCTGCTACGGCGATGTCCACGGTTTCTATGTCGATCGTCGGCGCATACATGACCATGCTGGAGCCGAAGTATGTGGTGGCGGCACTGGTACTGAACATGTTCAGTACCTTTATTGTGCTTTCGCTGATTAACCCATACAAAGTAGAAGGCGAGCAGGATCTGCAGCTCGGTGAGCTGCATAAAGGCCAGAGCTTCTTTGAGATGCTGGGCGAATATATTCTGGCCGGCTTTAAAGTGGCAATTATTGTCGCGGCGATGCTGATCGGCTTTATCGCGCTGATCTCTGCCATCAACGCCCTGTTCAGCACCCTGTTCGGTCACAGCTTCCAGGAGCTGCTGGGTTACGTCTTCTACCCGTTTGCGTGGGTGATGGGCGTGCCGTCCAGCGAAGCGTTGCAGGTGGGCAGCATCATGGCGACGAAGATGGTTTCCAATGAGTTTGTGGCAATGATGGATCTGCAGAAGATTGCAGCCACCCTCTCCCCGCGCTCTGAGGGCATCCTGTCGGTGTTCCTGGTCTCCTTTGCCAACTTCTCCTCAATCGGGATTGTGGCCGGTGCGATCAAAGGCCTGAACGAGCATCAGGGCAATGTGGTCTCCCGCTTCGGCCTGAAGCTGCTTTACGGCTCTACTCTGGTGAGTGTGCTTTCCGCTTCTATCGCCGGTCTGGTGCTGGGTTAAGGCGCAGGTAATTCACGTTAAAAGGCGCTGCGGCGCCTTTTTTTATGCCTGCAAAAAGGCAAACCGGCGGGGTGACAGAGGCGCAAAGAGACGCGTATCCATCCGCGGGGGATGAATACGACGCTTGATGGGAAAAGCGGTGTCAGAATTGGTATAGTGCAGATAGCAAAAAACCGGCCTGAGCCGGTTTTTCTAATTTTGGTGGAGCTAGACGGGATCGAACCGTCGACCTCTTGCATGCCATGCAAGCGCTCTCCCAGCTGAGCTATAGCCCCACAGATGTGGCCACACAGGATTTTGAGGACGGGTGTGAACGTCCTGTACCAACCTTTCTGGGAAGAAAGTTGGTGGAGCTAGACGGGATCGAACCGTCGACCTCTTGCATGCCATGCAAGCGCTCTCCCAGCTGAGCTATAGCCCCGTATCAACACAACTTGTCGTGTGGACGGGGCGCATAATATGAAACCCACCAGATCCTGTCAACGGCTAAATACCATAATTAATTCAAGCGTCGAAAAAGCAGGCAACACCCTGCCGGGGTGGTGATTTCTTACGCGCAACGGCACCTTCTTCTCCCTTACTCATGCCCTGATGCGTAACCGCGGCCGGTTCGCCCCCCTTTCGCACCTGCGCAAAAGGCAACCGCACATATTGCAACATATTAAGATCATGAAGTTAGAGGCAGTTTAAAATAATGTTAGAACGTATAGTAATCAGGCTTGTTTTGAGATAATTCTCATACTAGACTGCCCCCCGCCTTTATCATAACTTTTACATCCGGGTTACACATGTCATTGCACACACCAAAAGAAATTGCCTCACTTGCCGTTCAGGCCGGTGTAGCGAAAAGCCACGCCTCCATCCTGAATCTGCTTATTCTGGGCTTTATGGCCGGCGCCTTTATTGCAACCGGCTTCCTGCTGGACCTGCACGTGATCGGTACGCTGCCGCCGCAATGGGGCTCCTTTGGCGGCCTGCTGGGCGCTGCGGTGTTCCCGGTCGGGCTTATCCTGACGGTGCTTGCCGGTGGCGAACTGCTGACCGGCAACATGATGACGCTGCCGATTGCCTGGTTCTCCCGCCAGATCCGCGCGCTGGCTATCCTGCGTAACTGGTTCTGGGTGACGATTGCCAACCTGCTCGGCAGCCTGGCCGTGGCCTTCTTCTTCGGCCACATGCTCGGCATGACCGAAGGCGCGTTCCTGGCGAAAACGGTTTCTATCGCCCAGGCCAAGGTCAACGCAGACTTCCTGCACGCCTTTATCTCCGGCATCGGCTGTAACTGGCTGGTCTGCCTCGCGGTATGGCTGGCGTTTGCCAGTAAAGAGATGGGCGGCAAAGTGATCGGCATGTGGTTCCCGGTGATGGCGTTCGTGGCTATCGGCTTCCAGCACGTGGTAGCAAACATGTTCATCATCCCGGCCGCTATTTTTGCCGGCGCGCTGACCTGGGCAGATTACCTGCCGAACTTTGTGGCCGTGTTCCTGGGTAATGCCGTGGGCGGCGCGGGCTTTGTTGGCCTGATCTACTTCCTGGCTTACCGCCCGGGTACTGAAGCCCCACAAGTTCAGCGTTAATCCTTCCGCATTACCTGCCCTGCCTTTCTGCTGCCCGCGCCTGCGGGCAGTTTTCTTGTGATCCAGATCGCGCCTTTTTTCACTTCCCCTAATCCCGTTAGTGAATCATGTAAAATGATCTACTTACGATAACCGTTAATTTCACCTCATCAGGGAAGTATGATGAACGACGAATGGATCACCCCAAAAGAGCTGGCACAGAAGACCGGCTACACCGAGCAGAGCATCAACCAGCGGGCGGCCAAAGAGAACTGGCAAAAACGCCGTCGCCCCGGCGTACAAGGTGGCCGGGCCCATGAGTTTGCATTGGCCAGTGTGGCCTCTTTTCTTGCCCAGAGCCGCTCCGCACAGGAAGAACCGGCCACTTACCTGACCTCCTCTGCGCAGCCGCGTGAAATCTGGATCGCGACCTTCAGCCGCCTCAACCGCCGTGAAAAGTATTTGATTACGCAATTTATCCTGCGTGAAGGCATCACCGGGATGATGAAAAAGCTGGGGCTGGACGATCTTCCTGACGACACGCCGCCGGAAGAATAAGTGCTGACGCAGGCCACCGCTGACGCGCGCCCATAAAAAAGGCCGGTAAGTCTCCTTACCGGCCTTGCTGTTTCTGAGGGTGCCTTATTGCTGCGCTTCGCGCTCCGCAATGTAGGCCAGAGCCTGGTCGATACGCGCCAGCGCTCGGCGCTGACCAATCGCATGGACGGTGACATCCATGCCCGGCGACTGGCCGGCCCCGGTCACGGCCACACGCAGCGGCATCCCGACTTTGCCCATGCCCACGCCCAGCTCATCTGCGGTGCCCTGAATGGCGTCATGCACCGTAGCCGGCGTCCACTCGGTCAGCGCGGCGAGTTTGGCTTTCACCGCTTCCAGCGGCTGGCGCGCCACCGGACGCAGGTGTTTCTTCGCGGCGTCGGCATCAAACTCGCTGAAATCCTCATAGAAGTAGCGGCACGCTTCTGCCATCTCTTTCAGCGTCTTGCAGCGCTCGCCCAGCAGGGTCACGATCTCAAACAGCTGCGGGCCGTTGCGGGTGTCGATGCCCAGCTGCTCCACATGCCACAGCAGGTGGGTTGCGACATACTCCGGCGGCATATGGTTAATGTAGTGGTGGTTCAGCCACTGCAGTTTTTCCGTGTTGAACGCACTGGCGGATTTGTTGATCGCTTCCAGGGTAAACAGGGATTTCATCTCCTCGATAGAGAAGATCTCCTGATCGCCGTGGGACCAGCCGAGGCGCACCAGGTAGTTCAGCAGCGCTTCCGGCAGGTAGCCGTCATCACGGTATTGCATCACCCCTACCGCACCGTGGCGTTTAGAGAGTTTTTTGCCGTCATCGCCCAGGATCATCGACACGTGGGCGTATTCCGGTACCGGCGCGCCCAGCGCTTTCAGGATGTTAATCTGGCGCGGGGTGTTGTTGATGTGGTCTTCACCGCGGATAACATGGGTGATCTCCATGTCCCAGTCGTCTACCACCACGCAGAAGTTGTAGGTCGGCGAGCCGTCGGTGCGGCGGATGATCAGGTCATCCAGCTCCAGGTTGCTGAACTCAATCGGCCCACGGATCTTGTCATCAAACACCACGGAACCATCCTGCGGGTTGGCAAAACGCACCACGCAAGGCTCATCTGCCGCATGGTGGTCGTGGCTGCCGCGGCAACGGCCGTCATAACGCGGTTTTTCGCCGTTGGCCATCTGCGTTTCACGCAACGCCTCCAGGCGCTCTTTCGAGCAGTAACATTTATAGGCAGTGCCCTGCTCCAGCATCTCGTCAATCACCGCGTTGTAACGGTCGAAGCGCTTGGTCTGGAAGTACGGGCCTTCATCCCAATCCAGGTTCAGCCAGTTCATGCCGTCCATGATTGCGTCAATCGCCTCCTGGGTAGAGCGCTCCAGGTCAGTGTCTTCAATACGCAGCACGAACTCGCCGCCCAGGTGGCGGGTAAACAGCCAGGAGTAGAGGGCGGTACGGGCGCCGCCGACATGCAGGTAGCCGGTCGGGCTGGGGGCAAAACGGGTTTTGATTTTCATGGGAAACACAGCCTTATTACGCAATGCAGCCGACGCGGGCCGCCGCTTGCTCGGAAAGAACCAAAAAGTGGGCAACATTCTACCACTCCATGTCGA
Organism: Chimaeribacter coloradensis; assembly: GCF_002858715.1. GTDB lineage: Bacteria > Pseudomonadota > Gammaproteobacteria > Enterobacterales > Enterobacteriaceae > Chimaeribacter > Chimaeribacter coloradensis. The sequence goes on along the minus strand of NZ_PJZH01000011.1, from coordinate 388 downwards.
TTCCTCAACGCTCTCCGCCCCCGCCTTTCGCTCATTCATCAAAGATATGCATAAAGAAGCAGCGCCGCTGGCGATAAATGTTTCATCCTGATTACTTTTGCGGCGAACGATTATTTTCTCCGGAAAAAGCGTTGACTCACTTTGAACTATCCCTATAATGCGACTCCATCACGACGGGGGCGATTAGCTCAGTTGGTAGAGCATCTCCTTTACACGGAGGGGGTCGGCGGTTCGAGCCCGTCATCGCCCACCATCTTATCGGTGGCCTTGTTGTGATGAAGCGCAGTAAAAAGTAAACAGCAGTGACAGATGGGCGATTAGCTCAGTTGGTAGAGCATCTCCTTTACACGGAGGGGGTCGGCGGTTCGAGCCCGTCATCGCCCACCAT
>NZ_PJZH01000106.1 GCF_002858715.1 Chimaeribacter coloradensis | reverse complement strand
CGAGCACACAGGGATGTGTGCGAGAGTCGCAGCCACGCTGGGAGCGTGTCTGCGGCGGCCCGAAAAGCCCGGAGGCGTAACGAGGGGAGCCGCGGGAGCGGCCAATGATTCAGCCGGATCACCCAGGGCGCGGGGATGCAAGGGGCGCGCGCCTACGCGCCCCTTGCGCGGTGGCGGCAGCGGGGCCGCAGAAAGACGCT
>NZ_PJZH01000010.1 GCF_002858715.1 Chimaeribacter coloradensis | reverse complement strand
CACCCAAGGCGCGGGGATGCAAGGGGCGCGCGCCTACGCGCCCCTTGCGCGGTGGCGGCAGCGGGGCCGCAGAAAGATGCCGGGCGTATGCCAACGCAACCTTCTCCGGCCCGCATATCGTCCCCTAAAGCGCACTGCGTTCGCGCAAACGCCTAGTAAGCACTCGCCTGATCCAGTGCCTGAATATCCCCTGCGTCCAGCGTTAATGCCGCCGCCCCGGCCAGATCCTTGAGCTGCGCCAGTGACGTCGCGCTGACAATCGGCGCGGTAACGCTTGGCCGGGCGATCAGCCACGCCAGCGACACCTGCGCCGGGCTGACGCGGTGTTTCTCCGCCACCTGATCCAGCGCCTTCAGGATCTTATGGCCGCGCTCATTCAGGTAGCTTTTCACCACCCCCTCGCCGCGGGCGCTTTTCCCGGCGTCTTCCGGGCGGCGGTATTTGCCGGAGAGGAAACCACTCGCCAGCGAGTAGTAACCGATCACCCCAAGCTGGTTCGCCTGCGCCACCTGCTCCAGCCCGTTCTCATAGCCCTCGCGGTCATAGAGATTGTATTCCGGCTGTAACGTCTCATAGCGGGCGAGGCCCTGCGCCTCACTCACCTCCAGCGCCTCGGCCAGCCGCGCGGCGCTATAGTTAGAAGCACCGATCGCCCGCACCTTGCCCTCTTTGATCAGCGCATCGAAGGTCGCCAGCGTCTCTGCCAGCGGCGTGTCCTGGTCATCATCGTGGGACTGGTAGAGATCGACATAGTCGGTTTGCAGGCGGGTCAGAGAGGCGTCAATCGCCTCGCGGATGTAGCGCGGCGAGAGGCCGACCTTGCCTTCGCCCATCGGTTTGCCGACTTTGGTCGCCAGCACGATCTGCTCACGTTTGCCGCTCTTTTTCAGCCAGTTGCCGATGATGGTCTCCGATTCGCCGCCGTGGTTGCCCGGCGCCCAGTGGGAGTAGACGTCCGCGGTGTCGATGAAATTCAGCTGATGATCGAGCAGGGCATCCAGAATGCTGAAGGAGGCGTTCTGGTCTAACGTCCAGCCAAAGACGTTGCCGCCGAAGGTCAGAGGGGGAACCTGAATCCCGGTACGGCCCAGTGTGCGCTGTTTCATGCTGATCTCCTTAGTGGGGTTATGATTAACAGACGAATTATTGCACAAGAAATGAAAGGCCACAGGAACGATATCGTCTGAGGTTATTCCTGTGCACCGGTTTGCCGCCGCCGTTTTCCGCCGCCTGACAGGCCCTGACACGGACTCCATATTTCCTTCATTTTTTCTGATGCCCGGAGTCGCTACACTGCTACCCTATTGGCGCGATTACCCTGACGTTTCCATCACCTGAACCGGTTCGCCTGGACTCTGAACAACGGAGATTATGTTCACTCCTATGAATGCACCCCTGAAACGACGTTTGCCCCTGCGCCGCCTGCTGGTCTGGCTGGTGTTGCTGCTGGCGGCCTTTGCGGCCTGGCACTTTTTTATGGCCGAACGGCCCACGGATGACGCTGCGCCCGCCCGCCAGGGCCGGGGCGGCGGCCGCCATGCCTCCACGCCGCCGCCGGTGCAGGCCGCGGTGGCCGCTACCCAGAGCGTGCCGCACTACCTCACCGGGCTGGGCACCGTCACCGCTGCCAACACCGTGACGGTGAAAAGCCGGGTGGACGGCGAACTGATGGCGCTGCACTTCACCGAAGGGCAGCAGGTCAAGGCCGGGCAACTGCTGGCGGAAATTGACCCGCGCCCCTACCAGGTGGCACTGACCCAGGCTGAGGGGCAACTGGCGAAAGACCAGGCGACGCTGGCCAACGCCCGGCAGGATCTGGCGCGTTACCAGAAGCTCGGCAAAACCAACCTCATCTCCCAGCAGGAGCTGGATGCCCAGCAGTCACTGGTGCGGGAGAGCGAAGGCAGCGTCAAGGCCGATCAGGGGGCGGTGGCCAGCGCCCGGCTCCAGCTTGAGTACAGCCGCATCACCGCGCCGATTGAGGGGCGCGCCGGGCTGAAACAGGTCGATGTCGGCAACTACATCACCAGCGGCAGTGACACCGGGCTGGTGATCCTGACCCAGACCCGCCCCATCGATGTGGTATTCACCCTGCCGGAAGACACCATCCCGACCCTGCTGCGGGCGCAGCAGTCGGGCCGCCCGGTGCCGGTCGAGGCGTGGGATCGCACCAACACCGTCAAAGTGGCGGAGGGGGCGCTGCTGAGCCTGGATAACCAGATCGACGCCACCACCGGCACCATCAAAATCAAAGCGCGATTCAGCAATGATGACGGCATGCTGTTCCCCAACCAGTTTGTGAATGCACGCGTGAAGGTGAATACCGTGGCCGATGCGGTGGTGGTGCCTGCCGCCGCCATCCAGATGGGCAATGACGGCAACTACGTCTGGGTGCTGGACGCGCAAAACCAGGTGAGCAAACAGCCGGTGACGCTGGGCACCCAGGACAGCCAACAGGCGGTGATCGCCGCCGGGCTGAGCGCCGGGGCGCGGGTGGTCACTGACGGCCTCGACCGCCTGAAACAGGGGCTGAAGGTTGAAGTGCTGGACGGCGACACCGCCGCCCCTGCCGCACAACCGGCGCGCCCGCACTCCCGCCACGCCGCCGGGGGGCGCTCCTGATGCAGGTGATGCCCCCGGACCACAGCGGCGGCCCGTCCCGCCAGTTTATCCTGCGCCCGGTCGCCACCACCCTGCTGATGGTGGCGATCCTGCTGGCCGGGATCATCGGCTACCGCGCCCTGCCGGTGTCGGCGCTGCCGCAGGTGGACTACCCCACCATGCAGGTGGTGACGCTCTACCCCGGTGCCAGCCCGGACGTCACCACTTCGGCGGTCACCGCGCCGCTGGAGCACCAGTTCGGGCAGATGTCCGGCCTGAAAACCATGTCGTCGCAAAGTTCCGGCGGCGCATCGGTGATTACCCTCCAGTTCCAGCTCACGCTGCCGCTGGATGTGGCCGAGCAGGAGGTGCAGGCCGCCATTAACGCCGCCACCAACCTGCTGCCGGATGACCTCCCCTACCCGCCGATCTACAGCAAAGTGAACCCGGCTGACCCGCCGATCATGACGCTGGCGCTGACCTCTGACGCGCTGCCGATGACGCAGGTCGAGGACATGGCCGAAACCCGCGTGGCGCAGAAGATGTCGCAGGTCAGCGGCGTCGGGCTGGTGACCATCGCCGGGGGCCAGCGCCCCGCCGTGCGCGTGGAGATGAACGCCGCCGCCGTGGCGGCGCGCGGGCTGGACAGCGAGGTTATCCGCACCGCCATCAGCAACGCCAACGTCAACTCCGCCAAAGGCAGCCTCGACGGCCCGGCGCGCTCGGTGACGCTGGCCGCCAATGACCAGATGAAATCGGCAGAGGATTACCGGCAGCTGATTATCGCCTACCAGAACGGCGCACCGGTGCGGCTCGGCGAGGTGGCGACCATCCGCCAGGGGGCGGAGAACAGCAAGCTCGCCGCCTGGGCCGGTAAAAAACCGGCAATTGTGCTGAATGTGCAGCGCCAGCCGGGGGCCAACGTGCTGACCACGGCGGACAGCATCCGGGCGCTGCTGCCGTCGCTGAAAGCCAGCCTGCCCGCCTCAGTGGAGGTGACGCTGGTCACTGACCGCACCACGGCGATCCGCGCCTCCGTCAGCGATGTGCAGTCTGAGCTGCTGCTGTCGATCGCGCTGGTGGTGATGGTGATCTACCTGTTTCTGCGCAACGCCGCCGCCACGGTGATCCCGAGCGTCGCGGTGCCGCTGTCGCTGATCGGCACCTTCGCCGTAATGTATTTCCTCGGCTTCTCCATCAATAACCTGACGCTGATGGCGCTGACCATCGCCACCGGCTTTGTGGTGGATGACGCCATCGTGGTGATTGAGAACATCTCGCGCTACATCGAACGCGGCGACCCGCCGCTCACCGCCGCGCTGAAAGGGGCGGGCGAGATCGGCTTTACCATTATCTCCCTGACCTTCTCGCTGATTGCGGTGCTGATCCCGCTGCTGTTTATGGGGGACATCGTCGGGCGGCTGTTCCGCGAGTTCGCCGTGACGCTGGCGGTGGCGATTCTGATCTCGGCGGTGGTCTCCCTGACGCTGACGCCGATGATGTGCGCGCGGATGCTGAGCCATGAGGCGCTGCGCAAGCAAAACCGCTTCTCGCGCGCCAGCGAGCGCTTTTTTGACCGGGTGATCGCGGGCTACGGCCGGATGCTGAAACGGGTGCTCGGCCACCCCTGGCTGACGCTGGGCGTGGCGATCTCGACGCTGCTGCTGACGGCGCTGCTTTACCTGCTGATCCCCAAAGGCTTTTTCCCGGTGCAGGATAACGGCCTGATCCAGGGCACGCTGGAAGCGCCGCAGTCGGTCTCCTTCAGCAGTATGGCGACCCGCCAGCAGCAGGTGGCGGCGATCCTGCTGCGTGACCCGGCCGTCGCCGGGCTGACCTCGTTTGTCGGCGTCGACGGCACCAACGCCACCCTGAACACCGGCCGGTTGCAGATTACGCTGAAACCGCTGGCGGAGCGTGATGACCGGGTGGAGGCGATTATCCCGCGGCTGCAACAGGCGGTGGCGGGCGTGCCGGGCGTGCGGCTCTACCTGCAACCGGTGCAGGATCTCACCATCGACACGCAGGTGAACCGCACCCAGTACCAGTTCACGCTCCAGGCGATGTCGCTAGAAGCATTAAGCGAATGGGTGCCGCCGCTGCTGGAGAAACTGCAGCAGGCCCCTGAGTTGCAGGACGTCAGCAGTGACTGGCAGGACAAGGGGCTGGTGGCCTACGTCAACGTCGACCGGGACAGCGCAAGCCGCCTCGGCATCAGCATGGCGGACATCGACAACGCGCTCTATAACGCCTTCGGCCAGCGGCTGGTCTCCACCATCTACACCCAGGCGAACCAGTACCGGGTAGTGCTGGGGCAGGAGACCACCCACACGCCGGGGCTGGCGGCGCTGGACAGCGTCTGGCTCAACGGCAGTGACGGCAACCGCGTGCCGCTCAGCAGCCTGGCGCGCATTGAGCAGCGCTTCGGGCCGCTGTCGATCAACCACCAGGACCAGTTGCCGTCGGCAATGATCTCCTTCAACGTCAGCCCCGGCTATGCGCTGGGCGACGCGGTGCAGGCGGTAACACAGGCGGAGCAGCAGCTCAGCCTGCCGGAGGATATTTCCACCCGCTTCCAGGGGGCGACGCTGGCGTTCCAGGCGGCGCTCGGCAGCACGCTGTGGCTGATCCTGGCGGCGGTGGTGACGATGTACATCGTGCTCGGCGTGCTCTATGAGAGCTTTATCCACCCGGTGACCATCCTCTCCACCCTGCCCACCGCCGGGGTCGGCGCGCTGCTGGCGCTGATGCTGGCGGGCAGCGCGCTGGATGTGATCGCCATTATCGGCATCATCCTGCTGATCGGCATCGTGAAGAAGAACGCCATCATGATGATCGACTTCGCGCTGGCGGCGGAGCGCGACCAGGGCATGACGCCTTATGAGGCGATCTACCAGGCCTGCCTGCTGCGCTTCCGCCCGATCCTGATGACCACGCTGGCGGCGCTGCTCGGCGCGCTGCCGCTGATGCTGGCCACCGGCGTCGGCGCGGAATTGCGCCGCCCGCTCGGCATCTGCATGGTGGGCGGGCTGGTGGTGAGCCAGGTGCTGACGCTGTTCACCACGCCGGTGATCTACCTGTTGTTTGACCGGCTGGCGCGCCGCGCCCGCCCGCACCCGCAGGAGCCGCGCCCACAGTGAAGCTTTTTGCCCTGTTTATCCACCGCCCGGTGGCGACCACCCTGCTCACGGCGGCGATTGTGCTGGCCGGGCTGCTGGGGTTCGTCCAGCTGCCGGTGGCCCCGCTGCCGGCGGTGGACTACCCGGTGATCCAGGTCACCGCCTCGCTGCCCGGCGCGTCGCCGGAGACTATGGCCTCCTCGGTGGCGACGCCGCTGGAGCGGGCGCTGGGGCGCATCGCCGGCATCAACGAGATGACCTCGCGCAGTTCGCTCGGCAGTACCACCATCATCATGCAGTTTGACCTTGAGCGGAATATCGACGGCGCAGCGCGGGACGTGCAGGCAGCGCTGAATGCCGCGCAGAGCCTGCTGCCGAGCGGCATTCCGAACCGGCCGACCTACCGCAAGGCCAACCCCTCTGACGCGCCGGTGCTGATCCTGACGCTGACCTCCGACACCTACAGCCCGGTGCAGATGTATGACGTCGCCAGCACCCGGCTGGTGCAGAAGATCGCCCAGATTGAGGGGGTCGGGGATGTCACCGTCGGCGGCAGCTCCCTGCCCGCAGTGCGGGTGGCGCTCAACCCACAGGCGCTGTTCAACCAGGGCGTGTCGCTGGATGAGGTGCGCGAGGCGATAAGCCAGGCCAACGTGCGCAAGCCGCAGGGGGCGGTGGAGTCCGGTGACCGGCGCTGGCAGCTGCAGGCCAATGACGGCCTGACCCAGGCCCGCGACTACCAGCCGCTGATTGTGCACTACCACAACGGCGCGGCGGTGCGGTTGCAGGATGTGGCGCAGGTGCAGGACGGCTCGCAGGATGTGCACAATGCCGGGATGAGCAACGCCAAACCGGCGGTGCTGATTGTGGTGCGGCGCAGTGCGGACGCCAACATCATCGCCACCGTGGATCGGGTGCGCGCGGCACTGCCCGCGCTGCGGCAGGCGGTGCCCGCCACCATGACGCTGTCGGTGGCACAGGACAGATCGCCCACCATCCGCGCCTCGCTGCATGAGGTGGAGCAGTCGCTGGTTATCGCGGTGGCGCTGGTGATCCTGGTGGTATTCCTGTTCCTGCGCTCCGGCCGCGCCACGCTGATCCCGGCAGTGGCGGTGCCGGTGTCGCTGATCGGCACCTTTGCCGCCATGTGGCTGTGCGGCTTCAGCCTCAACAACCTGTCGCTGATGGCGCTGACCATCGCCACCGGCTTTGTGGTGGACGACGCCATCGTGGTGCTGGAGAACATCGCCCGGCATATTGAATCCGGCATGAAGCCGCTGCCCGCCGCCTTGCAGGGGGTGAAAGAGGTCGGCTTTACCGTGCTGTCGATGAGCCTGTCGCTGGTGGCGGTGTTCATCCCGCTGCTGCTGATGGCCGGGCTGCCGGGGCGGCTGTTCCATGAGTTTGCCGTGACGCTGTCGGTGGCGATTGGGCTGTCGCTGGTGGTCTCCCTGACCCTGACGCCGATGATGTGCGCGCGCATCCTGCGCCCGCAGCCCCCAACGTGGCCGGGGATGCCGCACCCGGCGCCGCGCGGCGTCACCCGCTGGCTTAACCGGCTGCAACAGGCCTACGGCCGCTCGCTGAACCGGGTGCTGAACCATGCGCGGCTGGTGGGGCTGCTGCTGCTGGCGACCATCGGCCTGACGGCGTGGCTCTATGTCAGCATCCCGAAAACCTTCTTCCCGGAGCAGGACACCGGCCGCCTGCTCGGCTACATCCAGGGCGACCAGAGCATCTCCTTCCGGGCGATGCGCCACAAGCTGGAGGATTTCATGACCCTGGTCAGCGCCGACCCTGCGGTGGAGAGCGTCACCGGCTTTACCGGCAACCGCGTCAACGTCGGCTCGATGTACATCTCCCTCAAGCCGCTGGGTGAGCGCCACGAGAGCGCCCAGCAGGTGGTGGCGCGGCTGCGCGTCAAACTGGCGAAAGAGCCGGGTGCCAGCCTGTTCCTGGTGCCGGTGCAGGACATCCGCGTCGGCGCGCGCCAGTCCAACGCCGGTTACCAGTTCACCCTGCTGGCCGATGAGCTGGCCGACCTGCGCACCTGGGAGCCGAAAGTGCGCGCCGCGCTGGCGAAATTGCCGGAGCTGGAGGATGTGAACTCCGATCAGGAGGACAGCGGCGCGGAGCTGGGGCTGGTCTATGACCGCGATACCATGGCGCGGCTCGGCATCAGCGTGGCCGATGCCAACGCCCTGCTGAACAACGCCTTCGGCCAGCGGCAGATCTCCACCATCTACCAGCCGCTCAACCAGTACAAAGTGGTGATGGAAGTCGCCGCCGCCTACAACCAGGATGTCAGCGCGCTGGACAAGATGTTCGTCACCAACAGCGACGGCAAACCGGTGCCGCTCTCCTACTTCGCCCACTGGCAGCCCGCCAATGCGCCGCTGTCGGTGAGCCACCAGGGATTGTCGGCCGCCTCAACCATCTCGTTCAACCTGCCGGACGGCGTCAGCCTCTCGGACGCCACCGCCGCGGTGCAGCGCACCATGACGGAACTGCGGGTGCCGGCCACGGTACGCGGCCAGTTCGCCGGCACCGCGCAGGTGTTCCAGGAGACGCAGCGCGCGCAACTGTGGCTGATCCTCGCGGCCATCGCCACCATCTATATTGTGCTGGGGGTGCTGTATGAGAGTTACGTCCACCCGCTGACCATCCTCTCCACCCTGCCCTCGGCCGGGCTGGGGGCGCTGCTGGCGCTGGAGGCGTTCGACACGCCGTTCAGCCTGATCGCGCTGGTCGGGGTGCTGCTGCTGATCGGCATTGTGAAGAAGAACGCTATCATGATGGTCGATTTCGCGCTGGATGCGCAGCGGCGCGGCCACCTCACGGCGCGCGAGGCGATCTTCCAGGCCAGCCTGCTGCGCTTCCGGCCGATTCTGATGACCACCCTGGCGGCGCTGTTCGGCGCACTGCCGCTGGCGCTGACCCAGGGCGACGGCGCGGAGCTGCGCCAGCCGCTGGGGATGACCATCGTCGGCGGGCTGCTGGTCAGCCAGGTGCTGACGCTCTACACCACGCCGGTGGTCTACCTGTTTTTCGATCGCCTGCGTGGCCGTGTGCGCCCGCCTGCGGCGATCCCACGCCCTCAGGAGGAGAACTGACCCGATGCCCGCCTATTCCCCCGCCGTCCGCTGGCAACTGTGGATTGTCGCTTTCGGCTTTTTTATGCAGACGCTCGACACCACCATCGTGATCACCGCCCTGCCCTCCATGGCCAAAAGCCTGGGCGAAAGCCCGCTGCACATGCACACGGTGATCGTGGCCTATGTGATGACGGTGGCGGTGATGCTGCCCGCCAGCGGCTGGCTGGCCGACCGCATCGGCGTGAAGTGGGTCTTTTTCGCCGCGATTGTGCTGTTTACCCTCGGGTCGCTGTTCTGCGCCGCCTCCGGCACCCTGAACCAGCTGGTGCTGGCACGGGTTGTCCAGGGCATCGGCGGGGCGATGATGGTGCCGGTCGGGCGGCTGACGGTGCTGAAAATTGTGCCGCGCGAGCAGTATATGGCGGCGATGACCTTCGTCACCCTGCCGGGGCAGATCGGCCCGCTGCTCGGCCCGGCGCTGGGCGGCTTTCTGGTGGAGTACGCCAGCTGGCACTGGATTTTCCTGATTAACCTGCCGGTGGGGATCGCCGGGGCGATCGCCACACTGATGCTGATGCCGAACCACACCCTGAAGACCCGCCGCTTCGACCTGCGCGGCTTTCTGCTGCTGGCGGTGGCGATGGCCGCCCTGACGCTGGCGCTGGACGGCCAGCGCGCGCTGGGGCTGGATGGTGCCGACCTCGGCTGGCTGGTGTTTGCCGGGGCGGCAGCGCTGCTGGCCTACTGGCAGTATGCACACCTTAACCCGGCGGCGCTGTTCCCGGTGCGGCTGCTGCGCACCCCGACCTTTAAAATCGGGTTGATCGGCAGCCTGCTCGGGCGGCTCGGCAGCGGGATGCTGCCGTTTATGACGCCGGTGTTTTTGCAGGTCGGGCTGGGCTTCTCGCCGTTTCACGCCGGGCTGATGATGGTGCCGATGGTGCTCGGCAGCATGAGCATGAAACGCATCGTGGTGCGGGTGGTCAGCCGTTTCGGCTACCGCCGCGCGCTGGTCGCCTCGACGCTGCTGCTGGCGGTGGCCAGCCTGCTGACCCCGGCAGTGGGGCTGGCGGGCTGGACGGCGCTTATCCCGGTGACGCTGTTCCTGCTCGGCATGGTCAACTCGCTGCGCTTCTCCAGCATGAACACCCTGACGCTGAAAGACTTGCCTAACCGGCTGGCGAGCAGCGGCAACAGTTTGCTGTCGATGGTGATGCAGCTCTCGATGAGCCTCGGCGTCAGCGCCGCGGGCATTTTGCTCGGGGTGTTTATGCAGCATGACACCGCCCTGACCGGCTCGCCGGAGGTGCAGCGGGCGTTTATTTTCACCTACCTCTGCCTGGCCGCGATCATCGCCCTGCCGGCACTGATCTTCCACCGCGTGCCGGATACTGCCGCCCCGGCCCGCGCCGGGCAAACCACGCGCAACACGGAGTCTTCATGAGAATCGGGATCACCGGCAAACTCTTCCTCGCCATTTTCGCCACCTGCATGCTGGTGCTGATCACCATGCACTGGGGCGTACGCCTGAGCTTTGAGCACGGCTTTATTGACTACATCCGCCACGGCAACGAGCAGCGGATCGAGATGATTGGCGAGGCGCTGGAGGATCAGTACCAGGAGCACGGCAGCTGGGCGTTCCTGCGTAAAGACAACAAAGTGATCTACCGGATGCTGCGCTCCTTCGAGCAGAACGACGAGGAGAACCCCAACCTGCCGCCGCACGGCTGGCGCACCCAGTTCTGGGTGCTGGATGAACAGGGCAGGCCGCTGGTGGGGCCGCGCTCGCCGGTGCCGGCCGAGGGGACGCAGCGGCCGATCGAGGTCAATGGGCAGCAGGTCGGGATGCTGATCTCCTCACCGGTAGAGCGGCTGACGCGCAACACCGACATCAGCTTTGACCGCCAGCAGCGGCGCACCAGCTGGATGATCGCCGCGCTTTCAGCGCTGCTGGCGGCGGCGGCCACCTGGCTGCTTTCGCGCGGGATGCTGGCCCCGGTGAAACGGCTGGTCAACGGCACCCACCGGCTGGCCGCCGGGGATTTCTCCACGCGGGTTGAGGTGGATTCGCAGGATGAGCTGGGCAAGCTGGCCCATGACTTTAACCTGCTGGCGACCACGCTGGAGAAGAACGAACAGATGCGCCGCGCCCTGATGGCAGATATCTCCCATGAGCTGCGCACCCCGCTGGCGGTGCTGCGCGGCGAGATGGAGGCGATGCAGGACGGCGTGCGCCGCCTCAGCGCGGAGTCCCTGCTTTCGTTGCAGGCGGAGGTTGCCACCCTCACCAAACTGGTGGATGACCTGCACCAGCTTTCGCTTTCCGATGCCGGGGCGCTGGCCTACCGCAAGGAGCCGGTGGACGCGGTGCATCTGGCGCAGCTGGCGGAGGCGGCGTTCCGCGAGCGTTTCCATGCCAAGCAGCTCAGGATCCGCAGCGCCCTGCCGCCGCAGGCGATGCTGTTCGGCGACCCCGACCGGCTGACCCAGCTGTTCAATAACCTGCTGGAGAACAGTCTGCGCTACACTGACCCCGGCGGCGAGCTGCTGATCCGGGGTGACCTGCAGGAGAAAAGCCTGCTGCTCTGCTTTGAGGACAGCGCCCCCGGCCTGACCGATGAGCAGCTGGGGCGCATTTTCGAGCGCTTCTACCGCACCGAAGGCTCGCGCAACCGCGCCAGCGGCGGCTCCGGCCTGGGGCTGGCGATCTGTCAGAATATCGTGGAGGCCCACGGCGGCACCCTCCACGCCGCCCACTCCCCGCTGGGCGGTATTTCGCTCTGCGTACGTTTGCCGTTAATTAACCCTGCTGAAGGACTGCGATGAGTGACAGCAACAGCGAGATTCCGCTGCAAATCATGATTGTTGAAGATGAACCGAAACTGGGCCAGCTGCTGGTGGACTACCTGGAGGCGGCCGGCTACCAGACCCGCTGGCTGACCCACGGCGATGAGGTGGTGCCGGCGGTGAAGAGCCAGCCGCCGGCACTGATCCTGCTGGATTTGATGCTGCCCGGCACCGACGGCCTGACGATCTGCCGCGAAATCCGCCGCTTCTCTGAGGTGCCGGTCATGATGGTGACGGCCAAGATTGAGGAGATTGACCGCCTGCTTGGGCTGGAGATCGGCGCAGATGACTACATCTGCAAACCCTACAGCCCGCGTGAGGTGGTGGCGCGGGTGAAAACCATCCTGCGGCGCTGTTTGCGGGTGCAGGAGGCCCCGGTGGAGGCCTATGCGCTGCGCATTGACGAGGCACGTTTCCAGGCGAGTTACCAGGGCGAGATCCTCGACCTGACCCCGGCGGAATTCCGGCTGCTGAAAACCCTGGCGATGCAGCCGGGCCACGTCTTCTCCCGCGAGCAGCTGCTCAACCACCTGTATGACGATTACCGGGTGGTGACCGACCGCACCATCGACAGCCACATCAAAAACCTGCGCCGCAAACTCGAGGCGATCGACGGTGAAAAGCCGTTTATCCGCGCGGTGTATGGCGTCGGCTACCGCTGGGAAGCGGACGCCTGCCATCTGGACTGATTGGCTGAATGTATGCAGCAACCGGCTATCTTTGCCGGTTGCGCGCGTCGATATTTCCAAATCCTGAGGTCGGTCACATCTTTTTATCAAAGGCACGTTTGATCAATTTTTAAACATATCGCACGGGTGCCGCTTGGCTACACTTGGTCGGAGTATTCTGAACGAGGAGACCCCTACCATGGCAATCGGGCATTATGAGATCAAAAAAGCCAAAAACGGACGCTACCATTTCGAACTGAAAGCCAGCAACGGCGACGTTATTCTCAACAGTGAGATGTACGCCAGCAAGGCCTCGGCGGAGCACGGCATCAGTTCCGTACAGACCAATGCGCCGGAAGAGGCGCAGTACGAGTTGAAACAGAGCAGCAGCAACCAGCCCTATTTTGTGTTGAAAGCCAAAAACTTCCAGGTGATTGGCATCAGCGAACTCTACAGTTCGGAAAGCGCGGCGCGTAACGGCATCAAATCCGCGACGCGCAACGGCACCAGCACCGACATCCGCGACATGACCCACTAAGCCCTTTCTGCCCGCGCGCACCGGGATTGCACCGGCGCGCGCATCCGCCTACAATTCCGGCCTTACACTTTCTGCGGGCATTGCCCGTGGTATGCTGCGCCCGCGGCGCAGCCTGACCTGTCATCAGAAGAGCCGTATCATGCCATCAACCCCTTTTACCCCCGAATTGCTGTCGCCTGCCGGCACACTGAAGAACATGCGTTACGCCTTTGCCTACGGGGCCGACGCGGTCTACGCCGGGCAGCCGCGCTACAGCCTGCGGGTGCGCAACAACGAATTTACCCATGAGAACCTGGCGCTCGGCATTCAGGAAGCGCACGTCCTGGGCAAGAAGTTCTACGTGGTGGTGAACATCGCCCCGCACAACGCCAAGCTGAAAACCTTCCTGCGTGACCTGCAACCGGTGGTGGAGATGGGGCCGGATGCGCTGATCATGTCCGATCCCGGCCTGATCATGCTGGTGCGCGAGGCGTTCCCGTTGATCCCGGTGCACCTCTCGGTGCAGGCCAATGCGGTGAACTGGGCCACGGTGAAATTCTGGCAGCAGATGGGGCTGACGCGGGTGATCCTGTCACGCGAGCTGGCGCTGGAAGAGATCGCGGAGATCCGCCGGCAGGTGCCGGAGATGGAGCTGGAGGTGTTTGTGCACGGCGCGCTCTGCATGGCCTACTCCGGGCGCTGCCTGCTGTCGGGGTATATCAACAAGCGTGACCCGAACCAGGGCACCTGTACCAACGCCTGCCGCTGGGAGTACAACGTGCAGGAGGGCAAAGAGGATGACGTGGGGAACATCGTCCACCAGCATGAGCCGATTGCGGTAACACAGGTGGAGCCGACGCTGGGCCTCGGCGCGCCCACCGACCGGGTGTTTATGCTGGCGGAGCGCCAGCGCCCGGACGAGGCGATGTCCGCCTTTGAGGATGAGCACGGCACCTACATCATGAACTCCAAAGATCTGCGCGCCATCCAGCATGTTGACCAGCTGACGCAGCTCGGCGTGCACTCGCTGAAGATCGAGGGACGCACCAAGTCCTTCTACTACTGCGCCCGCACTGCACAGGTCTACCGCCGGGCGATCGACGATGCCGTGGCCGGGAAGCCGTTCGACCCGACGCTGCTCACCACGCTGGAGGGGCTGGCGCACCGCGGCTATACCGAAGGGTTCCTGCGCCGCCACACCCATGATGAGAAGCAGAACTACGCCTATGGCCATTCGATGTCTGACCGCCAGCAGTTTGTCGGTGAGTTTACCGGCGAGTGCCGCGAGGGCTGGGCTGAGGTAGCGGTGAAGAACCGCTTCCTGCGCGGGGACAGCGTGGAACTGATGACCCCGGCCGGGAACATCGTGTTTACCCTGGAGACGATCAGGAACCAGAAAGGCGAGAACGTTGAGGTTGCGCCGGGTGACGGCCACGTCGTCTGGGTGCCGGTGCCGGACGGCTTCGACACCCGCTTTGCGCTGCTGCTGCGTAATTTGCCGCACAGCCCGGCACAATAGCCGTAACAGCTATCAGGCTTTTTAATGGTTTTTAGAATCCGATCACATCAATAATGCGCCGCGATGCGTACTATCTGGGTCGCTAATTAAGAATCAAAAACAGCTTTACGATATTCAGGAACCACCTCCTTCGCCGGACCAATCTCCCTTGGCCCGGCTTTTTCTTTTTTATCAGCCGCTTAAATCCCCCTTCCGAGAAAAAATCTTATTTCATTTTCGCTGTTAATTGAGGATTTCTTTCATTCTGCGGTAAAAACCTTCACGTTTTCTCATTTCAAAAAAATGACCTGAAATAAAAAAGCGTGAGATATCCACGGTTTTTCTCTTTTATTCGCTGATTTTTTCCGTTATTCCTTTACCCCTAAGATTTATCTGCTTTATTTTGGCTGCCGGATCGCCATTACCGGCCGGGGGCCGTTCTGGTTTATCTTATACTCAGGTCAGGGCACGGTGCCCATGGTCCGCTTCAGAGCCGGGAGTTTGCGATGTCAGAATCATCAGTCAATGTGCTGATCCTTAATGGAAAAGGGGCGGGAAATGAAGATCTCCGCCAGGCGGTCACGGCCTTGCGTCAGGACGGTGTTACCCTGCATGTGCGGGTAACCTGGGAACAGGGCGACGCCGGGCGCTATGTGGACGAGGCCGTGGCGCTGGGTGCTGATACGGTGATCGCCGGCGGCGGCGACGGCACCATCAACGAAGTGGCGACCGCGCTCTACCATGTGCCCGCGGCGCAGCGCCCGGCGCTGGGCATTGTGCCGCTGGGCACCGCCAATGACTTCGCCACCGCCTGCGCCATCCCGGACACCATGGAGAACGCGCTGCAACTGGCGGTGAAAGGCCACGCCTACACCATCGATCTGGTGAAGGTGAACCAGGATCGCTTCTTCATCAATATGGCGACCGGCGGCTTCGGCACGCGGATCACCACCGAGACACCGGAGCGGCTGAAGTCCGCGCTGGGCGGCGTCTCTTACCTGCTGCACGGCCTGATGCGCATGGACACCCTGAAAGCGGACCACTGCGTCATCACCGGGCCGGACTTCCGCTGGGAGGGTGACGCGCTGGTGATCGGCATCGGTAACGGCAAGCAGGCGGGCGGCGGCCAGGCGCTCTGCCCGGAGGCGCTGATCAACGACCGGCTGCTGCAACTGCGGCTGTTTACCTCCGAGGAGCTGGTGCCCGCGTTTTTGCGCAGCATGCTGAGCGGCGAAGAGAACCAGAATGTGATCTCCGCAACGCTGCCGTGGCTGGAGATCGACGCGCCGCATGAGATGACCTTCAACCTCGACGGCGAGCCGCTGAGCGATACCCATTTCCGCATCGACGTGCTGCCGGAGGCGATCGCCTGCCGCCTGCCGCCGAACTGCCCGCTGCTGGGGTAATTCCCCGCCTATCGCCCCGTGTTACACTACGGGGCATCGACCCTGACTGAGCCGCCCTGCCCTATGCCGTCTGAACTTCTGAACAGCGTTCCCGTTAACCAGCAGATTTATCGCCTGCTGCGTCAGGACATTATCGACTGTAGCATTGCGCCCGGCACCCTGCTGTCGGAGAAAGAGATCTCACTGCGTTTCAGCGTCTCCCGCCAGCCGGTGCGCGAAGCATTCATCAAACTGGCGGAGGCCGGGCTAGTGCAGATTTTGCCGCAGCGCGGCACCTTTGTGATGAAGATCTCCGCCAAACAGGTGGCCGATGCGCGCTTCATCCGCCAGGCGCTGGAGTGCGCCATCGTGCGCCGCGCGGCGGAGATGGTTACCGACGCGCAGATCCAGCAGCTGGAGCATAACCTCAAGCGCCAGTCACTGGCCGCCGCCGCCGGGCAGACGCGGGAATTTCTGGCGCTTGATGACCAGTTCCACCAGCTGTTGACGCGGATTGCCGACTGCGCGCTGGCGTGGGAGACCATTGAGTCGATCAAAGCGACCATGGACCGGGTGCGGTTCCTCAGCCTCAGCAAGGTCTCGCCGCCGGAGAGCCTGATCGCCCAGCATCAGGAGATTGTCTCTGCCCTGAAGGCGCGTGATGCGGACACGGCAGAAACGGCGATCCGCCGGCACCTTCAGGAGCTGATCTACTCCATTACGCCGATTGCGGAACAGAACAGCGACTGGTTCGGCGCGTTATAGCGCCACCGCACGCCTGCTGCGCCGCGTACGCCCCCGGCTTTACCACCAGGCGTGGAAATGGTGTACCGGGCCGATGCCCTGCCCCACCTCGAGGCTGTCCGCCTGCTCCAGCGCCTGTTGCAGGTAGGCTTTCGCCGCCTGCACTGTTTCTGCCCAATCGTGATGGCGCGGCCGCAGCGCCGCCAGCGCCGCAGAGAGCGTGCAGCCGGTGCCGTGGGTGTGGCGGGTCGCCACGCGCGGCGCGGTAAAACGCTGTTCGCCGTCGCGGGTAAAGAGCCAGTCCGGGCTTTCGTTTTCGCTGAGGTGCCCGCCCTTCATCAACACCGCCCGGCACCCCATTCCCAACAGCTCCCGCCCCTGGTGGCGCATCTCCGTTTCATCACGCGCCGGGGCGCACGCCAGCAGCGCGGCCGCCTCCGGCAGGTTCGGCGTCATCAGCGAGACCAACGGCAGCAGGGTACGGCGGATCGCCTCCACCGCCTCCGGGGCCAGCAGCGGGTCGCCGCTTTTCGCCAGCATCACCGTGTCCAGCACCACATGGGGCAGCCGGTAATGGGCCAGCCGCTCTGCCACGGCGGCCACCACCTCGCTGTTGGCCAGCATCCCGATTTTGGCGCTGTCGATGCGTACATCGCTGAGCACCGAGTCGAGCTGCGCCGCCACAAACCCCGGATCGATCTGATAGACCGACTGCACGCCGCGGGTATTTTGCGCCACCAGCGCAGTGATGACGCTGGTGCCGTACGCCCCCAGGGCGGAGAAGGCTTTGAGATCGGCCTGGATGCCGGCACCGCCGCTCGGGTCGGTGCCGGCGATGGTCAATGCATTGATGCGCGTCATGCTGCGCCCTCCGCCAGCTGATAGACCTCATCCAGCAGCTGCGGCAACAGGCTGCCCGGCCCGGCGGCCTGCGCCGCTGCCCGCTCCCCGGCGCGCGCCATCAGCGCACAGGCGGCGGCGACCTGATCCAGCCGCCGCCCCTCCAGGGCGCAGAACCCTGCCACCAGCGCCGATAGCGCACAGCCGGTGCCGACGACCCGCGTCAGCAGCGGGTCACTGCCGGGGATCGCCCAGGCCGCCTGACCATCCGTGACGTAATCGACCCGGCCGGTCACCGCCACGACCGCGCCGGTCTGCTGCGCCAGCGCCCGGGCAGCGGGCAGCGCCTTCAGTGAGTCGTCGCCGCTGTCCACGCCGCGCCCCAGCGCCGGGTGGCCGCAGAGCGCCAGAATCTCCGAGGCATTGGCGCGGATCGCCGCCGGGTGCAGCGCCAGCAGCCGCTGGGCAAAGTCAGTGCGGTAGGTCAGTGCGCCCACGGCCACCGGGTCCAGCGTCCAGGGGGTGCCGGCGCGGTTCGCGCTCTCAATCGCCGCCAGCATACTCTCCGCACGGGCGTGGTTCAGGGTACCGAGGTTAATCAGCAGCGCATCGGCCAGCGCGCTGAACTGCGCGGCCTCCTGCGGCTCCACCACCATCGCAGGCGAAGCCCCGGCCGCCAGCAGCAGGTTGGCGGTGACGGACTGCACCACCTCATTGGTCAGGCAGTGCACCAGCGGCGCGGCGCGGCGGAACTGCCCCCAGGAGGCAGCGGCAAACTCAGCAGGAAAGGTCGCCGGAACGGCGGGATCGGCAGGGGACAACATGGTCATTCTCCTTACCGGCGTGAAAGAAGGCGATGCCGGTAAGGCAACGTGACTTCCCTACGCTGGCATTATCCAGGTCAGGTAATACGGGTAAAGTCTCAGCCTTGGCAGGCACCCCGAGTCATGGTTTGAAGGTCAAACGCGGCCACAGCATAAGCAACCGGAAGCGGGGTTGCAAACAGATGTAAAAGAAATTTTTTAACTTCTCCATTCATTATTACAATTCACCTTTTTGATTCTAATCAATTTAAATTAATTTCAAAAATAATACCTTTTTGTTTTCTAATTATTGAGATAATGAAATGGACGATGAAATTATCACTTTTGGCGAAATAATTACCCCTAAAATGGCAAAAGATTTGTTAAAACACAATATTAACAATCGCGTCACCTCCGAAACACATGTGGCATTTTTAGCTGACATGATGAAACGGGGTCAATGGAAGAAACATGCTCAACCTGTCCAGTTTACCGGTACACCCGAAGATCCTAAGCGCTGTATTGACGGCCAGCACCGCCTGAAAGCGATAATAAAAGCTAACGTCCCTATATATCTCACTCTGGCATTTAATGTGCCTGAAGATGCGGCAGACACCATAGATAATGGTAAGCGCCGTACAAATGGCGATCATGTTCTATTTGGTGTGCCGGGATTAAAACCTGCCGCCGCCCGCGAGATAGGTGTAGTCACCCCTTGGTTAATACTCTATGAGCGTGCAACAATCACACAATGGACCCAGACCAATCATCAGTTTTATAAATCCACCTCATCGACGGATGTAGTAGCTTACGTCAAGAAAAATAAGAAAGAATTGACAGAGGCTTATGCATGGGTAGAAAAAAACTGCTGCTTTAATCGTAAAACAATCCGCCCGCGTTCAGAAATGTTATTAATCAGGATTCTTACTCACCGTGTGGATCCTATTGCTTCGGAAGATTTTTGTTTAAAGATTTATGCGGGCATAAACCTGATGCCTAACACAGTAGAAATGACACTCCGGACTTGGCTGCTTGATATGGCTTTAAAGAAAGAAGTAAACACGAAATCTATACAGTGCATCCGATATACGCTTGCCCAAGCTTGGAATAAGATACGTACAGGGAATAACCGTATCACGACTATGCGAACGTTACTCTATAAAGAAGGCACCCCTGCACAGCGCTTCAAATAAACTATTTTAAAGCGCTCATTGGGCGCTTTAAAATAATACACCTTATCCGTCATGACATTCTGATAAGGCAGCAAATTAATAAATTTATTGCTTTGGCCCGTTATATTATGCAGAACAACGCCCTGATTAAGCGATTGCACATGGCATTAACAGGCATATTGCTGGTGCTGGTAGCCGGTTATGCCCTCTATCAATTCGTGTTTAACGGCGCACCGGATGATGCCCTTTACGCACAGCAGCGCATCACGGAGAGCACCTTTCTTTATGTGACAAAATACCAGGGTGGGGGCGCGACGGTCTCTGAGGTCTACCGCTATTATCTGGATAGTGACCTGCCGGGTGACCCGATGACGCACCTGAAAGAGCGCGCACCGTTTTTGGTCACGGATGTGGGGAATGCGAAGGTGTCAGGCTATGGGGATCATATCAACGTCGTGCTGACCGGGCGCGTCTACGCCTTTACCAACTCTTCCCTGTTTTATGCTGGCGGCGCAGCCGTGATGCCGGTGATTACCCTGACTGCCCAGGGTGTACGCTAAACGCCCTGCCCTGCGTTGGCCTCCATTAGCAGGCTGCTAAATACGCCCGATAAAAAAGCGCCCGGCGGGCGCTTTCGACATAGACACGGTCTCTCAATACAGATCAGGACGCTTTTTTCTTCTTTTTTGACGGCGTGGTGACGGTTTCCGTCACGGTGGTTTTCGGCCGTTTTTTGGCCTCGCCGGACTCCACAAACTGGCCGGTTTCGGTGTCTCGTACCACTTTTCGATTTCCCATAATGACCTCACTGCGCGGGGCTGGAGCCTTTATCCTAGTGACGGCGCACCGGCCCCTCAAGGCGGCAATGATCACATCTGCTTATTTAGGTCTATAATTTCAATCAATTAGATAAATAACGTCACTCTCGTTAAAGGAACGCCCATGATTGTACGCCCCTATCAGGAAAGCGATCGCCCCTTTCTGCGCACCCTTTACCTCGCGTCACGCAAACAGGCCTGGCCGTGGCTGACCAGCACCGGCTGGCAGCTGGAGGATTTTGACCGTGACGTGATAGGGGAGACGGTGCTGGTGGCCGACGAGGATGGCCGCCCGGTGGGGTTTGCCTCTGTTTTTGAGGCGGAAAACTTCCTGCATAACCTGTTTGTCGCGCCGGAGGCGCAGGGCCGCGGCGTCGGCCTGGCGCTGCTGGAGGCGGCCCAGGCTACCTTTACCCATACCGGCGCGCTGAAATGCCTGGTAAGAAATGAACACGCCCTGCGCTTTTACCAGCGCCACGGCTGGGAGCGCGTCAGCCGCGGTACCGCCCCGAAAGGCGATTACTACCTGCTGCACTACCGGCTGGCACCGAAAAAAGAGGGATAGGGTCAGAGAGAAAACGGGCAAACACAGTCAGGTTTCCCGATAATTATTTGAGGGGGTAAACCTGCTGTGTTGCCTTTACAGAAGTGGGAAGCTGGGGAGTGGCGGGCTGACAGCACCTCGCGGTTTGAAACTCCCCCCAAAGCAGTATCCCTTGCGGTGTATGAGAAGATGCTGAACGCATCAGAAATAAAACAAGGTTGAACATGTTATTTTGCTTAACAAGAAACCCGGGACATCAACCTGAAATTTTGCGCCGTATCGGCTCAGGCGTTGGCTGTTCTGCGTGTATCTCTTCACTGGAGATACTGATGATATTGCCGCAGTGCGCACAGTACCGGACGTTGATAATGGTGTTTCCGCTCTGACTGTCCTTAATGCTTTTCACCTGGGTCAGGTAATCATCGCCACTGGCCAGACACTCAGGACAGACTTTTGTGCTGTCTTCTTCATTTAAATCTTCGTTCACATTCCCTCCGCATTTTGTTAGCAAATACTAACAAGCCTAGCAGCGATTTAACACGTTGTGAAACGGTTAAACCGGGCTGAGCGCCGCGGTATGACTGAATTTTAGCCGATTCAGCCGGTTAACCTGCCTGCTTCAGATTATTCGGATTTTGCTTTGACAAATTCCGGCAGCGCTAATAGTTGCTTCACATGTGACAGCAAAAGCTCGACGTCAGAAGAGAGGATTTCATCCGACTCTTTTGCCGCCGTAACAATTGCCTGGTTAATGCTTTGTGAGACGTTTTCCGTCATGGTTTTGTCCAGCATCAGGATGATGGCCGCCAGCAGCAGCGATTGTGCCTCTACCTGCGCGGTCAAATCTTTGGCCTCCACCTCGATTTTTGACATTTTAATCAGGACATCTGCCACCAGGTTATT
This sequence comes from Chimaeribacter coloradensis, assembly GCF_002858715.1. Classification (GTDB taxonomy): domain Bacteria; phylum Pseudomonadota; class Gammaproteobacteria; order Enterobacterales; family Enterobacteriaceae; genus Chimaeribacter; species Chimaeribacter coloradensis. The sequence continues at coordinate 117,118 of NZ_PJZH01000010.1, read as the reverse complement.
CATACGCGCCCCCTTCTCTGTGTCTTTAGACCGTAGCACCCTTCCCTCACCCGGCCACGCGCCACATCACGCCTTTAGCAAAAAATGCGGTGTTTTGTGAGGAAATGTGAGGTGTTGGGGGGAAATCACGCCTTTAACACATTACAAAAAAGTCTGGCGCAGAGGTTCGCTGATTCTTCAACGCGCTGCCTGCGTGCTATAGAGAGGAGAATTGATCTGACTGTTAAACGAAATAACAAAAATGCTGTTTAGCTAACGCTCCAGTCCTCCAGACGCACACCATTAACACGTATAAATTCGCGGGTATTATTTGTTACCAGAACCAGGCCAAGGGCGCGGGCATGCGCCGCAATCATACTGTCATAGGGGCCGATGGGGGTGCCTGCTCTCGCCAGCTCAGCCCGGATTTGCCCGGTCTGTACCGCGGCATCGATGCCATAATTCAATACCTCCAGCCGGGCAATGAATCCTTCAACCACACGCAGGTTCTTTTCCGGGCTGGCGGATTTCTCCGCACCGTAAATCAGCTCCATTAAGGTGACAGAGCTGATGCACATCTGCCCATAATGCTGATTAAAGGCATCACGTACTGCCTGAGGCTTATTTTTGATCGTATAGATGCAGATATTGGTATCCAGCATATATTTAAGCATCAGAACGCTTCCCTCTCCTGCTCACCGGGTTGTTCACGTGTACCCATAAAATCAGAGGTGACGCTCTCGCCATCAAACCAACTGTCCCAGCTTTCACCTGCGGGGGTAATAATGCGCGCCCGCCCTACCGCGACGATATCCACGTGTTTGACATCTTCCGGTAAAGCCACTGCTTTTGGCAGGCGTACCGCCTGGCTGCGGTTGCTTTTGAATAGGGTTGTCTTTTCCATCATCGCCTCTTGTGGTGACGTTTTGTACTGATTGTCAGCATAAGGCAACCTTGGGATATGTCAACGGGATATACAAAAAGGGAAAATGCCGGGCGATGCAAAACCATAAAAAACCCTCTGTAAAACAGAGGGTTGATTTTACTTTCACCGGGTTATGAAGCGGGGTGAGCGGTTATCTGATCACTCCCACTCGATCGTCGCCGGTGGTTTGCCGGAGATGTCGTAGACCACGCGGGAGATGCCGTCGATTTCGTTGATGATGCGGTTGGAGACGCGGCCGAGGAACTCATACGGCAGGTGCGCCCAGTGCGCGGTCATGAAGTCGATGGTTTCCACCGCACGTAGTGAGACCACCCAGTCATATTTGCGGCCGTCGCCCATCACGCCCACGGAGCGAACCGGCAGGAACACGGTGAAAGCCTGGCTGACTTTGTGGTACAGCTCCGCTTTGTGCAGCTCTTCGATGAAGATGGCGTCCGCGCGGCGCAGCAGATCGCAGTACTCTTTCTTCACTTCGCCCAGCACGCGCACACCGAGGCCCGGCCCCGGGAACGGGTGGCGGTAGAGCATGTCGTACGGCAGGCCCAGCTCCAGACCGATTTTGCGTACTTCGTCTTTGAACAGCTCTTTCAGCGGCTCCACCAGCCCCAGTTTCATCTCTTTCGGCAGCCCGCCGACGTTATGGTGGGACTTGATCACGTGCGCCTTGCCGGTGGCCGAGGCGGCGGATTCGATCACATCCGGGTAGATGGTGCCCTGCGCCAGCCATCTGAACTCTTCATGTTTGCTGGCCTCTTCGTCGAAGACCTCAACAAACACGCGGCCGATGGTTTTGCGCTTCTCTTCCGGGTCATTGATGCCGGCCAGCGCCGACAGGAAACGCTCTTCCGCCGGGACGTGCACAATGTTCAGGCCGAAGTGGTCGCCAAACATCTCCAGCACCTGATCCGCCTCGTTCAGGCGCAGCAGGCCGTTGTCCACGAAGACGCAGGTCAGGCGCTTGCCGATGGCGCGGTGCAGCAGCATCGCGGTCACGGAGGAGTCCACGCCGCCGGAGAGGCCGAGGATGACCTGATCATTGCCGACCTGCTGTTTGATGCGCTCAACCGCATCCTCAATGATGGTGGCCGGTGTCCAGAGCGCTTCGCAGCCGCAGATGTCGAGCACAAAGCGCTCCAGCATCCGCTGACCCTGGCGGGTGTGGGTCACTTCCGGGTGGAACTGCACGCCGTAGAAACGCTTCTCCTCGTTCGCCATGATGGCAAACGGGCAGTTGTCGGTGCTGGCAACGGTGACGAAATCAGACGGGATCGCCGTGACTTTGTCGCCGTGGCTCATCCAGACGTCCAGCAGGGAGCGGCCTGTCGGGCTGAGGGCGTCCTGAATGTCGCGGATCAGCGCGCTTTCAGTCTGGATCTCAACCTGGGCATAGCCGAACTCACGCTCGTTGGAGCTTTCCACATGGCCGCCCAGTTGCATCGCCATGGTCTGCATCCCGTAGCAGACGCCGAAGACCGGTACCCCGGCGTTGAAGACGTACTCCGGCGCGCGCGGGCTGTCCTGCGCGGTGGTGCTTTCCGGCCCGCCGGAGAGGATGATGCCGCTCGGGTTGAATTCGCGGATCTGCGCTTCGGTAACGTCCCATGCCCACAGTTCACAATAAACGCCGATTTCACGGACGCGGCGCGCAACCAACTGGGTGTACTGAGAACCGAAATCCAGGATCAGGATACGATGCTTATGGATATTTTTTGACATGTGAGGCGAATTCCAGAAACAGAGAAAAAAGAAGAAAAAGTCACGGGCGGCAGCCGGGGCTGCCGCCGCGTTTATCAGCCCATGCGGTAGTTCGGTGACTCTTTGGTGATGGTCACGTCGTGCACGTGGCTTTCCTGAATGCCGGCACCGCTGATGCGGACGAACTCCGCCCTGGTGCGCAGGTCCTCAATGGTCGGGCAGCCGGTGAGGCCCATGCAGGAGCGCAGGCCGCCCATCTGCTGGTGCACAATCGCTTTCAGCATCCCTTTGTAGGCCACGCGGCCTTCGATCCCTTCCGGCACCAGTTTGTCGGCGGCGTTATCGGTCTGGAAGTAGCGGTCAGACGAGCCTTTGGACATCGCGCCCAGCGAGCCCATGCCGCGGTAGGATTTGAACGAGCGGCCCTGGTAGAGTTCGATTTCGCCCGGGGACTCATCGGTACCGGCCAGCATGGAGCCGACCATCACGCAGGAAGCCCCTGCCGCCAGCGCTTTGGCGATGTCGCCGGAGAAGCGGATGCCGCCGTCAGCGATTACCGGGATGCCGGTGCCTTCCAGCGCTTCTACCGCGTCCGCGATGGCAGTGATCTGCGGGACGCCCACGCCGGTAACGATGCGGGTGGTGCAGATGGAGCCGGGGCCGATGCCGACTTTCACGGCGCTGACGCCCGCCTCAACCAGCGCTTTCGCACCGGCGGCGGTGGCAACGTTGCCGCCGACGATTTGCAGGTCCGGGTATTTGGCACGGGTTTCACGGATGCGCTGCAATACGCCTTCCGAGTGGCCGTGGGAGGAGTCGATCAGCAGCACGTCAACCCCGGCCGCGACCAGCGCGTCCACGCGGGCTTCGTTGCCCGGGCCGGCACCGACAGCGGCACCGACGCGCAGGCGGCCGCGCTCGTCTTTACAGGCGTTGGGTTTGCGTTCCGCTTTCTGGAAATCTTTCACGGTGATCATGCCGAGCAGATGGAACTGCTCATCCACCACCAGCGCTTTCTCCACGCGTTTTTCATGCATTTTTTGCAGCACGATTTCGCGGGCTTCGCCCTCTTTCACCGTGACCAGACGTTCTTTCGGCGTCATTACGGCGGTGACCGGCTGGTCAAGGTCCGTCACGAAACGTACGTCACGGCCGGTGATGATGCCTACCAGCTCGTTCTCTTCGGTCACGACCGGGTAACCGGCGAAACCGTTGCGGGCCGTCAGCTCTTTCACCTGGCGCAGGGTGGTGGCCGGCGTCACGGTTTGCGGGTCAGTGACCACGCCGCTCTCATGTTTCTTCACCCGGCTGACCTCTTCGGCCTGGCGCTCAATAGACATATTTTTGTGGATGAACCCGAGGCCGCCTTCCTGAGCCAGCGCAATCGCCAGGCCGGATTCCGTCACGGTATCCATGGCAGCGGAGAGCATCGGGATGTTCAGGCGGATTTTTGCCGTGAGTTGCGTGCCGAGATCGGCCGTGTTCGGCAAGACGGTAGAGTGAGCGGGAACGAGGAGGACGTCATCAAACGTCAGAGCTTCTTTAACGATACGTAGCATGGGCAATATCTCACCAGGGTGGCTGCGAAAAAGATAAAATATTGCCGCGGCATTATACAGAGCGTAATCGATTGCCTCCAGCACTATTTTGCTAAAACCCTTGATTACCTGTTACAGCCATGTAGTATCGACCAATTAAGTCCCTGTTTTAAAATTTGATCAAGATCACAATGCCAAATTTATCTTCCCCAGGAATTTTCACTGTCAGCCGCCTTAATCAGACGGTGCGACAGCTGCTGGAAGGTGAAATGGGCCAGATCTGGCTCTCCGGCGAGATCTCCAACCTCTCGCAACCCGCCTCCGGCCACTGGTACTTCACCCTGAAGGATGACCGGGCGCAGGTGCGCTGCGCCATGTTCCGCAACGCCAACCGCCGCAGCACCTTCCGCCCGCAGAACGGCCAGCAGGTGCTGATGCGCGCCACGATCACCCTGTATGAACCGCGTGGTGACTACCAGCTGATTGCCGAGAGCATGCAGCCGGCCGGTGAAGGGCTGTTGCAGCAGAAGTATGAGCTGCTCAAGCAGGCGCTGGCGGACGAAGGGCTATTCGACGCGCAGTTCAAACAGCCCCTGCCCTCCCCGGCGCGGCAGGTCGGCGTGATCACCTCTGCCAGCGGCGCGGCGCTGCACGATGTGTTGCAGGTGCTGAAACGCCGTGACCCGTCGCTGCCGGTGGTGATCTACCCGACGCTGGTGCAGGGGGCGGACGCCCCGATGATGATCGTGCGGGCGATTGAGGCGGCCAACCGGCGCAACGAGTGTGACGTGCTGATTGTCGGGCGCGGCGGCGGTTCGCTGGAAGATCTCTGGAGCTTCAATGATGAGCGGGTGGCGCGCGCGATTTTCGCCAGCCGCATCCCGGTGGTGAGCGCCGTCGGCCATGAAACGGACGTTACCATTGCGGACTTCGTGGCTGACCTGCGCGCGCCGACGCCCTCCGCCGCCGCGGAGTTGATCAGCCGCAACCAGCTTGAGCTGCTGCGCCAGATGCAGTCCCAGCAGCAGCGGCTGGAGATGGCGATGGACTACTTCCTCGCCCAGCGCGCGCGGCAGTTCACCCGGCTGCACCACCGCCTGCAACAGCAGCACCCGCAGTTGCGTCTCTCGCGCCAACAGACGGCGCTGTTCCGCCTGCGCCGCCGCCTCGACGAGGCGATGCAGCAGCGCTTGCGCCAGCTACTGCGGCGCGCCGATCGCCTGCAGCAGCGGCTGTTGCAGCACCCGCCGCAAAACCGCATCCACCGTACCCAGCAGCGGGTGCAGCAGTTGCGCTACCGTCTCAACCAGGCGCTGGCGCAGCAGCTCTCACAGCAGCGGCAGCGTTTCGGCACCGCCTGCACCCAGCTTGAGGCGGTCAGCCCGCTGGCGACGCTGGCGCGCGGCTACAGCGTGACCACCACGTCCGGCGGCGGCGGCGTACTGAAAAAAACCGCACAGGCGCAACCCGGTGACCGCCTGACCACCCGGCTGTCCGACGGCTGGGTCGAGAGCGAGGTCACCCAGGTGACGCCTGCCAAAAAGCCGCGCACACGCACGCCGAAAGGCTGACGGCCGCCCCCGCTTTGTCAGGATTGGGTAAAAATCCCCCAGTCTGCCCAGCCGGACTATACTGTTAATCAGGCGGTTACCTTTGGCCGTCCTGACAGTATCCCGCCTTCCGGGCATTTCTGATAAGGAGATTCGGCATGAGCGACGGCAAGACCCCACGTCCTTCCCAGGTTCCCTACAGCGTCATCCCCCCTTACATCCTGCGCCGCATTATCGAACACGGCTCTGACCCGCAACGCACCCGCGCCCAGCAGACGCTGACCCACGTCCGCACGCTGATGGCCGAGCCGTTCGCCAGAACCGAGGCACCGGATCTCGCCGCGCCCGGCCAGGTGCAGCGTAAAATTTTTGATGCGCAGAATGAGACCGCGCTGCCGGGCCAGCTCGCGCGCAGCGAGGGCCAGTCCGCCACCGACGACGTGGCCGTTACCGAGGCCTATGACTACCTCGGCGTCACCTATGACTTTTTCTGGCAGGCGTTCCAGCGCAACTCCCTGGATGCCAAAGGGCTGGTGCTGAGCGGCACTGTGCATTACGACAAGAATTACCAGAACGCCTTCTGGAACGGCGCGCAGATGGTGTTCGGCGACGGCGACGGCGAGATCTTTAACCGCTTCACCATCGCCATCGACGTGGTCGGCCATGAGCTGGCGCATGGCGTCACGGAGAGCGAAGCCGGGCTTATCTATTTCCAGCAGGCCGGGGCGCTGAATGAGTCGCTGTCTGATGTGTTTGGCTCGCTGGTCAAGCAGTTCCAGCGTAAGCAGACGGCGGATCAGGCGGACTGGATTATCGGTGAGGGGCTGCTGGCCAGGGGGATCAACGGCAAAGGGCTGCGGTCAATGTCGGCACCCGGCACCGCTTACGATGACCCGCTGCTCGGCAAAGACCCGCAACCGGCGCACATGAACGAGTACATCCAGACGCGTGACGATAACGGCGGCGTCCACCTCAACTCCGGTATCCCCAACCGCGCGTTTTACCTGGCGGCCATCGCGCTCGGCGGCTACGCCTGGGAGCGCGCCGGGTACGTCTGGTATGACACCCTGTGCGACAAAACCCTGCCGCAGGACGCAGATTTCGCGACCTTCGCCCAGTTTACCGTGCGCCATGCCGAACGCCGCTTTGACAGCGCCACCGCCCAGGCGGTGCAGGCGGCCTGGCAGCAGGTGGGAGTGATGTAATGCAGCCGATTTCAGAGCTGGACCCGGATGCCGTGATCATTCTGGTGCGTGAAGGCGGTTTCGCCTTCATTCCCAAGCTGAACGGGCCGCGCCGCATTGCGCTGACGGAGGTCAGCGCTGAAACGCGTGACCGCATCTGCCGCCTGATTAACCAGATTATGCCCTATGCGCAGCAGCAGCCCGGCCAGGCCGGGTGCGGCGATCAGCGCTATTTCCGGCTGGAGATCCATTTCACCTCAACGGACGATCGGGAGTGGGTGCTGCTTATCCCGGAAACCCGCACGCCGGAAGCGTTGGTCAGGCTGTGGAAATATGGCGACCTGGACGGTGACGGCAAGCCCGACCTGCCGCCCGGCCACTGACCGCGGTCAGCAGGGGATGTAACAGACCTCCACCCGCATTTTGGAGATCAGGCCGTGGCCGTGCAGGCAGAAATAGTCAACCGCGCCACAGGCCTTTAACACCTCCAACGGCCGGTGGCACTGCGGGCAGACCACTTCCTGCTGAAAATCGCCGTGGCCCTGTGCGCAATGGTAGTGATCCCCGCTTTTGCTCATCGTCTGTTTGCAGACGGGACAGACTGCATCCATTTTCTCTCTCCTTTTCTTACGGGGCCGGTTCGCCCTGACCATCAGGAACCGCCCACTCTTCCAGTGTAGCGCCCCGGCAGCGGCGGGCAACTTCCTGTGGCTGGCTTACACTTAACCTTTTCCCCCTCAGGTAAGGAGCACCATGCATATCCACCATCTGAATTGCGGCTGTATGTGCCCGCTCGGCGGCGCCTTCTATGACGGCTTCAGCAAAGGACTGACTGCCCACCTCACCTGCCACTGCCTGCTGCTGGAGACCGACCGGCACGGGCTGGTGCTGGTGGATACCGGCTTCGGCAGTGAAGATATGGCGCAGCCGCAGCACCGGCTGGCCTCGTTCTTCCGCGTGCTGAATAACATCCGCTACCGCCAGCAGGACACGGCGCTGAGCCAGATCCGCCAGCTGGGGTTTTCGCCGTCCGATGTGCAGCACATCGTGCTGACGCACCTCGACTTTGACCACGCGGGCGGGCTGAGTGATTTCCCGCAGGCGCAGGTGCATGTCCTGCAACGGGAAGCGGATGCGGCGCGTGACCGCCGCCACTGGCTGAACCGCGGGCGCTACCGCGATGTGCAGTGGGCGCAGGTGCGGCAGTGGCACTTTTACCAGCCGGGTGGCGAAGGGTGGCATGGGTTTGACGCAGTGCGCGGGCTGACCGGGCTGCCGCCGGAAGTGTTGCTGATCCCGCTGGCCGGGCATACCCTCGGCCACGCCGGGGTAGCCATCCAGACCGGGCAGGAGTGGCTGCTGCACGCGGGGGATGCCTATTTCTACCGGGACGAGGTCGGCCAACCCAAGCGGCACTGCACGCCGGGGCTGCGGTTTTACCAGTGGATGATGGAAGCGGATCGCCAGGCCCGCCGCCACAACCAGCAGCGGCTGCGGGCGCTCTCCTGTGACCCCGCAGCCGGGGTCACGATGTTTTGCAGCCATGACGCCAAAGAGCTGGAGCGCCTGGCGTCAGACCAGGTGCAGGCCGCGCAGCAGCGCTAAGCCCAGCGCCGTGGTGAAGAAAGAGCCGAGGGTGGTCAGGGCGATGATGTTGGCCGCCAGCGTGGCGTTGCCGCCCATCGCCCGCGTCATCACATAGCTGCCTGCTGCCGTCGGGGTGCAGGAGAAGAGGAAAATCACCCCCAGCGCCGCGCCGTGGAACCCCAGCAGCGCGCCACCCAGCGTCATCAGCCCCGGCACCACCAGCACCCGCGCCAGCGTGGCGTACCCGGCCACATTGGAGCTGCGGAACATGGCGCGCCAGTCCAGGCTGGCCCCGGCGCACAGCATCGCCAGCGGCAGCGCCATGCCGGAGATAAACTCGCCGGTTTTGTAGAGGGTATCCGGCATCGCCCAGTGGGTTTCGTTGAACAGCAGCCCCAGCACCAGCCCGATGATCAGCGGGTTGGTGACGATCCCGCGCAGAATGGCGGCGACATTCAGCCCTTTCCCGGCGTCACGTTGCAGGCTGCGGCTCAGGGTAATCACCGACAGCACGTTAAACAGGATCACCGTGATGGCGATATACATCGACCCCAGGGCCACGCCCTCTTTGCCGAACGCCAGGGAGGCATAGGCCAGCCCGGCGATGCCGGTGTTGGCGCGGAAGCCGCCCTGCACAAAGATACCGCGTTCGCGCGGGTCTTTGACCAGTTTGATCGCCACCAGCTCCAGCAGCACAAAGGTCACCAGCGTCGCGATGCCGCCATAAAGCGCCAGCGGCAGGTTCATCCCCTCCTCCCCACCGGAGTGGGTGGAGACGCTGAAAAACAGCAGACAGGGCAAGGCGACGTTAAACACCACCCGGCTGGCTTTATCGCAGAAGTGGTCGTCCATGATGCCGACGCGCTTTAACCCCACCCCCAACAGCAGTAACAACAGATTGGGCACCGTCACGCCCAGTGCAAAACTCCAGGTCTGCCAGAACATCTCCCTTCCTTCCCTCGTGCCAAAAAAAACGGGATGCAGTGACTCTGCATCCCGTTGGGGTTATTTACTTTTTTTCAGGTGGCTCATCAAGCGCTTACGCTTACGCATCTGGTTCGGCGTCAGGGTGTTGCGCTTGCCCGCGAACGGGTTCTCACCCTCTTTGAACTGGATGCGGATCGGCGTGCCCATCACTTCCAGCGAGCGGCGGTAGTAGTTCATCAGGTAGCGCTTGTAGGAATCCGGCAGGTCCTGCACCTGGTTGCCGTGGATTACCACAATCGGCGGGTTGTAACCGCCGGCGTGCGCATATTTCAGCTTCACGCGGCGGCCGCGCACCAGCGGCGGCTGGTGGTCGTCGGCGGCCATCTGCATGATACGGGTCAGCAGTGAGGTGCTGACGCGGCGGGTCGCGCAGCGGTACGCTTCGTTGACCGACTCAAACAGGTTGCCGACGCCGCTGCCGTGCAGCGCCGAGATAAAGTGGATACGGGCAAAGTCGATAAAGCCGAGGCGCAGATCCAGCGCATCTTTGACTTCGTCTTTGATCTCCTGCGACAGGCCGTCCCATTTGTTGACCACAATCACCAGCGAACGGCCGCTGTTGAGGATGAAGCCCAACAGGGAGAGATCCTGGTCGGAGATGCCTTCACGGGCGTCGATCACCAGCATCACCACGTTGGCGTCTTCGATCGCCTGCAGGGTTTTGATGACCGAGAATTTCTCCACGGTGTCAGTGACTTTGCCGCGCTTACGCACCCCGGCGGTGTCGATCAGCACATAGTCGCGCTCATCACGCTGCATTGGGATGTAGATGCTGTCACGGGTGGTGCCCGGCATGTCGTACACCACCACGCGCTCTTCACCGAGGATGCGGTTGGTCAGGGTCGATTTGCCGACGTTCGGGCGGCCGACAATCGCCAGCTTGATCGGCAGGGATTCCGGGTCGAAATCGTCTTCGGCTTCTGCCGCGGCCACCGCAGCGGCCTCTTCGCCCAGCTGCTCAGCCCAGTAGGCGGCGTTCTCTTCTTCTTCCGTCAGCTCAGCGGGTTCTTCATGATCCACAAACGGCAGCAGCACATGTTCAATCAGCTGGGTGATGCCGCGCCCGTGGGACGCCGCAATCGCGTGGACCTCGCCCATGCCGAGGGAGTAGAAATCAGCGGCGGCGGAGTCTGCGTCCAGCCCGTCGACTTTGTTGGCGACCAGGAAGGTGGCCTTGTCACGGCTGCGCAGATGTTTGGCGATGCCCTCATCCGCCGGCATCAGGCCGGCGCGCGCATCGACCATAAACAGCACGATGTCCGCTTCTTCAATGGCGCGCAGTGACTGGCCGGCCATATGGGTTTCAACGCCGTCTTCGGTGCCGTCAATCCCGCCGGTATCGACGATGATGAACTCGTGGCCCTCCACTTCAGCACGACCATACTTGCGGTCACGCGTCAGCCCGGGGAAATCCGCCACTAACGCATCACGCGTTTTGGTCAAACGGTTAAATAAGGTGGATTTACCCACATTCGGGCGCCCGACAAGCGCGACGACAGGTATCATTGTTGCAGCCTCATTACTTAAAAAACAAAACGTTACGTGACATCCTGCAAAGGCGGGCATCACGTTTCAAAAGACGAAACGGCCCCTGAATATCAGGGGCCGTCAGAGAGCCACCCGGGTGGCTCTGGATATGTTACCGGATGTTAGCGGGTGAACGCGTAAACGTCACCGCTTTTCGCCTGGATCAGCAATTTATCGCTCGCCACAATCGGCGCGCTCAGGAAGCCGGAGCTGTCCACTTTCTGCTGAGCCACGAAACGGCCATCATCGGTATTGAGCCAGTGCAGGTAACCTTCACTGTCACCCACCACCAGATAACCATTATACAACACCGGCGCGGTCAGGTTGCGGTGCAGCAGATCGCTCTGACGCCACAGGCTGACGCCGCCCTGGGTATTGAGGGCGATAACGCGGTCATTCTGGTCAACCACAAAGATGCGGCCCGCATCCACGATGAAATCGCTCACGGAGCCGACTTCACGTTTCCAGATGATCTGGCCGGAACGCAGGTCCAGCGCCGTCAGGTTACCATTGTAACCCAGCGCATACACCACGCCTTCCACCACGACCGGCGTGGTGTCCACGTCGTTCAGGCGGTCAATCTCGGTGGCACCGCTTGGCTGGGAGATGCGCTGTTGCCAGATCATCTGCCCCTCTTTCATCAGCACCGCGCTGACGCGGCCGTTGTCACCGCCGACAATCGCAGCGCCAAAGGCGGCCGTCGGGGCGGACTCACCGCGCAGGGAGAGTGACGGCATATCCAGGTTCACCGTCCACTGGACTTTGCCGTCGGTCTCGCTCAGGCCCTGCAACATGCCGTTGCTGGTATGCACCAGCACCAGGCCGTCACTCACCACCGGGCGTGACACCGCTTCGCCGGCGACGCTGGTCTGCCAGGCGACACTGCCGTCATCACTGTTGAGGGCATACACCACGGCGCGCTCGCTGCCCACGTAAACGTGGTTGCCGGACGCGGTCACGCCCCCGGAGAGCAGCGCAGAACGGTTGCTGGAGAAGAAGCCGGTTTTCTCAGAGAGATCTGCTTTCCAGATCTCTTTGCCGCTGTCAGCATCCATCGCCTTCACCACGCCTTTGCGATCGGCGGCGAAGACCGTGGTTCCCTGCCAGGCCGGGCGCAGGTTGGAGTAGAACTCCCCTACGCCACTGCCCACAGAGCTGTTCCAGACTTCCGTCGGTGTGAACTGGTTTTCAACTTTCGGCAGCGGGGACATGGTGACCACATCCTCTTCACCGTTGAACAATGAACAACCACTCAGCAGGGCGACAGAGACCCACCCTACCAAGAGCGTTTTACGCAAATGCATTGGCATCCCCTTAGCTGGCCAAATTATTTAACTTCATGCGCAGCAGCGCCTGCTGTGCCTGAGAAGCTTTAGCATCGATGCCTTTACTGTATGCGTCGCGGGCGCCTTTCAGGTCTCCCTTGCGCGCCAGCACATCGCCACGGATATCGAGTGACATGGCTGCCCAGCTTTCGCCTTTGACACCGTCCAGCGTCTTCAGCGCCTCATCCAGGTTGTTTTGCTGAAGCTGGAGACGGGCCTGCCGCAGCGAAATCAGCGGCAGCAGGTTTTCATCTTTGGTCAGGCCGGCGGCCTTCGCCAACTGTTGCGAGGCCTTGTCATACTCTTTCAGATCAACAAAATGCTGTGCCAGCTGCAACGCGGCAAACGCGCCGTAGTTGTTGTCATTGGCCTGAATGAACTGCTCGGTTGCTGCCACACCTTCCGGCTTTTTCGCCATCAGCGCGTCAGTCGCTTTCTGGTAAGAGATGGACGCCTCGGTCAGGGCTTCTGTCTGATGCCCCTGCCAGTAACGCCACCCCACCAGGGCACCAATGCCCAGCACCACGCCAACAGCCAATGCCTTGCCGTTCTCCGCGAAGAAGTGGCGCACTGCATTAACCTGTTCGTTTTCAGTGGTATAGACTTCCACGGTGTCCCTCTCCTTAACCCAACATCGTTGCCAGGCGCGCGGCAACATCGCCCTGCGCCAGCGTTTCTTGTTCACCACTTTGCAGGTTCTTCACCACCACCTGCCGGGCCGCCACTTCATTTTCACCCAGTACCAGGGCCACACGGGCGCCCCACTTGTCTGCACGGGCGAATTGCTTCTTGAAGTTGCCGCCGCCGTAGTTGGTCATCAGCCGCAGGTGCGGGGCAGCATCACGGACCTGCTCCGCCAGCGCCATCGCGGCACCCTGGGTACCGGCACCGGACGAGATGACGTAAACGTCTACCGTGGCCGGGGCCTTAAAGCCGGGGTTAACCGCCTGCACCAGCAGCACCAGGCGCTCCAGCCCCATCGCGAACCCGACGGCCGGCGTCGCGCGGCCCCCCAGCTGCTCCACCAGGCCGTCATAGCGGCCACCGGCACAGACCGTACCCTGCGCGCCCAGGCTGGTGGTCACCCACTCAAACACCGTGCGGTTGTAGTAGTCAAGGCCGCGGACCAGCCGCTGATTAACCGTATATGGGATACCGGCCTGGTCCAAAAGTTCACACAGACCGGAAAAGTGTTGTTTTGACTCATCATCCAGGTAGTCGGCCAGCGCCGGCGCATCGTTCAGCAGGCGCTGCACATCCGGGTTTTTCGAGTCGAGCACGCGCAGCGGGTTGCTGTACATGCGGCGTTTGCAGTCTTCGTCCAGCGCCTCTTTGTGCTGCTCCAGGAAGGCGACCAGCGCCTCGCGGTAGTTGGCGCGCGCCTCCTGGGAACCGATGGAGTTCAGCTCCAGCGCCACATGGTCGGCGATGCCGAGCGCTTTCCACCAGCGCGCGGTGAGCAGGATCAGCTCTGCGTCAATATCCGGCCCCTGCAGGCCGAACACTTCCGCCCCCAACTGGTGGAACTGGCGGTAGCGCCCTTTCTGCGGACGCTCATAACGGAACATCGGGCCGATATACCACAGGCGCTGTTCCTGATTGTACAGCAGACCATGCTCAATGCCGGCACGCACGCAGCCTGCGGTGCCTTCCGGGCGCAAGGTCAGGCTTTCGCCGTTGCGGTCATCAAAGGTGTACATCTCTTTTTCGACCACATCGGTGACTTCACCGATGGCACGCTTGAATAACGGGGTCTGCTCTACAATCGGCAGGCGGATTTCACTATACCCGTAGCCGCCCAGCACCTGCTTCAGGGTGCCTTCGATGCGCTGCCACAATGCCGTCTCTTCCGGCAGATAGTCGTTCATGCCGCGGATGGCTTGAATGTTCTTTGCCACGTCAGTTCTCTATAGTCTTAATACAAAAAATGAACCCGATTATAGGGGCTATGCCTCCGGCGGTTCAACGAGGATGCCGGGTCACCCCCCGCGGGTTCAATAGAAAACGGGCCGCCTGAGCAGCCCGCTACCGATGTCACTCTGCTTGCGTGTTGATCACGATGCGTTTGCTTTCATCCATCATCGCGGCTTTGGCGCGGATTTTGGCTTCCAGCTGGTCGATCATCAGCTCGTTGTCGAACCGGTCACGCTGGCGAACGCCATCTTCATAGAAGCCGCTCTTATTGTGGCCGCCGGTGACGCCAAGGGTAGAGACCAGTGCTTCACCCGGCCCGTTGACCACACAGCCGATGATGGAGACGTCCATCGGCGTGATGATGTCTTCCAGGCGCTGCTCCAGCGCGTTCACCGTGCCGATCACGTCAAACTCCTGGCGTGAACAGGTCGGGCAGGCGATGAAGTTGATGCCGCGGGAGCGGATGCGCAGGGATTTCAGAATATCAAAGCCGACTTTGATCTCTTCCACCGGGTCAGCCGCCAGCGAGATACGCAGGGTGTCGCCGATGCCTTCCGAGAGCAGCAGCCCCAGGCCGATGGCGGATTTCACCGCCCCGGCACGGGCACCGCCCGCCTCGGTGATGCCGAGGTGCAGCGGCTGCACAATCTGTTTCGCCAGCAGGCGATAGGACTCCACCGCCAGGAAGACGTCAGAGGCTTTTACGCTGACTTTGAACTGGTCGAAGTTGAGGCGGTCGAGGATGTCGACATGGCGCATTGCGGACTCCAGCAGCGCCTGCGGGGTCGGCTCGCCATACTTCTCCTGCAGGTCGCGCTCCAGCGATCCGCCGTTGACGCCGATACGGATCGGGATGTTTTTGTCGCGCGCGCAATCCACCACGGAGCGGATGCGGGATTCGTTGCCGATGTTGCCGGGGTTGATGCGCAGGCAATCCACGCCATAGTCGGCAACTTTCAGCGCAATGCGGTAGTCAAAGTGAATGTCCGCCACCAGCGGCACATTGACCTGTTGCTTAATCACTTTAAAGGCTTCGGCAGCATCCATCGTCGGGACGGAGACACGGACGATATCCGCGCCCACACGTTCCAGCGACCTGATCTGGTTGACCGTGGCCTCAACATCGGTGGTACGGGTGTTGGTCATCGATTGCACGGCAATCGGCGCGCCATCACCAATAGGCACCTTCCCGACGTAAATGCGTGTTGATTTGCGGCGGTTTATGGGTGCGTGGTTATGCATGTCTTGCTCTCCATTGCTGCGGGCGCATCGCGCCGGATGCCCTATTATTCAGCAGCCAGCGTAAGGCGCGCAACACGGTTTGACTTAATGAACTGGCTGAGATCAACCGGCTTGCCCTGATACTGAATCTGGACAGCGCGCGGCGCGCCAATTTTCAGTTTAAACGGCGCGGTGCCGTTCAGGTTCAGCGTACCGCCGCTTTTCTGGATGCCGCTGAACAGGGTTTTGCCTGTCGCGTCATTCACTTGCAGCCAGCAATCCGCATTGAAATTCATCACAATTGCGCCGGCATCCGCCGGGGCGGCGGCCGGGGCCGTTGCCGGGGTGGTGACCGGGGCGGCCACCGGGGCCTGGGACGGTGCAACCACGGCCGGGGCCGGGGTCTGGGCAGCCGGGGCGTTGGCCGTTGCGTCCGGCGTTACCGGCGCAGGCTGGGCCGCGGTGTTGGCGGCCTGGCTGTCCGGCGGCGTGCCGGTGGTGTCACTGCTGCTGTCTGCGGCGGCGGCATCATCGCTGTTCCCAAGCGGGATGGCCTGGCCATCCCCCTGGGAGAGCTGCGCAGAGGATTGATCCGCCATGGTGGCGATCTCCTGCTGCTGGGCCTGATGGTTCTGCCACCACCAGGCGCCGGTCAGACCGATCACCACAAAGACCACCAGCCAGGTAAAGCCCATCAGCCAGCCGTCACGCTTTTTACGGGATTTACCCAGCGAGAAGCTCTGCATCGGGGCGACTTTGGCCGCGCGGACCGGTGCCTGTTTGGCCATCAGCGGCAGCAGTTCCTCTTCAGGAATATGCACCAGCTTGGCATAGGAGCGGATGTAACCGCGCAGGAAGGTTGAGGCCAGCCCCGGCGGCGCGGTATTTTCTTCAATATCACGCACCGTGGAGACTTTCAGACACAGGCGTTCCGCCACGGCCTGCTGGCTCAGCCCAAGCTGTTCACGGGCTTGACGCAGGCGTTCACCTGTCGTTTTCGAGATGTTTTCTTGAGAGGCTTCAGTATTCATTAGCGACAAACTGCTGGTACTGTTTAGAGTGTGGGAAACTTCGCGCCAGCTGCCGGCCATAACGGTCTATCTTGTCCTGGCGGTCATCCAGCGCGGCGAAACGAATCTGTAACCATAAGCTGTCGGCACTGGCCGGCAAAATATGCTGATACACATCCAGGAGAAGCTGCGCCTTGGCGCGTTGCCCTTCACTGAACTGCCGCTCAGCCTCTGCCAGCAGGGGCGTCCCTTTGTCCGGGTCATACTTCAGTGCCCGGCCCAGCAATACCCGCGCTTCATCGTCCTGATTCGCCTTAAGGAAACAGTAGCCCGCATTCTCCAGGCTGTCTGCAACCTGCCCGTAATCGGGCACCTGCGCGGCGGCGCTAAACTGCTGTTGTGCCGGTACATACTGCCCTAAACTACACAAGAACGCACCGTAATTATTCATCACCGTGCCATTTTGCGGGGCCAGTTGCAGGGCGCGCTGATAGCGCTGCTGCGCGGCCTCATTCTCTCCTACCCGCTGTGCATAGAGCGCCATGCCCAACTGGGTACGGTAGTCGTCCGGTGCGGCTTTCTCTGCCTTTTCAAGGTTTTGCCGGGCAGCCGGCAAATTCCCCTGATCGAGGTAACCCAGGCCCAGCTGCAGGCGGGTGTCCACCGGCGCGGCGCTGTCAGGCGCGGCGTTCTCCGGCGCGGACCCCGAGCAGCCCGCCAGCGCGGCCGCCACTATGGCCCCGGAGAGCCAGCGCGGCGCACGTTGTAACGTTTTCAGCATCATGCGTTTCATTCCCTGGAACGCGGCGGCAGGCTGCCCTGCCCGTGCCGTTCCGATCTGAGAGAGGGAGGCGCGGCCGCACCGTGCGGCGCACGCCCTCAGGTCAGGCTCAGAGTGCTTTTACCGAAATCGGCTCCCCTGCCATTTTCTTCTTCAGGGTACGCTTGGTCCGGTCGATCACCTCGCCCGCCAACTGACCGCAGGCGGCGTCGATGTCGTCACCACGGGTCTTACGCACAATAGTCGTAAATCCATATTCCATCAACACCTTGGCAAAACGATCGACGCGACTGTTCGAGCTGCGTCCATAAGGTGCGCCCGGGAAGGGGTTCCACGGGATCAGGTTAATCTTGCACGGCGTGTCTTTCAGCACGGCAGCCAGTTCGTGGGCGTGCTCGGTGCCGTCATTGACGTGGTCGAGCATCACGTACTCAATGGTCACCCGGCCCTGGTTGGCGTTGGACTTCGCCAGGTAGCGGCGCACCGCGCTCAGGAAGGTTTCGATATTGTACTTTTTGTTGATCGGCACGATCTCATCGCGGATGGTGTCATTCGGCGCGTGCAGGGAGATCGCCAGTGCCACGTCGATCATGTCACCCAGCTTGTCCAGCGCCGGCACCACGCCGGAGGTAGAGAGGGTCACGCGGCGTTTGGAGAGGCCGAAACCGAAGTCATCGAGCATGATCTCCATCGCCGGGACGACGTTGGTCAGGTTAAGCAGCGGCTCACCCATGCCCATCATCACCACGTTGGTGATCGGGCGCTGGCCGGTGACTTTCGCTGCGCCGATGATTTTGGCGGCGCGCCAGACCTGGCCGATAATCTCAGAGACCCGCAGGTTGCGGTTGAAGCCCTGCTGCGCTGTCGAACAGAATTTGCACTCCAGCGCGCAGCCGACCTGAGAAGAGACGCACAGGGTCGCGCGGTCATCTTCCGGGATGTATACCGTCTCAACACGCTGGTCGCCGACCAGAATCGCCCATTTGATGGTGCCGTCAGCGGAGCGCTGCTCATCCACCACTTCCGGCGCACGGATCTCCGCAATCGCCTGCAGTTTGCCGCGCAGCACTTTGTTGATGTCGGTCATCTGCTCGAAATCGTCGCAGCAGTAGTGGTACATCCACTTCATGACCTGGTCAGCACGGAACGGCTTCTCGCCCATTTTGGCGAAAAACTCGCGCATTTGCTGGCGGTTCAGATCGAGGAGGTTAATTTTTTCCGCAGCCGGTTTGGCCACGTGCACGGCAGGCGCAGAGGATTCAGACGTTTCAGACACGGTTTGCCCAGAAGGAGTTGTTTCTAACATGGATGTCGCGGCCTCGTTGTTACACTTTTGGCTCAAGGGAAGTGCATCCGCCCGGTGGCGGGATGCGAAAACATGCGCCCCGAAAGAGCAGGCTCCTCCGGGGCGCAGTATTGTACAAATTTTAGGATAGCGATGCTATGGCGGAAAGCCGGCTGTCACGGTTTAATTGTTTCAGCAAATGAATCTTTCAGCCCGCTATCATTCACCAATTAACGGGTGCGCGGGCACAGCTCGTTTTCGGTGAAGAAGTACGCGATTTCGCGCTGTGCAGATTCAACCGCGTCAGAACCGTGAACGGCGTTCTCGGTGAAGCTGTCCGCGTAGTCAGCACGCAGGGTACCGGCCAGGGCGTTGTCCGGGTTGGTTGCGCCCATGATGTCACGGTTACGCTGAACGGCGTTTTCGCCTTCCAGAACCTGCATCATGATCGGGCCGGAGGTCATGAACTCAACCAGACCGTCGAAGAACGGGCGGCCTTTGTGCTCAGCGTAGAAGCCTTCAGCCTGCTCGCGGGTCAGGTGAACCATTTTGGCAGCAACGATTTTGAAACCAGCGGCTTCGAAACGGGCATAGATAGAACCAATGGCGTTTTTGGCCACTGCGTTCGGTTTGATCATGGAAAAAGTACGTTCGATAGTCATGTAAACCTCTGTCTGACGTCGTCCTGGGAGGCAGGCATAAAGGGGTGCCCACCGTGAAATGGCGCCGATTATAGGGGGCAGGACGGCGCTTGCCTACCTGAAACACAACATTTGATTAAAATAATTTTAGCTAATTCCCCACTCTTTATGCACATATAAAGCGCTTTTTCCGCTATGTGCCGGCCATCAGCGCCCTTCCGCCGTCAGGCGATGCCGGAAGACGGGATGATATTACGCAGCCAGCTGCCCCAGCGGCGCTGATAAAAGGCCTGGGTGTGCTGAATCAGGTAGTGGCTGATGCCGCGCTCTTTTTCATTTACCAGGCAGAAGTCTACCGGCTCATCCTCTGCCAGCGCCTCACTCGCCACCGTGCCCGCTTCCTGGATCAGCGCCTCAATCTCCTGCTCCGTGGCCCCGTCCACTTCCAGCCCCACCAGCAGGTTTGGCCGCTCGTCGCTGGTTTTGTCATGGATTAATGCCAGAAAAGCGCGGCGTACCGGCTTGCGCTGGCTGAACAGCGTGGTCAGGGCATCCACCATCGCCGCCGGGTAGTGCTCCGGCTGGCCGATCAAAAACTCTGTCCCGGCCTCCAGCACCCGCTCCAGCGGTTTGGCGGTGCCGCCGTCCTGCAAGAGCTGGCTCACCTCCTGCGGGGTGAACTCTTTGCCGTACTCATTTTTCGGGTTCAGGAACAGCTCTGCCCCTTCCGTCATCTCAAACAGCACGCGCACCGGCAGCGCCATAAACGGCTGCTCGCCCTCGACCGCCCGTTGCAGGGCCGCCGGCGAACTGAAAAACGGCAGCACGCGCGCGCCGTCCTGCTTTTCCCATACCTGCAGGCTCAGCGGGCTGCCGGCCTCCAGCACCACCTCGCCTTCCGGGGCCTCACTGTCCGTCAGCACCAGCACTGTGGCGTCCATCAGCGCGCGGTAGAACGCCGGGCGCTGTGCCGGGTCGCTCACCGCCTGCATCAGCAGCTGCTCCAGTTCACTGCCCTGCGCGGACTCAGTGGGATCAAAAGATGTGCTCATACGTTACTCCATCAACAAGCCGGAACGGCTCTGCAACAAGATAAAACCACGACATACGGGATAAAAAAACGGGGCAGCCAGGCCGCCCCGTGATACCTGCTCACGCGATAAAGAGATTAACGTGCCTGCCGTTATTCCGCTTTGCTCAGCAGCAGGTTGGCCAGGGTGCGCACACCCAGCCCGGTCGCCCCGGCGGCCCACTGATCCACTGCGCCTTTACGGTAGGTGGCGGAGCAGTCGATGTGCAGCCAGCCCTGTTTGTAGTTCTGCACAAAGTGGGAGAGGAACGCCGCCGCGGTGCTGGCCCCGGCGGTATAGCTCGGCCCGGCAATGTTGTTCAGGTCAGCAAAGTTGGACGGCAACTGGCTGCGGTGGAACTCCGCCAGCGGCAGGCGCCAGAACGGCTCCTGCTCCTGCCCGGCGCTGGCGAGCAGGTCGGCGGCCAGCGCATCGTCGAAGCTGAACAGCGCGTGGTAATCATTGCCCAGCGCGGTCTTGGCGGCCCCGGTCAGGGTCGCGCAGTCGATCAGCAGTTGCGGCTGCTGCTCAGAGGCGTCGATCAGGCCGTCGGCCAGCACCAGGCGACCTTCCGCATCGGTGTTCATCACTTCCACGGTTTTGCCGTTGCGGTAGTGAATAATGTCACCCAGCTTGAAGGCGTTACCGCTGACCATGTTGTCCGCGCAGCAGAGGTAGAGCTTCACCCGCTGCGTCAGGCCGCGGGCCGCCGCCAGAGCCAGCGCGCCGGTCACGGTGGCCGCGCCGCCCATGTCTGCCTTCATGGAGTCCATAAAGGCGCTCTGTTTCAGGCTGTAGCCGCCGGTGTCAAAGGTGATGCCTTTGCCCACCAGGCAGGCGTAGACCGGAGCGTTTTCATCACCGGTCGGGTTGTAGTCGAGCACCAGCAGCACCGGCGGGCGCTCGGAACCGCGCCCGACAATGTGCAGGCCGGCGTAATTCTGCTCACGCAGGTCATCGCCTTTGGTGATGCGGTAGGAGACATGGCCGCCGCCATACTGGCACAGCAGGTCAACGGCGCGGTGGGCCAGGGTTTCCGGCCCCAGATCTTCCGCCGGCATATTAATGGTGTCACGCACCCAGTCGATGATGGTCAGGCGGCGATCCAGCTCCTGCTGCGCGTCGTCTTCCAGCGCGGCCCACTCTACGCTGCGCTGGCCCTTCGGCCCGCGGAAGCCCTGCCAGAAGGCCCAGCTGTTCTCCAGATCCCAGCCCTCACCGGCCAGTTTCACGCGTCTGATGCCCTGCCCGTCAATCCGGCGCGCAGCGCGCTGGAGAGCGGCCAGCGCATTGCCGGCGGTGGTATGAATCGTGATGCCTTCCTGAGCGGTGCTCAGCAGGGCATTGTCACCCCAGCGGGCGTCAGCGGGCTGGGATGAGAGGAAAATCTGCATGACGCCCGGCGCCATCGTGTCTGCGGTCATAATCAAACTCCTGATTGTTGTTCTCTTTGTCAGAGCAGGCCCAAAACCGGAACCTATGCCGTGATGCGGCGAACCATAAACAACGCGGGCCACCTTATGGCAGCCCGTATGCGATTCATTCCGCTTTATCTAACCAGACCCGGTGGAGCGCCGCCAGAAGTTTTTATCCGGCGGCGGGTCAATGCGCCGCGTTATGCCGCGCCTGAGAGGCGGCGCAGGCGGTCAACCGACTTCTGCACCAGGGCGACGGCGTACTCAATCTCTTCGTCGGTGGAGAACCGGCCGACCGAGAAACGCAGGGAGCTGTGTGCCAGCTCCTCATCCAGCCCCAGCGCCCGCAGGACATAAGAGGGTTCCAGGCTGGCGGAGGTGCAGGCGGAGCCGGACGAGAGCGCCAGATCTTTCAGCGCCATGATCAGGGATTCCCCCTCCACATCGCGGAAGCTGACGTTCAGGATGTTCGGCACCCCCTGCGCCAGCGACCCGTTCAGACTGACGCCGTCAATCTGCTGCAGGCCGTGCCACAGGCGGTCACGCAGGCGGCGCAGGCGCTCACCTTCCGCGGCCATCTCCTCTTTGGCGATGCGGTACGCCTCGCCCATGCCGACAATCTGGTGCACCGGCAGGGTGCCGGAGCGCATACCGCGCTCATGGCCGCCGCCATGTATCTGGGCGTCAATGCGGATGCGCGGTTTGCGGCGCACATAGAGGCCGCCGATGCCTTTCGGGCCATAGAGTTTATGGCCAGAGAAGGACATCAGATCGATCTTGAGTTCATTCAGGTCAACCGGCAGTTTGCCGACGCTCTGGGTGGCATCCACATGGAAAATGATGTCACGGCTGCGGCACAGCTCGCCGATGGCCGCCACATCCTGCACCACACCAATTTCATTATTGACGTGCATGATGGAGACCAGCAGCGTGTCATCACGCAGGGCGGCGGTGAGGTCAGCCAGAGCGATCAGGCCATCGGGCTGCGGCGTCAGGTAAGTGACGTCGAACCCCTCCTGCTCCAGCTGTTTGCAGGTATCCAGCACCGCTTTATGCTCAGTCATGCTGGTGATGATATGCCGCCCTTTCTCCCGGTTTGCGTGGGCTGCGCCCTTGATCGCCAGGTTATTGGACTCGGTGGCACCGGAGGTAAAGACGATTTCACGCGGGTCAGCGCCGATCAGGTCGGCCACATTGTTCCGCGCGACATCTACCGCCTCTTCCGCCTGCCAGCCGTAACGGTGCGAGCGGGAAGCGGGGTTACCGAAAGTCCCGTCCAGAGTCAGGCACTGCATCATCTTTTCAGCCACACGCGGGTCAACCGGTGTGGTGGCCGCATAATCCAGATAAATCGGTAATTTCATTACTCTTCAACTCCGTACATCACAAAAACGTCAGTGTAACGCGTCCGGCTCAGGAACGCAGATTTACATTGATCGCTTCCTGAGGACGCACAGCAGAAGGGATACGGCGGGTTTCATGGTTTTGGCGGTCAGCCACGTCCAGCACTTCCTGGTTGTTAACCAGTTCAGCCAGCGTGATGTTGTTCAGGAAGCTGCTGATACGCTCGCTCAGGTCACGCCACAGGGTATGGGTCAGGCAGCGGTCACCGCCCTGGCAGCCCTCTTTGCCCTGGCAACGGGTGGCGTCAATGGATTCGTCCACGGCCATGATCACTTCACCGACTGCGATCTCTGCCACGTCTTTGCCCAGCAGGTAACCACCGCCCGGCCCGCGCACGCTGGCCACCAGGCCATTTTTACGCAGACGCGAGAACAGCTGTTCCAGGTAGGAGAGCGAAATGCCCTGACGTTCAGAAATATCGGCTAACGGTACCGGCCCTTCCTGGGAGTGAAGTGCTACGTCCAGCATAGCAGTTACGGCATAACGACCCTTGGATGTCAGTCTCATGGCTACTCTTACCTGTTAAATAGGGGATGAAATATGGCCCCGAGTCTGCCATTCCCGAGTATTTCAGTCAACTATTTAACCTAGTGAAACAGTCAAGTATTAACGGCAAAACGGCATTCCACCCGCTATCCGGTTGAAATGCCGCCACAAATTGCCTGTTTTTCAAGAGACTGGATAGATTACTGCTTTTTCTCAATCGAGGTCAGGATGCCGCGCAGGATGTTCAGCTCCTGCGTTTCCGGCCGTGCGCGGGTAAACAGGCGGCGGAGGCGGCTCATCACCTGCCCCGGGTGCTGCGGGCGGATAAAGCCGGTCTGCTGTAATACCTGCTCCAGGTGGCCGTAAAAACGCTCGAGATCGTCTACCAGCGGGTATTCTTCTTCCGCAGCCGGGGCCTGGCCGCGCTGCTGCTGGTCCAGCCAGGCAACCCGCACCTCATAGGCAATCAGCTGGACGGCCATCGCCAGGTTCAGCGAGCTGTACTCCGGGTTGGCCGGAATGCAGACGTGATAGTTACACTTCTGTAACTCCTCGTTGGTCAGGCCAACGCGTTCACGGCCAAACACCAGCGCCACCGGGGCGCTCTGGGCGGCTTCCGAACACTTCACGCCGCACTCGCGCGGCTCCAGCATCGGCCACGGCAGGGTGCGTGAACGGGCGCTGGTGCCGACCACCAGGCTGCACCCGGCCAGCGCCTCGTCCAGCGTGTCAACAATGGTGGCGTTGCCGATGACGTCACTGGCACCAGCGGCCAGCGAAATGGCCTGGGAATCGGGCTTCACCAGCGGGTTCACCAGATAGAGGTTGGTGAGGCCCATGGTTTTCATGGCACGGGCGGTGGAGCCCATGTTACCGGTATGAGAGGTCTCAACCAGGACAATGCGGATATTGTGCAGCATAGGAACTCTGAAGGTTGCGGAAAATCGGCCCATGCTAACACAACCGTAGGTATTTTTCAGAAGCCCTGCTATACTGCGCGCCGTTTCCCGTTCTTTAACATCCTAGTTGGAAGATATCCCATGCATCCGATGCTCACCATCGCCGTGCGCGCTGCGCGTAAGGCCGGTAACCTGATTGCCAAAAACTACGAAACTCCGGACGCTGTTGAAGCGAGCCAGAAAGGCACCAATGACTTCGTCACCAACGTTGATCGTGACGCTGAGCACCTGATTATCGACGTGATCCGCCGCTCTTACCCACAGCACACCATCATCACCGAAGAGCGTGGTGAACTGGCCGGTGAAGACCAGGATGTACAATGGATTATCGACCCACTGGATGGCACCACCAACTTCATCAAACGCCTGCCGCACTTCGCGGT
Source organism: Chimaeribacter coloradensis (assembly GCF_002858715.1). Classification (GTDB taxonomy): domain Bacteria; phylum Pseudomonadota; class Gammaproteobacteria; order Enterobacterales; family Enterobacteriaceae; genus Chimaeribacter; species Chimaeribacter coloradensis. Next base: position 92,231 of record NZ_PJZH01000010.1, on the reverse strand, counting down.
CTCCATTGCCGTACGCATCAAAGGCCGTACGGAAGTGGCCGTGGTTTACGATCCGATGCGCAATGAGCTGTTCACCGCGACCCGCGGCCAGGGCGCGCAGCTGAACGGCTACCGCCTGCGCGGCGGCAACGCCCGCGATCTGGACGGCACCATTCTGGCGACCGGTTTCCCGTTCAAACTGAAACAGCACGCGACCCCGTACATCAACATGGTCGGCAAACTCTTCACCCAGTGTGCAGACTTCCGCCGCACCGGTTCCGCTGCGCTGGATCTGGCCTATGTGGCCGCCGGCCGTGTGGACGGTTTCTTTGAGATCGGCCTGAAGCCGTGGGACTTCGCCGGTGGTGAGCTGCTGGTGCGTGAAGCGGGCGGTATCGTGACCGACTTCGTGGGCGGCCATAACCACTTCAACTCCGGCAATATCGTGGCCGGTAACCCGCGCGTGGTGAAATCCCTGCTGAGCACCATGCGTGAAGAGCTGAGCGAAGCGCTGAAACGTTAATTTATCTGCACAAATTTTGTGATGCCGCCCACCCGGGCGGCATTTTTTTTGCCTGCGGCACTGCGCCGTCGCTTATTCCGGGGAAAATAAGTGTGATGCCGCTTCAAAGCCGGAGCAAAAAACCGCGCGCCCGGCGCGGCCTGGCGGCCCCTTTGCTATGCTTACTCCTCACAATGAAGCAATCGTCAGAAGGTGTTCATGAGCCTGGCCTCCTCCTCTGTGCCTGAGCTCTCCGGTCAACAACGGCGCTGCCATATCGTCCTGATGTTGTATGCGCTCTCGCCTGCGGTGCGCCTGGAGAAGATCAGCCAAATCAATGGCGTTGACCTCCCCACAACCCGGCAGGATGTCGCTGCGGTTGCCGGTGAAATCCAGCGCTTCCACCATCTGGACCTGCTGCTGGATGAAACGGGCACCTGCCGCCTTTCCGGCAGCTCACTTAACCAGCGTTTATGCTTTTTCCACTGGTTGCGGCGCGCCCTGCGCATCTCACCGGACTTTACCACGCAGCACGCGGCCGCGGCCCTGCATCAGGGGCTGTCCCCTTTCCACCAGGCGGGGGAGGAGGAGACCAACCAGTTGCTGCATACCCTGATTGAGCAGGCGGAGGTGCGGCTGCGGCGGCAGGTCACTGCCCGCGACCGGCACTTCCTCTGCCTGTTTATCAAATATTGCCTGACCTGCCACCATCAGCTCTGCCACCCCGGTTTTACCTCCCCTCAGCTCGGCTGGCTGCGGCAGAAAAGTGAGTGCGAGGCAGCAGGCTACCTGGCTGACGCCCTGACCCACCATTTTCGCCTGCCCCCCTGTGACGCCGAGCGGGATTTCCTGATCCTGCTGTTTACCCTGTTGAAAACCCACCAGTATGGTAACAGCGAAGCACCGGAAGACCGGCAGTTGCAGGAGGAGGTGCACCGGCTGATTGTGCGCTTCCAGCAGATTGCCGGGATGAGTTTCAGCAGCCGGGAGGGGCTGGCAGGCCAGCTGTTTACCCACCTGGGCGCGGCGATTGAGCGTTGCCGCTTCGGCATCGGCATCGATCACACCTTACTGGAAGAGGTGACGCGCATGTACCCGCGGCTGATGCGCACTACGCTGGAAGCGCTGGAGGAGTTTGAAGCGGTGTATAACCTGCGGCTGTCACCGGAGGAGGCGGGGCTGATTACCATCTGCTTTGGTGCCTGGCTGATGCAGGGCAACGCCTTGCAGGAGAAGCAGGTGCTGCTGCTGACCAACGGCAACCCGGCGCTGGAAACCGCGGTGGAGCAGCATATCCGCGAAGCGACACTGCTGCCGCTTTCAGTGAAATACCAGCCGCTCTCCCACTTTCTGCACCACGGCCCGCCGCAGGGGGTGACGCTGGTCATCACCCCCTACCCGGCCGATGAACCGGCGATCACGCTGCCGATGCTGCACGTGGAGCTGCCGCTGGGCAAAGCGCAGCGTATGCAGATCCGCGCCCTGCTGGAGAGCCCCTGACCCGATCAGCGGCCTGCGGCCTGCACCTGCGGGCGCAGGAAAACCGCCGGGAACGCCACCAGCGCCATCACCCAGAACACCTGCTGGTGAAGATGCTGGAACAGGAAACCGGCGATCACCGTCATCACCGCAATGCCGCCGCCCATCGCCAGCGCTGAATAGGCGGCCTGCAAACGGATCACCTCACGCGGCGCACGCGCTGAAATAAAGCGCATGGCGGCGAGGTGGCATACCGTGAAGCTGCCGCAGTGCAGGAGCTGAATCACCACCAGCCACGGCAGGGCGATAAAGCTGCCCATCAACGCCCAGCGTACCACCCCGCAGCAGGCGGAAAGCAGCAGCAGCCGGCGGGCGCTCCAGCGGGAGAAGAGCTGGCGGCTGAAGGTAAACACCAGCACTTCCGCCACCACACCCAGCGACCAGAGATAACCCACCACCGACGCCGAATAGCCTGACTCCTGCCAGTAGAGCGCGCTGAAGCTGTAATACCCGGCGTGCGCCCCCTGCAATAAGGTCACGCAGAGCAGGAACCGGCGCACCGGCGGCTGGCCCAGCAGCGCCCGCCAGGGCACCGCGCCGTCGCCTGCGGCCTGGGCGTCGGCACGCGGCATCACCGCCGGGCGCAGCAGCATACCGAGCAGCATGGCGGCCAGCCCGGCCGTCAGCGCGGCCAGAATGGCGTGATGCCCGAATACGGCGATCATCTTGCCGGTAAAGGCGGAGCCAACCACAAATGCCAGCGATCCCCAGACCCGCACTTTGCCGTAGTCGAGCTGGATCTGCCGCTGCCAGGTGCCGGCCAGGGCGTCACTCATCGGTACCAGCGGGCCAAAGAAGAGGTTAAACCCGGCCATCACCAGCATCAGCCACGCCCAGCCGGTGCCGAACCAGAAACCGATGCAGCAGACCAGCGCCATTAACGCGATCAGGCGCAGGGCCGCCACCAGTTGCGATGCCTGTTTCACGGCCGGGGCCAGCAGCAGCGTCCCTGAGAAGCGGGCCACCATGCCGATGCCCAGCAGCAGGCCGATTTGTTGGGCGTCCAGCCCCTCGCCTTTCAGCCAGGTGGCAAAGAACGGCAAAAAGATGCCGTAGGCGAAGAAGTAGGTGAAGTAGCTGAGTCCCAGCCAGAAGGGGGAAGGCAAAACCATGGTATCTCCGATAACAGGCAGAGCCGGTAAACGCAGCGCTGCCTTGCGCCGGGTGCGTCGGCACCCGTTCCTGTTGATAAGGCGGCAACGCCCGCCCCTGATTCCGCCCCGCGGCGGCAGGGCCTGGGGTCAGGCAAAAGACTATAGGCAAAAAAGCCGGTGCAAAAAAGCACAGGCGAAAAAAAGGTACTGCCGGGCAGTACCTTTTTTGTATGCAACCTTCCTGCCCGGGGCGCAGCCCTGTGGCGGGTCAGCGGGGGTTACGCGTAAACCGGCAGGCGGGCGCAGATGGCCAGCACTTTCTGTTTCACGCGCTCAATGGTCGCTTCGTCATTGATGTTGTCCAGCACGTCGCAGATCCAGCCGGCCAGTTCACGCACGTCATCTTCTTTGAAGCCACGGCGGGTAACGGCCGGGGTACCGATGCGGATACCGGAGGTCACGAACGGGCTTTTCGGGTCGTTCGGTACGCTGTTTTTGTTCACGGTGATGTTGGCACGGCCCAGCGCCGCATCCGCATCTTTACCGGTCAGGTTCTTATCCACCAGATCCATCAGGAACAGGTGGTTCTCGGTGCCGCCGGAGACCACTTTGTAGCCGCGCGACAGGACAACTTCTACCATCGCCTTGGCGTTTTTGGCCACCTGCTGCTGATAGGTGGTGAACTCAGGCTCCATCGCCTCTTTCAGCGCGACCGCTTTACCGGCGATCACATGCATCAGCGGGCCGCCCTGGCCGCCCGGGAAGACGGCGGAGTTCAGCTTCTTATAGAGATCCTCATCACCGCCCTTCGCCAGGATCAGGCCGCCGCGCGGGCCTGCCAGGGTTTTGTGGGTGGTGGTGGTGACGATGTGTGCATGGGGAACCGGGTTCGGGTAGACGCCTGCGGCCACCAGACCGGCCACGTGCGCCATGTCGACAAACAGGTATGCGCCGATGCTGTCTGCGATTTCACGCATTTTTGCCCAGTCAACGGTGCCGGAGTAAGCAGAGAAGCCGCCGATGATCATTTTAGGCTGGTGCGTTTGCGCCTGGCGGGCCAGATCGTCATAGTCGATCTTGCCGGTCTCATCGATGCCGTAAGGCACCACGTTGTAGAGTTTGCCGGAGAGGTTCACCGGGGAGCCGTGGGTCAGGTGGCCGCCGTGGGCCAGGTTCATCCCGAGGATGGTGTCACCCGGCTGCAACAGGGCGGTATAGACCGCGAAGTTGGCCTGGGAGCCGGAGTGCGGCTGGACGTTGGCATAGTCTGCGCCGAACAGCTGCTTGGCGCGGTCGATCGCCAGTTGCTCAACGATGTCGACATACTCACAGCCGCCGTAGTAGCGTTTGCCCGGATAGCCTTCAGCGTATTTGTTGGTCAGCTGCGAACCTTGCGCCTGCATCACACGCGGGCTGGTGTAGTTTTCAGAGGCGATCAGCTCAATATGCTCTTCCTGACGGACTACTTCCTGCTCCATCGCCTGCCACAGCTCGGCATCATAATCGGCAATGTTCATTTCACGCTTTAACATCTGCTTCTCCTGACTCACACTCAATTAAACGACCCCGGACGGGATATGCGGCACAGTGTAAACTGTTTTTGCCTGCGGCCATAGGGCTGACGCCAGCTTTTTACGCAAACGGTTGGCTTGTGGCTGCACAAGGGTTTCTCATCTGGTTTTCCAGCCAGATTCACCCGGTTTTTGTCGATTTACAGGGGCAAATATTTCACCTTTGGAAGGCATCTCTCATTATTACAAAACCTTAACAAATAAAAGGCTATTTACAGCCTGGGGCGTGCGTTATAAGATGCATTTAAAATGCATCATTTATAATTCTGACGCTGCGCGTCCCCAGGAGCACCTCATGCTTGATACCGCCACTATCGCCACCATCAAATCCACCATTCCCGCGCTGGTAGCCACCGGCCCTGCCCTGACAGCCCATTTTTATGACCGGATGCTGGGCCGCCACCCTGAGCTGAAACATGTGTTCAACATGAGCCACCAGATGAAAGGTGACCAGCGTGAGGCGCTGTTTAATGCCATCTGCGCCTATGCGGCCAACATTGAGAACCTGCCGGCGATTCTGCCGGCGGTGGAGAAGATTGCGCAGAAACACACCAGCCTGAACATCCGCCCGGAGCAGTATGCGATTGTGGGGGAAAACCTGCTGGCAACGCTGGATGAGATGCTCAGCCCGGGCCAGGAGGTGCTGGACGCCTGGGGCAAGGCGTATGGCGTGCTGGCGGAGGTGTTTATCCAGCGTGAAAGCCAGATCTACCAGCAGACGGCGGCCAAACCCGGCGGCTGGGAAGGGCTGCGGGCGTTCCGCATTGTGGCGAAAACACCCCAGAGTGAGGTGATCACCAGCATTGAGCTGGCACCGGTGGACGGCAAGCCGGTTGCGGATTATCAGCCGGGGCAGTACATCTCCGTCTACATCCGGGATGAGGCGTTTAATGAATACCAGCAGATCCGCCAGTACTCACTGACCCAAAGCCCGAACGGCCACAGTTACCGGATTGCGGTCAAACGCGAAGGCGGCGGCCAGGCCTCCAACTACCTGCACGATGTGGCGCAGGTCGGCACCGTGGTCAACCTGGCGGCCCCGCATGGCGATTTTTATATGGATGTCTCACCGGATACGCCGGTGGCGCTGATCTCCGCCGGCGTCGGGCAGACCCCGATGCTGGGGATGCTGCATGTCCTGTGCGATAGCCAGCACCGCGCGCCGGTCTGGTGGCTGCACGCAGCAGAGAACGGCCCTGTCCATGCGTTCGCGCAGGAAGTGGCGGCTGTCGAGGCAAAAATGCCGTCTTTGCAGCGTCATGTCTGGTATCGCGTACCGGCGGAAGGGGATGTAAAAGGAGAGCAGTATGATACGGAAGGGATGATGGATCTGGCACCGCTGGCCGGCACCCTGCGCGACCCGGCGTTGCAGATCTACCTGTGCGGCCCGGTGCCCTTTATGCAGTTCGCGGCGCGCCAGCTGCTGGATCTGGGGGTCAGCGCCGATCGCCTGCATTATGAGGTGTTCGGCCCGCATAAAGTGGTCTGACAGCCTGCGGGCGGGAGCGATCCCGCCCGGTAACGGGAGGCGTCAGATCGCCTCTTCGTCCTCTTCGCCGGTGCGGATCCGCACTACGCGCGACACATCAAACACAAAGATTTTACCGTCGCCGATTTTACCGGTCTGGGCGGTTTTCATGATGGTCTCGACACAGGTGTCGACGATGTCGTCCGCCACCACGATCTCAATTTTGACCTTCGGCAGGAAATCCACCATATATTCCGCGCCGCGGTAGAGTTCAGTGTGGCCCTTCTGGCGGCCAAATCCTTTCACTTCCGTCACCGTCATGCCGGTGATCCCGACTTCAGCCAGCGCTTCACGGACATCATCCAGCTTGAATGGCTTAATAATCGCGTCAATCTTTTTCATGGCGAACCCTTTTCTTTTACATAATATGCGGCTAAAGCCGGAGGTTGTCGTCTGGCGCCGTGCCCTGCTGCGGCAGGCCAGGCTACCCGGCCGGGGGTGAGCCGGCGTCCTGATGGCGGCATCGCTTCTGGGGTGCTGCCGGGCTTCAAGTATGGCACCTGCCCGGTATCCTGCCCCGCCATGCGCCCGGTTACGGGGCAGCAGGAGTGCGAGTGTAAAGCATTCCGGCCAGTTTGTTTAGCCGTGGCCGCCCTGCCCCGCGCCGCGCCCCTCCCGTTTTTTACTCTTTAAAGTCATTGGCATCGAGTTCATGGCGCGACAGCAGCTTGTAAAACTCCGTGCGGTTGCGCCCCGCCATACGCGCGGCCTGGGTGACATTGCCTTTGGCGATCTGCAACAGCTTGCGCAGATAGTGCAGCTCGAACTGGTTCCGCGCCTCGGCGAAGGTCGGCAACACGGTGTTTTCCCCCTCCAGCGCCTGCTCCACCAGCGCGTCGCTGATCACCGGGGCGGTGGTCAGCGCCACACACTGCTCAATCACGTTCACCAGCTGGCGTACGTTGCCCGGCCAGCCTGCGGCCATCAGCCGCCGCATCGCATCTGCCGAGAAGCTGCGCACAAACGGCTTGTGGCGCAACGCCGCCTCGCGCAGCAGGTGGTTGGCGAGCAGCGGAATATCCTCCGGCCGCTCATTCAGGGCAGGCAGTTTCAGGTTGACCACATTCAGCCGGTAGAAGAGATCCTCGCGGAACTCCCCTTTGGCCATCACTTTCGGCAGGTCGCGGTGGGTGGCGGAGAGGATGCGCACATTGACGTCCAGATCCCGGTTGCTGCCGAGCGGGCGCACTTTGCGCTCCTGCAACACCCGCAGCAGCTTGACCTGGAGCGAGAGCGGCATGTCGCCGATCTCATCCAGAAACAGCGTGCCGCCCTCCGCCGCCTGGAATAGCCCCTCCCGCTGGCTGACGGCACCGGTAAAGGCACCTTTGGCGTGGCCGAACAGCTCAGACTCCAGCAACTGCTCCGGCAGCGCCCCGCAGTTAATGGCGATAAAGGGCTTGTTCGCCCGCGGGCTGGCGGCATGGATCGCCTGCGCCAGCACCTCTTTGCCGGTGCCGCTCTGGCCGTTGATCAGCACGCTGACGTCCGATTGCGCCACCATCCGCGCCTGCTCCAGCAGGCGCAGCATCAGCGGGCTGCGGGTGACAATCGCCTCACGCCAGCGCTCATCGGTGGCGGAGGCGGTGGTCAGGGCCAGCGCCTCATCGATCGCTTTGTAGAGTGCATCGCGATCCACCGGTTTGGTGAGGAAGCTGAACACGCCCTGCTGGGTGGCGGCCACCGCATCCGGGATTGAGCCGTGGGCGGTGAGGATGATCACCGGCATCCCGGGCTGATGTTTCTGGATTTCGGCGAACAGCGCCAGGCCGTCCATCTCGTCCATGCGTAAATCGCTTATCACCAGATCAATTTTTTCACGCGCCAGCAGCCGCAACGCCTCCTGCCCGCTGGCGGCGGTGGTGACGCTGAAGCCCTCGCTGGTCAGGCGCATCCCCAGCAGTTTCAGCAGGCTGGGATCGTCATCGACCAGTAACAGATTGGCGGGTTTGCGTTGGGTCATCTCCCTGACGCTCCTTAATGGTTGACGGGGGTGGGCACATCGCTGCGTTGTGCGGCGGGCGGCGTATAGGTCTCTTCCGGCCCGACATGATGGAGGCTGCGGCCCTCGCCCCCCTCGGGCATGTCACCCTGCAACTGCTTGCGGGAGGAGAGCTGGCGTTCAATGTCGGTGAGGTTTTCCAGCTTCTGCCGGGTCTCATTGAGTTTGCTTTGCAGCAGCGCCTGCGACTGGTGCAGCGCCTCAAGCTGGGCAGCGGCCGCCTCCTGCGCACGCTGCGCTTTGGCGCGGTCATCGTTCAGCACAATTTCCAGATTCTGGCGCTCACGCCAGAGCTGCACCAGCGGCCGCAGCGAGCCGGGCATCTGCGCCCGGTAGAGGTTCACTTTCCCCAGCAGCAGGCGGCGCTCGCCGGCGGCAGGCGCAGCGCTGGAGAGCAGAATCCCCTGGCGGAAGGCGCTCTCCCAGGAGGTGACCACGATCGATTTGCCCAGCAGGCGTGCCTGGGCAGCCCCCAGGCGGTCAGCGCAGTCCATCGCCCGCAGCCAGTAGAGCGGGTTCTCCGTGAAATCTTTGTCATCGAGATCCCAAAGGGTGTCGCAGGAGGCGACGCGGAAATCGATGACCTGTTTGTCGGGGATTTTTTCCGGCGCGGCGATCGCCGCACCCTGCCCGCCGCCCTGCATGCAGCCCACCAGCAGCAACGGCATACCGGCCAGCGCCGCCAGCCGGGTGTGCCAGCTATAGCGGGCGGCCTGTGCCAGACGTGCGCCCTGCTGCAACAGGGCGCGGAGTGAAAGGGTCATCATGGTTCGTCATTCCCGGCGGTTAGAGGCAATTCAATTCGAAAACAGACATCCGCATAGGCCACAGTCACCAGTTGCAGGTCCCCCTGCATACGGCGGATACAGTCATGGGCGATGCTCAGCCCCAGCCCGCTGCCTTTCACCGCGCCTTTACGCTGCTGGCTGCCCTGGTAAAACGGCTCGAACACCATCGCTTTTTCCGCCTCGGCTATCGGTGTGCCGCTGTTGGCCACCTCGATCTGTACTCTGTCGCCCGCCTGCCGGCTGCGGACCCAAATGGTACCGGATTCAGCCCCGTAGTGCACCGCATTGGAGTAGAGATTGTCCAGCGCGCGCATCAGCAAGGTCGGCTCAGCCCAGCACTCCGTGACCTCCAGCTCCAGCCGGGTGGTGATCTGTTTGGCGCGCGCCGGCAGGCTGTGATCGGCCATGATCCGGTTGATCACAGCCTGCAGTGCCACGCCCTCTTTGCCGGTCGGGCCGTCTGCCAGTTTGCGGTTGTAGTCCAGCAGCTGTTCGATCAATTTTTGCAGGTGGCGGCTGCTGTGGTCGAGGATCGCCACCACCTCTTTCTGGTCACGGGTCAGCGGCCCCGCCACCTCATCCGCCAGCAGTTCGGTGCCTTCCCGCATACTGGCCAGCGGCGTTTTCAGTTCATGGGAGATGTGCCGCAAAAATTCATGGCGCTGCGACTCCAGCCAGGCCAGGCGTTCACTCAGCCAGATGATGCGTTGCGCCAGTGAGCGGATTTCACGCGGGCCGCGGAAAGAGACGCTGTTGCCCAGCGCCCGCCCCTCGCCCAGCCGGTTGATCATACGTTCCACGCCCTTGACCGGGCCGATGATCATCCGGGTGAACAGCACCACCAGCGCCACGCTGAGCAGGAACAGCAGCAGCGCCTGCCAGCCAAAGAACTGGCCGCGCTCGGCGATGGCGTGCTGAAGCTGCTGCCCGCGTGAGAAGATGACATTGCGCGTGGCCTGCACCATCTCGGCATTGGCGCGGGAGAACTGCGCCAGCCCGTCCGCCGCCGCGGGCGCGGGGCTGCTCTCATGGCAGCTCATGGTCGCCAGCCCGTCCAGCAGGGTGCGCAAGGTCTGGTAATAGCGCGGGTCAGGCAGGATAGTCGCGTGGGTGCCGAGCATCTGCGCGTACTGTTTGCGCTGGTTCTGGTAGAGCCGGGCCAGCGTGGCATCATCCAGCACGCAATACTGGCGGTAGCTGCGCTCCATCTCCAGCGCCACGCTGGTCATCGCCTCGCTGCGGCGGGCATCGCTTAAGGTAGTTCGGTTGATGTCTGCAGCCTGGGCGCTGAGGTGATCCAGGCTCTGATAGGCCTGGTAGGCGAGCACCAGCAGCGGCAGCAGCACCAGCAGGAACGCCATCAGCACCAGCTGGCGCAGCGAACGCGGGAACAGCCGCCCGCTTTTGATCGACAGCCGTTTGCGGGCAAACAGAGTTTTGGTGAATCGCATGGGTGAACCGGCTCCTTGCTGAATCCGTGCGCATCACGGTTCCCGCAGTATACCCCACCCGCCTTCCGCGCTGAAAAACAGGCAAAAAAAAGCACCGCCATAATGCGGTGCTCAACGAGTTGGGCGTCCTGCCCGGCCATACGGAGTCCGCAGGCAAGGGGGTAACTCTCAGACTCTGATGGTAATAGGTTTTACCGGGGTAAGGCGGCGGGCCGCCTTACCAGAACAGGTGGATGCCTGGTGACGTCCCCAGGGTGATGATGCTGGGCAATCATCGGAAACGGGACGTGCGCATCCTTTTTTTACCTCGTCGGATGAATCCTTCATCGCCGGAGGTGGGTCAGGTTGGTGCCTCACTCAACGTGTCGCCCTGCGGTTGATAGCGCCTTTCAGCGGTATCGGTGCGGTGGACGATAGGCACCTTGCTTTGGCGTCATTCGGGTCTTATGGAGCGCATAGTCCGCGTAAGCGGGGCTGTCATAAGTAAGGTGAATGAGCAACTGAGCGTTAATAAGCACGATGTATGCCAACTTTTTATAAAATATGGTAACCCGTTAAATTTAAGAATAATTTTATGTTTAAGGGCCGATATTTTATTTTTATGGCCGGATAAATGATGGCGACTTCTTACCCTTTTTGTCGCTAAAACCCGACGCTTTAATTGCATTGATTTATAGATCATAAAAATCAATGACTTAAATGTCGCCATTTAGAGACAGGCAAAAACCGTACTGTCGCAATTTCCCGACATTACGCCGCACATAAAAAAGGCGGCCCGCAGGCCGCCTGAAATCATTACCCTGACAAGGGTGCCGGTCAGCCGAGCTGACGGCGCGCGTTGCGGAACATCCGCATCCACGGGCTGTCTTCGCCCCAGTTATCCGGGTGCCAGGAGTTGCTGACGGTGCGGAACACGCGCTCCGGGTGCGGCATCATCACCGTCACGCGGCCGCTGGCGTTGGTCACGGCGGTAATGCCGTTCGGCGAGCCGTTCGGGTTGGCCGGGTAGGTTTCGGTGACGCTGCCGCTGTTATCAACATAGCGCAATGCCACCAGCCCCTGATGCTCCAGCTGGGCCAGGTGCGCATTGTCACGCAGCTCGACCCGCCCTTCGCCGTGAGATACGGCAATCGGCATCCGGGAACCTGCCATGCCCTGCATCATCAGTGACGGGCTGGCCGTAACCTCGACCAGGCTGAAGCGTGCTTCAAAGCGGTCGGAGAGGTTACGCACAAAGCGCGGCCAGTTTTCCGCCCCCGGGATCAGCTCTTTCAGGTTGGACATCATCTGGCAACCGTTACAGACCCCGAGCGCCAGCGTCTGCGGCCGGTTAAAGAAGGCCTCAAACTCATCACGCACCTGGTTGTTGAACAGCACCGATTTTGCCCAGCCTTCGCCTGCGCCCAGCACGTCGCCGTAGGAGAAGCCGCCACAGGCCACCAGCGTGTGGAAATCCTCCAGGGTACGGCGGCCCGCCAGCAGGTCGCTCATGTGCACATCCACGGCGTCAAACCCGGCACGGTGGAAGGCAGCAGCCATCTCAACGTGGGAGTTCACGCCCTGCTCACGCAGCACCGCCACTTTCGGCCGAGCCTGCTTCATGATGTAAGGGGCGGCCACATCTTCATCAATGGCGAAGGTCAGGTGGACGTTCAGGCCCGGATCGTTCTCCTGCTGCTTGGCCTGATGCTCCTGATCGGCGCAAGCCGGGTTGTCGCGCAGGCGCTGCATCTGCCAGGTGGTTTCTGCCCACCAGGTACGCAGGGTGCGGCGGCTTTCGCTGTAGACCGGTTTGTCCCCACTGCGGATAACAAAACGATCCCCGTCAGTGACGCGGCCCAGGTAGTGGGTGCACGCCTGCAGGCCATGCTGTGCCAGCACGGCTTCCACGGCTTCGCGCTGGTCGGCTTTCACCTGGATCACCGCGCCCAGCTCTTCGTTGAACAGCGCCGCCAGAGGGTCGTCACCCAGCGACTGGATGTCCGCTTCCAGCCCGCAGTGGCCGGCAAAGGCCATCTCTGCCAGGGTCACCAGCAGGCCACCGTCCCCGCGGTCGTGGTAGGCCAGCAGTTTTTCGTCGGCCACCAGTGCCTGCATGGCGTTGAAGAAACCGGCGAGCTGCTCTGCGTCATGCACGTCGGCGGTTTTGTCGCCCAGCTGGCGGTAGACCTGCGCCAGCGCCGTCGCGCCCAGCGCATTGCGGCCCTGGCCGAGGTCGATCAGCAGCAGCGCGCTGTCGCCTTTATCGGTGCGCAGTTGCGGCGTCACGGTACGGCGCACATCTTCCACGCGGGCAAAGGCGGTGATCACCAGCGACAGCGGCGAGGTCATCTCACGCTGCTCATTGCCCGCCTGCCAGCGGGTTTTCATCGACATGGAGTCTTTGCCCACCGGGATGGTGATGCCCAGCGCCGGGCAGAGCTCTTCGCCCACGGCGCGCACGGCGTCATACAGCCCGGCATCTTCGCCCGGGTGGCCGGCCGCCGACATCCAGTTAGCGGAGAGTTTCACCCGCTTCAGGCCGCCAATCTGCGTGGCGGCCAGGTTGGTCAGCGCCTCGCCCACCGCCAGGCGCGCCGAGGCGGCGAAGTTCAGCAGCGCCACCGGGGCGCGTTCGCCCAGCGACATCGCCTCACCGTGGTAGCTGTCTAGGCTGGCGGTGGTGACGGCGCAATCCGCCACCGGGATCTGCCACGGGCCGACCATCTGGTCGCGCGCGACCATGCCGGTCACGGTGCGGTCACCAATGGAGATCAGGAAGGTTTTCTCCGCGACTGACGGCAGGTGCAGCACGCGCTTCACCGCCTCCGCCAGGGTGATGCCCTCGCGCTGCAACGGCGCACCGGCGGCCTGCTGACGCGTGACGTCACGCAGCATCTTCGGCGTTTTGCCCAGCAGCACATCCAGCGGCATGTCGATCGGCTGGTTGTCAAAGTGGCGGTCATTCAGGGTCAGGTGGCGCTCTTCCGTCGCCTCGCCGATCACCGCGTAAGGCGCGCGCTCGCGGCGGCAGATGGCGTCAAACTGCGCCAGCTGGGCCGGGTCAACCGCCAGCACATAGCGCTCCTGCGACTCGTTACACCAGACTTCCAGCGGGCTCATGCCCGGCTCATCATTCAGGATGTCGCGCAGTTCAAAACGGCCGCCGCGGCCGCCGTCGCTGACCAGTTCCGGCATGGCGTTGGAGAGGCCGCCCGCGCCGACGTCATGGATAAACAGAATCGGGTTCGCTTCACCCAGCTGCCAGCAGCGGTCGATCACCTCCTGGCAACGGCGCTCCATTTCCGGGTTATCACGCTGAACAGAAGCGAAGTCGAGGTCTGCATCCGACTGGCCGGAGGCCATTGAGGACGCCGCACCGCCGCCGAGGCCGATGTTCATCGCCGGGCCGCCGAGCACGATCAGTTTGGCACCGACGGTGATCTCGCCTTTCTGCACATGATCAGCCCGGATGTTGCCGATGCCGCCCGCCAGCATGATCGGCTTATGGTAGCCACGCAGCTCCACGCCGTTGTGGCTGTTGACCTGCTCTTCATAGGTGCGGAAGTAGCCCAGCAGCGCCGGGCGGCCGAATTCGTTGTTAAACGCCGCGCCGCCCAGCGGGCCGTCGGTCATGATCTCCAGCGCGGTGACGATGCGCTCCGGCTTGCCGAAATCCTCTTCCCACGGCTGCTCAAAACCGGGGATGCGCAGGTTGGAGACAGAGAAGCCCACCAGTCCGGCCTTGGGTTTCGCGCCGCGCCCGGTCGCGCCTTCGTCACGGATTTCACCGCCGGAGCCGGTGGCCGCGCCCGGCCACGGGGAGATAGCGGTCGGGTGGTTGTGGGTTTCCACCTTCATCAGGATGTGCGCCTCTTCCTGATGGTAGTCATAGCGCCCGCCCTCTGCGTCAGCAAAGAAGCGGCCAACCTTCGAGCCTTCCATCACCGCGGCGTTGTCCTTATAGGCGGAAAGCACGTGGTCCGGGGTTTTCTCAAAGGTGTTTTTGATCATCTTGAACAGCGACTTCGGCTGCGTTTCACCATCAATCACCCAGTCGGCGTTGAAGATTTTGTGGCGGCAGTGCTCGGAGTTCGCCTGGGCAAACATGTACAGCTCAATGTCGGTCGGGTTGCGCCCGAGCGTGGTGAAGGCCTGTTGCAGGTAGTCAATTTCGTCCGGTGCCAGGGCCAGCCCCAGGCGGAGGTTTGCCTGCTCCAGCGCGCTTAGCCCTTCGCCCAGCACATCCACATGCTGAACCGGGGCAGGCGTGTGGTGCGCAAACAGCGCCTCCGCCTGCGCCAGCCCGGTGAATACCGTCTCCATCATACGGTCATGCAGCAGGGCGGCCAGCGCCTGCCACTGCGCATCCGTTAACGTCGGGGCCTCAATATAGAAAGCCAGCCCGCGCTCCAGGCGCGTCACCTGCGGCAGGGCGCAGTTGTGGGCGATGTCAGTGGCTTTGGAGGACCAGGGGGAGATGGTGCCGGGGCGTGGGGTCACCAGCAGCAGGCGGCCTTGCGGCGCATGTTCGGCGAGAGAAGGGCCATATTTCAGCAGGCGTTGCAGCTTGGTTTTTTCGTCAGCGCTGAGGGGCGCGGAGAGGTCGGCAAAGTGTACATATTCGGCGTAAACCGCATCGACCGGCAGACGGGCTTCCTGACAACGGGCTAACAGTTTGTTAATACGAAAAGCCGACAAAGCGGGCGAACCACGCAGTATTTCCATCATTTCAGTTCTCTCGTCTTCGAAGCCGCAGGCAAAAGGGCTTCATTGGGCGCAACAGGGGGAAAACGCCGGCCATTATAGAGAATCCCTCCTGCTTACGAAACCGTTTGCGTAGTGATTGTTGCGATTAACTGCGCGCCCTGCCCTTTTGGCATAGGATGCCAATAAAGTTGCACGCTGGCTTTTTGTTGAGCAAAATGCCCCGGCACTGTGATTTAAGCTCCATTTTTGCAACATTTTACACACGCAATCAAAACGCGCCGCGACGAGACAACTATTTGAAGCGCATACAATTTAATTATCTTTTGGTCGGCGCGGTCGCACTGCTGCTGGCTTTGGCCCTGTGGCCCGCCATACCCTGGCACAGCAACCAGAACGACCCGCTTGACCGTATCCTCTCCCGGGGCGAGCTGCGCATCAGCACGCTGAATTCGCCGCTGACCTATTACACTACCCAGAGTGGGGCCGGTGGGCTGGACTACGAGCTGGCGCAGCGTTTCGCCAAATACCTCGGCGTCAAGCTGGTGGTGACGCCGCGCCGCAGCATCGATGAGCTGTTCGACGATCTGGATGACCAGCGGGCTGACCTGATCGCCGCCGGGCTGATTTACAACACCGAGCGGCTGGCGCGTTTCCGCGCCGGCCCCGCCTACTATTCGGTGTCGCAGCAGCTGGTTTACCGGCAGGGCAGCGTGCGGCCACGCAATATCGACGCGCTGAAAGGGCGGCTGGCGGTGGCCTCCGGCTCCGCCTACGTCAGCACCCTGAAGCAGCTCAAAGAGGGCAAGCACCCGGATCTGGCCTGGGAATCCTCCAGCGATCTCTCCACCGGCGAGCTGCTGCAACAGGTGGCCGAAGGCAAACTGCCCTACAGCATCGGCGATTCGGTGACCATCGGGTTACAGCAGCGCATTCATCCCCAGCTGGCAGTGGCATTTGACATCACGGAGGAGGAGCCGGTGACCTGGTACTTCCCGCGCGGCAGCAATGACAGCCTCTACGCGGCGATGCTCGATTTCTTCAGCCAGATGGTGGAAGACGGCTCACTGGCGCGGCTGGAGGAGAAGTACCTCGGCCATGTGGGCAGTTTTGACTATGTGGACACGCGCACCTTCCTCGCCGCGATCGACAGCACCCTGCCGGCGCTGAAGCCGCTGTTTGAGAAGTACGCGCGCCAGATCGACTGGAAATTGCTGGCGGTGATCGCCTATCAGGAGTCGCACTGGGACCCGACCGCCACCTCGCCGACCGGGGTACGCGGCCTGATGATGCTGACGCGCGCCACCGCCGCCGGCCTGGGCGTGGGTGACCGGCTCGATGCCGAGCAGAGCATTCAGGGCGGCGCGCTCTACCTGGAGCGGCTGATGGCGAAAGTGCCGGAGACGGTGCCGCCGGATGAGCGCATCTGGTTTGCGCTGGCGGCCTACAACATGGGGTATGGCCACATGCTGGATGCACGCAACCTGACCAAAGCACAGCAGGGAAACCCGGACAGCTGGGTTGACGTCAAGCAGCGGTTACCGATGCTGAGCCAGCGGCGCTACTACGCGCAGACCGCCTACGGCTACGCCCGCGGCCAGGAGGCCTATAACTACGTGGAGAACATCCGTCGTTATCAGGCCAGCCTGGTGGGCTATCTGGAGGAGCGGGAGAAGAAAGCCGCCCAGCAGGCGGCCCTGGAAGCGGAGTATGCCGTGGCCTACCCGGCTGTGACGCCCGCAGAGGCACTGCAACCCTAGCTGCCGGGCGGCTTAGTGGCCGCCCGCGTTTTTCGCGGCCTGCTTCAGCGCTTTTTGCTGGACGCGCCGCAGGCGGAAGAAGTCACTCAGCATCGCCGAGCAGGCGTCGGCCAGCACGCCCGACTCAATCGCGACCTGATGGTTCATGCCGGGGTGGCGCAGCACATCCAGCAACGACCCGGCCGCCCCGGTTTTGAGATCGTCCGCGCCATACACCAGCCGCCCGATGCGGCTGTGCACCATCGCCCCGGCGCACATCACGCACGGCTCCAGGGTGACATAGAGCGTCGCCTCCAGCAGCCGGTAGTTCTGCATCACCTGCCCGCCCTGGCGCAGGGCCATAATCTCCGCATGGGCAGTGGGATCGTGGCGGCCAATCGGCCGGTTCCACCCCTCGCCGATCGGTTTATTATCCAGCACCAGCACGGCACCGACCGGCACTTCCCCCTCATCCTGTGCGCGTTGCGCCAGCGTCAATGCGTGCCGCATCCAAAATTCATGGTTAATTTCCTGCGTCACCTTGACCTCATCATTCATTTGCCGCGCGCATTATACACGGCAGACAACCGCATTCTAGCTTATCTCTCCGGCCGGGGCCGTGACATGGCCGTAACCCGCAGGGCTGCCGCCCGGTGAGAGTGACAGGCAGTAAAAAGGGCGGAAATTCCGCCCCTGGTCTCTCTGTGTCACGTCCGGCGTTCTGCCGTTACTCGAGCTGCTGAAGCTCGCCCTCTTTGCTGACCCGGAAGCGGTGCTCACAGAAAAACAGCAGCGGGTTATCCTGCTTGCTGTCGCTGTAGCCGCTGTAGAGTTTCAGCGGGCTGCCGAGGCGCTGCTCAAGCTCCACCACTTTCTGTGTGCCGAGGCAGCGCAGCGGCAAGACCCAGCCACCGTTGCGGCGGGCCATACGGCTGCCGACCAGCCGCACGCGCGGCAGGAAGGCCGAGCCGCTGTAGACCTGCTCCACCAGCCGCTGTGGCGACCCGGTAATCAGCCAGACTTCGGCGTTGTGCTTGTCGAGGTATTCGTTCAGGCGCATCTGCACCACCGGGAAGGCGGTGACGATGCTGCGGAACCAGGTGACAAACTGTAATTCCAGATCGCGCAGGCGCGCCTCGCTGTGCCCGAAGGTAATGGCCCACAGCAGCAGGCTCATCGGCCAGCGGGTCGCCCGGCCGCCAATCAGCAGGCCAAGCCCGATCACCGGCAACAGCGGCACCACCAGCACCAGGTTTTGCGGCATACGCCACAGCAGAAAGCGCAGAAAACTGCCGAACATATCCTGCTGATGCAGCGTTCCGTCCAAATCAAAAAATACGACCCGCCGGGCTTGTTCCGCACTCAAGGGTTACTCCTCAGGATCGTTGAATCCTGCTATCCAGGTGAAAATAAATCCTGCCAGCACCGCAACCAGGTACCCGGTCAGGTAAAACATCACTTTACCGGCAACAATGGTCAGGGCCAGCGGCAAACCTGAGATACCGAAAGTAATGACCGTAGACACTTTCCAATAACTTATCAAGGCACCGCCCACTGCGCCGCCGAGGCAGGCCCCCAGGAAGGGTTTGCCGAGCGGCAGGGTCACGCCGAAGATCAACGGCTCGCCAATGCCCAGGATGCCCACCGGCAGCGCCCCTTTGATCACTTTTTTCAGCCGCGCATTGCGGGTTTTCAGCAATACCGCCAGGGCCGCGCCCACCTGCCCGACCCCGGCCATCGCCAGGATCGGCAGCAGCGGGTTGTTACCGTGCGCCTGTACCAGTTCGACATGGATCGGCACCAGCCCCTGATGCAGCCCGGAGAGCACCAGCGGCAGGAAAAAGCCGGAGAGCAGCCCGCCGACCAGCAGCCCGCCCTGCTCCAGCGCCACATTCACCCCCTGGACAATGGCATCCGAGATAACGCCGCCCAGCGGCTGCACTATAAGGATAGCCAAGCTTGCGGTAAGTAAGGTGGTCAGCAGCGGATTGACGATCAGTTCTATCGACTCCGGCAGCCAGTTGCGTAACCTGCGCTCAACCCAGCACATCAGGGCCACCACCAGCAGCACGGCGATCACCCCGCCGCGCCCCGGTTGCAGCGGTTCGCCGAACAGCTCAATCTGCGCCAGCGCCGGGCTGCCGAGAATCCCGGCCATCACCCCGCCCATCGCCTGGGAGCCGCCAAACACCCTGGCTGCGTTCACCCCTACCAGAATCGTCATGATGGTAAATACCGCGCTGCCGAAAATGCCCAGCAGCCCCAGCACATTGGGGTAGTGGGCGGCAAACTCACCGGCAATATCGGGCCGTTTCAGCAGGTTGATGATGCCGGTAATCAGCCCTGAGGCGATGAACGCCGGGATCAGCGGGATAAAGATATTGGCCAGTTTCTTCAGCGCGTCGCTCATCGGCGCGGCATATTTCGCTTTCGCGGCAGCCTTATTGCGCGCTATCTCGTCCCCGGGTGCGGCGGCGTTCTCCGGGAGCAGGCTGCGCATACAATCCACCACTTTGGCCGCCGCGCCGGGGCCGACGATAAACTGATGCTGCTCCCCCTGCTTGATGTAGCCCTTTATGCCGTCCAGCTTTCGCAGGTGCGCCAGCCTCAGCTGCTGCTCATTTTTTACTTCGACGCGTACCCGCGTCATGCAATTTTCCAGCTTACTGATGTTCGCTTCGCCGCCGATACCGGCCAGAATCTCTGTGGCTAATGCTGTGGTTTTGTCCATTTTTCCACCCCATCCGGCCTCAGCCCGCGATCGCCGCGCGCAGATAGCCGTTGTGTTGTGCCAGGCGTTGACGGGCCTCATCAGCCGTGACCTGGGCCAGAATCATCAGAATGGCCGGCTTGACCTCAAAGCCGGTCTGTTGCAACGCCTGTTCCGCGTCATGCCGCTCTGCGCCGGTGGCTTCCACCACGATGCGGCAGGCGCGATCCACCAGCTTCACATTGGTGGCTTTCACATCCACCATCAGGTTCTGGTAGACCTTGCCGGTTTTGACCATCGCGCCGGTGGAGATCATATTCAGCACCAGTTTTTGCGCGGTGCCCGACTTAAGCCGGGTCGAGCCGGTCAGCGCCTCCGGCCCCACCACCGGGCTGATAGCCACCTGCGCCTCCCGGGCGATGGGCGAGTCAGGGTTGCAGGAGATCGCCACCGTGGCGCACCCGGCCTGGCGCGCATGGCGCAATGCACCAATCACATAGGGGGTGCGCCCCGAGGCGGCCAGCCCGACCACCAGATCGCGCGGGGCCAGCGCGATGGCCTGCAGATCCTCCGCGCCCAGCGTCAGGCTGTCCTCTGCGCCCTCCACGGCTTTCAGCAGCG
Organism: Chimaeribacter coloradensis; assembly: GCF_002858715.1. Classification (GTDB taxonomy): domain Bacteria; phylum Pseudomonadota; class Gammaproteobacteria; order Enterobacterales; family Enterobacteriaceae; genus Chimaeribacter; species Chimaeribacter coloradensis. The sequence continues at coordinate 72,021 of NZ_PJZH01000010.1, read as the reverse complement.
CGCCCGGCCCACCGGCAATCAGCCCCACCACCACGCCGTGATCGACGCCGAAGGTCGGCGGGCACTCTGAGGCGTCCAGCACGCCGAGCCGCCCGCTGGTACCGGCCCCGAGGTAGATAATGCGCCCACCGGCGCGCAGGGCCGCCGCTGCCAGATCCACCGCCTCTGCCACCTGCGGCAGGACCCGGGCGATCGCCTCAGGCACGGTACGATCTTCCTGGTTGAAGGCCGTCACCATCTCCAGCGTGGACATCTCATCCAGCCGCAGGGTGTTCGGGTTCCGGGTTTCAGAAATCAGATTGCCTAGGTTCATGATGCCGCCTTTGAATATTTAATTCACAAAAGATAAATTATCATTGAATATTTTATTCTTTAACACGAGCAGAATTTGCTACTTTATTTGTCAGGTGATCAAAATCGTGATCGATGGCGCGCTTGCGCCGCTCTCTGTCGCCCTTTGCAGGAATGAATTTATGAGCAGCTTTTTACGTATTCGTCAGATCTATCATTCGCTGGCGCAGAACGATCGCAAACTGGCCGATTTTTTACTCTCCCACACGGAGAGCGCCCGCCACCTCAGCTCCCAACAACTGGCGCAGCAGGCGGGGGTCAGCCAGTCCAGCGTGGTGAAATTCGCCCAGAAGCTGGGCTACCGCGGTTTTCCGGCCCTGAAACTGGCGTTGAGTGAAAGCCTCGCCACGGCCGGGGATCAGGCAGCGGTCACGGTGCATAACCAGATCCTCAACACCGACAGCCTGAAAACCGTGGGCGAAAAGTTGCTGGCGGAAAAGCAGGCGGCCCTGCGCGCCACACTGGACATCAACAGCGAGGAGCGGCTCCAGCAGGCGTTGTCCATGCTGGCCGCAGCACGGCGGGTGTTGCTGGTGGGGATCGGCGCGTCAGGGCTGGCGGCAAAGGATCTGGCGTATAAGCTGTTGAAAATTGGTGTGCTGGCGAGTGCCGAGTCCGATACCCATGTCCAGTTGGCCACCGCCCAGGCGTTAACGGCGGATGATTTACTGCTCGCGATTTCGTTCAGCGGCGAACGGCGGGAGATCAATCTGGCGGCAGAAGTCGCCCGGCAAGCCGGGGCCAACGTGCTGGCACTGACCAGCTTCTCCCCCAATGGGCTGCAACAGCGGGCCGATCATAGCCTTTACACCGTGGCAGAACGCCCCGCTACCCGCGGCGCGGCGATCTCCGCCAGCACGGCGCAATATGCCCTGACTGACCTGCTGTTTATGGCGCTGATCCAGCACGATGCCGACCACGCTTCGTCGCATATCCGCCACAGCGAGGCACTGGTGAAGAAACTGGTTTGACCGGGATCAGGCAGGAGCGGCTTAAGGCCGGCAAGGCGCGGGGGTTCTGGTATACTCCGCCTCCCCCATGTTAATGAAGAGACGATCATGGCCCTGCTGATCACCAAAAAATGCATCAACTGCGACATGTGCGAGCCGGAATGCCCGAACCAGGCCATTTCAATGGGAAAGACGATTTACGAGATTGACCCGGCGCGCTGCACCGAGTGCATCGGCCATTATGATGCGCCCACCTGCCAGCAGGTCTGCCCGATCGACAAGACGATTCTTATCGATCCGCAGCACAGGGAAACCCAGGAACAGCTGTGGGACAAGTATGTGGAACTGCACCTGGTGGGCTGACCCACCCGATGCAGCATCAGGTCACTTCCCTTCGATAATCACGGTGGCACAGGCGTAGCGGCGCTCATCCGCCAGCGTGACGTGGATCGAGGTCACGCCCAGTTCGGCGGCCACCTCTGCCGCACGCGCATGGAACACCAGCCCCGGTTTACCCAGCGCATCGTTGACCACTTCAAACTGCTCAAACGCCAGCCCATGCCGGATGCCGGTACCGAGCGCTTTGGCCGCGGCCTCTTTCACAGCGAAGCGTTTGGCCAGAAACCGTACCGGCTGCTGGTGCTGCTGATAGAGCGCCCACTCATTTTCGCTGAGCACGCGCTGCGCCAGCCGGTCGCCACTGCGCTCAACCACCGCCTCAATCCGCGCGATCTCAACGATGTCGGTGCCCAGCCCGAGAATAGCCATCAGCGGCGCGCATCCAGCATCAGGGTTTTCATGTCACGCACGGCATCCGCCAGGCCGCTGATCACCGCGCGGCCGATAATGGCGTGGCCGATATTCAACTCATGCATCTCTGCAATGGCGGCGATCGGCTGCACATTGTGGTAGGTCAGGCCGTGGCCGGCGTTGACTTTCAGCCCTTTGCCGGCGGCGTAGGCCGCGGCACGTTTGATGCGCTCCAGCTCCGCCAGTTGCGCCTGTGTTGACTCCGCTTCCGCATACGCGCCGGTATGGATTTCGATATAAGGCGCGCCGACGGCCACGGCAGCGTCAATCTGGCGCAGATCGGCATCAATAAACAGCGAGACCAGAATGCCCGCCTGCGTCAGCCGCTCTACGGCCGCCGTCATTTTGTCCAGTTGCCCGGCCACATCCAGGCCGCCTTCGGTGGTCACTTCCTGACGCTTTTCCGGCACCAGGCAGCAGAAATGCGGCTGAAGCTCACAGGCGATGCCGAGCATCTCGTCTGTGACGGCCATCTCCAGGTTCATGCGCGTCTGGATAGTCTGGCGCAGGATGCGTACGTCGCGGTCGGTGATGTGGCGACGGTCTTCACGCAGATGCACGGTGATGCCGTCCGCGCCCGCCTGTTCAGAGACAAACGCTGCCTGAACCGGATCGGGGTAAATGGTACCGCGCGCGTTACGCACCGTGGCGATGTGATCGATATTGACACCAAGCAATAGGTCAGCCATGACAGTCCTCGGAAAAAGGGTTGGGGTGCAGGCAGTTTACACTGCCGGGGCCGTGTGGGGGAACCGGGGGAATCAGTCGGTGGAGTCGAGCGGTTTTTCTGAAGGGGCTTTTACATTGAACTGGCGGAACAGCTCACGGCTTTTCAGCGGCTTGCCGCCCAGATAGGGCTTGAGCGCCATACGGGTAAAGCGTTTGGCGGCGCGCAGGGTATCGCTGTCCGGGAACTCGCGCTCCGCCAGCGCCTTGAGTTGCAGGCCGGTAAAGCTGTGGTTATCGATAACCAGGCTGGCAATAAACCCTTTCTCTTCCCGGTAGCGGTAGGTCATCCCATCTGCCACTGGCTCGCCGCTGCCGGCGCAGTGCAGGAAATCCACGCCGTACCCCAGGTGGGCCAGCAGCGCCAGCTCAAAACGGCGCAGCGCCTGTTCCGGCGAGCCCTGCCCTGCCGCCAGAGACTGGATGCAATTGAGGTAATCAAAAAACAGGGAAGCGCAGTCGGTTTCGGGCTCCAGCACCCGGGCCAGCAGCTCGTTAACATACAGACCGCTATAGAGCATCAGGCCGCTGAGCGGTAAGGAGAGGGAGACCGGTTCGGCATTGCGCAGGGTTTTGACTTCCCCGCGCCCGCCCCAGCGCACCAGCAGGGGGGTAAAAGGCTGCAGCGCGCCTTTCAGGTTGGAACGGCGGCTGCGTGCACCTTTTGCCAGTACCCGCACCCGCCCGTGCCCTTCCGTGAACAGATCCAGCATTAAGCTGGTTTCACTGTAGGGCCGCCCATGCAACACAAATGCCCGCTGCCAGCCTTCCATCGGCATTGCGCCTCAGAGGTCGTCTACGTAACCCAGGCTGCGCAGCGCACGTTCGTCGTCTGCCCAGCCGGATTTCACTTTAACCCACAGTTCGAGGTGGACTTTCGCCTCAAACATCTCTTCCATGTCCTGACGGGCTTCGATGCCGATGGTTTTGATCTTGGAGCCTTTGTTCCCGATCACCATCTTCTTCTGGCCTTCACGCTCAACCAGAATCAACCCGTTGACGTCATAGCCGCCGCGTTCATTGGCTGTAAAGCGCTCAATTTCTACGGTCACGGAATAAGGCAACTCTTCACCCAGGAAACGCATCAGCTTTTCACGGATGATTTCAGAGGCCATAAAGCGCTGCGAACGGTCAGTGATGTAGTCTTCCGGGAAGTGGTGGATCGCTTCCGGCAGGCGCTTGCGCACGATGCTGGCGATGGTATCCACATTGGTGCCTTTTTCTGCGGAGATCGGCACGACATCAAGGAAGTTCATCTGCTCACTGAGGAACTGGATATGCGGCAGCAGCTTGCTTTTGTCTGTGACGTTATCCACTTTGTTGATGGCCAACACCACCGGCGCTTTGAGATCGCGCAGTTTGTTGACCACCATCTCGTCGTCCGGTGTCCAGTGTGTGCCTTCGACCACGAAGATCACCAGCTCTACATCGCCGATGGAACTGCTGGCTGCGCGGTTCATCAACCGGTTGATGGCACGTTTCTCTTCGATGTGCAGCCCCGGGGTGTCCACATAGATCGCCTGATACGGGCCTTCGGTGTGAATACCCATAATACGGTGGCGGGTGGTTTGCGGCTTACGCGAGGTGATGGAGACTTTCTGCCCCAACAACTGATTCAGCAGCGTGGATTTGCCTACGTTCGGTCGCCCGACGATGGCGGCAAATCCGCAATAGGTTTTTTCTTCGCTCATTCAAGCTCCAGCTTTTTCAGCGCTTGTTCCGCTGCCGCCTGTTCGGCTTTACGGCGGCTTGAGCCGGTGCCAACCACCGGTTCACTCAACCCGCTGACCTGGCAGTGGATAGTAAATTCTTGATCGTGCGCCTCACCGCGAACCTGTACGACCAGATAGGAAGGCAACGGCAGATGGCGACCTTGTAAAAACTCCTGTAAACGGGTTTTTGGGTCTTTCTGCTTGTCACCGGGACTGATTTCATCCAACCGGCTCTGGTACCAGTTAAGAATCAAACGTTCAACGTTCTGGATATCGCTATCTAAAAACACGCCACCAATCAGGGCTTCTACCGTGTCCGCGAGAATAGATTCGCGGCGGAAACCACCACTTTTCAATTCACCAGGGCCGAGGCGCAAACATTCGCCAAGATCAAATTCACGCGCCATTTCTGCCAGCGTATTGCCGCGCACCAGGGTGGCACGCATCCGGCTCATATCCCCTTCATCCACTTTGGGAAAACGGTGATAAAGCGCGTTAGCAATGACAAAACTGAGAATAGAGTCACCCAGAAACTCTAACCGTTCGTTATGTTTGCTGCTGGCGCTGCGATGAGTCAGTGCTTGCAGCAAGAGCTCCTGCTGTTGAAAAGTGTAGCCCAGCTTTCGCTGCAGCCTGTTTATTACGATGGGGTTCATGAGTTACCAATAGATCAAGAATGCGTCAAAAACTTCAGCATACGGAACAGGCCTGCTTCGCCCAAAGCCAATCCAAAGCTGTTTCGTTTGCAGTGGCTCCTCTGGGATGAGGAGCCAACTTTTATCGCTCAAGGGGTTATTCTACAACGAGTCGCGCCATAATGCTGCGTTTATGGACCGGATTAATGGATTCCACCAATACGGCTGAAGCGTACCCCGGTCGGCCATTCGCCTTCCTGCTTCTCAAAACTCATCCAGATGGCCGTGGCTTTACCGACCAGATTCTTCTCCGGCACAAAGCCCCAGTAACGGCTGTCAGCGCTGTTGTCCCGGTTGTCACCCATCATGAAATAGTGACCGGCCGGCACCACCCAGACGCCCAGCGGCTGGCCGGGTTGCTGGTAGTACATCCCCAGCTGGTCCTGCGCGCCCGGCACATCCAGAATGTGGTGCGTGACGCCGCCCAGGTTCTCCTGACGGTCACGCAGGCGGATGCCGCCTTCCGGCACGGCTTCGCTCTGCGGTACATCAAAGAACCCGCTGGAGGCTTCGCTGCCGGCGCTGTGGCCGAAGGTTTGCACCAGGTTGCTTGGGGTCTCCTGCGAATAGGTCAGCGCCAGCGCTTTATCGCAGTTACTGTCACTGTTGCAGGCCGGCTGAACAGTCACCCGCTTGCTGACCGGATCGTAACTGACCCGGTCGCCCGGCAGGCCCACTACCCGCTTGATGTAGTCAACCCGCGTATCGCGCGGGTATTTAAACACCACAATGTCACCCCGTTTCGGGTGGCCGGTAGGGATCAGCGTCGTCTGGGTAATCGGGTCTTTCAGGCCGTAGGCAAATTTCTCCACCACGATGAAATCCCCGATCAGCAAGGTCGGCATCATGGAGCCGGACGGGATCTGGAACGGCTCAAAAATAAAGGAGCGCACTACAAACACGATGAACAATACCGGGAACACCGAGGCACAGGTCTCTACCCAGCCCGGCTGCTTCACGACATTCTTCAGGGTTGCGCTGTCGAGATTGCCCGCCGTCTGAGCCTGGATGGCCGCTGTTTTTTTCCGGCGCGCCGGTGCCCAGACAAAGCGATCCAGACACCAGATAATCCCTGTGATCAGGGTCGCAAGAAACAACCCCAGCGCAAACATGTTAGCCATGCTGACTCCTTAAATTTATTTGCTGTCTTTACCAACATGCAGAATGGCCAGGAACGCTTCCTGCGGCAACTCCACGTTACCCACCTGCTTCATGCGTTTTTTACCGTCTTTCTGCTTCTGCAGCAGCTTTTTCTTACGGCTGACGTCACCGCCGTAACATTTTGCCAGGACGTTTTTACGCAATTGTTTCACGGTGGAGCGGGCAATGATGTGGTTACCGATTGCCGCCTGAATCGCGATATCAAACTGCTGACGCGGGATCAGCTCACGCATCTTCTCCACCAGGTCACGGCCGCGGTACTGCGCGTTGTCACGGTGAGTGATCAGGGCCAGCGCATCCACACGCTCGCTGTTGATCAGCACGTCAACCCGCACCATGTCTGAGGACTGGAAGCGTTTGAAGTTGTAATCCAGTGACGCATAACCGCGCGACGTGGACTTCAGGCGGTCGAAGAAGTCGAGCACCACTTCCGCCATCGGGATTTCATAGGTCAGCGCCACCTGGTTGCCGTGGTAGACCATGTTGGTCTGCACACCGCGCTTCTCGATACAGAGCGTGATGACGTTGCCCAGGTACTCCTGCGGCATCAGCATGTGGCACTCGGCGATCGGCTCACGCAGTTCGGCGATGTTGTTCAGCGGCGGCAGCTTGGAGGGGCTGTCAACATACACGACGTCGCCGGTAGTGGTTTCCACTTCGTAGACCACTGTCGGCGCGGTGGTGATCAGATCCAGATCGTATTCACGCTCCAGACGCTCCTGAATGATCTCCATGTGCAGCAGGCCCAGGAAGCCACAGCGGAAGCCGAAGCCCAGCGCGGTGGAGCTTTCCGGCTCATAGAACAGGGAGGCGTCGTTCAGGCTCAGTTTGCCGAGCGCATCACGGAAGGCTTCATAATCGTCTGAACTGATCGGGAACAGACCGGCATACACCTGCGGTTTGACCTTTTTAAAGCCGGGCAGCGCTTTGTCTGCCGGCTGGCGGGCCAGCGTCAGGGTATCGCCCACCGGTGCCCCGAGGATGTCTTTGATCGCACAGACCAGCCAGCCCACTTCACCACAGTTCAGGACGTCACGATCCAGCTGTTTCGGGGTAAAGATGCCGAGGCGGTCAGCGTTGTAGGTCTGCCCGGTGCTCATCACCTTGATTTTGTCACCTTTGCGCAGGGTGCCGTTTTTGATACGGATCAGGGACACCACGCCGAGGTAGTTGTCGAACCAGGAGTCGATGATCAGTGCCTGCAGCGGCGCGGCCGGGTCGCCCTGCGGCTCCGGGATGTCACGCACCAGACGCTCCAGCACATCCGGCACGCCCACGCCGGTTTTCGCTGAACAGCGCACGGCGTCCGCGGCGTCGATGCCGACGATGTCTTCGATCTCCTGCGCCGCACGATCGGGATCGGCCGCCGGCAGGTCAATCTTGTTCAGTACCGGCACCACTTCCAGGTCCATCTCGATAGCGGTATAGCAGTTGGCGAGGGTCTGTGCCTCTACGCCCTGCCCTGCATCCACCACCAGCAGTGCGCCTTCACAGGCCGCCAGCGAACGGGAGACCTCATACGAGAAGTCAACGTGGCCCGGGGTGTCGATGAAGTTAAGCTGGTAGGTCTGGCCGTCCAGCGCTTTATAGTCCAGCGTCACGCTCTGCGCTTTGATGGTAATGCCGCGTTCACGCTCCAGGTCCATGGAATCCAGCACCTGAGAGGCCATTTCACGATCGGAGAGCCCACCGCAAATCTGAATAATACGGTCGGACAGCGTCGACTTACCGTGGTCAATATGGGCAATAATGGAGAAGTTTCGTATATGCTTCATTATAAAAGTTTTTCTGCCTTGGTATTTCTGAATCGCTCGCCTATGGGGACACGCATGGACAAGAAGCGACGGTGAGTAGGTTGGCTCTCTTACGCCTGAGTCGCAGCATTCTACATGCCGGGCCAGTGAAAGCCTAGTCATCCGCCATGCTATCGCTTAATTATGGATATCATCGCGCAAAAGTGGCAGCAAAGGGGTAAATAAGATGTGTGAAGGTGCAACAGGCGCTGACAGGAAAGAGAAAAACGTTTGCCGCCCGGCATAAAAGCCCCGCTATTTATCCTTACTCTTTTGCGCCTTCTCCTTAAAATTACTAAGGGAAATAGTGAAACCTTAAAGTTTCATATTATTGAACCCCCTTCCCTGCCCGCTTTTTTATTTCGCTTTCCGCCTTGCCTTCTCTGCCTGCGCGCGGGCTTTAGGATAATGCTCATTTACACCTTTACCCACAGTAGACTAGATAGAGTACTCGCCTGGAGAGCGTAAACAATAATGATTTTAAACGTGGTTTCACCATTATTTTGATTTTTTCAAATTATTCAGGTTACAAGGATACCCGTTATGATCGAGGAAGGACGGTTACTCAGCCGCCATGGTTTTGCTAAAACCAACTCGTGGATAACCATTGTCATTTCTGCGTTACTGATGTTGGCGGGGGCGGTACTGTTTCTGTTTTTGCTCACCGCAGAACGCGCAGAGGATGACCGGGTTCAGTTCACGCTGTTGGCAGGTATGGCCTGTGTCGTGCTGGGCATTACATTAATGTTCCTGCGTCATCTCATTAAACCCAAACAGACCTACCAGCTGCATGAAAACGGTATTTTGGTGATTAATCAGCATGACCAAAAGGATCACTTTATTCCTTTTGAAAGAATCTGTGATATTTACCGTTACCGCAGCGGTAACTATACCGGCAAATTAATCAATGCTCTGGCTTTCCGCACGGATATATACAGCGCCTGGAATAAGATCTCCCCGAATGTCGCCGGGTCAGCCCGTTTGATTGAGGTGATTATCAATCAGCAATTGATTCACCGTGGTCCGGCCGCCCTGACCATGCTGGCCAATGACGGCCATGTGAGCTTTTTTTATCTTTGCCCCAGCCGCAGCCTGCTGAAAAGGCTGTTGTCACGTAATTTCCTGATGATGAAAGAGAAGCAGCTGCGGCTGAGCGCCCTGTCACTCAGCACAGAAGACCAGATGATCCCGATTGATGAGGTGCACCATATTGTGTCAGGTGGGCCGGGTGACGCCATTGAATTGCTGGATGCCCAGGACCGGGTATTGTTCTCTATCCCCTATATCTCGCTGTTCAGTGCCGATCTGTTTATTGCGCTGATTGAGCATATGATCCAGAGCCGGATCCCGATTCGTACCTGATCAGGCTGCTGCATGAAGTAAGCGGTTCTTTGCAGGCATCGGCTGCGAAAACAGGGGAAAGGTATAAAACGTGTTAATGCGCCACAGGCCGCGGCGCGTTAAGAGAGATCAGGAGAGGTCATTCTGCATACGGAAGGCGGTCGGCGGCAGGCCAACCTGCAGCACCACCGGCTGGTAGCTCTGCTCATTCGTGGTATGTTTTGCCAGGTAGCGCGCGGTCAGGAAGCCCGCAGTGCCGCCGATGACTGCGCCCAGCAAAGCAAAAAGATCGCTGTTGAAGCCCATCTGCATCAGGCCACCGCCCAGCAGAACCCCCGCCAGCGGCGTCATATACACCAGCAAAGCGGAACGCAACAGGCTGCCTTCCGTGATGCCCAGCTCTACTTTCTGACCCGGCTCGAGCGGCTGTTCGATTTCCACCTGCAGATGGTGGTCAGGCTGTGGCCCCAGCTTATTCAGCGTACGGGTTCCACAACCGCCGCGCGCGCTGCAGCTGCTGCACCCAGCCTGAGGATCGCACCGTAACAGCGCGACCCCTTTCTCCCACGAAATCACCGTGGCCCATTCTTTCATCATAGCGGAATACCTTATTGCGGCCGGGTCAGCACAATGCTGTCAGCAATGCGTTTGGCCGTGGAAGGCGGCAGTTCGCCCACTACCGTGATTTCGCGGCCATCGCGGATTTCAGTGTGTACCGTGCGCCGCCCCTGCCGGACAAACTGTTCAGACGTCGGGTTGCCGGAAGTGCTGACGTTCACCGAAAAACTGAATAACCCATCGGCGTAAAGCCGGGATTCTATCGGAACGGGCAGATTTGGCAACGTGCGGCGGCTGCGTGACACTTCCGTTACCCCGGCCGGCAACCATTTCGGCTCCCAGCTGAAGTTCACCCTGTCAGTGGCCGGAATAGAGAGCAGCGGCGGCAGTTGCGCTTTCTTCAGCCCGCCCAGCGCCTGTTCAACCTGATCGCCAGAGACAAAGGAGATGACCCGGAACTGCTCCAGGGTCTCGCCATCGCGGTCCAGCAGATCGGCCCGCAGCGGCAGTTTCGTCTCTTCGTCAATCCAGACAATGTAGCTGTAACGTGTACCGTCACGCGCCACAATCCGGATGACTTCGCTGGCGCGGTCGGCGATACGGGCGCGGCCCACCGGAATAAAGTCATAATATTTTGCCAGCTGCCCATAGTCGGAAAAGGCCAGGGCCGGCAGGGCGTCAACAATATGATCGCCGGTGAGGGTAAAGGGCTCCAGGCCCGCTTCAAAATAGCTGATCTCGTTGCCGCGCTGCACAATCTCCCGGCGCGGGCCGTCCATCTGCAACAACTGGGCGTAGGACTCTTTCCCCAGCTGCACATGACGATAACGTGAAGAGTCTATTCCCTGCTTGCTGATGCTGATAAATGCGATTTCATAATCAAGGGTCTGGCTAGCGCTGTTCATCTGTTGCAACAACGCCCCGGACGCAGTCTGCGCCGGGGCGATGGAGGGATAAATCAGGCTGCCTGTCAGCACGCTCACGGCAAACCAAAAATGCTTCATTACTGCGATTGCATTCCTAAAGACTGAGTTCCTGGAACCTGAACAGCGGCCTGCTGCGGACTCGCGGAGTCCAGCTGCAGCTGATCAGAATGCAAACGGCGCTGCAATTCGTAATCCTGCAAAATAGCATTGATACGTTTGCGCTGCTCCTGAAGCTGTTGCTGACCGCCGTTAGCCGCCGTGTTTTCGCTCGGCACACCGAAGCTGACCTGGGACGCCTTGCCCCCCATCATCGGCAGGGTGTTGAAGACCGGCGTCTCCGGGGAAGCGCTGCTGCCTTCAGGCTGATTGTAGTGCTGCACGCCGACAATCACTGCCAGGGAGACACAGGCTGCCACGCCGACTTGCGTAAGCTGGCTGGCCCACGGGCGCACTTTGTGCCAGAACGGCATCTTCTGCCAGGTCTGCGGTTGCGGCTGAGCTTCCGGGATCGCCTGAGGAACCAGGCGGGCCGGTTCTTTCTCAATGGCGGCGGCCACCTGGGCAGCAATATCCAGATGCATCACCTCACCCAGATCGCCCCGCATTGTGTCGCGGATCAGATGATAGCTCTGCCAGCGGTTCTGAAGCGCTTTGTCGTTTGCTAATGCATTCAACAATTCGGAATCAAGCGCTTCACCATCCATCAGAGCGGAAAGCTGTTCTTTCTGCATGCCTTAGTACCCTTCCTGTGCCCGCTATACTAACGCTGAATCAGCGGTTGGACTTTATTATCAATAGCTTCCCGAGCGCGGAAGATGCGGGATCGCACCGTGCCTACCGGGCACTCCATAATGGCCGCTATCTCTTCATAGCTCAGGCCATCCAGTTCCCGCAGGGTAATCGCCATGCGGAGGTCTTCAGGGAGTGATTCAATAGTGCGGAAAACTATTTGTCGTAACTCCTCAGACAACATTAAATTCTCAGGGTTCGAAATTTCTTTCAATGCGCCTGCACTTTCAAAGTTTTCTGCGTCGTTGGCATCAACGTCGCTGGCCGGTGGCCGGCGCCCTTGAGCGACCAGATAATTTTTAGCCGTGTTCACGGCGATACGGTATAACCAGGTGTAGAAAGCACTGTCTCCCCGGAAGGATTCCAGTGCGCGGTATGCTTTTATAAACGATTCCTGTACCACATCCGGCACATCGCCCTGGGGTACATAGCGGGAAACGAGACTCGCCACTTTATGCTGGTAACGGATCACCAGTAAATTGAACGATTTTTGATCTCCTTTCTGGACCCGCTCAACCAGAACCTGATCCGTAAACTGCTCGCTCATCCGAGGTAAATTCTCCCCAAACCTGTTTCCACGCGTAAAATTGTACTGCCAGCCATCATCTTTTTTCCTGAGCAAGCACCTGCTTGGAGTTTATACGGTACACAGAGTTCCGCATCACTCTGATTTTTCTGTTGACGACTCAAGCACGTGGCTTTTGCCCGAATAAGTAGGCTAACATGATTTCCACTCTTCTTCTGCACAACATCATACGCTATGTCATCTCCTTCTGAACATGTCAGCGACGTCCTGATCATCGGCAGTGGCGCGGCGGGGCTCTCCCTGGCGCTGCGCCTGGCTGCGCATTGCCGTGTTACCGTTCTCAGCAAAGGCCCGCTCAGCGAAGGGGCGACGCGCTACGCGCAGGGCGGTATCGCCGCGGTCTTTGATGAGGCTGACAGCATTGCGTCTCATGTTGAAGACACCCTGGACGCCGGGGCGGGGCTGTGTGACCGGCAGGCGGTGGAGTTTATTGCCGGGAATGCCCGCCACTGCGTGCAATGGCTGATTGATCAGGGCGTCTGTTTTGATACCGAGGCAGATGCAGCCGGTGACGCGCGTTATCACCTGACCCGCGAGGGCGGCCACAGCCACCGGCGCATTCTTCATGCAGCCGATGCCACCGGCAAGGCAGTAGAAACCACGCTGGTGGCGAAAGCAAGTTCGCACCCCAATATTTGCGTGCTGGAACGGCATAACGCGGTAGACCTGATCACCGCCCGCAAAGCCGGGCTGGGCGGGCCGGAGCGGGTGGTGGGAGCCTATGTCTGGAACCGTGACAGCGAGTCGGTGATGACCTTCCGCGCCGGGGCCGTCGTGCTGGCAACCGGCGGGGCCGCCAAAGTTTACCAGTATACCACCAACCCGGACATCTCCTCCGGTGACGGCATCGCCATGGCCTGGCGTGCCGGTTGCCGGGTAGCCAATCTGGAGTTTAATCAGTTCCACCCGACCTGCCTGTTTCATCCGCAGGCGCGCAACTTCCTGCTGACAGAGGCGTTACGCGGCGAAGGGGCGTACCTTATCCGGCCTGACGGCAGCCGCTTTATGCCGGAGATCGATCCCCGGGCCGAGCTGGCCCCGCGGGACATCGTCGCCCGCGCCATCGACCATGAGATGAAACGGCTAGGTGCCGACTGCATGTATCTCGACATCAGCCACAAGCCGCGGGAGTTCATTCTGCAACACTTCCCTACGATTTATGAGAAGTTGCTGTCACTGGGCATCGACCTGACGCGGGAGCCGATCCCGGTGGTGCCGGCCGCGCACTACACCTGCGGCGGAGTGATGGTTAACCACCAGGGGCGGACCGATCTCGACGGGCTGTACGCAATTGGTGAGGTGAGTTATACCGGGCTGCACGGCGCGAACCGCATGGCGTCTAACTCGTTGCTGGAGTGCCTGGTGTATGGCTGGTCGGCCGCTGACGATATTCTCACGCGTCTGGCACAGACCCCGCAGCCGGGCACCCTGCCCGCCTGGGATGAGAGCCTGGTCGACAACGCTGATGAGCAAGTGGTGATTCAGCATAACTGGCACGAGTTGCGGCTGTTTATGTGGGATTACGTGGGCATCGTGCGTACCACCAAACGGCTGGAGCGCGCCCTGCGCCGCATCACCCTGCTCCAGCAGGAAATTGATGAATATTACGCGCGCTTCCGTATCTCCAATAATTTGCTGGAATTACGCAACCTGGTGCAGGTTGCCGAGCTGATTGTCCGCAGCGCCCTGCTGCGCAAAGAGAGCCGGGGGCTGCACTTCACGCTCGACTACCCGGGCCAGCTGGCGACGCCGGTGCCGACCGTGCTCTGCCCTACCCTGCCCGGCCACGCTGACTAAATCAGACTTGGTTAAGCATTAATAAAACAGATAGAAATCGGTAATCATCTGGCGGAAGGCTGCACTGTAGTTGCCCGCCTCATCGCGCAGGGCCAGCGCCTCTGTAACGGGCGTGACCGGCGTACGCGACAGGGCGAGCAGCATCCGGTGCAGCGGCTTGCCCGGCCGGTCACGAATCTCCACCCGCCGGGCCGGGTGCCAGCCGCCTGACTGTGCCGTGGTGATAAAGCGCTCGCCAATCTCATACGGCAGCACCACGCAGAACAGCCCGCCCTCTTCCAGCAGCGCCGCCGCACACGCCAGCAGAGCGTCATGGCTCAGCGTGCCGGTGTAGCGTGCCTGGGTTCTTGCGGCATCCCGGCAGGCCACAGCCGGTTCAAAATAGGGTGGGTTGCTGACGATCAGCCCATACCGTGCCGGGTTATCCCGCGCCACCTGATGGATATCCTCCGCCTGCACCCTGATCCGCTCTGCCCAGGGCGAGGCACCGGCGTTTTCCCGCGCCTGTTCTGCGGCATCGGCATCCAGTTCCACGGCATCAATCGCACAATCTGGTGACGTGCGTTGCGCCAGCATCAGCGCAATCAGCCCGCTGCCCGTGCCGATATCCAGAATCCGCCGTGCATTTTCTACGGGTGCCCAGGCCCCGAGCAGCACGCCGTCGGTGCCGACTTTCATCGCACAGCGATCGTGGGCAACAAAAAATTGTTTAAAGGTAAAACCGTTGCGGCGCAAGGCGGGAGCGGGGGTAGCTTGGGTAGTCACAGGTTCTTCCAGGTCAGATCCAGGGGCGCCTTAACCGGGCGCAGCACGACAAAACCTGCGTAGCATAGGATAATCGTTAACAGAGTAAAAGCGCGCCCTGCGGCTTAAATAGGTGAAGAACGCGCCTAACCCGTCTATAATCGGCGCCCCACGTAGAGGTAGACCATGACAGCAACCACTTTTTCCGAACTCGATCTAGACGAACGCCTGCTCGCCGCCCTGCGCGATAAAGGCTACGACCGCCCCACCGCTATCCAGGCTGAGGCGATCCCGCCCGCGATGGACGGCCGTGACGTTCTGGGTTCGGCACCCACCGGCACCGGCAAAACCGCCGCGTTTCTGCTGCCGGTTATGCAGCATTTGCTGGATTTCCCACGCCGGAAATCCGGCCCGCCGCGCATCCTGATTGTGACCCCGACCCGCGAACTGGCGATGCAGGTTGCCGACCAGGCGCGCGAACTGGCGGCCCACGCCTCCCTGGATATCGCCACCATTACCGGCGGTGTCGCGTACATGAACCACGCCGAAGTCTTCAGCGAGAATCAGGATATCGTGGTCGCCACCACCGGCCGCCTGCTGCAATATATTAAGGAAGAGAATTTCGACTGCCGCGCAGTGGAAACGCTGATCCTGGATGAAGCAGACCGTATGCTGGACATGGGCTTCGCCGAGGACATTGAGAAAATTGCCGGCGAAACGCGCTGGAGAAAGCAGACCATGCTCTTCTCCGCGACGCTGGAAGGCGATGCCATCCGCGACTTCGCCGAGCGCCTGCTGCAGGACCCGGTTGAGATTGAAGCTGACCCGTCACGCCGCGAGCGCAAAAAAATCCTGCAGTGGTACTACCGGGCCGATAACCTGGCGCATAAAACTGCCCTGCTCTGCCACCTGCTGAAACAGCCTGAGGTGCAGAAGTCGATTGTGTTTGTCCGCACCCGTGACCGTGTGCATGAGATGGTAAGCTGGCTGCGTGAAGCCGGGATCAACTCCTGTTACCTCGAAGGGGAAATGGTGCAGGCCAAGCGCAACGAAGCCGTCAAACGCATGACGGACGGGCGCGTGAATGTGCTGGTCGCCACTGACGTCGCCGCGCGTGGCCTGGACATCAATGATGTCAGCCATGTGTTCAACTTCGACTTGCCGCGCACCGCGGACACCTACCTGCACCGTATCGGCCGTACTGGCCGCGCGGGCCGCAAAGGGTGTGCGATCTCGCTGGTGGAAGCGCACGATCACCTGCTGCTGGGTAAAATCGGCCGTTATCTTAATGAGCCGCTGAAGCCGCGCGTGATTGATGAGCTGCGCCCGACCAGCAAAGTGCCGAACGAGAAGAGCAACGGTAAGCCGTCGAAGAAGGTGCTGGCGAAACGCGAAGCGGAGAAAAAGCAGGCCAAAGCCAAGCCGAAAGCCAAAGTGCGCCAGCGCGATGCCAAAAACGTCGGTAAACGCCGTCAGCCCAAAGCCGCAACCGGCACAGCGGGCGAATAATACGTGGGATAGCGGAAGGGGAGCGGAAGCTCCCCTTTTTTATGTGTGTACTGGGTGAAATCGCCGTTACAGGCTTTCGGTAAAGGTCCGGGCGATCACATCGCGCTGCTGTTCCGGCGTCAGGGAGTTAAAGCGTACGGCATAACCGGACACACGAATCGTCAGCTGCGGGTATTTCTCCGGGTGCTCGACCGCATCCAGCAAGGTTTCACGGCGCAGCACGTTCACATTCAGGTGCTGGCCGCCTTCCACGCGAACAGTCGGCTGCACATCTACCGGTACTTCGCGATATTCAATCTGGCCCAGCTCCCGCAGGGGAACACGTTGGTCTTCCTGGTATTCCGCTTTGGCGCACAGGCAGCGCGCCTCCTCTTTTTCGCTGTCCAGCAGCCAGAAAGAGTTCACCAGTGCCGCGTTGTCAGCCTGAGTAATCTGAATACCTGTAATCATCTTTACCTCCATAGGGCAACCTGACGCCGCCCGGATAATTTACCCGCGGTTTTATAGGGGAAAACCGCCCTTCTTCCCCCTATATACCAGCGCAAAAATCCCCCTTCTTTGATTAAAATCAATAATTTCCAGACCGGGAAAGTTAGTTCAAGGCAACTTTTTGTTTTTAATCAAAATAGCCAGGGCGCGGATACACAAGACTTTTGTAAATGATCAAAGATGTGGGGGCTAACAAACAGGTATGAGGGAGATATCGCGGTTTCAGCCGTTTTACTGGTAAGCGGATGCAGGTACTCTATAGTCAACAGATTATCTGCAAAAACAAAGGAGAGCGTGAATGCCCACCTCACTCACTTGGCATGACGTGATTGGCCAGGAAAAAGAGCAGCCCTATTTTCAGGAAACGCTGGCATTTGTAGCCGCGGAGCGTGCCGCAGGCAAAACCATTTACCCTCCGCAGAAAGAGGTGTTCAACGCATTCCGTTTCACCGAACTGAATGATGTGCGGGTAGTGATTCTGGGGCAGGACCCGTACCACGGGCCAAATCAGGCGCATGGTTTAGCCTTCTCCGTACGGCCGGGCGTACCGGTGCCGCCGTCGCTGGTGAACATCTACAAAGAGCTGCAGAGTGATATCCCGGGCTTCAACCGGCCGGAGCACGGCT
The DNA here is from genome assembly GCF_002858715.1 of Chimaeribacter coloradensis. Lineage (GTDB taxonomy): Bacteria > Pseudomonadota > Gammaproteobacteria > Enterobacterales > Enterobacteriaceae > Chimaeribacter > Chimaeribacter coloradensis. Next base: position 54,458 of record NZ_PJZH01000010.1, on the reverse strand, counting down.
GTTTGCAGAGCTGGGCTGAACAAGGGGTAATGCTGCTTAATACGGTGCTGACGGTCGAGCGCGGGCAGGCCCACTCCCATGCGCGGCTGGGCTGGGAAACGTTCACCGACCGCGTAATTGCCGCCATCAACGAACACCGCGAAGGTGTGGTGTTTTTACTCTGGGGGTCACATGCGCAGAAGAAAGGCAGCTTTATCGACACCCAGCGCCACCATGTGCTGAAAGCGCCGCACCCGTCACCGCTCTCGGCGCACCGTGGGTTCCTCGGCTGCCGCCACTTTTCCCAGACCAACGCGCTGCTGGAGAAGCAAGGGCTGCAGCCCATCGACTGGACGCCGGTGCTGCCGGAAAAGCTCGACTGACGCCCGCCCGGCAACGGCCATGAAAAAGGCACCCGGGGGTGCCTTTTTCATCTCAATTACGCTTTGGCTTTTGAGACGGCGACCATGGCAGGGCGCAGCAGGCGGCCATTCAGCGTATACCCTTTCTGCATCACCATCATGACGTGGTTTGGCTCGTGTTCCTCGGACTCCATCAGGGTCATCGCCTGATGCACTTCCGGGTTAAACGGCACATTGGTGTCACCCACCACTTCGATACCAAACTTGCGTACGGAATCCAGCAGGGATTTCAGCGTCAGCTCCACGCCTTCGATCATAGAGGCCAGCTCACTGTTGGACTTGTCCGCCAGATCCAGCGCGCGCTCCAGGTTATCGATGACCGGCAGCAGTTCACCGGAGAACTTTTCCAGCGCAAATTTATGCGCTTTTTCGACGTCCAGTTCAGAACGACGACGGATATTCTCCGCTTCAGCCTTGGCGCGCAGCAGGCTTTCACGCTCGCGTTGCTGAACTTCTTTCAGTTGTGCTTCAAGCTCAGCAATACGGGCGTCACGCGGATCGACGTCGCCTGCCGTCTCGGTTCCAGCTTCCGCGTGCAGATCCTGATCTTTTTCCATCTCATCCGAGACTTGCTCGTTTGCTGTGTTCTGTTCTTTACTACTCATGAAATTCTCCGCGTTTTAGCATTACACTTGCTAGTTCGCTTATTATGGGGATCAAAACCCGGGTTTCAAGGGAACCGTTCACAATGTGTGGGACAAAACCCCATACTGAGGACCAGTGAGACAATGAGTACTAAATTTGAGCGTATCGGCATCGTCGGTCACCCGCGCCACCCTTCTGCCCTGGCCACGCATGAGATGCTGTACCACTGGCTTCGCGGCAAGGGGTATGACGTTATTCTTGAGCGCCAGGTGGCGCAGGAACTGAAACTGCCGCACGCCGCCACCGGTACGCTGGCAGAGATTGGCCAGCAGGCCGACCTGGCCGTGGTGGTCGGCGGTGACGGCAATATGCTCGGCGCGGCGCGCGTCCTGGCCCGTTATGACATCAAGGTCATTGGGGTAAACCGCGGGAACCTCGGTTTTCTCACCGATCTTGACCCGGATAACGCCCAGCAGCAACTGGCCGATGTGCTGGAGGGCCACTACCTCGATGAGCAGCGTTTCCTGCTGGAAGCGCAGGTCAGGCGCGGCAACGATCACTGCCGCATCGGTACCGCCATCAACGAAGTGGTGCTGCACCCCGGCAAAGTGGCGCACATGATCGAATTCGAGGTCTATATCGATGACCGCTTCGCCTTTTCGCAGCGTTCGGATGGCCTGATCATCTCCACGCCCACCGGCTCCACGGCCTACTCCCTCTCCGGCGGCGGCCCGATCCTGACCCCCACGCTGGACGCGATCGCCCTGGTGCCGATGTTCCCCCATACCCTTTCCGCCCGCCCGCTGGTGATCAACAGCAGCAGCACCATTCACCTGAAATTTTCGCAGATCGGCAGCGATCTCGAGATCAGCTGTGACAGCCAGATTGCGTTGCCGATCCAGGAGGGGGAAGAGGTGATGATCCGCCGCAGTGCCTTCCACCTGAATTTAATTCATCCTAAAGATTACAGCTATTTCAACACATTGAGCACCAAGCTCGGCTGGTCGAAAAAATTGTTCTGAAAAGCGCATTCCCCACTTTACTGGATATTATTCCAGATTATACTGTACGCAATTACAGATCTGTAGTTATGTACAGGAAGGTGGCTATGCTGGCTCAACTCACTATCAGTAATTTTGCAATTGTCCGTGAGCTGGACATTGATTTTCAGACAGGAATGACCGCGATTACCGGTGAAACCGGTGCGGGTAAGTCGATTGCAATTGACGCGCTGGGCCTCTGCCTGGGAAGCCGCGCGGATGGCAGCATGGTACGTAACGGTGCGGCACGCGCAGATTTGTGCGCCCGCTTTACCCTGGCCGATACCCCTTCCGCCCGTGACTGGCTGGCTGAAAATCAGCTGGATGAGGGCAATGAGTGCCTGTTGCGCCGTACCATTGGTGCGGATGGCCGCTCACGCGGCTTTATCAACGGCACACCGGTACCTCTCTCACAGCTTCGTGAACTGGGCCAGCATCTCATTCAGATCCACGGCCAGCACGCCCACCAGTTGCTGCTGCGCCCGGAACATCAGAAATCCTTGCTTGATGCCTACGCAGATGAGCCGCGGCTGATGGCCTCCATGCGCCAGGCCTATCAGGAGTGGCACCAGAGCTGCCGCGCCCTGGCCCAGCATCAACAGCTGATGAGCGAGCGTGAGTCGCGCCGCCAGCTGCTGCATTACCAGCTGAAAGAGCTGAACGAGTTCTCGCCGGTCATGGGCGAATATGAGCAAATTGACAGCGAATACAAACGCCTGGCCAACAGCGGGCAGTTGCTCTCCCTGAGTCAGCAGACGCTCTACCTGCTGGCGGATGGTGATGACCAGAACATTCTCAGCCAGCTCTACACGGCAAAAAACCAGCTGAGTGAGCTGGCTGAACTCGATGAAAAAATGGGCGAGCTGCTCTCCATGCTGGAAGAGGCCTCTATCCAGATCAGTGAAGCGAGTGATGAGCTGCGCCATTACAGCGAGCGCCTGGATCTTGACCCGAACCGCTTGTATGAACTGGAACAGCGCCTCTCCCGCCAGCTCTCGCTGGCGCGCAAACACCGCGTCTCCCCGGAGGAGCTGCCGCTGCTCTACCAACAGCTGCTGGATGAACAGCAGGCGCTGGAAGATCAGGAGAACGACCAGGCAGAGCTGAGCGAAGCGGTTACCCGCCATCACCGTAAAGCGGCAGAGATTGCCGGCCAGTTGAGCGAAAAACGCCGCGCCTATGCTGATGAACTCACCACCCTGATTACCCAGAGTATGCAGGCGCTCTCCATGCCGCACGGCAAATTCCTGATTAACATTACTTTTAATCCGGAACACCTGAGTGCTGAAGGAGCGGACCATATTGAGTTCCAGGTGACAACCAACCCCGGCCAGCCTCTGCAGGCCCTGGCGAAAGTGGCCTCCGGTGGTGAGCTCTCCCGTATCGCCCTGGCCATTCAGGTGATTACCGCCCGTAAGATGGATACCCCGGCCCTGATCTTCGATGAAGTGGACGTCGGCATCAGCGGCCCGACAGCGGCCATCGTCGGTAAGCTGCTGCGCCAGTTGGGTGAATCGGCACAGGTCATGTGTGTGACCCACCTGCCGCAGGTGGCGGGGTGTGGGCATCAGCACTACTTCGTCAGCAAACAGACCGATGGTGAAGCCACCGAAACCACGATGGTGCGGCTCGATAAACGCGCCCGTCTGCAAGAGCTGGCGCGCCTGCTGGGCGGCAGTGAAGTGACCCGTAACACGCTGGCGAATGCCAAAGAGTTACTGGCGGCATAGAAAAGTTAACTTTTTTGCTTTCCTGTGGTCATACAGGGGGTTCGTAAAGGTTCCCAACTGCCGAAAGGTTTATTATCATCGGCATCTTATGCCCTAAAGGAATGTGATTACTATGCGCTGTAAATTGCTGACTGCCGCCGCTGTGGTACTTGTTATGCTTACCGCAGGCTGTTCCACACTGGAAAAGGTGGTTTACCGGCCTGACATCAATCAGGGGAACTACTTGTCTCCCGCTGACGTAGCCAAGGTTCATACCGGCATGACCAAGCAGCAAGTGGCTTATGTTTTGGGTACGCCGATGCTGCAGGACCCGTTTGGAAACAACACCTGGTTCTATGTTTTCCGTCAGCAGCCAGGGCATGAAGATGTGTCACAACAGACGCTGACGCTGACCTTTGACAGCAGCGGTGTGCTGACCAATATGGATAATAAAGCGTCGCTGACAGGCCAGAAAGACTGAGCATGATTGCCGCATGTTACGGCAGCCGGTGAGTTGAAGACGATAAAAAAGGTGCCTTCCGGCACCTTATTTTTTTGCCCGTTCAGCCCGCTGGCGGCGAAGCTCTTTCGGGTCAGCAATCAACGGCCGGTAAATTTCGACCCGATCGCCTTCGTTGACTTTGTCCGCCAATTTGACCGGCCGGCTATAAATGCCGACTTTATTAACGGTCAAATCGATCTCGGGGCGTTGCTCAAGCAGGCCGGATGCGACAATGGCCTGCTCAACGCTGCTGCCCTCTTCCAGCTTGATACTGCGGAGATACTGGCGTTCCGGCAGGGCATACACCACCTCGACACGGATTTCAGGCACTGTAGACCTCTTTTGCACGTTGCGTAAATGCCTGAACCATACTGCCCGCCAACTCTTTAAAGACCCGGCCAAACGCCAGTTCAATCAACTTGTTGGTGAACTCAAAATCCAGGTTAAACTCGATTTTGCACGCTTCCGGGCTCAACGGGATAAAATGCCACCCGCCCATTAACTTGCGGAAGGGGCCGTCAACCAGCTGCATTTTGATGCTCTGATTGCTGGAGAGCAGATTGCGCGTGGTAAAGGTTTTGCTGATGCCCGCTTTTGCGACATCAACGGCCGCCATCATCTCGGTTGGCCCTTCGGCCAGCACCCGGCTGCCGGTGCAGCCTGGCAAAAATTCCGGATAGGAATTAACATCGTTTACCAACTGGTACATTTGCTCAGCGCTGAAGGGCACCAACGCAGAACGGCTGATCTGAGGCATATCATTTCCTGTGTGTCATAAAACGTACAGATAATAACATTTATCTGCCCTGTGACAAAAAACTGCTTATCCTTAAAGGCTAAGATGAGCATAAAAAGGCTAAGCGCTTCTGGCTCAAGGGATTTCATTCGCCACGCCATGCGGTATAATAACGACCACTATGACTAAGAAAAAAGCACATAAACCCGGTTCCGCGACCATTGCGATGAACAAGCGCGCCCGCCACGAATACTTCATTGAAGAAGAGATCGAGGCCGGTCTTGCGTTGCAAGGATGGGAAGTTAAATCGCTGCGTGCTGGTAAAGCCAACCTCAGTGACAGCTACGTCGTTTTCCGCGATGGCGAAGCGTTTCTGTTTGGTGCCACCATTACGCCGCTCAACGTTGCCTCGTCACATGTGGTGTGTGAACCTATGCGCACCCGTAAATTGCTGCTTAACCGCAAAGAGCTCAGCTCCCTGTTCGGCGCAGTCAACCGCGATGGCTATACCATCGTGGCCCTGTCGCTCTACTGGAAAAACGCCTGGACGAAAGTCAAAATTGGCGTGGCAAAAGGTAAAAAAGAGCATGATAAGCGTGAAGACACCCGCACACGCGAGTGGCAGGTAGACAAAGCGCGCATCATGAAAAATGCAAACCGTTAAGTGACTGGCGTTGCATGGTAAAGTTCTGGTATACTTACCGATAGTACTTGGGGCTGATTCTGGATTCGACGGGATTTGCGAAACCCAAGGTGCATGCCGAGGTGCGGTAGGCCTCGCTAAAAAACCGCAAAAAAATAGTCGCAAACGACGAAAACTACGCTTTAGCAGCTTAATAACCTGCTGAGAGCCCTCTCTCCCTAGCCTCCGCTCTTAGGACGGGGATCAAGAGAGGTCAAACCCAAAAGAGATCGCGTGGAGACCTAGCTTGGGGTTGAAGCGCTAAAACTAATCAAGCTAGTTTGTCAGTGGCGTGTCCTTCCGCAGCTGGCAGGCGAATGTAAAGACGGACTAAGCATGTAGTACCGACGGTGTAGTAATTTCGGACGGGGGTTCAAATCCCCCCAGCTCCACCAAAATTCTCCATCGGTGATTACCAGAGTCATCCGATGAAGTCCTAAGAGCCCGCACGGCGCAAGCCCTGCGGGCTTTTTTGTGCCTTGAATTTGTCCCGCGAAGTCCGAAGAGAACTAATTAAATCCGAACCTTTTAGGCCCATTGATAGGCCCAACGAAAAGTTCTATGGTTTTCGTTGGGCCTAAACGCATGGAGACTCCCCATGGCAAGAAAAACCAAGCCGTTAACTGATACGGAAATCAAAGCCGCCAAACCTAAAGATGCCGATTACCAGCTGTATGATGGTGACGGGCTTACTCTATTAATCAAGTCCAGCGGCAGTAAGCTATGGCAGTTCCGTTACTACCGACCTCTAACCAAACAGCGAACCAAACAGAGCTTCGGTGCCTACCCTGCCGTCTCGCTTTCTGATGCTCGTAAACTCAGAGCCGAATCTAAAGTTTTATTGGCGAAAGACATTGATCCTCTGGAACATCAGAAAGAACAGGTGAGAAATTCTCAAGAGGCCAAAACCAACACTTTCCTGTTAGTTGCCGAGCGTTGGTGGAATGTGAAGAAAGCCAGCGTAACCGAAGATTATGCCGACGATATCTGGCGCTCGCTTGAGAGAGATGTTTTCCCAGCAATCGGTGATATCAGTGTCACCGAGATTAAGGCTCATACTTTGGTTAAAGCAGTTCAGCCGGTTCAGGCAAGAGGTGCATTAGAGACTGTTCGCCGCCTTTGTCAGCGTATTAACGAAGTCATGATTTATGCGCAGAACACAGGCCTGATTGATGCAGTTCCCAGTGTAAATATCGGAAAAGCATTTGAGAAACCGCAAAAGAAAAACATGCCAAGCATCCGCCCGGATCAACTTCCGCAGCTAATGCAGACTATGCGTACGGCAAGTATCAGCTTGTCCACAAGATGCCTTTTCATGTGGCAACTTCTCACCATCACCCGCCCTGCCGAAGCCGCTGAGGCTCGATGGGATGAGATCGATTTCAATGCTAGCGAATGGAAAATTCCTGCAGCTCGAATGAAGATGAACCGGGACCATACGGTTCCACTATCCGATGAGGCTCTTTCTATTCTGGAAATGATGAAGTCACTCAGTGGTGGCCGAGAGTTTATCTTTCCCAGTCGCATCAAACCAACCCAGCCAATGAACAGCAAAACAGTTAATGCCGCACTTAAGCGTGCTGGCTTAGGGGGCGTACTCGTATCACACGGTTTACGTTCTATCGCTAGTACGGCACTCAATGAGGAAGGATTTCCGCCTGATGTCATCGAAGCAGCACTGGCTCATGTAGACAAAAATGAGGTACGTCGCGCTTATAACCGTAGTGATTATCTTGAGCAACGGCGACCGATGATGCAATGGTGGGCTGATTTGGTAAGCAAGGCCGACAGCGGAAGTAGTGTTGAAACCGGGAAGAGGGTGTTCAAACTCGTTGGCTAAGTTTCTAGTTGGACTGGTTTGATTGGCTAGTTTCCCTGTAAAAAATAGCTTTAGCTCTGACCGGTTTATTAGGTAGATTACAATCGAATCAGAGTGATCAGCTTTGACGCAAAAGGTCTCTTCGCTTTGCAAGTATAGCCCGAGCCTTCTCTTGACAAAATCGGTGTATCCTGTATTTTTAGCGCGCGCTCCCCGGCTCTCGCGCGCGATCATACCTACACGCGCTTCTCAGGTATGTGTTTGATCTTAAAGGCATTTATGTCTGCAAGTAGGACAGGATTGTGAAGAGGGGGGACGCGCCCTAATTCTTCGTTGTTTTCCTATAAATGCTTTCCAGCCTAAGCTCTTGAAAGACTTTCTGCCTAATCAAAGCTCTTTCCTTCCAGTTGTCTTCATAGATGATTTGCTCATCTAGTCTTACATATACTACGCAGTTGCCTTTATCTGAGAAATGCATGTTTCTATACACCGCCAGCACTTTTCTGTTTACTAAGATCTTGTTTCCATTCCGCACTGTTGTTCCAGGCAGAGTTTGGATCTGGTGCGGAGTTTTTCCGAGTATTTGTTTGGCAAATGGCAAGACTGTCAAGCTATCTCGAATATGCGATTGGGCTCGTGTTATTCTTGTTAGATGTCGCCATGCATAATTGCTGATAGATATCGTTCCAAGGCAGCTAGATACAATTCCTCGGATTTTAGAAAATTTAGGGCGAGACCATTCTCGTACTTGAGCAGTAGTTGTGAATACTGGAACGGTAAACCTTCCCATTCCACTTATAGGTTCGCGCTGTTTATGAATAAGTCGCTCGATTTCAAATCTGGATGCTGGGGTCAGAATGTGATTTTCGGATACTGATAAGGTCTCAATTGGCGTTTTTTTGTCGATGAGCTTCCAGTAAATCTTTGTTTCTGGATCAAGGCGTACCCAAATTAAAATTACGGGTTGATTGGTAGCTTTCCACTTTCTCAAGTGATCTTTATCAATATTCTGTAAGCGCCATCGATTTTTTGTCGGCGTCCACCGCCCGAAGCTTGTTCCGGTTTTAACTTGAACTGCTACTTGTGCGTGGGTTGGGCTGGGAAAATTGACTGGATACTTCAACTGAAGATCAAGGGCCCCTATTCCTTCTCCACGCATGGTCTCACGTAGAGCCTCTCCATTGAAAACCAGAGATAGGACACTTGCAGCCAAGTTCTCACCAGCATTGCCTTGGTCGAATTCAAAGATGTTCATCAAATTTCCGTGTAATTATCATGCTGAACTTATCAGCAATTTTGAATATAGCGACAGTAGAATCTAATCGACTGTCTAACGCAATATTAGGGTCAAATCAGGGACGATAGGAATTAACTACTGTGTTAGGACAGCATACACATGACAGTTTTCTGCTTTTAGCTACAAGCAGTAAACGACCAAGTGCATCCGTTCAAGAATGATCCAATAAAATCCTAAATTTCCGGTTAATGGGGGCTTTATCGCCGCTTCAACTCTTCCAACCTCCCCGCCAATGCATTCTTATACTTTCCTGCCTGGCACGCTTCCAGCGCGGCCTCCGTTTGCGCGATTGCAGCTTCTGTTGCGCCCAATGCTTCGTGGCATTTACTAAGCAAATCATGATAACTAGCGATGCGCTCAAGCCCTTTCCTATCGTCTCTGGCAAGCACAAGAGCACGTTCAGCGCTGTTCAATCCATCCTCCAGTTTACCAACACCTAATTCTGCCTCAGCCTTGCGATACAATAGCCAATGGTCCCTGTTGAGGACTTCAAGAGGGATCTTCAAGATTGTATCTAACGCCTCAGCCGACATCCCGGCGAAAAGGAACATTTTGGCAATTGCGCGTGCGTCATAGCTTCTGACTCCAGATTTACTTCCCAGTGCCGTGGCAAATGCAACCCCCGCCGCCGTGATTCTGTCGCGCAAATCAGTCTTTCCTGCATTGCCTGCTGCTACTGCAGTATTACCAAGCGACTCGCACGCACTGACCCATTGGCCCTTATCAACCAATTCAGGTGGCATGGAGAGAATCTCTGGGAATCCCTCAGCCAGTGCGACGCAAATCTCCGGATGCTGATAGGCAAAAATGGAGGTGAAGGAAAGATAGGCCTCATAAAATTGGTCAAGTCCCTCTAAAGCCGACAGAGCAATCACATCGGCAAGAGCCTGCACCTGCTCAATATTGCTCACCGCCTCGTTGGCAACCTTCCTGTAGGAGCGAAGTCGCGCGACGGACGCTAATGAGACTCGTAATGGAACATCCCACGGAGCTGTGATAACTCGATCGACAAGAGTTTGCATTGCATGTGCTCCAGCCATTTTAATTGATTCATCGGCACCGTTATGTGTCCCCATATGCGCAATCTGCAGATAAGTTGCATGCCACTCGGGACGAATCTCAAGAAGCTTTTGAAAACAGCTCAGAGCCTCATCAAATCTGCCGCATCGGCGCAATGCCTTACCCGTATGGTGCAAAAGCTCGAGATTCACTTCAGATGTTGGATCTCCTTGTTGAGCCTTGCCATATTCTTCTGCCAAAACACTGAAGTACTTGAGTCGCTCGTCATGATCCAGTGAATAGGCAAATGCCTCTTGCGCGTCGATGACACAAAGCAGCTCTTGCAATGGCGCTCCGCTGTGAATACTTCGGCGATGAAGCTCCTGATCTTGTACTAAAGTACGTCCGCTATCCAGTTGCAACAAAGCGTAAGTCAACCAATCTGGCTGCTGGATCTGACGTCGCTTATAGCTCTCCGTAAGCTGAGATGCACATAAGTGAATCTGTCTAATCACACTAGGGATCATCTCCCCCGAGTGCTTTTCAACATACTGCGAGACGGCGGAAGCTATGGATTCGGCATCTAGTTTGTCACGAACCGCTTGGCAGATGAGATCGTGCACTGACAGAAGTCCTGGTGCGACTGCCGGTTTCAGTATCGACAGACGTTGCAGATGAGATTTCACGGCGTGTCCCAGGAAATGCCCGAGAAACTTGGAGTCATTCGAGAATGATCCAGAGTTTGCAATCTTTTGCAGACCAATGAGATATCTTGAATCCAATCTCTGCAAGATATTGCCCATAATTGCTGCGCCATTACTATCTGAAATGACCTGTGGTTCGGCGAGTATTTCTTCATAGACTTCTTCGCGCGGTACGTTTTCAGCTTCAACTAACTTACGAACAGTTGCGAGAATAAGGGGAGAGAATCTACAAGCCTCGATAAATTTTGCTGCAATTACACTTAGCTTATTACTGTCCTCGCCCAAAATAGCGGCAGCTACCTCCGTCGAGACTGTAGGCATATGAAGCACTGATTTGCTCGCAGGGTTGAGCTGTGAAGTTACTATTACATGACCGCCTCGCTCGAACCCCTTGGAGAGATCATCGAGAGAGTTTTCAACTAACTCACGCTCAAGGCTGTCGATAACAAGTAACGTCTTATAGTTATTGAAGATGCCCGCCACATTGACAGCCACGCCACCTCTAACACGTTGAACTGAACTTAGCGAGGAGTCCGGCTTCCAGTCCCCCCCAGAAATCCATAAGTAGTTTTCGTAACGCGTACCTTCCTGATGGAGGTAGTCGATAGTCGCCTGCGTCTTACCAGAGCCGCTGATGCCGGTTAGCAGACAAACACGGTTCCCCTGACCGAAGTGGTCCCGTATTGCGACCACCATAGCAGCATCGGAGACGTGATTTTCACATGATGCAGGAGCCCTGCCATAATAGGCATAGTTGTCAAGGTCTTGGGAAAAACCAGGGAAAAAACTGGTATAGAAAGCAGCCGCGGTCTGATTCTGCGTGGAGAACTCGAAGATTAACCTTGCCAACTCGCGCGCATCAAGAATGTTAAGCCGCTCTCTATGTTCCTGAGCGATCGCCGTGCTATTGAATTTCGCGCGAAAAGATTCTGGCTCCTCTTGGCTGCATATCAGATAGATTTTTTGGGGCAACTTACCTGCTGAATGATCAAGGACATGCTGAATATCGTTCTCGATCTTAGCGTAAGTCGTAACGGGGGCTTCGGGGATAGCGCCCTCTGTATCTTGCCCGGCTGACGCTTTGCTAACCTTGCCATGAAAGTACTCTTTCTCTGCGCTGTATTCACCGGCGATCATGAAATCTTGCGAAAAGGTGTCGATGGTGTATCCAACAGGCCGATATTCTTTATTAATCCCGTGATGGATTAGGCGATTTTCCTCGAGCAATTCAATGAGACTATGTCCAACGATCTCGAGAGAAGAAGCATCTAGCTCGACGACTTCGCCGATTAGGTTACCAATGATTCTTTTTTTAATAAGGTCGGACTGCATATGCTCTCTCTCTCTCGCTCGCTCAAGTTAGGATCAGCCAACTAAACGCTGATAAGCTGGGTACGACGGGTGGAGGGGTGGCTTCACGATAATCACCACTCACCCGCATGGTAGCTATTGCTTGTAATTATTGGAAGTCCAGACTGTAAAGATTATCTGGCCGATACCCTCATGAGCGTCCGCTTTAGATTCGCCTAGTGTGAGAATGCATGCGCCGATTTATAATCTACGTTACTACGTAAAATGTTGACCTGTTCCTCGTTGATTAATACACCGCGATGTTGGTAATGTCTTCATACAGCTATGAATATTCACTTAATTAAAAAGTGCTTAACGAGGAACTACTAATTTTTTATCCATAACCTCCGTTTAAACATTGGCGGCAAAATGGTAAAGCAAAGATAATCTACTAACTTACATCTAAATAACTTGCTGCAAAGATAAAAACCAAAGCATGACAGCAATTACTGCCATGCTTATTTTACAAACAACCTACATGTAAGACAGAGCTTTTCTTATAAAACCAATCTCAAAATCAGTTAAGTATGTATAAGAGTCTTTATCTTTTAAAATCAGAGCATTAATAACTGAGTCGATATCATCGGCATTATCAAAGTGATTGTTGTTGATTATTTTTTTTGCGATTTGATTTGGCACACCGAACTCCTCAAGAGAGTTAACTGCTGCAGGGTAATAAAAATTCTCTAATGTAGATGCAAAAGGTTTGTAATCCCCATATGTATACCCAAACCTCTTGAATATTACCTCCTGAATATCACTAACAGCGTAAATTATTATAGGCAAATTATAATTAACAAGACTTTTCTTAAAATTGAATACAGATTGCACAGCATCATCTATGGTATAGGTTTTATCCCTTCCTCCCCAGAAATTAAAATCCTCGAGAATCAGTGTTTTATCGTCCACTTTATTTATAACATCACAAAGTTTTTTATGAAGCTGTGAAGCACTTCTAACTGTACCTCCTCCCATCGAAGACACATTAAAGTTATCAAATAATATGTTTGAGAGATGCAGCAATTCATTAGATGTAGGATAAATGCTATCCCAGCGCATCAATGGATTCCACGCATTACATTTTTCGATTAATTTTTCCGCAAAACTTATAAGTTTGTTTGGATCAATACCTTGGTGTTTAAGTAATATTTGCATAGGGAGCACATCTTGCTCATAAAACTTTCTCACTCTATTTTTATTCTCATCATTAACATCTTGACCTAAATGTAGTAGTAATGACTCTGACGCATTTTCACTCTGAGTTACAACAGGAATATCTATATATGGAAGTTCAATTTGTGGTTTTTCACCAAAAATAAAAACATTCCCAACATAATGCTCAAACATCCGTCCAGAACGACCAGATATGTTATTGAACGTAAACATATCCAACTTGGTTCTTCTGGTGATACAATCATCGTAGATAATAATATTTTTGGCATTAGTGTTTACACCTTCTATTAAAGTCGATGTGCAAATTAGAATGTTTATTTTTGATTCATTAAACAAATCCACAATTAATGAACCTACAGCCCTTGGGAGCTGTGCATGATGGTAGGCAATCCCATGCCGTAAGCCGTCAATCAATGACCACTTATCATGGAAATTTACAGAAAGCCAACTAGCAAGATCATTATTTGCATTATCAGGAGAAAGTATATTAGCCGCAAGCAATCGGCACATTAGCGAACTAACTCTTTTGGGTGATTTACAATAAATGACTGTTTGTTCATTCCTACCGACATTTGATAAAATATCTTTTAGGATTTCATCTCTTTCAACATCAACCTTTGCATCAGCACCAGTGGTTTTTAGCTTATGGTAAAACTCATTAGTTGCTACTGTGGTATACGAATCAAACCTTAGAAAAATACATCTTAATTCCTGCTCGATTCCTGAAAAAAGACCATTTATTCGTGGTCCTAGCATGTAAAATCTCTTGCACTTTGAATATAGCTCCTTAAATGCTAGATTGAGTCGATCACAACGCTCGTCATTTTTACTTGATGGTGCAAGCTTGTAAAATTCGTCGATAATAAAGAAGTCGACTGAGCTTATGCTATATTCTAAAACTCTTTCTTGTGTAAGAATAAAAACATTTCGCTCACTCGGTTGTTGTGACACTTGAGTGATGATCTTGTAATTATCTTTATACTTATAGAGTTTTTTCTTTAACTCATCTATCAAAGCAATTGTTGGAACAACTATTACTACATTGTTGAATTCGTTGCTAGCAATCAAAGCTTCAATAATGAGGCTTTTACCAAAACTTGTTGGCGCACTCAATATTACATTTTCACCAGTCATGATTCTGTGAAAAACTTCAGCTTGGCGAATGTGGAAAACCTTTGTTTCATCCTGCGGAGTAGTGAATATAGCCTTCCTAAATTCATCTTTCGATGTACTATTATTATCAATGTAAGGGAAAAGTCCTAATTCACCGAGGATATGGTCCAAAATGAAACCATTGGTCATTTCACTTTTACGTTCCATGGCCCTAATAACAATATCCTGAACTAATGACTCATTAACATGTCCGTTGAATTCGTTTACTAAAGATAATAAAAAATCATCCCATTGTGAAAACATTGGATTATTCAATTTAGTCTTAGCTTCTTGGTACCACTGGCTCATGAGTTTAGTTCCTTCTGCAAAGCACTATTAACTTCATTAATATCCGAAACTGGGAAATAAAAAACCCGAAGATCAATTAAGTTAATGATACTTCCCTCTGTATCTTTTTGTAATAGTTCTCTGCAACTAGCAACCTTTTCATTGAACAGGAGTAAGAAATCATCTTTGTTATAATTTTTAATTAACTCACTATCATGCATTATGAATACTGGAATTATTATTTTATCGAATCTTTCTTCTAATTCCAAATTAGAATCTGCTAGTCGTTTTAATTTTTCTCTATGAGGCCATGAATCATCTATTTCCGACGTGAGCATAATCAATCTGTTTTTTATCGACTTAACATCCAATATATATTTAATACTTTCAATTGCAGACAGAGTTGCTTCCTCAATACTTTGAGTAACCGCGGACGCGCCAATCCAAAGTTCAATCCCATCAAAATTAAGCACGGCATGAGTACATGAGAAAGTTTTATTGTTCACATCGAAGACTTTATTCATTATTGGGATTGTCGAGTAAGACTCTCGGATCGCTATATGTAAACAAAGGTCACCTAAAGCATTTAAATCATCAACAGGATAATGAGATCTAGCATATTTGAATAGACTCCTATCACTTCCATTAAAATTGGTTTTTTCTTTATGTGACAAAGAATAATCTATGATCCAATCATATACAGATTCAGTGAACTCGCTTATATTCCATTGTTTCATTGTAAAACCTATATCAATCCCTTTGATATTTGGATGATCCGCATTGCAATTGATACAATACTTAAATGGTGAGGAAGGGTAATCAGGTGATTTGTATTCAACTCCATCTTGTACTGTTATCTTTACATCGTATTTTTTCACTATATCTTGCATACCAGCATCAATAAGAAAATCTTTTACAGATAATGCATATAGTGTATTTCCCCCTTGTTGAACTAGCAAAATCCCTATGCAATATTGCTCATGCATTATCGGTGAACCGGACATACCACTGTATTTAGTAACTGTATTAGATTGGGAAACTTCAAAACTATATTCACGACTACTCATATGTGAAAATGTGTTTGTTACTTTAACCCTGATAGGTGCATGGTAATGCTCTTTCTCTACAGGATAGCCGCAAGATTTAACATCACTATCCAGATTAACAGCGGTTGAATAAAGCGGTATTGCGGTATTTATCGTCCCTTCAGGTACAGTTAATATAGCCATATCTAAACTTTCATTGCTATAAATGCATTCAGCATCAATCCCTTGTCCAAGAGAAAATAAATCACTTGAGAGAAATATTTTTATTGATGAAGCGCCATTTACAACATGATTCGCCGTTAACAACAGATCGTTTGCTATAGAAAAGCATGTCCCTCGCATTGTTGAATTATTGGGTAACAAGGCATTGAGTATATATATACATTCAAGATTAAACTCTTCTAATATTCTATTTGTCATAGTTCCACCTCACAAGAACTCATTAAAAGCTTTATCATTGGATAGTTTTTTTCAATGTCAGCGACGAACCAGTCTGGTATTACATCAAGAGCATAATTAAAATATATCTCGATTTCTTTATTACTATTAACAAAAGCAATTCTTGCTAAAGTTTCTAGGTCTGGGTGTCCATGCGAATTACCATTGGTGCTAATGAAGTATTTCGGGCTATTTATTCGCCTTAGAAGCTCTAGACTCGTATTATTTTTGCTTCCATGGTGAGAGATCTTGACAATATCAACATTTAAAATCTTCTCACTTTGTAGCTCTAACCAATCAGTAACAACAGTCGCATTACAATCCCCTAAATAAAGAATTCTTTTTCCATCAAACTCAATTAAGAATGAAAAACTACTCCTATTCGTTGGTGAAGTATCATCCTCAAATTTCGTATTTGCTAGCGCTTCTATAGAGCATTGGTTGATAGAGGAAACTCTATGATTATCATTCAATTCCCCTCTTAATCCTCCGATGTATTTTTCGAAAGCATCATAATAATCTTTACTAATGACGCGAGGCTTTATCCTTCGCTCTGATAATTTGCATTGCCAAAACTGTTGAAGTTCGTAAAGAGAATCTTGGATTGGACTAATCAGAGTAAATTTAACAGAACCAATTTCGAAAAACTCGCATACACCCCGATAAACAGCACCACCAGAGACAACCGGATTACACTCGATGCCTTTACTGGATAATATATAAGAAAGTGATGATCCTTCAGAATATCCAATTAGCTCTTTATCTTCAATAGCAGAACACTCTTCAGAGAGAGCACGTAGTTTCATCTCAACATTACGCTCTGCTTGAGAAAACTCATTCAGTTTACCAAACAGCTGCTCAGCACCATTGAAATATACCTGGCCGATAGTTGGGCAATCTGGATGGTCAAGCAATTTTATTATTCCATTGATATGATCATTATCAATATGTGTAACGATAATTGAATCAATTTTTGCTACATGTCCAATAATGCACTCTTTCCAGTCATTGAAAGACTGCGCGGTTCCTCCATCGATCAAGATAAACTCACAATCTGTCTGTATAAAAATACAGTCCCCGTTGCCAGCTTTAAGCATTCTGATTTTGAGCATCGCCTACACTCTTCTTGAAGAAAAATCTACCATACACTACGGTTCTATAAATGTATGATACTTCATTAGCTTACTTCAATCTATGTAGCGAGAGAGCATTGGTAGATGTTACGATACGCGGTTATTACACGATGAATTCTGACGTAAAAACATCAGGACGAGTATCAATATCTGCAGCTCTGTGGCTACTTACCTGAGGTACACTCATACAGAAATTGTGCTGTTGCGAGCCAGCACCAGGCGAGGAACAATGCCCAAGAAATGAATTTCAGATTAGAATCGTCGTCTGATACTATAAAGCGATCGAGATGGAAAAACATTAGTTCACTGAAACTACAAGACAACTATGTCTCATGTAGTATGAGACTTTGGTCAAAATGCTTTCCTTGAACAACATCACGTAAGCGAGGATTCCTGATAACTTGCGTATTATCTGAGGATGGGGTCTCTAAGGCAGCCTTGCCACAACCTGATTAACTCAATAAAATCCTGTGATACCTCACAGGAAGCTAAAACATTCAAACTTAATTAGTTTGAAACTCATTTTCTCTTGAACATAAATTCTTCAAGCATCTCTTTAAATTCACAACTAAACCATTTAACGAGCCTTCCGCGGATAGTCTCCTCTCTATTACCAGTATCATATTCCCATCTAGCTGGATTAACTTTTTTATCTTCTTCACAAAGGTAAGGTATTAGATTTTCATAAACTTGACGTTTAGTTCTCCAGCCTTCGCGAGGGGTAATATCTCTAAGAATAGTAACAAGGAGCTCTTTCATATATTCCAGATCTGTCAGTTTATTTTTCCCACCAATGCTTGAATTGTTTTTTTTGCATGCTCGGTCAAAAGAGATCATAAGTCGATGATAATCTGATGATGCTCTATCCTCACTTCGTGTCATATAGTTATCAATATAATAAAAGGCATCGAGCAATAAACTGCAACTCCCTTTTTTATCACCTGATTCAAATTGGAATTGAGCCCAGTAAAAATCCTCATAAGCCATAGAGAGAGATAAATGTTCACAATTCTCAACATATAGACTCGCAAGCCCAGTCAATTTCCCACCAACTATCCTCTTACGATTTTCCGCCCGAACTTCCGCATAGGTTTTCTTATAAAGAAAAGGCCTCTCAACCATTATCCCACCAACATTTATAAATTCTTTGGAATAACGAATGTTATCACTATTATCCATATCCAAAATCGGTTGCCCGTTTTTTTGTGCTATTTCAATAGTCTTAAAGTCTTCAATTTTATCGCGAGCACTTTGCCTGTAAGTACGCAGAATGTTTTGGTTACTTTCTTTTTTATCTGATTCAAGTTTTCGTTCTAGCTCAGAAGATTTGTCCTCAATAGCAGCACAGACTTGCAGATAGAAATCATCAAAAAAATCCACACCCACATCCCTCATGAAAAGTAAACCCCTAAAGTGATTTTATTTTAATGTTACTTCCAGTGTATGACAGCCCCAGCGTGGTTGGCAATATGGCCCCACCCGAACAAACGTATACTAAGGAAGCCAAGATGTTACAAAACCACCTCTCCTCCCATACATCCAGTTACGCAAACATTCCTGATTCACCGAGGATCTTGAGGCTAAAAGAAGTCATGAAAAAAATGGGAATTTCACGCTCAACCATATACGACTGGCTTAATCCAAAATCGCCACGCTACGATGAAACATTTCCAAAACAACGACAACTGGGAAGACAATCCGTTGGCTGGCTGGAGTCAGAACTGAACGAATGGGTAATGCGACGTTAGATATCATTTCACCGTATCAGTGAACCGGGGCAATTCCCCCGGTTTGCTCCACAAAATCACATTCCTCCCCCGCAATTCGAATGCAAAAAAAAACAGACCTGTACTACCGCAGTGAATACCTGACAGCGATGTTGCTGTATCGATTTTTTTCATTGCGGAGGCTACATGTCTGATTTCACAGAACGGGGCATTAATGTCCTGAAGCAACATTTATCCATTCTTCCCGGGCATATAACCAGTATGGTGCTGGAACATATACGCCAGAGCATTCATTACGAACCGGTGATTGGCATCATGGGGAAATCAGGGGTCGGAAAATCCTCGCTTTGCAATGCCCTTTTTGAACATCCTCTCAGCCCGGTCAGTCATGCGGAAGGCTGCACACGTAAACCTTTGCACTTTAACCTGAATGCAGGGGGACGCTGCCTGACGCTGGTCGATCTGCCGGGCGCAGGTGAATCGCTGAAGCATGATGAGATATATCGTCAGATGTATCAGGAACAGTTACCGAAGCTGGATCTCATCCTCTGGGTGATGAAAGCCGATGACCGGGCCTGTACCACAGACGAAGAGTTCCACCGTTTTCTACTGGATTGTGGCGTATCGACAGACAGCATTGTTTTCGTTATCAACCAGGCTGATAAAGCTGAGCCATCGCAGGAATGGGATCGTGAAAAAGGCTCTCCTTCTGCAGAGCAACTGATGACGCTCACAGCTAGAAGTGCTGCCGTTTCACGCCAGTTCTTTACCCCTTACCCGGTGCATGCTGTCTCAGCTAAAACCGGTTACAACATGTCTCGCATGGTAGAAACCATAATTTTTGCCCTGCCACCAGAGGCGACCAGTGGTGTGTTTCGCCAGATCAAAGAAGAACACCGCACCAAAGAATCGGAGACGAAGGCACGAAAGGATTTTGCGGATTTACTGGGAGAATTATTGAGCAGGATTCTGGAGGCCATTCCACTCCCGAGCGTGATACGCAACGGGCTGGGAGTACTCAGAGAAGGGCTGGAGAATGCAGCTACCGCAATATGGCACTGGTTTTTTTAATACACCTGCCCACTGAGTTACGCCACCGGAGAATTATGAATTTCAGCGACAGGATATGTCGCGCCCTGCTTCAGTTTTGTCTTTGAAAGAAATAGTTATTGTTAATCAGCATATTACTGAATTATTTGTCTTCACGTTTTTTCTCAATTCCTCCCGTTATAGCGACATATCCTGACGTGCTCATGATTCATAATAACATCATTGAAAACAGTAAGTTATCCATGGATATTTTTTCTGATGAACAATACATCGACTCGTTATGACCGGTTTGCCATCAGGCTGACACAGATTATCAGCCGGTTACTATCAGGAGAGTCTCTTGACCTTAAAATCCTGGCAGAAGAGTTTGGAGTATCTGAACGAACGCTACAGCGAGATTTCCACCAGCGACTACTCCACCTTAATATCGTCAGTGAGAATGGACGCTGGCGACTTGACGGGAAACGCTTTACAGACAGTTCGTTAGATGTTCTGGCGTTTATGCGCAACACCGGTATTACTCAATTATTTCCCTCGCCTGACCGCAGGTTGATGC
This sequence comes from Chimaeribacter coloradensis, assembly GCF_002858715.1. Lineage (GTDB taxonomy): Bacteria > Pseudomonadota > Gammaproteobacteria > Enterobacterales > Enterobacteriaceae > Chimaeribacter > Chimaeribacter coloradensis. Next base: position 34,071 of record NZ_PJZH01000010.1, on the reverse strand, counting down.
ATTACCTCACCGGTGAAACATCCTATTCCCCTTGCCTAATCTGGCCTTCGTCGCATTCTGACTCGGTTGTGTCATCAGAATGCTTTCAGCGGCTGATACAGGCGGTCTGTCAGCAAAACCGTATCCATTTGCTGACTGGCGGTGATTCTCACGCAGTCTTTGAACCTTACCGCCTTGTCCACATGGAAGGTAATTGGTATTTAGTTGCCTGTCAGACCGAAATAATCAGGGTTATACCAGTGGCCAGCATCATCCAGGTGAAGTTAACCACAGAGAGTTTTGTACGCAGGGATGACATCTGCCATCTTACCGCGGATGAGCGATTCATCGCATCCATACCTCATTTCCCTTATATCCATGATGTAATGAATTCGGCTAATCATCGTTCATATAAAAAATATTACTCATCAAATAAATAGTATTCAAAGAGGAGCTGCCGCATCAATCAACAATACCCCCCACTTAATCAGCAGGTTATATGAATATTGTAAAAACGAAAGCATCTTTATTTCTGCTCATGTTGTTGAACTGTTCTTCGCAGGCTAGTCAGGAACACTGGCATCTAAAATGCACACTTGTTACGGGTGAGGTTATGACCCTGAGTCACAAAAAAGACACCGCATATATTAATTTCAAATCACAGGATAAAATTTCAGATAAAGGTAGCACAGTTATCAAACTGGATACAAATTCAGGTGAAGTGCAGCAGTCCATCACAGTAAATGATGTTACTGGCAGCAGAGTCTTTGTATTGCGGGCAACGGGAGAAGCTATAGAAGGCGCTATGGCTATCACTTATGAAGAGTACAAAGGCAAACCTGACGCACGTGTCAGTGTCATGAACCCTATGGGTAAAGAAATTAAAAGTCACGCCTGTCTGACCAATAAGATCAATGCCAGGAGCAATTTACTTTATACAGGCATCGAACATATACCCTTCATTCATTAAAACCAGCTTAAACCGCCTTATCAGGCCTGATTTAGTTAAGGCCACGTAATTTACCAAAACTTCAACAGGAATCACTTATGTCTAAACGAAAAGTACTGACTGGATTGTTTATCAGCTGCCCAATATTTATTCTTGCTGGCTGTGATAATGTATCCGCTTCAGACAATCAGGAAATTATAAAATCACAGGTATTATCAAATATCGATTCAACCAGAACCCTGGGGGCCGCGTTAGAGCATCGTCAGCGATGTGAATCGTTTAAATGGGAAGATGGAGCCGATGAGCATGGACTTCAAACCATTACTTATACATGTGATATGTCGGCATCTGCGACTAATGATATCTGGAAAAGGGAAATGACTCGGTTTGCTAATGGCTACGCTAGTTTGATTGAAAGCGCAAAGCGCTCTATAGATCAATACAATGAGACCTGTGTCGCCAATGGAAGTGATCCGTATTGCTTTAAGAAAGAACCGGACAATTCAAAATTGAAAGAAGGTTTCAGCGCTGCAAAAAAATTGGCAGAAAATGAAATCATCAAAGTTAAGCAAGTTATTATCTGGAGCGTTTTGCCTGGTACAGAACACCCCGTCCAACTGCACTCAGCAAAATATTACTTTGATTTTAATAATGACTCCCAGAGCTGGGCCAGCCAACAAGGAGATAACCTTCTAAAAGATATTTACAACAACAATGAGAACAATAACCCCATTATAGGTTTAATCAGCTACGAAGCAGCTAAAGTTAACTGTTCATACAGAGAAATTGCAGCCGCATGTAATTATTTAAAATGGTAACTATGAATAAACAAAGCTTTAGTGAAAAGCAACGAACCTAAATTCAATAATGACAAAATTATTAACATTAAAATACAGACTGCTAATGATTTTGTCTTATTTATGCATAAACCAGACACGATTTGAAAAATTATTTAAACCCTTTACTGGACGAGATAATTCAACGTGATTTTCATCCGACGTAAACTCCAATAACTCACTGACATCACATTTAAAATAATGACAGAGAATGCTTAGCACTGGCAGCTCAATCCGGGTGGCGTTATCTCTCCAGAGCGCTGTGACAGTGCTACGGGGAAGACCGGTATCGCGTACCACATCGGCAACTTTTAATCTGCGTTCACCCATCAGTCTGTTCAGGTGGCACCTAATCATCAATCACTCCTGTCATACAGAAAATCAAAATGTCATTCAGTAAAGCATTTTACTTCACAGAAAATAAAAAGCGTCAGCACGAAACTGACAGTCGACAGGCCTGGGTTAGAATGTTAACCGCAAGGTTTACACTGTAGTCGTCTGTTTTTTCCTATACGGATACAAAGTGTGCTTTTCATGCAGGAAAATTTTCAGGCAATACCCCCCTGCGATTTCTGCTCTTTGGAGCAGGAAAAGCAGAGGAGTAGTTATGCATATCTTACATTAGCGATTGATATCAATAATTTGACTGACAGTACCGTTACCGTTTTTGTACTTTTTTATATATATCCTACCAATATCCTCAAGATATTTTAACGCTTTGTTATAGCGGACTACATCACGCAGCTGGTAGGGCGCATAACGCCTTATCTCTGACTTTGCAACTGAGTTAGCTCCTGAGAAAGGGCCTGTCATTAACCACTCCCAGAGTCTTTTAGCGTCCTCCTCATCGGAACTCAGGCTGGCAGTCAAAATATTGACGGCTTGTTGGTAATAATATTCCATAATCATAAAAATATAGTTTAGTGTTGCTACATCAATCTCATCACCCTTAAATTCATAAAAAAAGTGCATCAATGTTGCCAGCCTTACAGCATTCTCAGGAAGCTTTGATAAAACTCCCGGCAGTGCTTCATGCCCTCCTTTCTCTGTTAATATTCTTTGCTCAATTTCATTCTGATATTGAGCAAAGCGATGTTCCGCTTCCACAGAAAAGCGCAGAACACTGGGAGTAGTTCCGGCAAGCGTTTGTTCAAGTAATTCCTCGACTCGTTTGTTAAATTTATCCAGAACGCGGGCATCTATCTGGACATCAGGTTGATGAGTTCTTATACCCTGCGTTGATGTAGTTACAGACCACAGACAGCGGGCAAAAAAACCATTCCCCTGGACACGAGCACCATGCTTTTTCCTGAATAAAATCAACTCATTTTTCTGCGTGACAATAAGCGTCATTAGCCGTGCATCATCAATGTTCAGTCGATGCCCTTTACGCTCCACATCACCCCCCCACCATCCCAGAGTTGATTAAAAAGCGGCGTATTACCCATCGCCCGCCCATTAAAAATCACACCGCCTTCATCGGAACTTAAACCTAACGTACCTATGCTTTCAACAAGTCCCTGGATGATAGCCTCAGGTGTCGCATCACTGAATAAAATCTTTGGTCTCCTTGGAGGCTTAGGTTTATTAATGTAATGCTTTCTCAATTTATCCTGCTCAGAAACACTATCACCTCCTTTCTCGATATTTTTCCTAATCTGGCGGGAAATAGTTTTGTTAATGACAGCCCATGACTGCAAATCAGCTTCATAGACTTTTAATTTCTCCTCATAATTCTTAAGTTGCTTTTTCTGAAAGTCTTGTATCGGTTTCTGCAGGAGATTGCACACTGCCGTTTTCCTCTCCCCTGATTCAGCCAGTACAATGCTGTAAAGAGACACAGGGCTTCTTCTTCCATCACTGTGTTCAAACATAACCCTACCCTGAGCGCCGAGTGACATTACCGACAACTGTACTCCTGCGATCAACTCTTTCGGTGCATGCGTTTTGGCTTGTATGGACTGTATTACTTCCTCGAAACGTATTGGGAATGTAAGGTTAAAGAAATTTGTATTAAGTGGGTTCGTGTTCATTTTTGTCTCCTGTGAATCCTTTGGATGAAGAGCAGGAGAGCAACTTAAACGTTAAAACTTATGCTGTGAAGCTACCTCAGAGTAATTAGATTGCATCGGACTGAATTAGTATAAAACATCCATCTGCAGCATCAGAGAAATTGAAAACAATTAAACTCCGCAACTCTCAATAATCATTTAACAATACTTTACGTTCATAACCGAAAGATCCTAACATAATAACAGCTGATATTCATAAGACAAATGCTGGCAAAATAATTGATTTTCTAAATAAATTAAAAAACGTATCACTAACCTTCGTAATGATTCACCGTGACTATTCACTTAATACTACAGCCAAAATTTCGTTCTCCATCTGTAAAACATTTACTTTTCTCTTTAGCAAGATAACTTGAGCGAAATATCAATTCTCTGTAAGCCTTACTTTGCTTACCGTCTTTAGCATTTATGTAATAGCATGGGTTATCAGGCATCTTTACTAACTCTCTGTTTTTCGGATAAATAAAATTAACAGCACTCATCCATGCTTCACGAATAAGCCGAAGCAATGTTCCGTTATTACCCTCATACGAACCAAGGCTATTAAAAGCATCCCGGTTAAGCATAAGCAAAACGTGATAGTGTTTTTTATTATTCGTAGGACAGAACTCCCTGGCCCACACAATGCGAGATGAAGTATCACGTACCCGCTTACCTGCCTTTTTCTGTTTGAGTTCATAGTGCTTTATCTTCGCATTGAGTGAAGCATTGAACCGTGAGATTGCAGCGGCATCTGTTCTGGCATAATCATCTGCAAGGAGCATATCGCAGAGCGGCCTGCGTACGGGCATATGAAGCTCCACCCTTACCGCCAGCACCCTCGGGTATTCATCCAGTGTTTTATCAATCGTCTGCTCTATCCGTTTTAGCTGATATTTATTTAGAGGCCCATGGGATTTGATATATTTATATTGAATAGTTTTTGGAACCAAGTCTTTTATATTACAATACATAATCTACTCCACCACTGATTACATCATTTAAATCTTAAATTTACATTACTAACATACAGTAACTACGTCATGATATTTACTTAGAATGAGTCCTGTTATAACTAACCTGTTATCACTTAACAATAACTCTCACATGATCCCTACATAGACAAACGCCATTAGCTATCTACAAATCGTAAAAATGAAAATAAAAGAAAAAATCTATTATTTTTGACAAACTTAAACTCCAGCACATTAAATTTTGGTCTGGAGTTATCACATATAATAGATAATAAAAACCCAGATAGAACTTTAATCACATCTATATCACCCAACCGAATGCAACATTATTTTATCATTAAAAAAATCTAACTCTTGCTCCATCATGAACAAGGGATTTATTTTTATTAATAAGGAGTTATTCCATGCGATTAGCAAGCCGATTTGGTGCGGTCAATCTCGTTCGCCGTGATCGTCCATTAACCCGAGATGAACTAGCGCACTATGTCCCGAGTGTGTTCAGCGAAGAAAAACATGAATCTCGTAGTGAGCGGTACACCTACATCCCGACCATTACCCTGCTTGATAACCTGCAGCGTGAAGGCTTTCAGCCATTCTTTGCCTGCCAGACTCGTGTGCGCGACCAAAGCAAGCGAGAGCACACGAAACACATGCTGCGCCTGCGCCGTGAAGGGCAAATAACCGGTAAGCAGGTGCCGGAAATCATTCTGCTTAACAGCCATGACGGCTCCAGCTCATACCAGATGTTGCCGGGGCTATTTCGTGCAGTCTGCCAGAACGGGCTGATTTGCGGTGAGAGCTTTGGTGAGGTACGTGTGCCGCATAAAGGCAACGTGGTGGAGAAAGTCATTGAAGGGGCTTACGAAGTGCTGGGGATATTTGACCGGGTGGAGGAGAAGCGCGATGCCATGCAGTCGCTTTTGTTACCGCCACCAGCACAGCAGGCGATGGCGAAAGCGGCATTAACCTATCGCTTTGGTGAAGAGCATCAGCCGGTGACGGAATCGCAGATCCTTTCCCCGCGCCGCTGGCAGGATGAGAGCAATGACCTGTGGACGACTTACCAGCGCATTCAGGAGAACTTGATAAAAGGCGGGTTGTCGGGACGAACGACTAAAGGCAAACGTGCACATACCCGTGCTGTAAAAGGTATCGATGGTGATGTGAAACTCAATCGCGCCCTGTGGGTGATGGCCGAGAATATGCTGCAGCTTGTCTCATGAACCTTTTTATTATCCCTTCCCTCAGGCCTTGCCAATAAACCGGCGAGGCTTTTTGTTTTAAGGAACAAATATGTCTGTATTTAATTTATCCCCGGTATTTCCTGCAAACGAGCAACGCGTCATTCGTCGGGCATTACGCCTACTGGAGAAATATCAGCGTCAACCGAGTGAGCCATTTACCTCCACCAGCTTCACTAAGACCTGGCTGCAATTACAGATGGCTCATCAGGAGCGTGAAGTTTTTATCGTGATGTATCTCGACAATCAGCACTGCTTACTGGGATGCGAAACTCTATTTACCGGCACACTCAGCCATACCGAAGTTCATCCCCGCGAAGTAGTTAAATTGGCTCTGAAGCACAATGCCGCTGCGGTAATTCTGGCGCATAACCATCCATCAGGTACGACAGAAATCAGTCAGCAGGATAAACACATCACCCAGCGAATAGTGAAGGCGTTAGCACTGGTAGAAGTGCGAGTGCTGGATCATTTGGTTATTGGGAATGAAGTGGTTTCTTTTGCTGAGCAGGGTTTGCTTTAAACGGAGGTTTTCATGCCATTCACACCACCCCATGAATGGGGGCTACAAAGTGATATCACCCCTCGATTTGGCGCAAGATTAGTTCAGGAAGGCAACCGGCTGCATTACCTGGCTGACAGGGCTGGTTTGACGGGAAGCTTTAGCCCAGAGCAGCTACAGAGCCTGGAACAGGCTTTCCCACTGTTTATAGAGCAGTTAGAAAATATGTTGCGTTCCGGTGAACTAAATCCACAGCAGCAACATCAGGTGACCATTCAACTTGCGAGTTTAACCTGCATAGCTGATACCTGTGGTAGCTGCGGCTACGTTTACATTTCTATCTATCCAACTCAGTAACACCTTCTCTCTTCTTCTTTTCTCAGGATTCTATCCATGCACATTTCAACTGTACCGGCTAAGGTGCCGGTTTCGTCACGTCTGTCGCCCGTAATGGTGTGGCAGCAGCTTTTAACGTATCTGCTGGAGCACCATTACGGCCTGACACTTAATGACACGCCATTCCACGACGACGCGACTATTGAGGAACATATTGACGCGGGAATAACGCTTGCCGATGCGGTGAATTTTCTGGTGGAAAAGTACGAACTGGTTCGTATCGACCAGAAGGGATTTTCGTGGCAAGAACAAACCCCGTATATTTCCGTAGTGGATATTCTGCGAGCAAGGCGATCTACCGGCTTGCTAAAAGCTAACGTGAAATAAACGGTTAAATACAGAGCAGACTAAAGGAAAGCAAAATGCTAATCTCACAGACGAAGAGACTCCTGCTGTAACCTCCCCTGCCTGCAAAATACCTGACATTTTCTTTTAGGACCAACAATGGGACCAAATTGAAAATTGAATTGAAGGTTAAAACTTATCAAACAACAAGTTACACAACCAATTCAGACTCCGCCAGCCCACCAAACAAGCTTCCGGTTATCACCAGATAAGGCCGGAAACAGTAAGAAAGCCGCAGCCCGCAAGGGTTTGCGGCTTTTTTATTGGCTGTGAGCTGCTGGGCCGGCCCCTTCTCTGCCTTTGGCAAACCCGCCATAAAAAAGCACACCCGAAGGTGTGCTTGTAAAGGCAGGAAGGAAGGCGGAACGTCAGGCGCTTTGCTGCTGATCCGGCGTTTCCAGGATCATCTTCTGTGGCATTGACAGAGAGACCTCTGCGGCACGCAGGCGTTTGAGGATGTCGTACAACAGGGCACTTTTGGTGCCGCCGACAATGCGCGGGCTGTTTACGTAGCCGGTCACACTGAGCACGATGCCGGTGGGTGCCAGCTGGCTGAAGGTCACCGACGGCGCCGGGGTATCCAGAATCGCCTCATGAGCCTCATAGGCCTCCAGCAGAATATTACGCACCTGCTCCGGGTCGATGTCGAGCGGGAAGGTCAGCGCAATGGTCGCGACCCCCTGCGCATTGCCCATGGTGGCGTTACGCACATTCTGGGAAATCAGCTGGGAGTTCGGCACAATCACCGTTGAGCGGTCAGCCAGTTGAATCTCCGTAGCACGCACGTTAATCCGGCGGATGTCCCCCTCCACGCCGCTGATGGTAATCAGGTCACCCACTTTTACCGGGCGCTCGGTAAGCAGGATCAGGCCGGAGATAAAGTTCTTCACAATCTCCTGCAAGCCAAAACCGATACCTACTGACAACGCACTCACAATCCAGGCCAGCTTGTTCCACTGAATCCCCATCGCAGACAAGGTGATCAGAATCACCAGCACATAGCCCACGTTGCTGAACAGCGTCACCAGCGAGGCGCGGATGCCTTTGTCCATCATGGTCTTGGGCAGGAAATCGTTATCCAGCCAGCGCCGTGCGGTGCGCAGCACCACCAGACCGACCACCAGGCAGATGATCGCATTGATCAGCTGGGCAGGCACGATATTGAGCTTCTCCAGCCCTTTACCGCCCCAGATATCGACGACTTTACTGATCAGTTCCAGCGGCGTGGTGGTGCCGAACGTCCCGTTCAGGATGGCGACGGCGGCCAGCAGAATAACGATGGTTTTACCGATCGCCGAGAAGAGCGTGGCGGCCAGCGTCAGGTGGCGGTCATCAATATTCAGGGAATTTTTGATGATCTTGCCGCTGGCGGTGGTGGGCGAAAAGAGGCTGTCGCATACATCGGTGATCAGGTTAAGCAACAAGTAGAGGCAGCCGAGAACCAGCCCAATCCAGATCAGCTCATAGGTGAGGAAGCGCGCCAGCGGAATGTACCCCACCAGCAGCGCCATCAGAATAGCGAACGCCGTGACGCTGGTCGCCAGGTGCAGCAGCCCGGCGAGCGTAGAGCGCACCTCCGGGGTCTGGCCCTCGGCGATAAAGCGGCGGCGCAGGCGGTTCACCCGCATCGGCCCCACAATGGCGGTGAGCGCCACCAGCAGCGAGGCGAGGCCATTGCCCAGCAGGCTGGTAGGCACGCTGGCACCAATCAGGTTGTTGAGCTGCTCTACCGCGCCAAAGATCAGGATAAAGCTCGCCAGCAGCAGCGGGAACGGGTTCAGGGTACGGGCAATCTCATCGGCGATGGCCGGCAGCCGCCAGGAGGGGTGCTGATTCGCAAGCAGCGCCTGCCCTAACCCGGCGATCAGGGCGGAGAACAGCGTCAGGTTAATCAGCGCTTCAGCGTAATCCTGTACCAGCGGTGCCACATTCTCTTCACGGGTCACGATCTGGCAAATCAGATGCACGGCAATCCCGGCGGAGAGCAGCACGGAAAGCGCGGTGCCCGCGGCCAGCCCGCTGCGGCGCAGGCGTCCGACCGGCAGCACTTTCAGCACCAGCAAGGTCAGCGGTTTATCCAGCAGCCGGCGGCCGAACAGGCCAATCGCCAGCGCGGCGGCCAGCAGCAGCAGGGAGCCGTAACGCCATTCCGGCGACCAGGCTATCGCAAGGCTGGCAGAAAGCTGTTCGCCAAAGGTAGAAAAACGGCGCGCATCATTGGCCTGTCCATCAAGTAAAGGTGACCAGAAGCGGTGGCTGAGGATGCTGCCGGTGTTCAGCGCCAGTTGCGTTTTCAGCGCATTACGGCGCAGCGCAGTGATCTGGGCGGATAAGTTAGTGGCCGCACTGTTGATTGCCGTGGCCTGCCCAATCTGATCCTGCAACTGCTCCTGCCGGTTATTCAGCGAGGTGCGCTGTTTGGCCACATCTGCCGTCTCAGCCAGCGCGTCATCCGCAGGGGCCGGGCCGAGAACGCCCAGTTGCGCCTGCACCTGTGCCAGCAGCGGTTGCAGGGCGGTATTGAGCGCGTCGGCATCCCCCGCCAGTTGCAGCGTGCTGTCATTCAGCGCGCTGAGCTTGTTATCACTGGTGGTGTTGGAAACCTGTTGTTTGATGTTATCCAGCCGTTTCTGTAACTGGGCCAGCGTGGCCGGTGCATTAACCGGTGCCGGTTTCGCAGCGGTCTCACCGGTGGCGGTATCATCGGGTGCGGCATAGGCGGGGTTAAACAGTAAAGGCGTAAACAGCAATAAAGCAAGGAGCAGGCGCATTATGCGCAGGGGTGTGGTCGGCATAGCGGGTGTTTTCCGTTAGTCATCAACAGGTGAAGGTGTCTGGCTTCTTATACGCCGGAACGCATCGCAGACTTTTTTCCATCGTGAAGCATATAGGTAAATGCAGTGGACGGATGCCAGAATATTCGGGAAACCCCACGAAGTCTTCATGGCAGAACGCCGTTAACCACGCACCTGATTTTATTTAAGTCTCTGTAAATAAATAAAATATCACAATCATATCCTGGGCTGCCTGAAATTGATCAGGATCATGAAATCCTGAGGTTACGCCATTTTTTACTTCTATTAAGGCAAGTGATTAACACATAATGTTATTTAAAATTAAATTACATTTAATTTATTCTGAAAATTGCCCTACCGCTGCCCTCACGGCTTGACGTATAAGGAGATCCCGATGGAGTGGAGAGTCATCGATAGTGTAGTGTGCCCGCGCAGTAATATGACCTTTGTGTGTGTCATCTCCCCGAAGCATTTGAAACTGATTGTCTGGACCGTCACCCCGCTGAAACTCCGCTCAGGCGATCGGCTGACGCCGGCCCGGCGCGGCTATCAGCTCAACCGCAACCCTGATCAGGTGATCGATGTGGTCAATGCGACCCCTTTCCGCCCCCGCCTCTGGCAAATCCTGCTGCAAAACCGCCCCGGCCGCGATATGCGCCTCAGTGATACGGATGCGCTGTCACTGTAATGCGTCTTGCCGCACCCGCGGCAAAGTCTGAAATTCCGCCGGTCTCTCGTCATGCCTGATAGGCTGTGCCGGGTATCCATACCAAGGGGAAAAGTGATGCTGCAAATCTGGGGCAGGAAAACGTCTTCAAATGTTCAGGCGGTGATGTGGTGTGTCGGTGAGCTGAAGCTGGACTACCAGCGCTATGATATCGGCCATGTCTATGGGGGTAACCATACGCCGGAATTCCTGGCGATGAACCCGAACGGCACCGTGCCGGTGATCCGGGACGGGGAAAACGCCCCCCTGTGGGAAAGCGGGGCGATTCTGCGCTACCTGGCGACCCGCTACGGCACCGCGCCGTTCTGGCCGGAGGAGCTGGCGGCCAGAGCGCACGTCGACATGTGGGCAGAGTGGGCCAAGATTAATATCTCACAGAATTTTACCGGCCCGATTTTCTGGCAGAAAGTCCGCACCGCCGCCAGAGACCGGGACGAGGCACTGATCGCCAAAGGCATGGAGAAGCTGACGCCTTTCCTGCAGCGGGCAGAACAGCAGCTGGCGCGCCATCCCTGGCTGGCCGGTGATGAGATGACGCTGGCGGATATTCAGTTCGGCCACCTGCTCTACCGCTACTACGACATTGACCTCGATCGGCCGGACCTTCCGGCGCTGGCCGCCTATTACCAGCGCCTGACCACGCGCCCGGCCTACCAGAAGCATGTGATGGTCTCTTACGAGGCGCTGCGCGCCAGGTAAAGGCCCGGCCTCTTTTTGCGGGCTGTCTGCCGGCCCGCGTTTTCTAACTCTCCCTGTGCTCCTCCAGCACCCAGACACTCACGCTGCCGCCGGGGCAGGTAAACACACCGTTGCCCGCGTCGTCCGTGGTCACGATCTCCTCCCGCTTGCCGAGGTAGTCGCACCACGTTTTATTGGCGAAGCCCGCCCCCAGGCAGACGCTTTTCTCCCCCTCCGCGCCGTTAGAGAGCACCACCACGCACCCCGGTGCGTCGTCAGTGCCGCTGCGGGTAAACGCGATGCAGCTTGGGTGGTCGAGGTAATCGGTCTGTATGCCGTGGGCGAAGCGCTGGCGCGCCCGGAGCAGCGCGGGCAGTTCCGCCACGGCCGGCAGGCCGATGTGGTGCGTGTTGCCGTCCTGCCCCTGATCCTCATACCCGGCCCCGAACAGATCCGGGTAGAACACCGTCGGCACCCCCTGCTCACGCAGCAGGATCAGCGCATAGGCCAGCGGCTTAAACCACGGCTCGACCGGGGCCTCCAGCGCCTGCAGCGGCTGAGTATCATGGTTGCCGACCAGCGTCACGGCATGGAACGGGTCGTCAGCCACCAGCGTCGCGTCATACAGGGTGCGGAGGTCGAAGTCCTCCCCCTGCTGCGATGCGCAGTAAAAGTTCATATAGAGCGGCACATCAAACAGCATGGTGCGCCCCTGCACCTGCTCAATGTAGTGCTTCAGCACCTCAAGATCCGGCGACCAGTATTCCGCCACCACCAGCAGCGGTGCTTCGCGCAGTGACTGCACATACGCCAGCCAGTCACGGTAGAACCAGGCCGGGATGTGTTTGACGGCATCCAGCCGCAGGCCGGCGCAGGGGATCTGCTCCAGCAGCCAGCGCCCCCAGTACGCCAGCTCGTCGCGCACCGCCTGGTTGCGGAAATCGATATTCGCCCCCATCAGGTAGTCGAAGTTGCCCAACTCCGCATCCACCTCGACGTTCCACCCTTCGGCGGTATAGTCGTTGATGATTTTAAACACCCCCTGCTCTTCCGGGTTGTCGATGTGGTCGACCCCGCTGAAGCAGGTGTAATCCCAGATGAAGCGGGAGTAGCGCCCCGCCCGCCCCGGGAAGGTAAAGCGGGTCCAGGCCTCACAGGCGACCACTTCGTCATCAATCTCGGTGCGGTTGCTCTCATCCACCCGGTTTACTTTCACCGCCTCTTTTTCATCAGCCCCCATTTTATGGTTGAGCACCACATCCATCATCACGCCGACCCCGGCATGGTTAAGGGCCTCTACCGCGCGCAACAGCCCTGCCTTGTCACCATATTTGGTTGCGACACTGTTTTTCTGGTCAAACTCCCCCAGGTCAAAATGATCATAGATGTCATACCCCACAGAGTGCCCGCCGTCCGACCCTTTACAGGCCGGCGGTAACCAGGCGTGGCTGATCCCCAACTCACCGACATACTGCGCCTGCTGCTCAATTTCCGCCCAGAGCTTTCCGCCCTCCGGGTAATACCAGTGAAAGAACTGCAAAATAACCGGGTTATTCATCGGGAGAGACTCCACTTCTCAAGGTAAGAAAAGTATGGTCTAAAAGCGCACCGATGAGATTCAGGCCGCCTGTTTTTTTGCATAAAATCAACGCCGCGCCGCCGCCCGGTAATGGCGCGCACGCAAGCGTTATTATTTTTGCCTAAAGTAAAATAAAGAAAATAATACGCTGGCTTATTACGGGTTAATAGATCGCCAACAGGAAAGAAAAATGTGCAGGCCGGTTTCATTCGCAGGCAGAATAGTCTGAATCCCGCGATTTCACGCCTGTCCCGCCTATTTCCGATAGATTAATTTCCGGCATGGAATTAAGGTGCTGCTCAACAGGGAGGTCACTCTTTTATTATTTCCCTCTGCCGTTGGCAGACATCCGGAGTTAGCCATTATGTTTAAACGATTTTCTCTTGTTTGCAGCGCTTTGCTGCTGAGCACGCTGTTAAGCGGCTGTATTTACCACGACCACTATCATGGTGGCCGCCATCATGGCCACCATGACCACGGCCGCCATAACGGCCACCACCGCTAACGCGCGGCCTGCGCACGGCATCGATCGCGGAACTGGCGCGGCGACAGGGCATTCGCTGCTTTAAATACCCGTGAAAAATGGAAGGGTGAAATAAAACCGCACTGTTCCGCGATCTTATTCACTGACTGCTGCGTGTGCTTCAGTAATACCTCGGATTGGTTAATTCTCACCTGCCGCAAATAACGCGCCGGGGTGGTATTCAGGTAGTGCTTAAACAGGTTTATCAGGTGATTGACCGAGCAGTGTGCATGTTGCGCAATATCCTCCAGCACCAGCGGTTGCTGGTAATGGGTGCTGATATAACGGCAGGCCTGCCGTAACCCACGCGGCATGGCGCGCGGCCGTGCCCCCTCCTCCAGCGCCCCCAGCGCCGAGTAGTAATGCAGCAGCGTCTGCGCCAGTTCAATCAGCACCCGGTGGTTATTGATATGGCGCGCGCCGGTGATGCTGACACCCAGTTCCATCATCTGCTCCATCTGCAGGTCTACCGGCAGCTGCGGGGCCAGGCTGTTGAGGTAGTGCTGCAACACCGGGGGGATCTCATCAAAATCGAGCTGGCACCAGCTGTGACGGCTCTCCTGCTGGGCGTCGAAGCGGAAACAGGCCGGGTGTTGCGGCAACAGCAGCGCCATATTGCCCGGCAACAGGTGCCGCGTCTCCCCGGCGACGTCAATCTCCAGGCTGCCGCTGATCAGCGCCAGAATCTGCACCCCCTGCTGGAGGCGCGGGTAATGCCGGCTGCCGGGCGCAAAACGGCTGACGCCAAAATAACCTTCACGTGGGGCAATGGGCAGAATTTCCGGCATAGTGTCGCCAACCTCAGTCAGGGGAACCGGGAACATTTCTCATTTACGTTCCGCTCTGAATCGGTTGTAGCGTACCGCCCGCCATTGCCCTACCTCAGGCTGCAAAATTTGCTGGAGAGATCGCTTTTTCAACGGATTATCTGCGCCCGCGCCCACAGTTCGTGCCGGTTTTTTCATCAATCAGTCAGACATTTCGGCCGCCGCACGCCTATTCCCCAAAGAAGCAGATACACTCAGGCAGTGCAGCGGGTGCCACCCGGCATCCGGCAAGCTGGAGAGCTGACGTTCCCATGACATGGATTATCATTGCCGCGCTGGTGGCGGTCTTTGTGGCCGGGTATCTGGTGATGACCGCCGACACCCGCAAAGCCAACGACTCGCTGGCCGCGCTGCTGAAGGTAAAACCGCTGGTGATTGAGTCGATGTTGCTGGAGATGGGAAAGCGGCAGAGCCAGATGTTCACGCGCGCCATCAGCCGCGGTTATGCTGAAGAGCTGCGCAAGGCAGCCTATATCGTCTTTATCTATCAGACCTTTGTGCGGGATGACTCCCCGGAAAACATTGCCCACTGGCGCGAGGTGTTGATCCGCGCGCACCTTTCACCGATGCTGACCAATGAGCACGCCGAACAGGCGCTGTTCTACTTTTCCGAGCTGGACCTGGAGCCGTTTGAGCTGGCACAGTTCCGCCGCCACTACAACGAAACCTATAACCAAATCCACCTGGTGTGATTACTTGAAAACATTCTCCAGGTAGCTGGCCAGCAGCTGGCGCGAACTGAACCCGTGGGGAATGCCGTAGTAGAGGTCACCGCCGCCCGATGGGTCACGCGGAAACTCTGTGTAATGCTGGCTGGTGCGTATTTCTGAGGTCGGCTGCGCAAAACGCAGGCTGTAATCTTTCAGCGACGGGTGAATCACCAGCGCCGTGCGGCCCAGCCGGGCCTCGCGGTTAACATACACATAGTGCACACCGCGGCGGTAGCCGTAGGTTTTATCATCTACGTAGTCCCGCTCAAATCCTGAACCTTCCAATACCCGTGCGACTTCATCCGGCCGTAAATACATTGTTTCTCCTCGCATCTTGAACTGCCCAGCGACCTTACCGTATTAGCCCGACCAGACAATGCCTTTATCCTGCATTCTGGATGATTTCGGAATATTCTCCACCCGCTTGATGAAATAACCCGCGCCTGCGCAGGTTTTTGCCCGCTTTTTTTCAGCCTGTGCTGCTGTCCGGCGGCAGGCGGCGGCGCAGTTGCAACGTCAGCGTAATCAGCCAGGCGACGCCCACGGTCAGCGCGGCCACCAGGTAGACAGAGGCGATCCCGGCATGGTTGATGATAAACCCGGCCACCGGGCCGGTCAGCCCGAGGCCGAGATCCAGAAAGGCGGAGTAGAGGCCGAGCGCCGTGCCCTGGTTCTGCACCGGCACCTGTTTTACCGCCTCCACGCCCAGCGCCGGGAACACCAGCGAGAAACCGGCCCCGGTCAGGAACGCCCCGCACTCTACCATCAGCGGGGTGGCGGCCCCCCAGATCAGCAGCAGGCCGCCAATCTCAAACAGGAACGAGACCAGCGACACCTTCAGCCCGCCGTAGCGGTTGATGTTGTTGCTGAATATCAGGCGGATACCGACAAAGCCAAGGCTGAACAGGGTCAGCGAGAAGGCCGCGCCCTGCCAGCCGCGGTCGCCGTAATAGAGGGTGATAAAGGTGGCGATGACGCCGAAGCCGATGGTGCCGAAGCCCAGCCCCAGGCCGTAGAGCCAGATGCGCCCCACTACCGCGCTGAAGGCGATGCGGTTACCGGCCACCACCGAGATCGGTGCTTTACGGCTGGCCAGCAGCATCGCCGCCGCCACCGCCAGCACAATCACCCAGGCAACGCCCGCCAGCCCCCACTGCTGGTTAAGCCAGACGCCAAGCGGTGCGCCGACGGCCATCGCCCCGTAGGTAGCCACGCCGTTCCAGGAGATCACCCGGGCGGTATGCATCGACCCGACCGCCCCGATCCCCCACAGGGTCGAGCCGGTGCTGGCAAAGCTTTCCCCCACCCCGAGCAGCACCCGGCCAAGGCAGAGCAAAATCAGGCTCAGCAGCGGCTGGCCGGTGTTCCAGAAAGCCAGGGCGTAACATAGCCCGCTCATGCCGCAGCAGGCCAGCCCGAACAGCACAACCTTTTTCGGCCCCAGCATATCGGCATACCGCCCGGCGTGGGGGCGGCTGACCAGCGTGGCAAAATACTGAACGCTGATAATCAGCCCGGCCAGGACCGAGTTATAGCCTAAAGTGTGGTGAACGAACCCCGGCAGCACCGCCAGCGGCAGCCCGATAGTAAGGTAACAGACGAAGGTGAAAACGACGATCGACAGGATGCGCTTATTGAGTTGCAGGTTATGGCGTGCGTGGCTAACGGGCATGGTCGGGCCTGAGCTGAAAAAATGCAGGAAGTTAACAGCATAGCGCCTGAACGGGGAACGGGATATGTTAAAAAGGTGAGAAAATTTATCGGGTTACTTCAGGGCTGCCGCAGGCGTTCCCCGCGGCACCGGTTTATAACAGCCCATCTGCCAGAAACAGTGCCCAGGCCACCACCAGGCCGCAGAGCGTGACCCCGGCAAAAATCACTTCAAACCGATAGCGTTTTAACATGACAGCCACCGCCCTGACGCTAAAAAAACGCCCGTACAAGACGGGCGTCGCATGGAGTCGTGCAGAGGGCAGCGGCGGCCGCCCTCTGAAGCAAGCCCTTACGCAGCGGTGTTAGCGGCTGCTTTTTTGTGGGTCACTTTTTTGTGGGTCTTTTTGGCAGCCTGCGCTTTCTGGGCAACCGGTGCTTTATGGGTCACTTTTTTGTGAACCTTTTTGGCAGCCTGGGCTTTCTGAGCAACCGGCGCTTTATGGGTCACTTTTTTGTGGGTCTTTTTCGCAGCCTGAGCTTTCTGCTCTACATTTTTCTTGGCCGCTTTTTTATGTTTTTTAGCAGCCTGGGCTTTCTGGGCTACCGCTTTCTTGTGCTTTTTGTGGTGTACGGTTTTAGCCGCAGGTGCCGCAGCAGCCGGCGCGGTGGTGGTGGTTGCAGCCGGTGCAGCCGGAGCGGACGTTGCCGTTTCCGCAGCAAACGCCACAGAGGACATACCCAGGGTAGCGGCAACAATCATAGCGACGATCTTTTTCATAACATTCCTCAGCGTGTTGGAGTCAGCCCGAAGTAGGCCGGTGAGGAGAGTCTACGCAGTTTCCTGTTACCGCTCCGTGAGTGATTGGTGTCGCTGCGTAACGAAATGTACAAAGGGGCGTAACAGGGGAAAGGGCAACCCTGTGGATGGGGGAGCACTTTTATCATTCCCTTCTTTGTTACCCTCAGAACCGGTTATCCATCGTAATGGCTCAGTCATAGCGGGGTTGCGCCACTCTCCCCCGTGAACCGGGTTCCTGTGCTGATATACCTCAATAAAGTGCCGAAATCCCCGATGGGGTGACAACGGGGGGCGGATTTACGGTGCCTGCGTTATTTTGGTCTATGCTTAAAGGATACAATGCAAAAGGGAGAGGCAAATGTTTAAAAAATCTGAGAAAGTGGAACGCGAAATTGACCAGGACGTCACGCTGCTGGCAGATACCCTTGATGAGGTGCTGCAATCTTCGCGCACCCGCAGCCAGGACGCCGCAGAGGCAATTCGCAGTAAAGCGGAAGATGTACTGCGTAACAGCCGTGCCCGGCTTAACGATGCCCCCAGCGCGCGGGAGATTGCCGGCAAAGCGAAAGGCTATGTGAAAACGAACCCCTGGCAGGGCGTCGGTATCGGCGCGGCAGTCGGGGTGGTGGTCGGCTTCCTGCTGGCGCGCCGTTAACCTGCAAAACAGGCCGCTACCGGCGGCCTGACTGTTTTATCCCTGCCGATCATTTCTTAAAGGTCATACCCCCTACTATCACGCGTCTTTTATGCCGGGCTTTGCCCGGCGTTTTGCGTGGCTTCTTCTGCCCGCTTATCAGGGCAAAAAAAATTTTCAGGGCTTGACGCGGCTTGTGCTGCGGGCTGACAGACCATTGAGGTCACAATTCAGTCAAACACTAGATATTGTGTGGTTGAAATAATTTAGATCAATATCTAGTATTTTCTTCAAAGCAGTGCGCAAGGTTCCTGCCCGAACCTGCCTTGTGCCATTGAATAAATTACCGCCGCCTGCCTGCCCTGCATTACACGCGGCAGACAGAATAACGCCCACGTCTCAGCCACACAAAGGTAAATGCGAATCATGAGCATTATTATTTACAGCAAACCGGACTGTGTCCAGTGTAACGCCACCTACCGCGCGCTGGACCGCCAGGGAATCGCCTATCAGGTGATCGATCTCACCGCCGATGACGCGGCCCTGCATCATGTGAAATCCCTGGGTTACCAGCAGGTACCAGTGATTGTGGCCGGAGATCGGCACTGGTCCGGGTTCCGCCCGGATCTGCTCAGTACGCTGGCCGCTGCCTGCTGAGCCGCAGCGGATGCACCCTCTGGTCTACTTCTCCAGCAGCTCGGAAAATACCCACCGCTTTATCGGCAAGCTTGGGCTGCCGGCGGTGCGTATCCCGCTGGACCGCACGCCGCTGCGGGTGACGCAGCCCTATATTCTGGTGGTGCCGAGCTACGGCGGCGGCAGTGTGAACGGCGCGGTGCCGCCACAGGTGATCCGTTTTCTTAACCAGCCGGATAACCGTGCGTTAATTCGCGGGGTTATTGCGGCCGGGAATACCAACTTTGGTGCCGCTTACGGCATCGCCGGGCAGATCGTGGCGCAGAAATGCCGGGTGCCCCTGCTCTACCGCTTTGAATTGCTCGGCACGCCGGGCGATGTCGATAATGTCATGAAGGGAGTGACTGAATTTTGGCAGCAACAGACCTCGCAGTAACCGAGCCGGCGCTTGCACGCCCGGACTACCACGCGCTGAACGCGATGCTTAACCTGTTTGATGAGCAGGGGCAGATCCAGTTTGAGAAAGACCGGCTGGCGGCGCGCCACTATTTTCTTCAGCACGTGAACCAGAACACGGTGTTTTTCCATAACCTTGAGGAGAAGCTGCGCTACCTGGTTGAGGAGGAATATTACGAGGCGGAAGTGCTGGCGCAGTACAGCCCGGCGTTTATCAAGCAGCTGTTCCGGCAGGCTTACGCGCATAAATTCCGCTTCCAGACGTTTCTCGGCGCGTTCAAGTATTACACCAGCTACACGCTGAAAACCTTCGACGGCAAACGCTACCTGGAGCGGTATGAAGACCGCGTCTGCATGGTGGCCCTGACGCTGGCGGCCGGGGATACCGGGCTGGCGCAGCGGCTGGTGGAGGAGATGATCAGCGGGCGCTTCCAGCCGGCGACCCCTACCTTCCTGAACAGCGGCAAAAAGCAGCGCGGTGAGCTGGTCTCCTGCTTCCTGCTGCGGATCGAGGACAACATGGAGTCGATCGGCCGTTCGGTGAACTCGGCGCTGCAACTCTCCAAACGCGGCGGCGGCGTGGCCTTTATGCTGACCAACATCCGCGAGGCGGGTGCGCCGATCAAGCGCATCGAAAACCAGTCGTCCGGTGTGATCCCGATCATGAAAATGCTGGAGGACGCCTTCTCCTACGCCAATCAGCTCGGCGCGCGCCAGGGCGCGGGGGCGGTCTACCTGCATGCGCACCACCCGGACATCCTGCGTTTTCTCGACACCAAGCGCGAAAATGCCGATGAGAAGATCCGCATCAAAACCCTGTCGCTGGGCGTGGTGATCCCGGACATCACTTTTGAACTGGCGAAGAATAACGAGCCGATGTACCTCTTCTCCCCGTACGATGTGCAGCAGGTGTACGGCGTGCCGCTGTCCGAGCTGTCGGTCACAGAGAAATACCGGGAGATGGTGGCGGACAAACGCATCCGCAAGCAGAAGATCGACGCCCGCGCTTTCTTCAAAATCCTGGCGGAGATCCAGTTTGAGTCCGGCTACCCGTACATGATGTTTGAGGACACGGTCAACCGCGCCAACCCGATTCACGGCCGCATCAACATGAGCAACCTCTGCTCGGAGATTTTGCAGGTCAACTCAGCCACCACCTATCACGACGATCTCTCCTATGCGCAGGTCGGCAAGGACATCTCCTGCAACCTCGGCTCGCTGAATATTGCCCTGGCGATGGATGCGCCGGACTTCGGCGCAACGGTGGAGACTGCCGTGCGCGCGCTGACGGCGGTGTCAGACATGAGCCGTATCCGCTCGGTGCCGTCGGTAGATCAGGGCAACCAGCGCTCCCATGCCATCGGCCTCGGCCAGATGAACCTGCACGGCTACCTGGCGCGGGAGCGCATCCATTATGGGTCAGAAGAGGCGCTGGACTTCACCAACCTCTACTTCTATACCGTGGCTTACCACGCGGTGCGCGCCTCTAACCAGCTGGCGATTGAGCGCCAGACCCGATTTGACGGCTTTGAACGCTCCGCCTATGCCAGCGGCCGCTACTTTGACAAATACCTGGAGCCGCGCTGGCAGCCGAAAACCGCGCGCGTGAAAGCGCTGTTTGAGCAGGCCGGCATCCGCCTGCCGGATGTGGATGACTGGGCGGCGCTGAAAGCCTCGGTGATGGCGCACGGGCTGTATAACCAGAATTTGCAGGCGGTGCCGCCTACCGGCTCCATCTCCTATATCAATAACTCGACCTCAAGCATTCACCCGATCGCCTCGCGTATCGAGATCCGCAAAGAGGGCAAAATCGGCCGCGTCTATTACCCGGCACCGTTTATGACCAACGACAACCTGGAATACTACCGGGATGCCTATGAGATCGGCCCGGAGAAGATCATCGATACCTACGCCGAGGCGACGCAGCATGTCGATCAGGGGCTGTCGCTGACGCTGTTTTTCCGCGACACCGCCACTACCCGCGACATCAATAAAGCGCAGATTTACGCCTGGAAAAAGGGCATCAAAACCATCTATTACATCCGCCTGCGGCAGATGGCGCTGGAAGGCACCGAGGTGCAGGGCTGCGTCTCCTGCACGTTGTGATGAGAACAAGGAAAACCATGAGCGCATTACCTGAAATGGCCGCCCGCCGCATACACAAGGCGATTAACTGGAACCAGATCGAAGACGATAAAGATCTGGAGGTGTGGAACCGGCTTACTGCCAACTTCTGGCTGCCGGAGAAAGTCCCGCTTTCCAACGATATTCCCTCCTGGGCGACGCTGACGTCCCAGGAGCAGCAGCTGACGATCCGGGTCTTTACCGGGCTGACGCTGCTGGACACGGTGCAGAACGTGGTCGGTGCGCCGGCGCTGATGGCGGACGCCATCACCCCGCATGAGGAGGCGGTGTATGCCAACATCGGCTTTATGGAAGCCGTGCACGCGCGCTCCTACAGCTCGATCTTTTCCACCCTCTGCGCCACGGTGGATGTGGATGACGCCTTCCGCTGGAGCGAGCAGAACCGCCTGTTACAGAACAAAGCGGAGATTGTGCTCACGCACTACCGCGGCGATGACCCGCTGATGAAGAAGGTCGCCAGCGTGTTCCTGGAGTCGTTTCTCTTCTACTCCGGGTTCTACCTGCCGATGTACTGGTCAAGCCGCGCCAAACTGACCAACACCGCTGACCTGATCCGCCTGATCATCCGCGATGAGGCGGTACACGGTTACTACATCGGCTATAAATTCCAGAAGAACCTGCAACAGGTGGATGAGGCGCGCCGCCGCCAGGTGAAAGCGCAGGCCTACGACCTGTTGCAGGATCTCTATGAGAACGAGCTGCGCTATACCGAAGACCTCTATGACGGCGTCGGCTGGGCGGAGGATGTGAAAAAGTTTCTGCATTACAACGCTAACAAGGCGCTGATGAACCTCGGCTATGAGGCGCTGTTCCCCGCCGCCATGGCGGAGGTGAACCCGGCGATATTGTCGGCGCTGTCACCCAATGCCGATGAGAACCACGATTTCTTCTCCGGCTCCGGCTCCTCCTATGTGATCGGCAAAGCGGTCAACACGGAAGATGAGGACTGGGATTTCTGATAACGACCGGCCATGATGGCCGGTCTTTTTTCAGGCCGGCGCTGTTCAGGCTGATGGATAAGGGTGCATGGCCCGCCAGTGGTCAGCGATGTCCTGCCTGCGGCAGATCCAGACCCGCTCATGCTGCTGGATGTAATCCAGGAACCGTTGCAGCGCGCGGAATTTGCCCGGCCGCCCCAGCAGGCGGCAGTGCATACCGATCGACAGCATTTTCGGCGCACTCTCCCCTTCCGCATACAGCACATCAAAACTGTCTTTCAGGTAGGTATAGAACTGCTCGGCGGTGTTGTAGCCCTGCGGCGAGGCGAAGCGCATGTCGTTCGCCTCCAGGGTATAAGGGATGATCAGGTGCGGTTTGCGCGTGCCGTCGCTCAGCGTCACTTCAGACCAGAACGGCAGATCGTCGCCGTAGTAGTCGCTGTCATACTGGAAGCCGCCGTGCTCCGCCACCAGCCGCCGGGTATTCGGGCTGTCGCGGCCGGTATACCAGCCCAGCGGTGCCTGCCCGAACAGATCGCGCAGGATGGCCACCGCCCTCTCCATATGCTGCCGCTCGGTGGCTTCGTCCATTTGCTGGTAGTGGATCCAGCGCCAGCCGTGGCTAACCACGTCGTAGTTGGCCTGTTTAATCGCCTCGACAATCGCCGGGTTACGCGCCAGCGCCATCGCCACGCCAAAAATGGTCAGCGGCAGGCCGCGGCGGGCAAACTCATGGTGAATCCGCCAGAACCCGGCGCGCGACCCATATTCATACAGGGAGTCCATCGACATATGGCGGTCCGGGTAGCTGGCCGCGCCGATGATGTCTGATAAAAATTGCTCCGACCCGGCGTCACCGTGCAGGACGTTATTCTCGCCGCCCTCTTCATAATTCAGCACAAACTGCACCGCGATGCGTGCGTTGCCCGGCCACCTGGCGTGGGGCGGACGCCCGGCATAGCCGATCAGGTCACGCGGGTAGTGTTCCGTGAAGCGATAATCGGGCCGGTCAATGGCGGTGCCCTCTTGTCGGTTGTCGTGCATAGCGTCTCCTTGTGAAAGTAAAAAGCGATCGAAAATTACTGATTGAGCCCGTGGAAGCGGCCGGAGAGCGGTTTCGCCAGCGGGTAGGCCAGATCGCCCTGTTTGCTGGTGCGCAGCCCGAGCGCGGCCAGCGCCTCGACCATTTTCACCGCCGCACTGACGCCGTCGATCACCGGGATGCCGAGCTCGTCCGTCAGCGACCGTGCCAGGTCGGCCATGCCGCCGCAGCCCAGCACCACCGCCCCGCTGCCGTCGCGGTCACGCGCGGCGATGCACTGTTCACGCACTTTCTGCTGGGCGGTGCCGCTGCCGTCCTCCAGCGCCAGCACCGGCAGGTCGATGGCGTGCAGCCCGGCACAGTGGCGCTCGAACCCGTACTGGTGCAGCAGGTGGCGGGCGATGGTCAGCGTGCGCGGCAAGGTGGTGACGATGGAGAAGCGGGTCGCCACCAGCGTGGCGAGGTGCATAGCCGCCTCGGCGATGCCGATTACGGGCGCGGTGGCCAGCTCACGCGCCGCCAGCAGGCCCGGATCGCCGAAACAGGCGATGATATGGCCGTCGACGCCGGCATCCCGGCCGAGTTTCACCTGTTCGAGCACGCCAAGGGTGGCGATCGCCTCATCAAAATGGCCTTCAATCGAGGGCGCGCCCTCTTGCGGGCAAACCGCCAGAATCTCATTGCCGGGGGCAGCCACCACCCGCGCGGCGGCGGCAATGGTGGCCGTCATGGCGTCACTGGTGTTGGGGTTGATCACCTGGATGATTAACGGACGTGGGGACATGGGATCACTCCTTACTGGTGAGGGCCGTGTGGTACGGCGCGAAGAGACGGGCGAAATCCGGCATGGTGTCTTCCGCCGCCTCAAAGCGCAGGCTGGCGAGAATCGAGTCAAAATGGCGGTGCATATGGGCCGTAAGCGCGGCGGTGTCCCGCGCTTTCAGCAGCGCCAGCAGATCATCATGATCGTGGCAGCGGCAGCCCTGTTGCCACGGCGCGCCCCAGGCGGCCACCACCAGCGATGAGCGCAGCGTCAGCTGGGAGACCAGCTCCGTCAGTACCGCGTTGCCGGAGATCGCCTGAAGCTGAACGTGAAAGGCGGCGGAGAGCCGGATTGCTGCCGCCCCGTCATGGGCGGTGTGCGCCTGCTGTTCCTCACTGACAATCTTTTTCATCGCCGCCAGATGCGGGGGCTGGCAGTGCGCCACCACCGCCGGCAGGTTGGCGCACTCCAGCATCCGCCGGGTGGCGAACAGATCACGCGAGGCGTCAGCGTCCGGCCTGGTCACCTGTGCACCGCGTTTGGGCGTTAATGTGACCAGTTGCACTGCGGCAAGGCGCTGTAACACCCGGCGGATGCCGGTGCGGCTGACGCCGAACGCATCTGCCAGCGCCTCTTCCGGCAATTTACTGCCCGGCAAAAGCTGGTGCTCAACAATGGCGGTCACCAGCGCGTTAAAAATGTGATCGTCCTTATCTAACGTAAAATAGGCTGAATTCAGCCCGTCCCAACTCGTCATAACGCCGCTCCGTATACATGATCAGGGCAGGCGGTATACAAGGGCCGCGTACATTGCATACAAGGCACCCTACGTTTTTCCACTCTGCCTGAGACTTCTGGCCTGATTCCTGCACTGCCCTCTCACAGCAGTTCTGAACCCCGGTGCACCGCACCTGACGCCAATAAGTGATGGTTTGCCTGTAGAGAGGAGCACGTTTTATGCCAAATCAGGAAATGACGGACGCGAATGTTCAGCACCGGCCGAATGCCGCCTGCATCAAGCCCCATTACAGCCCGAAATTGTGTAATGAGGATCTGGCCCCGACGCAGAACCCAAGCTGGAGTTGGTACAATATCTTTTCTTTCTGGATGTCTGATGTACACAGCATGGGCGGGTATGTGGTGGCCGCCAGCTTCTTTACGCTGGGGCTGTCGAGCTGGCAGGTGTTGATCTCGTTGCTGGTGGGGATTTGCATCGTGCAGCTCTGCGCCAACCTGGTGGCAAAACCGAGCCAGATGGCCGGCGTGCCTTATGCGGTGATCTGCCGCCAGGCGTTTGGCGTGTTTGGGGCCAATATTCCGGCGGTTATCCGGGGGCTTATCGCCTTTGCCTGGTACGGCATCCAGACCTATCTGGCGGCCAATGCGCTGATGCTGGTGCTGCTGAAGTTTGTGCCGTCACTGGAGCCGCTGACCCACAGCCAGTGGCTCGGGCTGTCGGCGTTGGGCTGGATCTGCTTCGGGATTATGTGGGCGTTGCAGGCGATGGTGTTCTGGCACGGCATGAATGCCATCAAGCGCTTTATCGACGTCGCCGGGCCGGCCGTCTACGTGGTGATGCTGATGCTGGCCGGGTGGATCCTCTACAAGACCGGGCTGGATAACCTCTCCTTTACCCTCTCCAGCAAAGTGCTGACGCCGGGCCAGCAGACCTGGGAGATGATTACCGCCACCGCGCTGGTGGTCTCCTACTTCTCCGGCCCGCTGCTCAACTTTGGGGACTTCTCACGTTACGGAAAAAATATGCAGGAGATCCGCCGCGGCAACCGCTGGGGCCTGCCGTTTAACTTTCTGCTGTTCTCTATCGTGACGGTGGTGATCGTCTCCGGCACGCAGAGCCTGTTCGGCCAGATGATTACTGACCCTATCGAGACGGTAAGCCGGGTCGGTAACAGTGTGGCGGTGGCTATCGGCCTGCTGACCATGATTACGGCGACCATCGGCATCAATATCGTGGCGAACTTCGTGTCACCGGCGTTTGATTTCTCCAACTGCGCCCCGCAGAAGATCAGTTTCCGCACCGGCGGCATGATCGCGGCGGTCGGCTCCGTGCTGTTGACCCCGTGGAATCTGTTCCAGTCCCCGGAGCTGATTCACTACACCCTGGATGTGCTGGGTGCCTTTATCGGGCCGCTGTTCGGCATTCTGATTGTCGATTTCTACCTGATCAAGCGCGGCCAGGTGCATACCGATGACCTGTTCAATGCCACCTCTTCCGGCCGTTACTGGTATCGCAGCGGGTTTAACCCGAAAGCGATTGTGGCGCTGCTGCCGGCGGTGGCCATCGGCCTGCTGATAAGCTTTACGCCCGGCCTGCATGCGGTGGCGAATTTCAGCTGGTTTATCGGGGTGCTGCTGGGCGGCGGTGCGTACCGGATCATTGCACGCCATGAACGGGCGGCGGCCGTAAGCGCGGTGTACACGCCGGCAGAGATGAGTAAAGAATCGCGATAGGATTTAAGACGCGCAGAAACGACGAAGCCCTGAGTTATTGCTAACTCAGGGCTTCTGAATGTTGGCGGTGCGGACGGGACTCGAACCCGCGACCCCCGGCGTGACAGGCCGGTATTCTAACCGACTGAACTACCGCACCGCGCTGTTGTTCCGGTTGAGAACGAGGCGGATATTACGGGCACGGTGGCTATCCGTCAATGCTTTTTCTTTTAAAACTATTTGTTTGCACAGTTTTTCTCCGCATGGCGCATTTCTTGCGCGCCCTGCGGAGAAATCAACCGCGCCACAGGCAACTGCCGCCCTTCTTCATCACCAGATCCAGCCGCGATTCATGGGTCGCGACTTCGTCATCACTGGCATAGACCACCTTCAGGCCGCTGCTTGGGCGGGCGATCCGCTGAATCCCCTGCTCCTGATTCTGCTGCTGCCGGTCGCTTTCCTGGGAAAACGACAGCGAGGTCTGCCCGCCGGTCATCGCCAGGTAGACTTCCGCCAGGATTTCGGAGTCCAGCAGTGCGCCGTGCAGTGTACGCTTGGTGTTGTCTATCTGGTAGCGGTCGCACAGGGCATCAAGGTTATTACGCTTGCCGGGGAACAGCTTGCGTGCCATCAACAGGCTGTCGGTGATGGTGCAGAAGGTGTCAGTTTTCGGGATGCCGCGTTTGAGCATACCGAACTCATAATCCATAAAGCCGATATCGAACGATGCGTTATGGATCACCAGCTCGCCGCCGCGGATGAAATCGAGGAATTCATCTGCTACGTCAGCAAAGGTCGGTTTGTCGGCCAGAAATTCATCACTGATGCCGTGTACGCCGTAGGCTTCCGGGTCGACCAGACGGTCAGGTTTCACATAGACGTGAAAGTTGCGCCCGGTCAGGCGACGGTTGATCACTTCAACCGCACCGATTTCAATAATACGGTGTCCTTCGTAATGAACCCCCAGCTTGTTCATGCCGGTGGTTTCCGTATCCATAACAATCTGTCGTGTAATTGCAGTGCTCATAGCGCTCGTTTATGTCAGACTTGGCGTTTGAAATTGATGGGAAGAGTCTACCAGAGATGAGTAAACAGGTAGAAATTTTCACCGACGGTTCTTGCCTCGGCAACCCCGGCCCCGGTGGTTATGGCGCGATTTTGCGCTACAAACAGCACGAAAAATGTTTCAGCGCGGGCTACCGCCTGACAACCAACAACCGCATGGAGCTGATGGCGGCCATTGTGGCGCTGGAGGCGCTGACCGCCCCCTGTGAGGTGGTGCTGAGCACCGACAGCCAGTATGTCCGCCAGGGGATCACCAGCTGGATCCATAACTGGAAAAAGCGCGGCTGGAAAACAGCGGACAAGAAAGCAGTAAAAAATGTCGATCTCTGGCAGCGGCTGGATACGGCCATTTCACACCACCGTATCACCTGGGAGTGGGTAAAGGGGCACGCCGGCCACCCGGAGAATGAACGCTGTGACGAGCTGGCGCGTGCGGCGGCCAACGCCCCCGCGTTTGAGGATATCGGCTACCAGCCCGCTTAAGGGATGTCCCGGTAGCTTTTCGTCGCCCCTACCGCCCGGCTCAGGCTGGGCTTGCGCAAGCCTATCTTTTTCGCCGTGGGCGTCAGCGGCAGGGTGCGTTTACGTGCCACCATGACGCCCAGGCACCCCAGCGCCGGCAGGTGGGTGCTCAGCATTTTCCCGCCCTGCCTGCACCACGGCAGCACCTGCACGCGCGACTGATACATCACCTCATAATTAAGCAACCCCAGCCAGTCCAGCAGGCGCATCTGGGTAAACATCTGCGCCCTGAAGGGCTGGCGGTGGCGCACCACCGGCACCAGTTTACCTATTCCCAGCAGGCTCAACAGGTTAAAGTGGGTCATCACCAGCCAGCCATCATCAATCAGCACCCTATCCACTTCCCGCAGAATGCGGTGCGGATCTGCGGCATAGGCCAACGTATGGGCAACCAGGCAGGCATCCACGGACTTCTCCGCAAACGGCAGCAGATAAGGATCCGCGATGACCTGAAGGTTCCCGCCGTGCGGCCCAACATTGACCTGATGGGAGATAGGGCACTTTTCGCTGTTGATCTCGGCGCTGAGATTGCCGATTTTTAACAGATGATAGCCATACATCTTCGGCCACCACGGCTGGAGCTGCTGCTCCAGCGCAGCACGCCACGACGCCCCGCGGGGAATATCCCCCCAGGAGCCGGGTGTGCCCAGAATGTTGGACGGGTGCGCGGATTGCATGGTTTATTATCTTCTTTCAAGCGTTTGCCAACGAGGTATCAATGAATCTTATCAGCATTCCTGCTCTGCAGGACAATTACATTTGGTTGCTGGATGACCAGCAGGGCACAGTTATCATCGTTGATCCCGGTGAGGCCGCACCGGTGCTGGCCGCGTTACAGCAACACGCACTGACGCCGACCGCGATTTTATTGACTCACCATCACCATGATCATGTGGGCGGCGTCAACGAACTTTTACAGCACTATCCTCAGGTTACCCTCTATGGCCCGCAGGAAACCGCCGCGAAGTTTAGTCAGATAACTCTGAAACAGGGTGATACGTTTACGCTGGGACAGCAAAATTACCAGGTTTTCGATGTGCCAGGGCACACTTCCGGGCACATTGCTTACTACAGTGCGCCTTATCTTTTCTGCGGCGATACGATATTTTCGGCCGGCTGCGGGCGCTTATTTGAAGGCACCGCCCGCCAGATGTACGAGTCGTTTCAACAGTTAACCGCTTTACCAAAGAATACCTTAGTGTGCTGTGCCCATGAGTATACCCTCTCAAATCTTAAGTTTGCCCGCTCAATTTTACCCCAGGATCGCGATATAGAAACATATGAGCAACAAGTGCAAGAAATGCGTAAAAAGGGTATACCAAGTGTTCCTACAACCCTCGAAAAAGAGCACATAATTAACCTATTTTTACGTTGTCATGATACTGATTTACAAAAGAAATTAGGATTTGTCTTACCTGTTAGTGAGCCTTGGCAAGTTTTTGCGCGTTTACGTGAGCGGAAAGACAGTTATTAAACCTTTTTCTTGTGTTGTTTGGCGAAGCAAAGTATTATCGGTCGTCTTTTAAGCAACTATTGACACACACATGAAGGCTAAAGCGATACTCCTCGCCTCCGTGTTGCTGGTCGGTTGTCAGGCGTCAAGGCATGACGCATCACAACCGTTACAGCACGCACAGAGTCTGTCTTCGGCAGGTCAAAGTGAAGCAGGAGAGTACACAGGGGCTGGTCGAGAGACCACAGCGCGATGGTTGGGCAGTAATAACGACATCGCGCAACAAGAAGACTTGTGGAACTTCATTAGCGACGAGCTGAAGATGGAGGTTCCGGAAAATTCCCGGATCCGTGAACAGAAAAAGCGTTACTTAAAACAGAAGAGCTATCTCCACGATGTAACATTACGGGCAGAGCCGTACATGTACTGGATTGTCGAGCAGATTAAACAACGTAAGATGCCGATGGAACTGGTACTGCTACCCATAGTGGAGAGCGCTTTTGACCCCAAAGCGACGTCAGCCGCCAATGCCGCAGGGCTTTGGCAGATTGTACCGAGCACGGGTCGTACATATGGTCTGAAACAGAACCAGTGGTATGACGGTCGCCGCGATGTCGTGGCATCGACAACTGCTGCGCTTGATATGATGCAACGCCTGAACCGGATGTTTGACGGTGACTGGCTGCTGACTGTCGCCGCCTATAACAGCGGTGAAGGTCGCGTCCTGCAAGCGATTAAAGCGAATAAGGCTAAAGGCCGTCCGACAAACTTCTGGGCATTGGCGCTTCCGCATGAAACGTCGATTTATGTACCGAAGATGTTGGCGCTTAGCGATATTCTTAAGCATAGCAAACAATATGGGATTCGCTTGCCGAAAACCAACGAAAGCCGGGCTCTGGCGCGCGTTGAAGTCGGTCAGCAGATGCAGTTGACGCAGGCGGCTGAGATGGCCGGCATGTCGCTGACGAAGCTGAAATCCTATAATACGGGTTACAAGAAGGGCGTAACGGCTCCGAATGGCCCGCACTATATTTTGGTACCGAAAGCCCATGCTGATCAGTTGAAGGACTCGCTGGCCGATAGCGATATCGCCGCCGTAGAGACGAAACTGGCAAAAAACAGTGCGGCTTCCGGTTCCAGTTATACAGTGCGCCCGGGTGATACGCTGTCAGCGATTGCGGCCCGTCTTAATGTCAAAACCAGCGATTTACAGCGCTGGAACAAGCTGGGTCGTTCCAGTACGGTCAAGGTAGGCCAGAACCTGCAAACGGCTGACAGCGCGACGAATGACATAACGGCGGCGAACAGCATCACTTATCAGGTTCGCAAAGGAGATTCACTGGCCAGTATTGCCCGCCGTCATGGGGTCAATATCAGTGATGTGATGCGGTGGAATTCGGCTTCGAATAACCTGCAACCCGGCGATAAGCTGACGTTGTTTGTTAACAACAAGCTGACCCCTGATACCTGAGCCGTAAACAGCGATTTGTTGTTGTAGCGTCTGAAATGGTTCTGTTCTATAAAAAAAGCATCCTCCGGGATGCTTTTTTATTGCCTGTGCCCTGCCCTCTCGGCGCTTAACGGGGAACAAATTCAACCAGTAGCGGGTTATGATCCGACGCCCGTGTCACCAGCACTGTTGCGGCAGAAACCGTCAATCCGCGGTAAAAAACGAAATCGAGCGGTTTACCAAAGGCCCGGCGCCGGTGGTCATCGGTGAAGTTAACTTCTTTCAGACCGCAACGGCGGGCAAAATTAAATAGCGCATTCATACGTTGCCGGCTCCAGGCATTAAAATCACCGGCCATGATTACCGGGCCCGTGTGTGAAGCCATCTGCTCTCCAATCGGATCAAGCTGCTTACTGTAAACATCGACCCCCAGGCTGAAGTTGACCGCATGAATGTTTACCACCATAACCAGCTCGCCGTTGGTCAGAGGGTAGACGGTAACCAGCGCTGATTTAGACAGCCGCAACAGCGGCTCACGCTCACGAAGTGGACAGCAGTAGACAGGGTGAGCCGCAGCCAGCGTCATCACCCCAGAAGGGTGCTGCGGCAGCACGATTGCCGGCACCTGATCAGCAGCCAGATAGTGTGAAGTGGCAAATTTGATCAACTCAGGCGTTGTCTGAGCCTCTTGCAACAGTACGAGTTGCGTATCTTTACCAAAGTTTTTTAGCACCGATAGCCATTCAGCCCGCTGCTGCTTAAAAATATTCCATACCATGACACGCAGAACGTGTGAGTTCGGCAACGCCTCGCCAGGCGGCAAGGCCTGCCCCAATTGCGCTACCGCACCAGGAAAGATTCGTTCAACTGGTTGTCCGGCAACATACCTCATCGCATATGTTTTCTTCGGCACGCTGAAGCCTTCTCCCTTGTGTAATGTGACTGCCGGCATGACAACGCCGGCAGCATAAGAGTGAGTATACGCGCAGACTACGCATAGGAAAAATCAGTTTCAGACGATGCCTTACGTGTGCAGATAGACGGAATACGACAATTTACAGCGACCTTCGATTGCCTTTCAGCACAAGACGGGCCTCCGGCATCACGTGATCTGCCAGGATCATCGGTTCAGGCTGCGATCCTGCTTTATAAGTTTGATCGTTTTAACCTGCTTATTTTCATCACGGCTTTTTGCTTCATCGGTGAATCGCTGTCTTTATACGAAGCGTAAACGACCTCAAAAATTCTGTGAGCAAGCTAACAGACTCACGCTCTCCCTCTCACAGACCAAAGATATCGCAGTATCATCTCTTTAATATTGAAACCCTGTTTCAAAATATTATCGCTGAGTGGTGGCGTCATGCCCTGCCTGTTCAACAAGGAGATGTGCCGTGCCTAAAGGTTCTCTTATTACGCTTAATTTTCATACTTACCATGATAGCGGTACCGGTGCGCAGGTTACACGCCTGACACCCCCTGATGTGCTTTGCCATCGCAACTATTTTTACCAGAAGTGCTTCACCAAAGCGGGCAATAAGCTGTTATTTGCGGGCGAGTTTGATGGAAACCGGAACTATTATCTGATGGATCTGGCTACCCAACAGGCTACACAGTTAACGGAAGGCCCGGGTGACAATACTTTTGGAGGCTTTTTATCTCATGATGACCGCTATCTCTATTATGTAAAAAATGAGCGGCGGCTACAGCGGGTCGATCTGGCCAGTCTGCATGAAGAAACAGTATATGAAGTGCCTGAGCAATGGGTCGGTTATGGTACCTGGGTCGCAAACAGTGAATGTACCAGCCTGGTGGGCATTGAGATTGATCGTAATGACTGGACGCCTTTAACAGACTGGAAAGTCTTCCAGACATTTTTTACTCAGAAGCCTCACTGCCGGCTGCTGCGGATCGATCTTAACAGCGGTAAGTCACATGTCATCCATGAAAATCATCTTTGGCTGGGCCACCCGATATACCGGCCCTATCATGATCACACCATCGCTTTTTGCCATGAAGGCCCACATGATCTGGTTGATGCCCGGATGTGGTTAGTCAACGAGGATGGTACCCATGTACGTAAAGTCAAAGAACACGCAGAGGGTGAGAGCTGTACACATGAGTTTTGGGTACCCGATGGTTCCGCATTGATCTATGTTTCATACCTGAAAAATCAGACAGAACGGCAAATTTGGCGTTATTGCCCTGACCGCGATCTCAACGAAGTGTTAATGACTATGCCCGCCTGTTCACATTTGATGAGTAATGAAACAGGGACATTATTGGTGGGGGATGGTGCAGGCACGCCAGTAGATGTCCAGGATGCCAGCGGTTATTCCATTGAGAACGACCCTTGGCTCTATGTGTTTGATGTAAATACGAAACAACATAAACGGGTTGCCGCGCATAACAGTTCATGGCGGGTTCTGGATGGCGACCGTCAGGTGACTCACCCCCACCCCTCTTTTACGCCGGATGATAAGCAGATTCTTTTTAGTTCTGATTTCGAAGGAAAGCCTGCGATTTATCTTACGACACTACCAGAGAAGCTTTTTAGTCAGTAAAACGCTGCTGATACGGGGCTAAAACGTTAATGACAGCAGCACGGACGGCAGTAACAGGTGCTGAAAAGGCTGCCAGAGAAAGGGAAAGCAAAGAGATAGCAGCAATTTCGCAATGTTGAAAATGCAAAAAGCCCTGAGCGAATGCTCAGGGCCTATGCAATAAGTGGCGGTGCGGACGGGACTCGAACCCGCGACCCCCGGCGTGACAGGCCGGTATTCTAACCGACTGAACTACCGCACCACCGATTCTTTTACGTTAACAGAGAGGTCATTCTGTTAACCGGTGTCACTTGCCTGTCTTTCGACAGGCCTTAATTTGATGCCTGGCAGTTCCCTACTCTCGCATGGGGAGACCCCACACTACCATCGGCGCTACGGCGTTTCACTTCTG
>NZ_PJZH01000105.1 GCF_002858715.1 Chimaeribacter coloradensis | reverse complement strand
GCCTGCAGCTCCACCGGCCCCTGGTTGGCGATAAGCCGGATACCCAGTTTGCGCACAAACACGCTCAGCGCCTGACCTACGCCGATAAAGAGCTTTTTCGCCACGCTGATATCGGCGTTGTTTCCGGCGGTAGCGATAAGGTTCTGACCGGCTGACAATTGCAGGTGCTCCCCGCTGGCCAGGGGCGCGCCCTGCGGGGCGTGCATCAGCAGCACCGCCTGTTTCAGTGCATCCAGGCTCTGTTGCAGCAGCGCGATTTGCG
>NZ_PJZH01000104.1 GCF_002858715.1 Chimaeribacter coloradensis | reverse complement strand
GGCGGGCTGGGCGGGCTGTTCCATTGGCTGTTTCCCACGCTGCAACGGCCGCTCTATTTGCAACAGGGGTTCCCGTCGCTGGTGCTGTCGCACCTGCTGCTGGTGGGGGTGTCGAGCCTGATTGCGGTGGCGATCGGTGTGACGGCAGGGATCGCCGTAACCCGCGAGGCGGGGCGGCCGTTCCGGCCCCTGCTGGAGACGCTGGTGGCGATGGGGCAGACCTTCCCGCCGGTGGCGGGCTGGGCGGGCTGTTCCATTGGCTGTTTCCCACGCTGCAACGGCCGCTCTATTTGCAACAGGGGTTCCCGTC
>NZ_PJZH01000103.1 GCF_002858715.1 Chimaeribacter coloradensis | reverse complement strand
GATTCTAAAGCCGGCATCTCCTTCCTCGCCGTTTATGACGGCTCCTGCTTTAATCCATTACAGGCCGTCGTAAATAATTCTCTGTCCAATTACCAGGCTGATGTGCTACGCCTGACGACAGGGTGCTCTGTGGAAATCACCGGCACCGTGGTGGCGTCACCGGGTGAAGGCCAGAGCTTTGAATTGCAGGCCACGGCAGTGAACGTGGTGGGCTGGGTGGACGATCCGGACACCTACCCGATGGCGGCCAAACGCCACAGCATCGAATACCTGCGGGAAGTGGCGCACCTGCGCCCGCGTACCAACCTGATTGGTGCCGTTGCCCGTGT
>NZ_PJZH01000102.1 GCF_002858715.1 Chimaeribacter coloradensis | reverse complement strand
GTCCACCTTTACAACCAGTGGCAGGCGCAGAACCCGAAGCTGGTGCATCCGCAACTGGAAGCGCTGCTGAAGTGGGCGGCGTTGCTGCATGAGGTGGGGCTGAGCATCAACCATACCGGTATGCATCGCCACTCCGCGTATATCCTGCAAAACACCAACCTGCCGGGCTTCAACCAGGAGCAGCAGATACTGCTGGCGGCGATGGTGCGGCTGCACCGCAAAGCGATCAAGCTGGAAGAGTTGCCGCGCCTGAACCTGTTCCGCAAAAAAGAGTACCTGCCGATGATTCAGCTGCTGCGCCTGGGCGCGTTGCTGAACAACCAGCGCCAG
>NZ_PJZH01000101.1 GCF_002858715.1 Chimaeribacter coloradensis | reverse complement strand
TATTTTGTCTACCCGCCTCCTTTCCCACGTGCTGGAATAGCCGCCGTTAATGGGCCACTTAAAAGGGAAAAACGATGGGATGGAATAAACACACTGCGGCGGTTTATATCAGACAACATGCAACATCATCCTCACAAGGAAGATGCGCAGCCTTTACCCGCCGGGCTATTAATGCAGGCGGCGTAAATATAGGACAGACGTTGCATGCAAAAGATTATGGTCGTTTACTCAGCAACGCAGGTTTTACGGTGATTGGTACAGGAGAAATGTTGCAAGAGGGTGATGTCGTCGTAATCCAGCCCTATCCGGGCGGTAACGAAAGCGGGCATAT
>NZ_PJZH01000100.1 GCF_002858715.1 Chimaeribacter coloradensis | reverse complement strand
ATCACGGATTTCACCCACCATGATGATGTCCGGGTCCTGGCGCAGCAGCGCCCGCAGAATGCGCGCAAAGCTCAGTTCTGCTTTCGGGTTGACCTGCGTCTGGTTGATGCCCTCCACCGGAATCTCGACCGGATCTTCCACACTACAGAGGTTATGCGCCGGGCTGTTGAGCTGCTTCAGCCCACTGTAGAGCGTGACGGTTTTGCCGCTGCCGGTCGGGCCGGTGACCAGAACCAGCCCCTGTGGCTGCGCCAGCACGCGCCGGAAACAGGCCAGCGCCTCCGGCGTCATGCCTAACTGCGCTATATCCGGTGCCTGTTGCGGCCCTTGTT
>NZ_PJZH01000099.1 GCF_002858715.1 Chimaeribacter coloradensis | reverse complement strand
GCCTGGCGCACTACAGCGCGCTGTTCCGGCTGGCGGATGAGGCCGGGTTGCTGGTGAACCCTGACCTGGCCGCGGAGCGAATGGGGCTGCTGGGCAGGCTGCACGGGATGTAGCCCATTAAAAACCACATCGGGCTGTCATCAGGTAATTGATGACAGCCCGCATCAGACACTTATATCGGCACACACATTATTGTATGGCGAGATCAAACGCGATATCACAGCCATAATCATCAATCATTACCCACTGCTGGGTTTGATACGCAGCAGAAATCATAGGCGGGAGCGTCGCATATAACGCTTGATCAGCCGGTGACGGATCGGAAGAGAATGAC
>NZ_PJZH01000098.1 GCF_002858715.1 Chimaeribacter coloradensis | reverse complement strand
GACACCCGCAGGCCGTGGGCGCACCACACCTCCCAGGGCACCGTCTGGAATGTCGGCGCGCTGCTGCTGATGCTGCGCGCCAGTGAGGAGATCAGGCACCATGCCGAGTGCGACGATGAAGGGACGCGTGCGGTGTTCACGGTGGCCGCAGGCGATCGTTACCTGGCGGCGCTGCTGGTCACGAAAGATGAGCCGCTGGCGGTGCCCTGTCTGGAGCGGATTGATGAGCGCATCGACACCAGCGATCTCGCCTGGCGGAGCTGGGTCGGCGGCTTGTGCTATGAGGGGAAATACCAGGACGCGGCGCGGCGTTCAGCGCTGGCGCTGAAATTCCTCTGGT